>JAFZNO010000069.1 GCA_017552985.1 Lachnospiraceae bacterium
ATTAAACGAGTATTCAAATAAGAAATAAATGCGACGTACGAAAAGTGTGCTTGGGAGACGAAATGAAGCAACTTAGCTTAAAAAAACAAACTATAATGTATGCGTTTGGTAATTATTCTCGCATAATCATGACATTGTTTTTAAATGCCATATTGGCAAGAATACTTAATGCGGATGATTATGGAATAGTAGCCGTCATTACGGTTTTCTCAACGCTGTTTGTTACGCTTTCGGACGTTGGAGTTGGACCGGCAATTGTACAGATAAAGGATTTGAAGATGAAGGAAGTGGAAGACATTTATTCCATTACCGTCTATCTTGCTTGTGCGTTGTCTGTTTTTTTTATGATACTTTCGGTCCCGATATCGCGTTTTTATAACGATGGAATATATGTTCCCATCGGTATTTTGTTAAGCGTTTCAATTTTTTTTAATATTTCAAACATGGTTCCTAATGGAATCCTGAATAAAGAGAAAAAGTTTGTATTTATTGCCCTGAGAAATATCCTGGTATGCGTTGCCAGTTCGGTTATTGCCATTATGCTCGCTCTTGACGGGTGGGGCGTATATGCACTGGTATTTCAAAATATTATTTCAGCTATGCTTACTTACGCAGTAAATTATGTTGCGGTTAAGATTAAGCTTAGTAAAAAAATTGAATTTGATGGCATTAAAAAAATTGCAAAATTCTCAGGATTTCAGTTCGCTTTTAATCTTGTCTGTTATATTTCCAGGAATTTAGATAATCTGCTTACGGGAAAATATTTAAGTGCCGGAGAGTTAGGGTTTTATAATAAGGCATATACGCTTATGCTTTATCCCGTAAATAACTTGACGGGTGTATTTATGCCTGTATTGCATCCGGTTTTGTCAGATTTCCAAAAAGAGCCGTTAGTAATTTATAATAAGTTTAAAAAGATTGCGCGTGCGTGTATGTTGGTAGGTTCCATTGTTTTTGCAACTTGCTATTTGGGATCGCGAGAAATGATTCAAATAGTTTTAGGCTCTGGCTGGGAAAAGACGGCTATTTGCTTCAGGTGGATGAGCATTGCGATGGTTCCGCAAATGATGAATTCGTGCGTCGGAGCCATATACCAATCAATCGGTAATACAAAATTGCTTTTTTATAACAGTTGTATCAATGTATTGATTTCCGTTTTGGCAATTCTTTTGGGTGTTTTTTATTTTAAGAGTATTATTGGACTGTCAATATGTATTAGCATCGCGTATTTTTTTCATTTTATTGCAGCGCATTATATGTTAATGAAATTTGGTTTTCATGTCAGTTTTTTGCGATTCTTGTTGGAATTAAAAAAAGAAATATTCATTTTACTTACTATGGCATTGTCGTGTGTTCTTTACGGAGATTCAGGCAACGTGAATGTTTTTGCTTTGATCAATAAAGTGATTTATTTGATGATCATATATGGTGTAATGGTGCTAATTACTCGTGAGTTTCGCTTCATTTTAGAAATCGTTAAGGGGAAGAAAAATGAAAAACTTGATTAAAAAAGGAATAAATTATATGTTTTCATTCCGAAGCCGCGTAAAAGCGTCAATAAAAAGAAAAGAATATGGCGTAAAAACTATAAATGATTATTATCGTGAAAAAAAGAGAATTGATGAGTTAGAGAATCGCATTGATTTTTATTCATTAGCTGGAACCGAACTGGCAGAACATGAAAAGAATTTGTCTTATCTTAGAACAATAGGAGACCTTGTTCCAAGAAAATCGTGGCTGGAAGAAAAAAGAAAAGAAAAGCAAGAATTAGAAAATGCAATATTTGGTGATTCTCAGGATGCGTCTTTTTATGAACGCTTTCGTCCGGAGATTGATTATCTGAGATCTTGTCAAGAAATAAAGGTATTTCCGTATGCTTTTATGGATAAAAGTCAGGAATTCAAGCAAAACTTGGCTGTTTACGAACAAGATAATTTGAGATATGTTATTCATAATAACAAGAAGCTTTTCTTTCCCAAAATGGATGACGATAGCTTAAAGGAAACCTACGTACAGCTAATTATGGAGCAAAATGACAATTCTCCGCATAAATATTTTAGCGAGACCGTGAAGTTTGAAAATGGAATCTTCGTTGACGTTGGTTCGGCGGAAGGAATTATTTCGCTGGACGTGATTGAAAAAGCTAAGGAAATCTATTTGTTTGAAAGTTCCGAGGAATGGGTTAATGCACTGCGAAAAACCTTTGCGGATTATAAAGACAAAATTCACGTCATTCAGAAATATGCAGGCAGGGTAGATGGAGATGAAACGATTTCGCTAAATACGGTTTTGAGCAAATATGAAAATGAAGACATATTTATAAAAATGGACGTGGAAGGCATGGAATTAGAGGTCCTTTGTGGATGCACAAACGTTATGCAGAATAACAATTGTAAGTTTGCATGTGCTAGTTATCATACCCAGTCTATGGAAGAAAAACTGAAAAAATTCTTTGATAACTATAACTATAAAACGGAAACTAGTGATGGATACATGTTGTTTATATATGGAGCATTGACCATGAAAAATGGTATGTATGAAAAAATGGAGTTTCCATACTTTAGGAAAGGTTTGGTAAGGGCATATAAATAAAATGTTTCCACCTTGACTATCCATCCCAAAAGTCGTATTATTATACTAGTCACCTTATAATGTCGGGGGTAGCGATATGAATATTATTTTACTTTCCGGTGGGTCGGGCAAGCGCCTGTGGCCCCTTAGCAATGACATTAGAAGTAAGCAGTTTCTGAAACTCTTTAAGAATCGTGACGGTTCCTATGAGTCCATGATCCAGAGAGTTTATAAACAATTGAATAACGTGGGAATTTCGACGCACGTAACCGTTGCGACGAGCAAGAAGCAGCTTTCTGAGATTTATGATCAGCTTGGATCTAACGTAGACGTGTGCGTAGAGCCTGTCAGAAAGGATACGTTCCCGGCAATCGCGCTTTCCGCCGCTTATCTTGTGGAAAAGAACGGCGTGAGACCTACGGAAGCCGTTGTGGTATGTCCCGTGGACCCGCTGGTTACGTCGGATTATTTTAGAGCGTTGATCGCTTTGCAGTATCAGGCAGAGAATGGAAACGCGAATATTGTGTTGATGGGCATTGTGCCGACGCACAACGCGGATAAATATGGTTATATCATTCCTGACGGCGATAAGAAGCTTGCCATGGTGAAGACCTTTAAGGAAAAGCCCAACAGGGATGAGGCAAAGCAGTTCATTGAGCAGGGCGCGCTGTGGAACGGCGGCGTTTTCGCCATGAAGCTTCAGTATATCCTGGATAAGGCCGAAGAGCTGCTTGGATACAGCAAGTATCAGGATCTTTTGGATCATTATTTGGAGTTTGAGGAGCAATCCTTTGACTGTGCAGTGGTAGAAAAGGAACTGAATTGTCAGGTAATGAAGTTTACCGGCGAGTGGGCTGACATGGGAACTTGGAATACGTTGTCCAAGGCCATTTCAGATCCCGTTATCGGTAAGGGTGTCATCGACGATACTTCCACGGACGTTCAGATCTTAAATGAGATGGACGTACCCATTTTGGCGATGGGCCTTCATGACGTGGTGATTTCGGCGTCTCCGGACGGCATCTTGGTCAGCGATAAGGAGACGAGTACCTTTATCAAGCCTTTTGTGGATGAGTTTGATGAAAAGGTCCGTTTTGCGGAGAAGAGTTGGGGAACCTTCAAGGTTCTGGACATTGAATCCGGCAGCATGACGTTAAAGGTTACGCTGAATCGCGGAAATTCGATGAATTATCACAGCCATAAGAACCGTGATGAGATTTGGATCGTGATCAGTGGCGAGGGTACGGCCACGCTGGATGGTCGGCGGAGCAACGTAAAGAAGGGCGACATCATTACGATGAGAGCCGGTTGCAAGCATACGATCACGGCTTCGAAGGAGTTGAAACTCATCGAGCTTCAGCTTGGGGAAGAGATTCGTGAGGATGACAAGCAAAAATTTGACCTTCCCGAAGCACAAAAGTAAAAAAAGTGCTTGAATTGTAGCAATTGAATATATTGAACGAATAAATGGAGAGATTGTATATCGGCAATCTCTCCATTTTTGTTTAGTCAACTTACCTCAAAATAAGTTGCTTTTACGTAAAAGTAAGTTGCATTGACTGAAACAAGAGAATTTGATTTACTATACATGGGTTTTTTTATAAATATTTAGTAACTGTTCACTTGGAAACGCTGTTTGAATGTGAGGATGGATTATGGAAAATAACGTAGTGAAAGATTGGATCATCAACTTTATTACGGCCGTAGTTTTGATCGGCGTTCTGGTGCTGTCAGTTATTTCGCTGTAAGTAGTAAAATACTTTTAGCGAAAAAAGAGGGGGAAATCAAATATGGGAAAACGATTGAAAAGATCAATTTCCAAAAAGCTTTTATGCTTTTCGACGGCTATTGTGATGTTAGCCGTAATTCTTGTGCCGTCACTTCCGGCAAATGCAATCACCACGAAAACAAAAGAATGTATCGAATTATATTATGGCGGAACGATTAGTCGGTCAGTCAATACAAGCCAGTTACAATATAATTTGGCAACCAAAACTCTCACCCTAAAAGGGGGAAACTATCATTGTTTTGAATGCTGTTTTTTAAGAAGTAACGTGAAGGGATTAAGGATCTATCTGGAAAAGGACGTAACTATTTATGACGGTTATCTTAGCCTGAGCGGAGACACAACGATCACGGGACCGGGAAAGCTGACCATCGTTCCATCCTCGGAGTATACGGTTCTTCCTATGGCGATCGGCGTGGATCCCGGATGCAAGTTAACAATTGAATATGCCAATGTGGACGTAAGTGCTTCCTCCTATCTGAGCGAAATATTTGGAAGCCGGGCCATTTGTGGAGGTTTGGATTCGCAGCTGGTCATCAGGGATTCCAACCTTCATGCCAAAGGAGAGAAAGGTGCGATTTCAATATTTGAAAGAGGGATTATGCTTTCGTTTTGTAACGTGACTTCTCCGTTGGTCGTAAAAAAGATTAAGGGTTCCTTTTATGAAAGTAATGGAAAAAATCCGGCAAAGGAGATTACGATTAAAAGCTTAACGAAAATAAACGAAGTGCGGAAGCGATAATTGGGGGATCATTTCGGCGCAGGCCGTGATGAATAAAAAAGAGGGGGAAAATTGAATATGGGAAAACATTGCGTAAGGTCACTTTACAAAAAGCTTTTATGTATTTCAGCGGCGATTATAATGATGAGCGTGATTCTGTTACCGTCACTTCCGGTAAAAGCTGTTTATCTTGATCCTCAGGTTCAGTTTTTTGATACTGGCTGGCTTCAACGGTCGAGAAATACGGATTTATATTATTTTAATTATGATAATAGAACGCTTTATTTGAAGGGGAAACCTATACATTGCGGTAATAGGGAGTTTCTCCATAATATGCTTCCTGATCTGAGGATTTACGTTGAAAGTGACACGACTATTTATGGCGGTGAGATTCATATATATGCAAACACGAAAATCACTGGCCCCGGGAAATTGACAATTGTTCCAAATTCAAGCAGGGCTACGCTTTTACGTCCGATTTACGTGGTAAACGGCAGTACGTTAACAATTGAAAACGCAAAGTTAGACTTAACGGCGCAGGCCAGCCGCGGAACTTGCGCAGCCATTCTTGGAGAGGGTTATCGGGAATCGTTGGTTATTAGGAATTCCGTGGTTTCAGCAAAGGGCAGGACGGCTGCAATTGCTAATTTTGGAGGCGGAATATCGATTCAAAACGACAGTATTGTTTTTCCTAAATTTGGATCTGTTAGAAATGGTTCGATATATGCGACCTCTTCAAGTAATGATTATGCAAAAGAAGTTAGGATTTCCAACTTTTTCTTTACTCAGCAGCCTGATTATACCGTGAATGGCCCTGTTGGTGATTACGTGACTCTTAAGGTTGCTGCTAGCCTTACGCCTTCGAAATATCAGTGGCAGAGATATAACAGAGAAAAATCGAAATGGGAAAACGTTAGTTATACGGGTGCACAATCCAGTACCATTAAGTTTAAGGTCAGTGAAGACATGTATTCTTGGAGATTCCGTTGCCTTGTAACGCGGGGCGATGAAACTTTGACTTCCAATGAGGCGGAAATCAAAGTTCTTGCAAAGATTACCAGCCAGCCGGCAAGCACGGTTTACGTTAATTCAGGATCTACTGCAAGACTTTCCGTCACTGCACAGGGCTCCATCAGTAGATATTCGTGGCAGTATTATAACGAAAGCACGGGAAGATGGTTAAGCCTGACCGAAGGCGGTAATTTCCGCGGCGTAAATACGAATCAGCTTACAGTAAAGGGAAATTCGGATACTCAGGGAATGAAGTTTAGATGTTCTGTTATGAATAGATTTGGATACACCACTTATACGGACGGAACTACGCTAAACGTTAGAAATTAAAAAAGAAAAAGAGGGTAAAAAAATGAATTCAAGAACACAAACAGTAAAATCACTTTACAAAAAGTTACTGTGTTTTGCGGCGGCTTTTGCCATGATGGCCGTGATCCTTTTGCCGTCCGTTACGGTAAAAGCGGCTAACGAACTGTTGTATTTATACGGACAGGGATATCGCAGCGGCTATAGTTCGTTTGAAAACGCATTATTTAAGTACGATGCAAATGCAAAAAAGCTTACCCTAAAAAGAGCGTCCATAGCTTGCCAGGGTCGGCCGTACGTTATCAGCTCAGTACAGGGACTAACTGTTTGCGTGGAAAAGGACGTAGCTGTTTATGGAGGAGATTTTACTCTGAGAGCAGATACGACAATTACCGGCCCGGGGAAATTGACCATTGCGCAGGATTCTAAAGGAGCACCTTTGACCGTAGGAATTTACGTGACGGACGGAGGCAAGTTGACAATTGATAACGCTAATATAGACGTTAACGTGGAAGATACGCGTGTTCCTAATTTTCAAACCTGGGCAATTTGCGGCGACGAGTCTGGAGAGCGTCTGATTGTGAAGAATTCCGTAATCCATGCAAAGGCAAATTATGCTGCAATTTGTGATTTTGATGGTTTTATGGATCTTACCGGTTGTAACGTCGTTTCTCCCAGGTACGCAGTTACAAAGCGTGGCAACGTTTATCAAAGCGATGGCACAACCTTTGCAAAGGAAGCCAAAATTTCAAATTTGTACATCGTAAATCAGCCCGAAAGTCGCGTGACGGGTGCGGTTGGAGATTACGTAACCCTAAAAGTTACCGCAAATCGTGCAGGCGCTAAGTATCAGTGGCAAAGATATAACAGGGAAAGATCCAGATGGGAAAACGTAAGTTTTAGCGGTGCTCAGTCCAGCACCATGCGTTTCCAGGTGAGTGAGGACATGTATTCCTGGAGATTCCGTTGCGTTATCACGAGCGGTTCGGAAACAATCAATACGGATGACGTCAACCTCAAAGTTGTTGCAAAGATCACGAACCAGCCGGCAACTTCGGTTTACGTTAACTCCGGATCGAATGCAATCCTTTCCGTTACGGCAGAAGGATCTATTATGAGTTATGTTTGGCAGTATTATAATCAGAGAACTGGAAAGTGGGTAAACCTGACGGAGGGCGGTAACTTTAGCAACGTTAGGACAAGATCCATGACGGTAAAAGGAAACGATAGTACGCAAGGAATGTATTTTAGGTGTGCGGTCACCAATAAGTTTGGATATACCGTATATACGGACGGAACAATTTTGCGGGTGAGATAAAGGGGCCATGCCTTTAAAGAAAGGAAGATGTCCCGGGAGGAGAAAAATGAATTTATACAAGAAGCTTTTGTTTTTCGTATCGGCTTTCATAATGACGTGCGTTATGCTTCTGCCGTCAACAAAGGTGAAAGCTGCAAATGAACTTTATACCTATGACAAAGGATTGATTAGAAGTTCGACGCTTGGAAATCATTATTATTATAATGAATCCACAAAAACGCTTACGTTATATGGTGGTGTTATTGATGCCAATAATTCATACTTTATTGATAGTTACGTAAATGGGCTTAAGATCTGCGTGGAACTTGATACTACCATCTATGGTGGTTTTTATCTAAATGGAAGTACAAAAATTACGGGGCCAGGAAAATTGACAATTGTTCCAAGGGAGAAGGGGCCGGATCTGCCATTCGCTGGCATATATATGCGAAATGGTGGCAGATTGGTGATTGATAAAGCATACATAGACATTACGGCAATACATTCTGGTAAGAGTCGTTTTGGCGGCTGGGCGATTCTTGGGAATAATCATGGGGAAGAACTATACGTAAGGGATTCTGAAATAAACGTAAAAGCCCAAAATGCTGCGATTTCTTGTTTCAACGGTGGAATCAATTTTGTAAAATGTGGTATGATCTCTCCCTCTCATGCAGTTAATAAGGGTGGTGACGTTTACAAGGCAGATGAGGTGACCTTGGCAAAAGAAGTTCAAATTTCAAAATTTTACGTAACACAACAGCCGGCGTGGGAAGTGACTGGCGCGGTTGGAGATTACGTAACCATGAAAGTTGAAGCTAGTCTGGATAACGCTAGATATCAGTGGCAAAGATATAACAGGGAAAAATCGAGATGGGAAAACGTAAGTTTCTCTGGCGCGCAAACAAATACTTTACGTTTTCAAGTAAGCGAAGACATGTATTCTTGGAGATTCCGTTGCGTAATAACTTATGGCGGCTTGATCAGTTTAACTTCCGATGACTGCAACCTTAAGGTCGTTGCAAAAATTACGAGTCAACCTGCAAGCACGGTTTATGTCAATTCTGGATCGACCGCAACCCTTTCCGTTACGGCGAATGGCACTATTATGAATTATACTTGGCAGTATTACAATCAAAGCACGAGGAATTGGGTAAACCTAACGGAGGGCGGAAACTATAGCAATGTTAGGACCAGTACGCTGAAAGTAAAAGGCAATTCAAGCACGCATGGTATAAAGTTTAGATGTGCGGTTCGCAACAAATTTGGATACACCGTATATACGAACGGGACTACTTTGAACGTTAGATAATAAGGAAAGACTTTAAGGAAAAACTTTAAGGAAAGCTCCTCTTGTCAGGGGAGCTTTTCATTTGCTTTATGAAGAAATACGTGTTACAGTAAGATTACGACCAAAGGTGAATGACATACTTGTAACCCGTAACGTGTTCTTTAAAACGGAGAAACGTCATGAGAATAATTATCGAATCACCAAAACCAAATGATGAAGACGTGATCATTGTCAGATGTGCATCGCCAGATCCGCGACTGATTTCCACTTTGCTTGCCTTCCAAACGGCAAACACGGAGCTGACTGGGTACGTCGATGAGAAGATTGTTCGACTGAATTATCAGGACGTATATTATTTTGAGGCGAATGAGAACCGCGTTTTTGCGTATTGTAATTCAGAGGTCTATGAAATAAAGAATAAATTGTATGAGCTGGAGGAAATTTTCAGCCCCTTTGATTTTATGCGTTGTTCCAAGTCCCTGATCGTAAACATGGAGAAGATTGATTATCTTACGACGATGTTTAACGGTAAACTGGAGGCGCATTTGAAAAATGGTGAAAAAATCTTGATCTCCAGGCAGTACGTTCGTAATCTGAAATCGAAACTTAGCGGGCAGGAGGTGGAAGCATGATAAAAGAATTCTTTGTTTCCCTATTGCATTATTTTGTAAACACAACAACTGGTCTGACCATTAGCGCCGCCATTTATTTGTCCGCTTCCGGGCGAGACGTTGGAAACGGAATGATATGGCAAATATTGTTATGCGCATTTGTTACTGCATTGCCGACGGCCATTTTCCTTTGCATAGATCCGTCCGACGTCAGATTGTCATTCGCTCTTTGGGTATTGCATTTTATTCTAATGTTTTTTATTACGTTAGGATTGATCATCAAGTTTGAATGGTGTGAGTTGACGCCGTTATCGTTTTTCGTGATTCTCCTCGCGGTAGGCGGCATTTATTTCTTTGTTGGCATGGTGCATTATTTGGTTGACCGCAAGCACACGGCAGTCTTGAATCAGCAGTTAAAAAAGCGGTATGAGAAAAAGCAGCAAAACATGAATTGACAGATGGAAAGCCCCTTCGCTTGAAGGGGCTTTTTCATGAAGCATTATTGTTGATAAATATCTTTTAGGGTGGTTAGCTTTGAACTCGCGCCAACCAACATGGCATCTAAAATGGTAATTGCGGTCATGCATTCCATGACGACTACGGCTCTGGGAACGATGATGGGATCATGTCGGCCTTTGATCTGAATCTCAATTTCTTCGCCGTTCTGGTTCACCGTGCGCTGCTTTTGATAAATGGAGGGCGTGGGCTTTACGTGAGCGCGAAGAATGACCTGCGATCCGTCGCTGATTCCTCCGAGGATGCCGCCGGCATGGTTTGTAGCCTTGGTGATGGCAGGAGAACCGATGCCGGTTCCGGATAGAAAGGCATCGTTGTTCTCGCTGCCTTTTTTCTTGGATACGAGGACGCCGTCGCCAATCTCAACGGCTTTTACGGCGCCGATGGACATGATTGCCTTTGCAAGATTGGCATCAAGCTTTTCAAACACGGGATCGCCGACGCCCGCCGGAAGTCCGTCCACGACGCATTCCATGCAGCCGCCAACGGAATCCATTTCTTCACGGGACTTTGCCAGATAGGCAACAGCCTTTTCGTTTGCAATAGCATCAGGCATGCAGGTGGGAGTGGTAAGACGAAGGGATTCGTCAAAATTTGCGGGATCGATTTCAATGGGACCAATGGATTTCGCATAAGCCTTTACGGTGATGCCGAGTTCAACAAGAAGCTTGCTGGCAATGGCGCCGGCAGCAACGCGGCCAATGGTTTCGCGTCCGGAGGATCGGCCGCCGCCGCGATAATCACGGAAGCCGTATTTTTGGTCAAAAGTATAATCGGCATGGCCAGGACGGTAGTAGGAGGCCACGTCGGAATAATCGGCTGAGATCTGGGAGGTGTTGCGGACGATCATGGAGATGGGCGTGCCGGTTGTTTTCCCTTCAAACACGCCGGACAGGATCTCGACGAGATCGTCTTCCTTTCGCTGCGTAGTAAGGGCGCTGGTGCCGGGCTTGCGGCGGTCAAGATAGGCCTGAACGTCGCTTTCGGAAAGCGCAAGGCCGGCAGGACAGCCGTCAACAATGACGCCAAGTGCCTTTCCGTGGGATTCGCCCCAGGTCGTGATTTTGAAAATGGTACCAAATGATGATCCAGCCATGTTGGTTTCCTTTCTGTATCCCGTAATCATCGGGTAATGGCGTAAATACTTCGTAAACGCTAATAATTATATTCTATTTTGGGGCTTGTGGCAAGAAAGGATTCCATAAAATTCATTGAAAAAAACTGGAAATAATGATATAATTATTGTAATAATGGGGGTAAAACGTATGAAAATATTCTTTATCGTATTTGAAGCCATTATCATTATTGTATTAGTGTTATATCTTTTGATGGACTGGACGCGCAAAAAAGAATTAATGAAGCAGGCGGAGCTGATCAAAAAGCGCCGCATGGATCTGGATGACGTTGAAGTCAGCATGAACAGAAGGGATTCCATGGCCTCCCTTGCAAGCGCGTTAAACGTCATCAAGAATAATATGTTGACTTTTTTGGAGTCCACCAAGAATAACGTCGTGATTCTGTCGGATTCCATCGACGTGTTGTCTCGCGGCGCAGACTTAAACCGGGAGGGCAGTCAAAGGATTACGGAGAGCCTTGCGAGCGTGGTGGATAAGGTTGAGGAACAGCTGGAACTGGTGAAATCCTGCCTGGATCTGATCGAGGACAATACCGGGAAATTGACGGAGATCGACGGTTCCATGAATGAGATAGGAGACTTGCTTACGCTTACGGTTGAGAGCTGTCAGTCAGGCGTTGCCAGCATGGAGAATTATGAAAACAAGATGACGACGGTTTCGGAGAATCTGGACCGGAGTGAAAAGATCTTGGAGGAGTTTAACGATAAGATCAATGAGATCAATGAGATCGGTGCCTTTATCGTAAGTATCAGTGAATCCTTGAAGATGCTTGCGCTGAATGCTTCCATCGAGGCGGCAAGGGTTGGCTCCGCGGGGAGCGGTTTTGCCGTTGTTGCGAAAGAGATGGGTGTGATGTCAGCCAAAACCCAGCAAGGCATTGGGACGATCAACGGCATCCTCGACAACATTATCGAGAGCAGCGACCAGGTTGCAGAGTGCCTGCAGGGATGCGTTGAGGTGTTTGATGAGGGCAGGAAGGAATTTGACGCAGTCAGTGCTTCCTTCCGTGACATCGACCGTCAGGCTGGCGTCATCAATGAGAAGACGAAGATCATTTTGACGGAGATCGACGAGATCACAAAGAATTCCGTAGTGACGAAGAACCGTGCCGCACAGGCATATTACACTTCCGAGGAGATCACTTCCGGTACGCAGGAGATCTCCCAGGTTTCCGAACAGACTTCAGAGGTGTCGCAGAATATTATCGATAACGCCGGAAACTTAAATCAGATGCTTAGCGATTTGGAGCAGCTGCTGCGTCAGTTCACGACAGCGGTGGAACCCGTGAAAAAGAAGGCGGCAAAGAAGATCAGAATTGGCGTATTCTGCATTGATGACAATGATTTCTGGCATGCCGTTCGCCGAGGAACCGTATATGCAAAGAAAGAGCTGGAATCCCATGGTGCAATCGTCAGATATGCCTATTTCCCCAAATGGGACGTCATGACGCAGGAAATGCCAGGGATGATGGAACGTATGATGAAGGAAGATTTTGATGGATACGTTATGCCGGGATTCCTTGTTGGCACAATTGATGAGCAGTTGGAAGCGGAAGTGGCAAAGGGGAAAAAGGTTTACGTGATTAATACGGACACGAGCAGCACCAACCTTAGACAGGCGATCTTCCAGCCCGATACCGCAGAGGCAGCGTTGCTTGCCGCAAAGCTTATGATAAATGCGATAGGGAAAAAGGGGAAGGTTCTGATTTTTGAAGGAAGCAGGGAACTTGACCAGGCCCGCATAAGAAGTGACGTATTTCAAGAGTATTTTGAAAACTATAATAAGATCGAGATTTTTACTGAAATGGGAGCTCTTTATCCGGAGGAAGCTTATACGCAGACGACGGAGTATCTGAAGGAACATCCTGACCTGACGGGAATCTACGTTACGACGGGAAATCCAGAAGCCGTTGCAAAGGCCGTGGAAGACAGCGGCTTAAAGATCAAGCTTGTGGTATATGATCATACGCAGGGAATCTTCCAATACATCAAAAAGGGAATCATTGTGGCGGCTATCGGACAGGATCCGTTTGGACAGGGACACGACCCCGTTATCTGGATGTATAATTCGTTGGTTACCGGAGAGGCACTGCCTTCTGAGTTCATGAGTTGCAGGTCAAAGATCGTGGATAAGACGAACGTTGATAATTTATTGGAGGTTTGATCGGTCAGCCCTTTGTGTCAGCGCAAAGGGCTGATTGTACGAAGGGAACGCCGTTTGGGCGGGATTATTTTGAACGGAGAACATATTTATGGCGGAATATAGGATTTTGAAGCAAGAGGGACGGGCAAAACGTGCGGAATTTGAGACGGTTCACGGAACGATACAGACACCGGTTTTTATGAACGTGGGGACCGTGGCGGCCATTAAGGGCGCCGTGTCGACGGAGGATCTGGAAGGAATTGGTACGCAGGTACAGCTTTCAAACACATATCACCTGCACGTAAGACCTGGTGATAAGATCATCAAGCAGCTTGGCGGCCTGCATCAGTTTATGAGCTGGAAAAAGCCCATTCTTACGGATTCCGGCGGATTCCAGGTGTTTTCCCTGGCAGGACTCCGAAAGATAAAGGAAGAGGGCGTTTTCTTTAATTCCCATATTGATGGCAGGAAGATTTTCATGGGGCCGGAAGAAAGCATGCAGATCCAGTCAAACCTTGGTTCCACCATCGCCATGGCCTTTGACGAATGTCCCTCCAGCAAGGCGGAAAGGGCCTACGTTCAGGCTTCCGTCGAGAGAACGACCAGATGGCTGGAGCGATGCAAAAAGGAAATGGCAAGACTGAATTTCCTGGAGGATACGGTGAATCCGTCCCAGCTTTTGTTTGGCATTAACCAGGGCGCAATCTTTGACGACGTAAGGATCGAACATGCAAAGCGCATATCGGAGTTTAATCTTGACGGTTATGCGATAGGCGGGCTGGCGGTTGGCGAAAGCCATGAGGAGATGTACCACGTACTTGAAGAAGTGGTTCCCTATCTGCCCAAGGAGAAGCCGACTTATCTGATGGGCGTGGGAACGCCTGCAAACATTCTCGAGGCCGTGGAACGGGGCGTTGATTTCTTTGACTGCGTGTATCCGACCCGGAATGGACGCCACGGACACCTTTACACGAATCACGGCAAGATCAATCTGTTTAACGCGAAATACGAACTGGACGGCAGACCCATTGAGGAAGGCTGTCAGTGCCCGACGTGCCGCAGATACAGCCGCGCTTACGTAAGGCATCTGTTAAAGGCCAAGGAAATGCTTGGCATGAGGATGTGCGTGCTTCACAATTTGTTTTTTTACAATAAGATGATGGAAGAGATCCGGGACAGCTTAGACAAGGGCGAGTTTGCCGCATATAAAAAGCGTAAGCTAGAGGGGATGGCAACGCCGCTGGATTAACGTGCATGGGAAAATCACGTCTTGGAATCTGGTTTTAAACCTTGACGAAATGCCTGTTTACGTGTATGATTACTATTGTTTGTAAATGATTTTTAACGGAGGATTCATTATGGCAATATTTTTGACAGCAGAGGCTGACATGGCTGCGGCCGGATGGGGCAGCATTGGAAGCATGATCATTATGTACGGCCTGCTTTTCTTGGCATTTTGGTTTTTTATTTTACGTCCCAACAGCAAGGAGAAAAAGCGCGTGGCAACTATGCTCTCTAATTTGGAGCTGGGTGATTGCGTTATGACGACTTCCGGATTCTACGGAATCATCATTGACATCACGGACGACACCGTGATCGTTGAGTTCGGAAACAACAAAAACTGCCGCATTCCCATGGATAAATCAGCCATTGCAAAGGTTGAAAAGGCGAATGAATAAGCAAAATTAAGGGAAAGGACGACGCTTTTGGCGTTGTCCTTTTTTTTAGTTGAAATCTTGAGGGAAATAAGGTAAAATATTATGAATGTATAAATATACATATGGCATGAAAAGGAGTGAACGGGATGGAATTGAAGATTACCTGCATTCCGGGAGACGGAATTGGTCCTGAGATCGTCACGGAAGCAAAGAAAGTACTGAACAAGGTGGCTGAGGTTTACGGCCACAAAATGAATTTCACTGACATTTTGATGGGCGGCGCGTCCATTGACGCCTGCGGGGTACCCCTGACGGATGAGGCCATTGCCACGGCGAAGGCTGCAGACGCCGTTTTGATGGGTTCCATTGGCGGCAACACGACGACTTCCCCTTGGTACAAGCTTCCCCCGAACCTGAGACCGGAAGCTGGACTGTTAAAGATCAGAAAGGCATTAAACCTGTTTGCGAACCTTCGTCCCGCAGTCCTATATGAAGAGCTTTCCGGAGCATGCCCCCTAAAGGAGGAGATCAGCAGTAAGGGCTTTGACATGCTGATCATGAGAGAATTGACAGGCGGTCTTTATTTTGGAGAGAGAAAGACCGTTGAAGAGAATGGCGTTCTGAAGGCCATTGATACCTTGACTTATGATGAAAACGAGATCCGCCGCATTGCCATCAAAGGCTTCGACGTGGCAATGAAGCGCCGTAAGAAGGTGACCAGCGTTGACAAGGCGAACGTGCTGGATTCTTCCAGACTTTGGAGAAAGGTCGTGGAAGAGGTGGCAAAGGATTATCCCGAGGTGACGTTGGAGCATATGCTCGTTGACAACTGTGCAATGCAGCTGGTGAAGGATCCCGCGCAGTTCGACGTGATCCTGACGGAGAACATGTTTGGCGACATTCTTTCTGATGAGGCCAGCATGGTGACCGGATCGATTGGAATGCTTTCCAGCGCAAGCTTGAATGACACGAAATTTGGTCTGTACGAGCCGAGCCACGGTTCTGCTCCCGACATTGCTGGAATGGATATCGCAAATCCCATTGCGACGATCCTCAGTGCATCCATGATGCTCAGATTCAGCTTCGACCTTGACAAGGAAGCGGATGCGATCGACGCTGCCGTAAAGCAGGTGCTTCAGGACGGCTTCCGAACCGGAGACATTATGTCTGACGGATGCACCAAGGTTGGCTGCTCCAAGATGGGCGACCTCATCACCGAACGTATTAAATAAAGCCTTCCCAAAGCGTGGAAGTCATAAGAAAGAAGGAGAAAAAAGTATGAGAAGTGATTCCGTAAAGGTTGGTAATGCGCAGGCACCGCACAGGAGCCTCTTTAACGCACTGGGTTATACCGAGGAGGAGAGAAAGCGTCCCCTCATCGGCGTTGTTTGCTCTTATAATGAGATCGTTCCCGGCCACATGAATCTGGATAAGATCGCACAGGCCGTTAAGATGGGCGTGGCCATGGCTGGCGGTACTCCCATCATGTTCCCTGCGATTGCCGTATGTGACGGTATTGCAATGGGACACGTTGGCATGAAGTATTCCCTGGTAACGCGTGACCTGATCGCGGACAGCACCGAGTGTATGGCTCTGGCGCATGGCTTTGACGGTTTGGTTTGCATTCCGAACTGTGACAAGAACGTACCCGGACTTTTGATGGCAGCCGCAAGACTGAACATCCCCACCATTTTCGTGTCCGGTGGTCCGATGCTGGCTGGACGCATTCACGGAAAGAAGAGAAGCCTTTCCTCCATCTTCGAGGCAGTAGGAAGCGTGGAAGCGGGCACGATGACGCAGGAAGAGCTTTGCCTGTATGAGGAAAAGGTTTGTCCTACCTGTGGTTCCTGTTCCGGAATGTACACTGCAAACTCCATGAACTGCCTGACGGAAGCGATCGGCATGGGCCTTCGCGGCAACGGAACCATTCCTGCCGTATATTCAGACAGAATCCGCCTGGCAAAGCATGCCGGCATGAAGATCATGGAGCTTGTTGAGAAGAATATCAAGCCCCGTGACATTATGACGAAGGATGCATTCCTGAACGCCTTGACCGTAGACATGGCACTTGGATGCTCCACCAACACCATGCTTCACATTCCCGCAATAGCGAAGGAAGCTGGCGTTGACTTGAACCTTGACATTGCAAACGAACTTTCCGCAAAGACCCCGAACCTTTGCCATTTGGCACCTGCCGGTCCTACTTACATGGAGGACCTGAACGAGGCGGGCGGCGTTTATGCGGTAATGAATGAATTGACCAAGAAGAATCTGCTGAATCTTGATTGCATGACCGTTAACGGAACGACCATCGGCGAGAACATCAAGAATTGCGTAAACATGGATCCTGAAGTAATCCGTCCCGTTGAGAATCCTTATTCTGAGACCGGCGGAATTGCAGTATTGAAGGGTAATCTGGCTCCTGACAGCGGCGTTGTAAAGCGTTCCGCAGTTGTTCCTGAGATGATGGTTCATGAAGGACCTGCAAGAGTATTTGACTGTGAAGAGGATGCAATCGCAGCGATCAAGGGCGGCAAGATCGTTCCCGGTGACGTTGTGGTGATCCGTTATGAGGGACCGAAGGGTGGTCCTGGCATGAGAGAGATGCTGAATCCTACTTCAGCCATTGCCGGCATGGGACTTGGATCCTCCGTGGCACTGATCACGGACGGACGTTTCTCCGGAGCTTCCAGAGGTGCATCCATCGGACACGTATCGCCTGAGGCAGCCGTTGGCGGCCCTATCGCCCTTGTTGAAGAAGGGGATATCATTCGCGTGGACATTCCTGCAAACAAGCTTGACGTGCTTGTATCTGACGAAGTGCTTGCTGAGCGCCGTGCAAAATGGCAGCCCAGAGAGCCTCGCGTAACGACGGGTTACCTTGCAAGATATCATGAGCTAGTGACCAGCGGCAACAGAGGTGCCGTTCTTGAAGTTCCCAAGAAGTAATTCAGACAACTTTAGAATACAAGGAGAAACGAAAATGCTTTTGAATGGTTCAGAAATTGTAGTTCAATGTTTGAAGGAACAGGGCGTAGACACCGTGTTCGGGTATCCCGGCGGTACGATCCTGAACGTGTATGACGCATTATATAAGCACAGTGATGAAATTCGTCACGTACTGACGAGCCATGAGCAGGGTGCGGCACATGCGGCTGACGGCTATGCAAGGGCTACCGGAAAGGTTGGCGTATGCCTTGCAACCTCTGGCCCCGGCGCCACCAATTTGGTCACCGGCATCGCAACTGCTTACATGGATTCCGTTCCCCTGGTTGCCATCACTGCAAACGTGGCATTGCCCCTGCTTGGCAAGGATACCTTCCAGGAGGTAGACATTGCAGGCGTGACCATGCCGATCACAAAGCATAATTACATCGTTAAAAAGGTGGAAGACTTGGCCATCACCATCAGAAAAGCCTTTCACATTGCGAAAACTGGCCGCCCCGGTCCCGTTCTTGTGGACATTACTAAGGACGTGACCGCGGCAACCTGTGAATATGAGCCTGAAGAACCCAGGGTATATGACCCCAAGGTTTGTTATGAAGAAGCAGAGATGGAAAAGGCACTTGAGTATATCAAGAATGCAAAGAAGCCTTTCATCTATCTTGGCGGCGGTGCGGTGATCTCCGGCGCATCCAAAGAGGTTGCAGAGCTTGCTGAACTGATCGATGCCCCCGTATGCGATACCTTAATGGGAAAGGGTGCGTTTGACGGATACAGTGAGCGTTATACCGGCATGATCGGCATGCACGGAACCAAGGCATCCAATCTGGGCGTAAGCGAATGTGACCTGCTCATTGCGCTTGGCGCTAGATTTTCCGATCGCGTGACCGGTAATCCCAAACGCTTTGCTGAGGGGGCAAAAATCATTCACGTAGACGTTGACAAAGCGGAGATCAACAAGAACATCCGTGCTGATGCCGCATTGCTGGGTGATCTGAAGCTTGTGCTGAAGGATTTGAATGCAAAACTCGGTAAAATGGATCATTCTGAGTGGATGGCTCACGTAAAGGAATTGAAGGAAAAGTATCCCATGAAATATGAAAATGAGGTTCTTTCCTGCCCTTACGTGATCGAGGAGCTTGACCGCATTACTAAGGGACAGGCAATCATTACGACGGACGTTGGCCAGCATCAGATGTGGGCCGCTCAGTATTATAAATACACGCAGCCCAGAACCTTCCTTTCCTCCGGCGGCCTTGGCACCATGGGATATGGCCTTGGCGCCTGCATCGGAGCACAGGTTGGCCAGCCTGACAAGATCTGCGTGAACATTGCCGGTGACGGATGCTTTAGAATGAACATGAATGAGCTTGCAACTGCCAGCCGTTATAACATTCCCGTCATTGAGATCGTGATCAACAATCACGTGCTCGGTATGGTTCGTCAGTGGCAGACGCTGTTCTATGGCAAGCGTTATTCCCAGACGATTTTGAACGATAAGGTTGATTTCTGCAAAGTTGCGGAAGGACTTGGATGCGAGGCAATCCGCGTAACGAAAAAAGAAGAGGTGGCACCTGCCATTGAAAAAGCGATCGCATTGAAGGCTCCGGTTTTGATCGAAGTCATGATCCCTGAAGATGACAAGGTATTCCCGATGGTTCCTGCAGGAGCTCCGATCAGTGAAGTGTTTGACGGAGATGATCTTAAGAAGAGAGAGCAGTAAATTTAAGGAGACCCATGAAGAAAAAGTGGATTTTCATTTTGATTGGATCCGTGGCATGCTTAGGAGTTCTCGGTTTTGTTGGAAATTCAGCCGCTACGCAATACTTTCGTGACAGATATGCTCCCAACACCTGGATTGACGGCGTCTACTGTACCGGAAGGACCGTGGAGGACGTCAATCAGGAGATGGTGAGCAAGCTGGAGATTCCCGAGGTTGTGGTCGTAGACGCGAATGGCCAGGAGTATTCTTATAACCTAAAGAATGCTTCTCTTAGCTATGATTATTCTGAAGCCTTGACCAGATCGCTAAACGGACAAAAAACCAACGGATGGATGGCGGAAGCCGGAAGCACAACGGTCATTGATCCCGGAGACGCGGTCATCTCCTTTGCCGAGGAGAAGGTTTCGGAGTGGTGGAATGGCTTGCCCATCGTAAAGGCGGAGGAGGCCCAGCCAATCCTGGAGATGAAGTATGACGATGGCGGCGGTTATGAACTCACCAGTACTCTTGACGGACATTTGGAAGTGAATAAGGGCTTGTCTGAACTGGTCAGCGCGATCTCTAACGGCACCAATGCGGTGAACCTAAAGAATGCAGACTGCTATTATGATTATGAGATGACGGACTCGCAAAAAGATACCTTTGACACATGGAGAGAACTGAAATCCATGGAAAAATGCGGCCTGATCTATGACATGGGAGCGGAACAGATCCAGTTTGACGAAAGCACCATGAGCAAGCTGATCGCTAAGGATGAAAAGGGCAATCCGCTGAAGGATGAGAACGGTCAGTATTATTATGACCTGGAAGCAGCGGACGAAATGATCGCAGAGCTGTGTGAACGCTATCATACCTACGGCAAAGATCGTGAGTTGCAGACGAGCCGTGAATCTGGAGACGTGGTGATCGTTCCGGGAGGCAATTTTGGAACGGAGATCGACGTCAAGGCAGAGCAGGAGTATTTCCGTGAGGTCTTAAGCGATAAAATGCTTCGCGTGCTCAAATCCTCCCACGTGCCCAAATATCTTCATGAAACGCTTGTTAGAGGACTGGATGACATTGGCGGAACCTACATTGAAGTCGACATGACCGAGCAAACGATTTATTTTTACAAGGATGGAGAGCTTTTGGTGACTTCGGGAGTGGTTACGGGAAACCTAAGAACTAAGCACGGTACGCCCGAAGGCGTCTTCTGCATCCAGGGGAAATATAAAAATCGCATTCTGCGTGGTCCCGGATATGCTTCCTTCGTAAGAAGGTGGATGCCGGTGTATAAAGGGATCGGCCTTCATGACGCCAACTGGCGTAAGAAATCAGAGTTTGGCGGCGAAACCTATAAGAGAAACGGTTCTCACGGATGCGTTAACATGCCGGACGAGACGACGGACATTATCTTCGAACAGGCGGAGATTGGCACGCCGGTTTTGATTTTTAAGTAATCCAAAAAAGTTTTTAGCAATTTAAATAACTAAAGTCTTGACTTTATAGTCAAGAAAGAATATTCTATTAACTAATGAAATAATCCGCATATAACAGGAGGAGAAAGTTATGGCAAGAGTTTACAATTTCTCGGCAGGTCCTGCGGTTCTGCCCGAGGAGGTATTGAAGGAAGCTGCTGACGAGATGCTTGATTACAAGGGAACTGGCATGTCCGTAATGGAGATGAGCCATCGTTCCAAGGCATATCAGGCAATCATTGATGAGGCGGAAGCTGATCTTCGCGAATTGATGAACATCCCTGACAATTACAAGGTATTATTCCTTCAGGGCGGCGCTAGCCAGCAGTTCGCAATGATCCCCATGAACCTGATGAAGAACAAGGTTGCTGATTACATTGTAACCGGTCAGTGGGCAAAGAAGGCATATCAGGAAGCTCAGATCTATGGTAAGGCAAACAAGATCGCTTCTTCCGAGGACAAGACCTTCTCTTACATCCCTGATTGTTCCGATCTTCCCATCAGCGAGGATGCAGACTATGTTTACATCTGCGAGAACAATACCATTTACGGAACAAAGTTTAAGACTCTGCCTAACACGAAGGGCAAGACCCTGGTTGCAGACGTATCCAGCTGTTTCCTTTCCGAGCCCGTTGACGTTACCAAGTATGGCGTGATCTACGGCGGCGTTCAGAAGAATATCGGACCTGCAGGCGTTGTTATCGTGATCATCCGCGAGGATCTGATCACCGAGGATACCCTTCCCGGAACTCCTACCATGTTAAAGTATAAGATTCATGCTGACAACGGCAGCATGTACAACACTCCTCCCGCATATGGAATCTATATTTGCGGCAAGGTATTCAAGTGGATCAAGAAGATGGGCGGACTTCAGGCAATGAAGGAGCGCAACGAGGCTAAGGCTAAGGTTCTCTATGATTTCCTTGACGAGAGCAAACTCTTCAAGGGCACCGTTCGCAAGGAAGACAGATCCCTGATGAACGTTCCTTTCGTAACCGGCAACGAGGAGCTGGACGCGAAGTTCGTTAAGGAAGCAACCGCTGCAGGATTTGTAAACCTGAAAGGCCACAGAACCGTTGGCGGCATGAGAGCATCCATCTACAATGCAATGCCCATCGAAGGCGTTCAGAAGCTTGTTGAGTTCATGAAGAAGTTTGAAGAGGAGAATGCATAATGAAAATCCATTGCTTAAATCCCATTGCCCAGGTTGGGCTTAAGAATTTTTCTGCTCAATATGAGATGACGCAGAACGTAAACGAGGCAGAGGGTATTCTGGTTAGAAGCGCATCCATGCATGAGATGGAGCTTCCCGACAGCCTTCTTGCAGTAGCAAGAGCAGGCGCAGGCACCAACAACATTCCTCTGGACAAGTGCGCAGAAAAGGGTATCGTTGTTTTCAACACCCCCGGTGCAAACGCTAACGGTGTAAAAGAGCTTGTGATCGCAGGCATGCTGCTTGCTGCAAGAGACGTGGTAGGCGGCATTGAGTGGGTTAAGGTTAACAAGGATGACGAGAATATCGCAAAGACCGCTGAGAAGGAGAAGAAGAACTTCGCAGGAACCGAGCTGATGGGCAAGAAGCTTGGCGTTATCGGCCTTGGTGCCATCGGTGCAAAGGTTGCAAACACTGCGATCAGCCTTGGCATGGAAGTATACGGCTACGATCCTTATCTTTCCGTTAATGCAGCATGGCAGCTCTCCAGATCCGTTAAGCACGTAATCAACGTAGACGACATCTACGCTGATTGTGATTACATCACCATTCACGTTCCCCTGTTGGATTCCACCAAGGGAAGCATCAACCGAGAAGCAATTGCAAAGATGAAGAATGGCGTTGTCATCCTCAACTTTGCAAGAGACCTGCTTTGCAATGAGGCAGACGTGCTTGAGGGCATCAAGAACGGCAAGATCGCTCGCTACGTATCCGATTTCCCGAATCCTACCACCGCTGGTCAGCCTGGATGCATCGTAATCCCTCACCTTGGCGCAAGCACCGAGGAGAGCGAAGACAACTGCGCGATCATGGCAGTACAGGAGATCACCGATTACCTTGAGAACGGTAACATCCGCAATAGCGTAAACTATCCCGCATGTGACATGGGCGTTTGCACTGCGGCAGGCCGCATCGCAATCTTCCACAAGAACATCGCGAACATGATCACGAAGTTCACTGGTGCATTTGGTGAGAAGAACATCAACATCACCAACATGACTAACAAGTCTCGCGGAGATTACGCTTACACCATGTGTGACGTGGAAGCACCCGTTCCCGCTGACATCGTAAGCAGCCTGGAAGCGCTTGAAGGCGTTTACCGCGTTCGCATCGTAAAATAAATCGTAATTATCAAGAGGCCTTCCCTTTCCCGGGAAGGCTTTTTTTATGATTTTCTTGTTTTCTCACGGTACGTTCCGATGAAGGCATGAGGTATCGCGAAGGGCGGATTGGGGCCGGCATGGGACTCAGAACGGCACGGACTGCACTAAGCTCACCTTCCGCCCTCGGCAAAGACTCACCCTCGATTATAAATCTCGGGTTTCGTCTTATCGGTCGTTGGTTCGCTAAGTGCTGCCGGCTAATTGTTCTGAATCCCATGCCGGCCCAAATCCGCCCGCGAGCACTTGGTGCACTCAGAACATGCGGTAAGAAAACAAAATGGTCCAATGTCCTACGGCAAAAATGTTGTGAATAAGCATAAAAATAGCCTTCCCCAGAAAGGGAAGGCCGTAAGAGCGAATATTGAATTCAGTCTCTGTAGAGGAGGGGCATCTCGCCGCCCATGTTGAGATCTTTTAATTGATCCTGCAGCTTTTGGTCGGTGGCAACGGTAGCTTCGCTCTGAATATCCATGTAGAGGATGAACACGTCCTCGAGAGACATTCCTTTTTCCTTTGCGATGGTTTCCATCACGGGCTTTAATTTTTCAAGTTGCATGGAAACAGGAACCTTTTGGGGATCAATGTCACCCAAAACTTCCTCCGCATACTTGTTGATTCTTTTCAAAAGTTCTCTATTCTCGTCTGTCATTTTTTTATCCTTTCCGGCGCCCATTTAGCGTCTTTGGATCATGATTCAACCCCTAATGCCGTGCCATGATCCGAAACCTTTGCGCATAGATATATTAACACAAAAAGAAGGTTGTGCATAGAGTGTTTTTTTGATATACTATATGGGAATATTTTATGGCAAAAAGGAGAATCATTATGGCAAACGTAAGACCTTTCCAGGCATTTCGTCCGGCTCCCGGCAGGGAAAAAGAAATCGCGGCACTTCCTTATGACGTTTACAACCGCCATGAGGCTTGCGAAGTAGTAAAACAGAATCCCGGATCCTTTCTCGCAATTGACCGTGCGGAGACTCAGTTTGGCTCCGAAGTGGATACCTATGCGCCGGAAGTTTATCAAAAGGCAAAGAGTATGCTCCGCGGATGGATTTCCGAGGGGAGATTTGTTCAGGAAGACAAGCCTTGCTATTATCTTTACGAGCAGGTGATGGACGGAAGAAGCCAGACCGGCATTGTGGCCTGTGCGTCCATAGATGATTATCAGAATAACGTGATCAAAAAGCATGAGAATACCCGTGCAGACAAGGAATTGGACCGCATCAACCACGTGGACGTATGCAACATGCAGACGGGCCCCATTTTCCTTGCTTACCGTGCAGGCGGAAAGCTTCGCGAGATCATTGCGGAGGAAAAGGCTAAGGCTCCCGCATGCGACTTTGTTTCAGAGGATGGCATTTCGCACAAGGTTTGGGTGATCGATCAGGACGACGTGATCAGCGAGATCCAGAAGGCATTTGAAAAGATTCCCGCAATCTATATCGCAGATGGCCATCACAGATGCGCGTCTGCCGTAAAGGTTGGCCAGAAGAGAAGGGAAGCAAATCCTTCCTTCAGCGGAAACGAAGAGTATAACTATTTCCTTTCCGTACTGTTCCCTGACGAGGAGCTGAAAATCCTGGATTACAATCGTTTCGTAAAGGATTTGAACGGATTGTCCGAAGAGGCATTCCTTGCTAAGATCTCCGAAATGTTTGATATCACGCAGGATCCAAATGAGGATAAGCCCTATAGCCCCAAGAAGAAAGGCGAATTTGGCATGTTCCTGTCGGGAAGATGGTATTGCCTCAAGGCAAAGAAAGAGATCTTGAGCGATGATCCCGTAGAGGGACTGGACGTTTCCGTTCTTCAAAATCACCTTCTCTCCACGATACTTGGCATTGGTGATCCCAAGACGGACAAGCGCATTGACTTTATTGGAGGCATCAGGGGCTTGAAGGAGCTTGAGAGAAGATGTGCAGAGATTCCCGGAAGCGTGGCATTTTCCATGTATCCCACCTCCATCCAGGAGCTGTTTGCAGTTGCTGACGCAGGCAGGTTAATGCCTCCGAAGTCGACTTGGTTTGAGCCCAAGCTTAGAAGTGGACTTTTCTTACATGATTTATCTGAATAAACTGACCTAGGACGACGTGGCAGAGGAACCTGTCGGAAGGAAAGGGGTTAGAAGTATGGATAAAAAACTGTATAAAGTAATGAATTGGCCTCTGATCGAAGAAATCGTATATTCGGAATCTGCAGACCCACATCGCATCCTTGGAACGCAAAAGGCCGGAAACAATACTTTGGTGCAGGCGTTTTTTCCCAATGCAAAAGAAGTGTACGTCCACTGGGTGGTAAAGGAAAAGGATAAGGAAACGGGGAAGTTCGCGGATTATGCCTATGACGCCAAGATGGAACTGGCGGATGAAATGGGCTTCTTTGCCGCGCTGATCCCTGCAAAAAAGGTAGATTCCTATTACTTTAAGGTGATCGGAGAGGATGACCGCGAATGGAAAGTTGAGGATCCCTATCGTTTTGCTCCCGTGATCACGAAAGAGGATACGGAGAAGTTTAGAAACGGCATCCATTATGAGATCTATGAAAAGCTCGGCGCACATCCCATGACGATCGACGGCGTGGAAGGCGTTTTGTTTGCAGTTTGGGCACCCAATTGCATGCGCGTCAGCGTTGTCGGTGATTTTAATCACTGGGACGGACGCGTGCATCAGATGAGAAGATTAGATGACGGCGGGATCTTTGAACTGTTTCTGCCTGGCGTTCCCGTTGGATCGAACTATAAGTTTGAAATGAAGCTTAAGAACGGAATTACGTTCCTCAAGGCGGATCCCTATGCGAATGCTGCACAGCTTAGGCCGAACACGGCTTCCGTCATAACGGATCTAAATGATTTCAAATGGGAAGACCGGAAGTTTATAAAGGAGCGCAAAACGTTTCAGGCACAGGACGCGCCCATTAGCGTTTATGAATTATATCTCGGCTCCGTACTCGAAAGAAAAGATAAGGAGACCTATCCCAATTACCGTGAGATCGCTGCCGGCGTGATCAAATATGTAAAAGAGATGGGATATACTCACGTGGAACTGATGCCCGTCATGGAGCATCCCCTGGACGCATCCTGGGGCTATCAGGTGACTGGTTATTATGCGCCGACTTCCCGATACGGCAAGCCCGAAGATTTTATGTATTTCGTGAATGAATTACATAAAGCCGGAATTGGCGTGATCCTGGACTTTGTGCCCGCGCATTTTCCGAAGGATGACTATGGTCTCGCCGGTTTTGACGGAACCTGTCTTTATGAGCATGCAGATCCCAGAAAGGGAGTTCATCCTCATTGGGGCACCTTGCTGTTTAATTACGGAAGACCGGAAGTATCTAATTTCTTGATCGCCAACGCATTGTTCTGGGTGGAGAAATATCATGCGGACGGTATCCGCATGGATGCCGTTGCAAGCATGCTATACTTGGACTATGGCCGTAAAGACGGAGAGTGGCTTCCGAACATCTATGGCGGCAAGGAAAACTTGGAAGCCATTGAGATGATCAAGCACTTGAATTCCATTATGAAGAAGCGCAATCCCGGCGTTTTGACCATCGCTGAGGAGAGTACGGCCTTCCCTCTTGTTACCGGGGATCTCGACGAGGATGGCCTGGGCTTTGACCTCAAATGGAACATGGGCTTCATGAATGACTATTTGGATTATATTAAATATGATCCCTATTTCCGCGCGCATCATCACGGTGAGTTAACCTTCAGCATGATCTATGCCTATACGGAGAAGTTCATGCTTGTATTCTCACATGACGAGGTGGTACACGGTAAATCCAGCATGTTGGGCAAAATGCCCGGGATGCGGGATCAGAAATTTGCGAACCTGCGCCTTACCTATGCATTTATGATGACGCATCCTGGGAAAAAGCTTCTTTTCATGGGGCAGGACGTTGGAGAATTTGACGAATGGAATGAAGAGCGCGCCGTGGAGTGGAATCTGTTGGAGTATCCCGGCCATCAGGGCGTCAATAAGCTGATGAAGGATCTGAACGCGTTATATAAGACCCAGAAGCCTTTATATGAACTGGATAATGACCCTGACGGCTTTGAATGGATCAATAACATTTCCGCAAATGACTGTTATCTGACCTATGCAAGAAGAGGAAAGAATAAAAATGACGTGCTTTTGGTGATCGCTAATTATTCAGGCATTGAGCAGGTGATCACGACGGGCGTTCCCATTCCCGGAAAGTATAAGGAGCTTTTGAATACGGACAGTAAGGAGTATGACGGAAGCGGCATGGTAAATCCGAAACCCATTTCTTCCCAGGAAGTGGAGTGGGACGACAGGGCGGAATCCATTACGGTAAAAATGGCGCCTCTTTCCATGACGATCTTGGAATACGTGCCGTTTAGCAAGGCAGACTTAAAGCGCAGGGAAGAGATGAAGGCGCTGATCGCTGCGAAGGAAGCGCTTCGCCTCACGCAGGAAGCGGAAAAGCTTGCACAGGACGCTGCGTCTCAGGCGGCAGAGCGTGCACGCCTGCTGGAAAGACAGATGAAAGAAGCGAAAATTGCCGAAAAGCTTGCGAAGGAAAATCTCGAAAAGGCCAAGAATAATACGGCAGATGCCATGAATCTGGTACGGGAAGAATCCTCTAAGCTTGATGGCAAGAAGGCAAAGAAGGTGGATTAAATTGACAAAAGAAGAATTAGATGCTTTTTTTACGACTGGGGTTAGCGGTTCCGTAATCCAATTATTGCTTCGCGTCTTGATCACCATCGTCATTTTACTGATCGGCATTCGCGTGATCAAGGTGGTACTTAAACTGGTTCAGAGGTCGATGGAGAAAGCCAAGGCGGAACGCGGCGTCATCACGTTTGTGATCTCTTTCCTGAGAGTTGCGCTCTACGTCGTTTTAGCTTTCATGATCGCTTCGAGGCTGGGAGTTGACGCGGCAAGCATCGTTGCCTTGCTTGGTTCAGCCGGCGTAGCCATTGGCTTGGCCATCCAGGGAAGCCTCTCAAACTTCGCAGGAGGCGTTTTGATACTGTTGGTCAAGCCCTTTAAGGTAGGAGATTACATCATTGATTCTACAGGTAAAGAGGGCTTTGTAACGGAGATCCAGATCATTTACACAAAGCTTCAGACCGTAGACAATAAACTGATCGTGCTTCCCAATGGCAATCTGGCAAACAACAGCATCACCAACGTTACGGCGGAAAAGACCAGAAGAATTGACATTCCGCTGCAGATCTCTTATGGCTCTGACATTCAGGAAGCGAAGGAAGTATTGCAGGAGATGCTCGAAGAGAGTGAATATACCATAAAGGAGCAGGTGATCCGGGTTGTGGTTGACGCGCTGGAAGACAGCGGCGTAAAGCTTTTGATGCATTGTTGGGTAAAGAGCGCTGATTATTGGCCAGCAAAGTGGGATCTCACGGAGAAGGCAAAGCTTACGCTTGACAAGAATGGCATTGAGATTCCGTTCCCTCAGATGGACGTGCATTTGAAGGATACTCCTGCTAAGACCGAAGCAAAATAATACAGAAAGGACAGGCCCTAAAAATGATTTTGAGTGGTCACCAGCCGAATTATTTACCCTATCCGGGATTGATCGGCAAAATTCTATTTTCAGATAAGTTTATTTACGTTAGCAACGTTCAGTTGGAGAAAAAGAGCTGGCAGAACCGTAACCGCCTTCGCGGCGCGAATGGCGAGATCGTATTGACCGTTCCGGTATTGACGAAGGGGAAGTTTGACCAGAAGATTTCGGAGGCCCAGATCAACAATACGGAGAACTGGCGCCAAAAGCATTTATCCACGATCCAGTTAAATTACAAGAAAACGCCTTTTTACAATGACTATATTGGATTCTTTGAGGATCTCTATTCCAAGGAATGGAATTCCTTAAACGAATTAGACATTTACGTCATGAACTTTATCCTGAAGGACCTAGGGATCAAGACGGAAATTTACTATGACACGGATTTCCAGTTTGAGGGTGCAAAGACGGATCTTCTCGTCGACATGACTAAGAAGCTGCAATGTGATACCTACCTTTCCAACAAGGGAAGCGAGAATTACGTGGACATACCGTCCTTTACGAAGGAAGGCTTAAACCACTGGTATCTTGATTACAAGGGCGTTCAGTACCGTCAGGCATTCCGCCCGTTTGTGCCGTATCTTTCCATCTTTGACATGCTGTTTAATCTTGGAAAGAATGAGACATACGCCATTATTTCTGACAAAAACAATTATACCTTTAGCGAATTAAACGAAAAGATCAAGGAAGAAGAATGAGTACGATAGCAATTATCACCGCCAGGGGCGGAAGTAAGCGGATCCCGCATAAAAACATTAAGGAATTCATGGGAAAGCCCATTCTATGTTACGGAATTGAGGCAGCCATTGCCTCAGAAGCCTTTGATGAAGTCATGGTTTCAACGGATGACGTAGAGATTGCCGAAATCGCTAGAAAGGCCGGAGCAAAGGTTCCTTTCATGAGAAGCGAGGAAACCTCTTCTGATTATGCAACGACGGCTGATGCGATCCGGGAGGTACTGACGGAGTATCAAAAGAGGGGCATGACCTTTACGGAGGCGGCCGTGATCTATCCGACGGCGCCGTTTATCACGGCTGGGAAGCTCCGGGACGGAATGAAGCTTTTGAGGGATATGGATGCGGATTCCGTGTTGCCCGTGGTTCGTTTTTCCTTCCCGCCGCAGCGCGCTTTTTACGTACGTGACGGAAAGCTTGGCTTCTTTCACGAGGAATACAAGAATTGCCGCAGCCAGGACTTGGAGCCTTATTATCATGATTGCGGTCAATATTGTTGCTTTAAGACGGCAACCTTTCTGGAAAAGGGTTCCCTAGTGACGGAAAAAACCTATGCACAGGTTTTCCCGGAATCTGAAGTGCAGGACATAGACACGCTTGAGGACTGGAAGATCGCAGAGATCAAATATGCCATGATGAAGGAAAAAAATTCATGAAGATCAGATTAAATCAGACAATGGTAGGGGAAGGTTCCCCGGTTTACGTCATTGCGGAAATGAGCGCCAATCACGGCGGAGACCTGCAAAGAGCGAAAGACATTATCTATGCTGCCAAGGAAGCGGGCGCTGATTGCGTTAAGATTCAGACCTACACGGCCGATACGATCACCTTGGATTGTGACAATCCCTATTTTAAGATCACAAGCGGTCCCTGGCAGAAAGAGAATACGCTACATCAGCTCTATAGCCTTGCCTATACGCCCTGGGAATGGCATGAAGAATTGTTTGCCGAGGCAAAAAAGGTTGGGATCGACATGTTTTCCACGCCTTTTGACAATTCAGCGGTTGATTATCTGGAAAAACTGGACGTGCCGTTTTATAAGATCGCTTCACCGGAATTGGTTGACGTGCCGTTGATCGAGTACGTTGCCTCAAAGCACAAGCCCATCATCATGTCCACGGGCATGGGGACTGAGGAAGAAATATGGGATGCGGTAAATGCCATTAGAAATCAGGGGAATGAAGACATTATCCTGCTTCGCTGCGCCGTGTCTTATCCCGCGGTTACGGATGAGATGAAACTGATGACAATGAAGGACATGGGCGAACGCTTTGGCGTTCTGTACGGTCTTTCGGATCATTCCTTTGGGAGCGTTGGACCCGTTGTCGCAACGGCACTCGGCGCCAGCGTGATCGAAAAACATTTTTGCCTAAGCAGAAAGATTCAAACGCCAGATTCCGCCTTCTCCATGGAGAAGGAAGAGTTCGCCGAGATGGTGAAAGCCATCCGTCAGGCGGAAAGGGCCGTGGGAGAAGTGAAATACGGTCCCACCAGCCAGGAAGAAGGAAACGTAAAATATAGGAAATCCCTGTTTGCGTCTGCACCGATCAAAAAGGGAGAGACGTTCACTTGGGATAACGTGAAGTCCGTTAGGCCTGCTGCCGGCGTAAAACCTAAGTTTTACCCCGAGTTTATCGGCAAGAAGGCCAGCGTTGACGTTGCATTTGGAACCCCGTTGACATTTGATATGATCGAGAAGAAATCATGATTGCCATTCGCGCTGACGTAAACAACATCATAGCTTCCGGACACATTACCAGATGTCTCGTGATCGCGGAAGAAATCATGGCCATGGGAGAAGAGTGCTTGTTTATTTCTTCCGACGATGGCATAAAACCCTTCTTAGAAAATAAGGGCGTGCAGCTTGAGATCCTTGACGCCGACTGGAAGGAAAAGGAAAAGGAATTGCCTAAGCTTCTGGAGTTATTGGAGCGTTATGGCATTCAAAAGATCCTGGTAGACAGCTATCAGGTCACGGAAAACTATTTCCGGGAGCTTAGCCGCCACGTGAGCATCACTTATTTTGACGAATTGGGATATATGGGATTTGGATATTGCAAGAATCTGATCAATGGCATGATCGCACCGCCCAACTATATGGCATGCGTCGGGAATGCCCTTTTAGGCCCTGCCTTTGTGCCGCTCCGGAAGGAATTCCAGGGACTGCCTAAAAAACAAACAAACCAATCATTAAAAACCATTTTGATCTCATCCGGAGGCAGTGATCCCTATGACTTTTTGGGTTGTTTTCTTAGAAGATGGGAGGAGGAACCTGTCTTAAGTGACGTTGGGTTTGAAGTGATTGTTGGCGCATTGAATGCCAGGAAGGAAGAATTAAGGCGTTTAGAGAACGATCAGATTAAGATTTACGTGAATACAAACAAAATGAGTGAGCTCCTATGGAATGCAGACCTTGCCGTTTTGGCAGGCGGCATGACGCTCTATGAGGCCTGTGCCTGCGGGACGCCTGGAATCACCTACGGAATGGCGGATAATCAGTTGGAGCAGTGTAAGGCGTTTGACCGTCTTGACATCATGCCCTATGCCGGTGACGTAAGGGACGGCATGGACGTGGCATTGGATCACGTGTTTGAAAAAATAAAAGAACTGACTGATTCCGGCGTTAGGGAAAGCCTTACGCGGAAAATGCAGTCACTTGTGGACGGAAACGGCGCGAAACGGATTGCAGGAGCAATCATAAAAGGTGCCTGAGGTAAGAGAGGAATGGACATGATCGAGGGAAAGATCGTAAAACTGCGCGGTTTGAAAAAAGAAGATAAGGCACTGATCTATGAATGGGTGAACAGAAAAGACCTGAGAGATAAGATGGGAACGGTTTGGCCCGTGTCGGAATGCGAGCATGAGCAATGGTTCGAGAACATGTGTCTTTCAAAAGAGCCCAAAATCTTTGCCATTGAATTCGAGGGAAGATGCATTGGGACGATCGGCTTAAAGGAATTCGACCGCGTCAACGGCAACGTGGAAATGTACGTAAGGATCGGAGATGATTCCGCACGCGGCAAAGGCTGCGGACGCGATGCAGTGGTGGCCATGTCCGATTATTGCTTTGATCATTTGAATTTTCATAAGACATACATGCACGTGCATGCAAGCAATGAAACTGCGATCCGCTGTTATGAAGCAGCCGGGTTTACTTGCGAAGGCTGTTTGAAAGAGCATAATTTCGTGAATGGCCATTACGAGGACGTGCTTGTCATGGGAAGGATCAAAAAGTAGAAAGCGGTAGAGAAAATGGGTTTGGGCAGGATTTACGTTTGTCATACGTTTTATCATTTATACGTGTCATACTTAAAGGAATTTGCGCTTGGTGACGCTCAGAATGGGAATGCAACGGTAGTTTTGAGTAAGATGTCAAATGATTTTGGCGACATCAAGGACAGAATACTGAAAAATGGCGTTTTCAAGGAAGTATATGAGTTTGACGAGAAGAGGGACGATTTCTTTCCGGAACTGGCGAAATACCGGACGGATAAGGGAAACGTGGTGGCTAACATGGCAAACCGCATTGTCTTTACCCGTAAGTTCGCCAAGCTGGAAGCGCCTTACGTGCCCGTTGATTTCAAGAAATACGATGAAATCTTCGTCTTTTGTGATTCTGATCCCATCGGCATTTATTTAAATCAAAACAAGATCAAGTATCATGCACTGGAAGACGGCCTGAACAATCAGGGCGCCGTTATCCTTGCACGCTATGACAACAGGGGATTCTTTGGCGTTAAAAAGTTTTTCAGCATGTATCTGAACCTGATCTTTATCCAGGACGGCTTTAGCAAATACTGCATTGACATGGAAGTAAACGACGTGTCGGTCATCAAATATCCGTTTAAGAAGTACAAGGAGGTTCCCAGGGCCGGTCTGGAAAAGACTTTGACGTTGGAACAAAAGGAAATCTTTGTGAAGGTTTTCGTAAAAGACCTGGAAAAGCTGGAAGAGCGCATAGCGTCAACGGAAAATTGCGGCGCGAACGTGATGATCCTGACGGAGCCGCTCTGTACCCTTGACGTACGGGAGAGGATCTTCCGGGACTTGAAAGAGCGGTATGAGAAGGAGGGGATTGTATTTTTTAAGATACATCCCAGGGATGAATTGGACTACAAAACACTGTTTCCCGACGTGTTTCAGTTTGATAAAACGGTTCCGATGGAGATCCTAAATTTCTTCCCAAGACTTCAATTTCATAAGGTAGTTAGCGTATTTACGGAATTATCTGGCATTCGCTTCGCGAAGGAAAAGGAGAAATTAGGGCGTACTTTCATGGATCAATATGAGGATCCGGAGATCCATAACATGGCCGATAAGATATAAGTTGTGTGAACTGTTGCGAAAATTAATACTTGCAATTTCATAAGGTTCAGTATATAATAGCTATTGTTGGAATGTTAAATGAGTTGTATGCTGAAATAGCTCAGTTGGTAGAGCACTTCACTCGTAATGAAGGGGTCGAGGGTTCAAGTCCCTTTTTCAGCTCGGCTGATAAAGTCAGCTGACGTAAAGGGATAGCTTAACGGCTATCCTAACATTTTATTAGAGGGATAAAGGAGGTAGAAGTATCATGGAAGAATTTTTTGAAAGATTGGGAGAGAGAATCCAATCACACATTCTTGGGTTCTTTGATGCCATTCCTAACGTACTTGCAGCAATTCTTTGGCTCATCATTGGATTTGCACTTGCAACCGTTGTGAAGAACCTGATCGTAAAGCTGTTGAAGGGCATTAAGCTCGAGAAGTACCTTACGAAGTGGGGAATCAAAACCGAGACGAAGGACAAGGCAGTTGATTTCATCGGCAAGCTGATGTTCTTTGTAGTATTCCTGATGTTCCTGCCCGTTGTATTTGGCAAGCTTGGCATTAGCAGCCTGACTAGCCCCATTAATAGTCTTGTAAGCTCCTTCCTTGGATTCATTCCTAATCTGATCGGCGCTGTTGTAATCCTGTTCGTAGGATTCTTCATTGCTAAGCTGATCAAGGATCTGCTTGCTCCCGTTCTGGCAGTTCTCAAGGTTGACGCTCTGCAGGCTAAGGCTGGCGTTAAGCTTGGCGAGAACACCACGTTCTCTTCCCTGATTGCAAACATCGTTTATGCGATCATCGTGATCATTACCATCGTACAGGCAATCAACGTATTGAACCTGTCCGTACTTACCAGAATTGGTAATTCCATTATTGATTACCTGCCTGCAGTTATCAGCGTTATCATCGTTGTTACCGTTGCACTGGTATGCGCAAACGCTTTGGAGAAGATCATCGTAAAGAAGTTCCCCAAGGCAAAGACCGTTGCTTTTGGAGTAAAGGTTGCCATCTACGTTCTTGCTGCATTCATCAGCCTGAGCCAGTTGAACATCGCTCCTGAAATCGTTAACTACACCTTCATCATGATCATCGCTGCACTTTGCATCGCATTCGCAGTTGCATTTGGTATCGGCGGTCGCTTCTTCGCACAGGACGTTATGAAGAAGCTTGAAGAGAAGCTGAACAACAACGACTAATTCAAAAAGCAATAAAATAATTGAATTTACAACTTCCCGCGGCCAAGTGATTGGTCGTGGGAAGTTTTTTTATCCGTAGTTGCATTCTATGACCTTCTGTGTTAAAATATTTAACAACATTTTCGAGACTTAACTAAGGAGACGTGAAATGGCACAATTGTGGGGCGGACGCTTTACGAAGGAAACAGACCAGTTGGTTTATGATTTTAATGCGTCCATCAGTTTTGACAAACGATTATTTCATCAGGACGTGCAAGGCAGCATGGCACACGTTACCATGCTTGCAAAGCAGGGAATCCTGACAGATGCGGAAAAGGATGCCATTATTTCCGGATTAAAGGGAATCATGGCGGACGTTGACGACGGAAAGCTTGTGATCGATCACAAATATGAAGACGTGCATAGCTTTGTCGAGGCAAATCTCATTGATCGCATTGGGGATGCCGGAAAGAAGCTTCATACGGGACGCAGCCGCAATGATCAGGTTGCACTTGACATGAGATTGTACGTGAGACAAAAGGTTCTGGACGTGGATCTGTTGTTGAATCAATTGATGGAAGTGATCCTCAAGACCATGGAAGAGAACCTGGAGACTTACATGCCGGGATTTACGCATTTACAGAAGGCACAGCCCGTAACCCTGGCTCATCACTATGGTGCTTACTTTGAAATGTTCAAGAGAGACCGCCTTCGCATGAAGGACATTCATGAAAGATTGAATTATTGTCCTTTGGGTGCGGGAGCGCTTGCAGGAACGACATATCCTTTAGACCGAGCATACGTTGCGGAACTATTAGGTTTTAAAGGTCCTACTTTAAACAGCATGGATTCCGTGTCCGACAGGGATTATCTGATCGAGTTTTTGGCAGCACTTTCCACAGTCATGATGCATCTAAGCAGATTTAGCGAAGAGATCATCATTTGGAACTCCAATGAGTATCAGTTTGTGGAACTTGATGACGCATACTCTACCGGAAGCAGCATCATGCCGCAGAAAAAGAATCCTGACATTGCGGAGCTTGTTCGCGGAAAGACCGGACGCGTGTATGGCGCGCTGATGAGTCTTTTGACTACCATGAAGGGAATTCCTCTTGCATACAATAAGGACATGCAGGAAGACAAGGAGATGGCGTTTGACGCCATTGATACCGTCGAGAATTGCCTCATGCTGTTTACTGGAATGATCTCCACGATGAAATTCCGAAAGGAACGCATGGCAGCAAGTGCGATGAAGGGCTTTACCAACGCCACGGATCTCGCAGATTATCTTGTGACCAAGGGAGTTCCTTTTAGGGATGCTCACGGAATCGTTGGAAGAATCGTGCTTGCATGCATTGACAAGGGCATTTCCATCGAAGAGATGGGTCTTGAGGAGTTAAAGGAGTTTTGCGATAAGTTTGAATTTGACGTATATGACGCCATCTCCTTAAAGACTTGCGTGGAAAAACGCATGACGACCGGAGCGCCCGGACCTGAGGCCATGAAGGAGCAGATCGCCGCAGGTAAGCAGTTCCTTTCTGAAAATTAAAGCAAATTCGCGTAAAACGTGAGTTGACGCATTCGTGCGTTTACGATAAAAAGAAAACGGCGAAGAGCCGTGAAGAGAGTCGTTTAAGAATAGACGACGGAAGGCGAGGAGAAGATTATGAGTGAGAAGTTGAAGGTTGGCATCTTAGGTGCTACGGGAATGGTTGGGCAGAGATTTGTTGCCCTTCTTGAGAATCATCCCTGGTTTGAAGTGGTTGCAGTTGCTGCAAGCCCTCGTTCCGCAGGCAAGACCTATGCGGAAGCAGTTGGTGATCGTTGGAAGATGGATACTCCCATTCCTGAGACCGTTAAAAATCTTATTGTTTTGAACGTGGATGAAGTAGAGAAGGTTGCTTCTCAGGTTGATTTCGTGTTCAGCGCATATGAAGGAACCAAGGAAGCCATTCAGAAGGCTGAGGAAGCATATGCAAAGACGGAGACGCCTGTTGTTTCCAACAACAGCGCACATCGTTGGACGCCCGACGTTCCCATGATGGTTCCTGAGATCAATCCCCAGCATGCAGACGTGATCGAGTTCCAGAAGAAGCGTCTTGGCACCAAGAGAGGATTCATTGCAGTTAAGCCTAATTGCTCCATCCAGAGCTATGCACCCGTATTGACCGCATGGAAGGAGTTTGAGCCTTACGAAGTTGTTGCAACCACCTATCAGGCAATTTCCGGCGCAGGCAAGAACTTTAAGGAATGGCCCGAAATGGTAGAGAACATCATTCCTTACATTGGTGGCGAGGAAGAAAAGAGTGAGAAGGAGCCCCTGAGACTTTGGGGTGAGATCAAGGACGGTGCCATCGTTCCCGCAACGACGCCCGTGATCACCTGTCAGTGCATCCGCGTTCCCGTATTATATGGTCATACGGCTGCAGTATTTGTAAAATTCAAGAAAAAGCCCACCAAGGAGCAGCTCATCGAGAAGCTTAAGAGTTTTTCCGGCGTTCCTCAGGAGCTTGCCCTTCCCAGCGCTCCGAAGCAGTTCATCCAGTATCTTGAGGAGGACAACAGACCTCAGGTGAACTTGGACGTAAATTATGAGAAGGGCATGGGCGTAAGCGTTGGCAGACTTCGCGAGGATACGGTTTATGACTGGAAGTTTGTTGGACTTTCCCATAACACCATCCGCGGCGCGGCAGGCGGCGCAGTGCTTTGCGCCGAGCTTTTGAAGGCACAGGGCTACATCACCAAGAAATAAGGTTTTAAGAGATTCAAATACGTTCCGTCGCATGGGGGAAAACGCATGAACGAAACTGGCTATCAGATGGATCTGTTAAAGGCAATGAATCAAAACTTGAGCGCAAGAGACAGGATGTATCGCCTGATCTGTGAAATGGCGGGCGGTACGTTCCTTTATCTTGATGCGTCAAAAAGTGAGATCATTACCATCGGTAACTGGTCGGAATACTTCGACTTTGACGTACGCACCAAGCGTGATCTTGAGCGTTTGTATGAGGTCGTTGACGAACCATATGCATTTCCCCTGCGGGAACTGATCTGCCTCGAGAAATCGGGGAAGGAATCAGCTTCCTTGGAATGCCTTTGCAGAAAAAAGAAAACTTGGTTTAAGTTTCAGACCCGCGTCGTTTATGACGCGAAGGGAAACATGGAATGCAAGGTCATCTCCATCTTGGACGTGACGAAGCATAAATTACAGTCAGAGGAATTAAACTATTATTCCTTCTACGACGTAAGCACCGGTCTATATAACCGGAACTATTTTATCCGCCTTACGGGCGAGTTTATCCAAAAAGCGAAAGCAAATCATAAAGTCGTTAGCGTCATGATGATCGACATTGATGATTTCCATAAGGTGAACGATGGATTGGGCATGGTCTGCGGAGATGAGCTGATCCAGCAATTGGGCGCCTTTTTGAAGGAATTACAGCAGGAAAACCTCATTGCGTGTCATCTGAACAGCGACGTCTATTGTCTTGCAGTCTATGATCCAAAGGATGATTATACCGTTGACGAGATTCACCGGGCCATCACGGAAAGACTTGCGCATCCCTTCTACCTTAGCATGAATCAAAACGTTGTGATCAGCGTAACCATTGGCGTTGCACAGTATCCTGAGGCGGCTCAGACCGCGTCGGATTTGGTAAATTGCGCGGAAATCGTTACGCTCAAGGGAAAGACCAGCGGAAAAGATGCATTTGTATATTTCGATCAGCCGATCCTAAAGGAGTTCATGCTTGGCCTGGAGGTGGAATCCAAGCTAAAGAAAGCCATGCATCGTAAGGATTTTGAACTCTATTTCCAGCCCCAGTTTTACAGTGGCAACAAGAAGCTGCGCGGCATGGAGGCCTTGATCCGTTTCCGCGATGCCGATAAGGCGGAACTTGGCCCAAGCACGTTTATTCCCATTGCAGAGAAGAACGGAGCCATTATCCCCATTGGCAATTGGGTCGTGGAAGAGGCGATCCGTCAATACGGAGAGTGGCAAACCCGCTTTGACGCCAGATTCATCATGTCCATCAACGTGTCTGCAAGACAGTTTAACCAGGATGATTTCGTAGACAGGCTGTTTGGCTGTCTTCAAAAATATAAGGTAAATCCTTATTTCATTGAATTGGAAATGACGGAAAGCATTTTGATCGAGGAGTTTGATCTCGTTCGTAAAAAAATGCGGTATTTACAGAGCAAGGGCATCCGCATTTCCTTAGATGATTTCGGAACGGGATTTTCTTCCCTGAGTTATTTGAAAAAGCTTCCGATCGATACGCTAAAGATCGATAAATCCTTTATCGATACGGTACTTACGGATTCCGCCACCAGGATCATTACGGAATCCATCGTTGACATGGTGAAATCCCTTGGATTTGAGTCCATTGCGGAGGGTGTCGAGCAGGAACAGCAATATAAGTATTTACATGCCATCGGATGTGACGTGGTCCAGGGATTCCTGTGCGGGAAGCCTCTTTCCGTCGCCGAGGCGGAAACGTTACTAAGGAGTCAGACAGCGAGGTAAAGATTTGGGTAAGAATTTATACATAGCAGAAAAACCTAGCGTGGCAAGGGAATTTGCCAATGCTCTGAAAGAAAACACGCGTAAATTTGACGGCTACGTGGAATCCGAGAATTCGGTGATCACGTGGTGCGTAGGCCATCTGGTAACCATGAGTTATCCGGAGGTTTACGACGAAAAGTTAAAACGCTGGAGCTTTGATACCATTCCCTTTCTGCCACAGGAATTCAAATATGAGGTCATTGCCAGCTCCGCAAAGCAGTTTGAGGTGGTCAGTGGCCTTTTAAAGCGCCCTGACGTGGAGAGGATCTACGTCTGCACTGACTCCGGACGAGAGGGAGAATACATCTACCGTCTTGTGGAACAGATGTCCGGCGTGAAGGGTAAGGAAAGAAAGCGGGTTTGGATCGATTCCCAGACGGAAGAGGAAATCCTTAGGGGGATCCGTGAAGCGAAAGATCTTTCGGAATATGATAATCTCAGTGATGCAGCATATCTTCGCGCGAAGGAAGATTATCTGATGGGAATCAATTTTTCCAGGGCATTGACGCTAAAATACGGCTATGCCGTAAAGGATTACCTAAAACGCGATAAGGCCGTGATCAGCGTAGGCCGCGTTATGACCTGCGTGCTAGGCATGGTGGTGAACCGAGAGAGAGAAATCCGGAATTTCGTAAAGACGCCATTTTACCGCGTGATCGGTAATTTCCTGCTGGAGGGAAAGAGCTTTAGCGGTGAGTGGAAGGCAGTGGAAGGCTCTCCGTATTTCATGTCACCGCTCCTGTATAAGGAAAACGGATTTAAGGAAGAAAAAAGCGCGAAGGAATTGATCGCGCACTTGGAAGAAGAGCCCGTAGGTCCCGTCATTGTTGAATCCATTGAAAAGAAAAAGGAGAACAGGAACGCTCCGCTCCTTTATAATTTGGCGGAGCTTCAAAATGACTGTTCAAAATACTTTAAGATCAGTCCGGATCAGACGCTGCAGATCATTCAGGAATTATATGAAAAAAAGATGGTGACGTATCCCCGTACTGACGCCAGGGTGCTTTCAACGGCGGTGGCGAAGGAGATTCACAAGAACATTGGCGGCCTTAAAGGATATGGATTGGTGTCACAGTATGCCAATGAAATCCTGCAAAACGGAAGTTATAAGGGAATCGCGAAGACTAGATACGTAAACGACAAGCAGATCACGGATCACTATGCGATCATTCCGACGGGGCAGGGCCTTGGGAACTTGAATTCCCTGTCGCCCTTAAATGCGAAGGTGTATGAAGTCATAGTCAGAAGGTTTTTAAGCATTTTCTATCCGCCGGCAACCTATCAGAAATTCGCTTTGACGGTGAAGGTCAAGGAAGAACGGTTCTTCTCAAACTTCAAGGTGCTCGTGGAAGAGGGATTCTTAAAGGTTTCCGCATTTTCATTCAAGAAGGACGCTTCCGCGGATGACAAGAATGCAAAGAATGCGGAAGCTACGGAAAAAGACGCGGATAAAGACGGGGACAAGGATGGCGAAGGCGAACAGGAGCTGAAATGCGACGAAGACTTCATGGCACTCTTGATGAAGCTGAAAAAGGGCGCGGAGGTTGGCGTTAAGTCATATGAATTAAAAGAGGGCGAGACAAAACCGCCCAAGCGCTATACTTCTGGAAGCATCATCCTGACCATGGAAAATGCCGGACAGTTTATAGAAGATGAAGAGCTGCGGGCCCAGATCAAGGGAAGCGGCATCGGAACCAGCGCGACGAGGGCGGAAATCCTGAAAAAACTGGTGAACATTGAGTATCTTGCTTTGAATAAGAAGACGCAGGTGCTTACGCCGACTCTGATGGGAGAGATGATCTATGACGTGGTCGAGGGCTCGATCAAGCCGCTTTTAGAGCCGAAATTGACGGCTAGCTGGGAAAAGGGGCTTACCATGGTGGCGGATGGGAGCATTTCCTCAGACGAATACATGGGTAAACTGTCGGATTTCGTTGGCAGAAGAACCAATATCGTCAAGCAATTAAACAATCAGGGTTCTCTTTATCAGAAATTCCAAACGGCTTCCCAGTTCTATAAAAGCGGCAAGTCAAAATAACGTAAAAAAGTCTCGAAATCATTGAGTTAATGCTTGTTTTTTTTCAGTAAACGTGAGAAAATAATCGAGATAATGATACTTTTTTGTCAAACTCTAAGGAGACTTGGGACAGTATCATGAAATAGAGAACATCGAAAGGAGATTTCACATGATTTATTCAAAGGAAGTTGAAGAAATGTGTCCCGTGGCACAGGGCGTACATCACGGCTGCGCTCCCATCCCTGAAGAAGCAAAGTGGGTGCAGGCAAAGATAGTTGAAGACATCTCTGGTTTTACCCATGGCGTAGGCTGGTGCGCACCTCAGCAGGGTGCCTGCAAGCTTTCCCTCAACGTTAAGGAGGGTATCATTCAGGAGGCTCTCGTTGAGACCATCGGATGCTCCGGCATGACCCATTCCGCAGCAATGGCTGCTGAAATTCTTCCCGGCCTTACCGTTATGGAGGCTCTGAACACTGACCTTGTATGTGACGCAATCAACACCGCTATGAGAGAGCTCTTCCTGCAGATCGTTTACGGCCGCAGCCAGAGTGCATTCTCCGAGGAAGGTCTGCCTGTTGGCGCCGGACTTGAGGATCTTGGTAAGGGCCTTAGAAGCCAGGTTGGTACCATGTATGGTACGCTTGCAAAGGGACCTCGTTATCTGGAGATGGCTGAAGGTTACGTTACCGGCATCGCTCTGGATGCAGAGAACCAGATCATCGGTTACAAGTTTGTCAGCCTCGGAAAGATGACCGACTTCATCAAGAAGGGTGACGATCCCAACACTGCATACGAGAAGGCTTGTGGTCAGTATGGCCGCGTTGCTGACGCAGTGAAGATCATCGATCCCAGAACCGACAAAGAAGTGAAATAAGGAAGAGGAGGCAAAATACAATGGCATTATTTGAATCATATGAAAGACGTATTGATCAGATCAATAAAGTATTAAACAGCTATGGCATCTCTTCCCTGGAAGAAGCTGAGAAGATCACGAAGGATGCAGGTCTTGACGTATATGAGCAGGTTAAGAAGATCCAGCCCATCTGCTTCGAGAACGCTTGCTGGGCATACACCGTTGGTGCTGCCATCGCGATCAAGAAGAATTGCCGTAAGGCTGCAGACGCTGCAGCTGCAATCGGTGAGGGACTTCAGGCATTCTGCATTCCCGGATCCGTTGCTGATACACGTAAGGTAGGTCTTGGCCATGGTAACCTTGGCAAGATGCTCCTTGAAGAAGACACTGAGTGCTTCGCATTCCTTGCAGGCCATGAGTCATTCGCAGCTGCAGAGGGTGCCATCGGTATCGCAGAGAAGGCTAACAAGGTTCGTCAGAAACCTCTTCGCGTTATCCTTAACGGTCTCGGAAAAGATGCTGCAAAGATCATCTCCCGTATCAACGGATTCACATTTGTTGAGACAGAGTACGAGCCTTATACAAATACAGTCAAGGAAGTATCAAGAAAGTGCTACAGCAAAGATCCCGCTTCACCGCGTGCGAAGGTTAACTGCTACGGCGCTAACGATGTACAGGAAGGTGTTGCTATCATGTGGAAGGAGAACGTTGATGTATCCATCACCGGTAACTCCACCAACCCAACACGTTTCCAGCATCCGGTAGCTGGTACTTATAAGAAGGAGCGTACCGAGGCTGGTAAGAAGTACTTCTCTGTAGCATCCGGTGGTGGTACAGGTAGAACACTTCACCCTGATAACATGGCTGCAGGTCCTGCATCCTATGGTATGACAGATA
>JAFZNO010000070.1 GCA_017552985.1 Lachnospiraceae bacterium
CTGCTTGTCTCGCCGTTTTGCGTAGCTTCAAGATAAGAATCATGATATCCCTCAAACGCGGTTTCCGGAACCTTGAATTCAATGGAAATCGTGTCATAGAGCGTCAGGGTTTTCTTCGCGATCACCAGATTCTCATCCGTCAGGGTCTTAACGCCCACCTTTACGTCGTCCAGGTTCAGCTGGAAACAATCTTCGCAATTGTAATGTCTGAATGCAATAAATACGCTTTGTCCAGCATATTCACTAAGGTCGATCTTGTACTCCGTGTAAGCCGCGGGCGCTTCGAAATCCTCGCCAAGCTGCGTCATGTCTTCCGGATTCAGGGTCGTTCCAACGTAGACACCAAGCATGTCGCCCGTCCAGTTGTCAAGCTGCGCCGCAAGCCAGAAGGACAATTCTGCATTCTCCGGAAGTCTTAACGCCGGCAGGAAAGCCCAGTTGTCGGGCGTCAGTGCTACGTTGTCCGCATTCGAGAAAGATTCGGAGGCCAGCACGGCGTCTCCGGAGTGCCTTATGGCATCGCTCTCGGAATACCTCTTCCATCCGTATCCGTCGTCGTCAGCGTCACTAAACGTCCAGCCTTCCGGCATTCCGTCTTTCTCAAATCCCTCTTCGTAAGGGCTTTCCGCAGTCACCTCGATCACGGGGCTAATGCATGCCGTCAGGGCCGTTCTGCCCGCTGCGTTATATATTTTTCCTTCACTGTCGATCGATCCTCCGACGGGTTGCAACAGCGCACAGTCTTCCAGAACGATCCGACAACCGGCATTACTGTTTGCCTTTATGAACACGTAAGAATTCTTGATTAAAATATGATATCCCGCGTTATTGAATAATCCGATTCTGCCGGTCACGCTGAGACTCGAATCTTTGATCTCGAGATTTCCGCTCCTTACGTAAATTCCGTAACCGCCCCCCGACGTGTTACCGATCAAAGTAAGCTGTCCGTTTGTCTGGATTTTCGTCGCTCCGGTTAACTGAATGGCATCCTCATAATTACTCTTGATTGTCAGAGCCTTTTCCGTCACAATGGTAAGTCCGTCAATGTCACTGGTTATGCCGTCCGCGCCATCGCTCGTTACGTCCTTTTTCAGTGTCAGAACATTAGTGATGGCATCGTAAGTAACGGCACCGTCCCCAAGCACGTCATTTGCATTCGCCACATTGACCGTCGTTCCGGCAACGCTCAAAGGATAATCGTAGGTCGTGCCGTTCTCAACAAACGTCGCCTTTATGGTAACGTCACATTCCGGCATGATAAAGGTATAATCGTCATATGGCTTCCTCACTAACTCAAGCGTCTGTCCGTTTGCTGCGATCAGTTTCACCTCTGCAAGCTTGTAGTTCCAACCTTCCGAAAATGACAAAAGTATGCTTTTGCCGGCATAAGCAATACTTAAACCTTTGCTTATCGAGCCGTCTCCGGTCACGTCAGTAGTTATCTTATAGCCAGTCGTAACATACACGTCATCCAATCCGACGTAGTTACCCCAACCGGCATCAGTTGCGCAGAATCCGATCTCCACGTTCCTCTTTTTCGCTTCCTGCGGCAGATCCATTTCCACCAACTCCCAAGCAGCAAAAGTTAATTTTTCCGTCTGGAACAACACGATCCATTCTCCGCCATCCACGCGGTAGCATACCTTCAAGGTATTCTTCGCCGCTCCCGCACTATAATTGTTATACCTGAAACTCAGTTCACTGGTTGAACCGTAGGACAGATCCAGTGCAGGCGTGATGAGCCATCCGCTGGTGTTCGTGGTCTCATGTAATAACGCGGCACATCTGTATCCGTTCCACGGACGAATTCCCCCGTTCTCAGTTCGCGTTGCAATCGTCCAGTCATGCCCGTCGCTTTCCACTTTCCAGCCTGCGGGAAGGCTACTGTTTTCAAAACCTTCCTTGAGCTGGGTAGGCAACTCAATCGGGACGTCCTCCCACTGGGCATACAATCTGACGCTTTTCGTCACCGCAAACTTGTCTCCCGGCTGGTACGTCGTTCCGCTCCCGTCCGCCTTCGTGTTCCAGGAAACAAATCTCTTTCCCGTCGGAGCCATAAAAGCATTGGACATAACCGTCGCCTGAGCTCCCTGATCATAAGGGCTGCCGGGATCCGTCATCGCGCCGCTTCCGCCGTTGGCGTCATAGGTTACGGAATACTTGGCGACGGCATTGGCATCTCCCGTCACCATAATGTCGTCCAGACCAATGCAATACATGTCCGTTACGTTATAATGACGAAACGCCACGTAAATTTCCTGTCCCGCATAAGCACTCAGGTCAATTTCGTACTTTTGGTAAGTTGCCGTTGCAGTATAATCTCCGCCCACCTTAGTCATGCTTTCAACGTCCGCGGACGATCCGACGTAAACCGCCATCTTTTCCTCAGGATAATCTTTGCTTATGCCTTTGATCCAGAAGGATAAAACGGAGTTCGCCGAAGGAACGACGGACGGCATAATGGCCCAGTTGTCGGGAGTCAGAGCTCCAGCTCCACCATCACCATAGGAGAAAGAAATCAGTGCGCCCGGTGACGCGTGTCCGACCAACACCTCTTCCCACATCCAGTTATTCTGATCCCCGTCTTCATCCAAAAGGACCCAACCCGCAGGAATCCCGATGCCCTGAAAGTCTTCCTGATAAATAACGTCAATCCACTGCGCATACAGCGTTGCATTCCCGGAAACCACGTAGGAATCCCCCGCCTGATAGCTCTCGCCGCTGCCGTCGGCTTTTGTATTCCAGCCTGAGAACACCTTCCCCTCGGGCGCGGTAAACATGCAGGACACCATGGACGTCGTCTGCCCGTTAACAAAACTTAATTGCGTCCGCTCTCCGCTTCCGCCATTCGCGTCAAAGGTCAAGGTACTTACGTTATCATTTCTCAGCACCGCAACGTCGTCCAGGTTCAGCACGAACATGTCCGTCACGTTATAATGGCGGAAACCAACGTAGATTTTCTGTCCTTCATATGCGCTTAAGTCTACGAAATACTGCCTGTATTCAGGCGTACCAACGTAATCTCCGCCCACCTTCACCATGTCACTTACGTTCGGGCTCAGTCCGGCGTAAACTGCCATCTTCTCCTCCGAATTATTGGCATCCTGTCCTATGATCCAAAAAGACAGCACCGCCGCTTCCGGCACAGTGAATCTCGGCGTGATGGCCCAGTTATCGGGAGTCAAAGCACTCGAAGAATCGTTATTATAAGATTCGGAGTAAAGGATGCCTGATCCAGAATGGCTTCTCATGCTGTTCCCATTGTAAAGCTCCCATTCAAATCCGTCTCCGTCCGCATCCACAAAGGTCCACCCGGGAAGCTCTTCCCCCTCAAAATCTTCAATGAATGCCATGCCTTCCGGCAGTTGGAACGTGGCGTCCACGGTTACGTTCCCGTCAGGCATGACAAACGTATACTCCGTCTCATTCACCTTTGTGGTCGAAATGGACGTACTTCCCTTCTTTACGGTCAGCGTCTTTAACAGGGCGTAGCTTCCCGGCATAACCGTCAAAGTGATCGTTTCACCAGCTTCCGCAATATTCTTGTCCGCCATCACGACGCCACCGGTAATCTCATCAGATACGGAGATGGCATATGCTACGGTTTCCGTCCTTTGAAGCACGACGTCATCCAAGAGTGCGGTGCCACCCGCACATGTTACCTTGAAGCCGATCTCCACGTTTTCCGCCATTGCTTCTTCCGGAAGGAAGATCCTTTGCTCCGTCCATTCTTGATGAACCGCGTCTGCCTGGGATAGCTTCTTCCACTCACCGCCGTTTACGCGATAATATGTTTCTAAAGCATTTATCGATGCTGAATTACTATACCAAAAGCTTAGAATCCAGTTGTTATCCGTGCCGCGTAAATCCAGGGAAGGCGTGATCAGCCACGACGTCCCTAACGCCATGCAGTACGCCGCCCGTGCTCCTGAATGTATATACGCTAAATCATCAGGGACAGACCACTGGTATCCGTAATCGTCAGCTACGACCGTCCAACCGCACGGGAGGGCAGGTCCCCCCTCAAAACCTTCATTGAGACCGGATGCTGCGTCCTTCCACTGTGCAAAGAGCGTAACGTTTCCCGTGACATCAAAACAGGCGCCGGGGTAATACGTTGTTCCGCTACCGTCCGCCTTGGTGTTCCAGGAATGAAAATATGTATGGTTCGGTGCGGTAAAGCCATTGGGTAATGCGGTCGCCGAACCTCCCCCGTAATAGGGACTGTTTGCGTCCGCCATCGTTCCCGAGCCGCCGTTTGCGTGGTACGTTAGGTCGAAGTATTGTATTTCTTCAACCTCTTTCAGCAAAACGTCATCCAAGAATAAACCATAGGCATCATGATTCACGCCTTTGAATCCAATTTCCACGCCGGATTTCTTTGCTTCCTCCGGCAAAAGCATTCCTGTTTTGGTCCAGTCGTCATGTCCTGATTCCGTTTTGAACAGCTCCTGCCATTCGCCTCCGCTTACGCGATAGCATACGCTCAGTTCTGCAAACTTCCCTTCGTATATACGGTTTTTATACCAAAAGCTAAGCATAAGGTATCCCGTACTGCCGCTGAAATCAAACGCAGGAGTAATGAGCCAGGCCGTCTGACCATCACCATGATTAAGATATGTCATGTAAGCTGCACTGCTTCCGGAATGACAGGAAGCAGAAGTTTCCCAATTATAGTTCTCCGTATCCGTTTCCAGCGTCCATCCCTCGGGGATGTCACTCCCTTCAAACCCTTCCGAGAATCCCGTGCTGGAAAGACTTAAGGATTTGGGCGCGCTGAAGCTGCGCAGCCTGGGACTGCTCCCAACTTCCGCCACGGTTTCACCTTCGTCCTCTGCAATTTCCGCCTCGTCTCCTGCAGCGGCGTCGTCTGCCTCCGATCCTTCCACTTCCGCGGACTGTGCAATCTCAGCCGCATCCTTCGACACATCCTCAGCTTCCGCAGCTTTGGCCTCAACTCCCGCCGCCTCTACAGCCTCAGCACCTTCGGCCGACTTTGCCGACTCCTGCCCTTCAGCTGCGGGCACTTCTGCCTCTTCCTGTGTCGCCGCCATGCTCTCTACTCCCGCTTCCGCCTCGTCTCCTGCATCGGTCGCGTCTGCCTCCGATCCTTCCACTTCTGCGGACTGCGCGATCTCAACTGCAATTGCTGCGTCTTCCGTTGTCCGCGCTTCTCCCGCTTCCACTCCTGCGGCCAGGACGTCCATGCCTGCCGCGGTGAACGTCAAGACAAACGCCAGAAGCATTGCCAATAGCCTGTACGTCTTTCGTTTCATGGTATTTCCTCCCCATTTCTTTTATGGATCCATGCAAAAACTTTGCACCTTCTGTCATTATAAAACGTTTTCCCTATGTTTGTATATCACCCATTTGTACCATTTTTTCAAAAAAAGTGACGTGCGATGCCAATGTGTCACGGGGACGTGTCTGCTGACACAAAAAGAGGTCTGCCACGTCTGCTGTGCTACCCGTCAAGAGGACAGTGAAAAATTTAAAATTTTTTGTGCCGCCAGTCGTGTAAACGGCTGGCGGTATTCTTATGCCGCCGCACGATAGTTCTCATGGTATTCAACCGGAGTCATTAGGTGAAGATTCCTCTGGATCCGTTCAGTGTTGTAGTACCGAAGATATGATTCTATCGCGCTAACCAAATCCGCCTTTGAAGCGAAGCGCTTTCCGTAGTACATCTCGCGCTTTAGAATGCCCCAGAAACCTTCCATTGGTCCGTTGTCGATACAGTGAGCCACCCTGGACATGCTCTGCTTCATGTGATGTTTCTTTAGCCTTGTGCAGAACGGCCTGCTTGTGTATTGAAAACCTCTGTCGCTGTGGAACAATGGATGCGCATCCGGTTCTAGTGAAACTGCTTCGTCAAAAGTGTTCATGACCAGTGGATTGTCGTTATGATCACCGATCTTGAAAGCCACGATCCTTCGGTCATAAAGGTCCAGTATGGCGCTTAAGTATAGCTTGCGGACTTCAACTCCGACGTAATACTTGAACTCCGTCACGTCCGTCAGCCACTTTTCATTCGGGGCTTCGGCGTGAAAATCCCGGTTCAGATAGTTTCTGGCTACGTGTTCCGGATCAGTGTCGTTCCTGGTGCAGCCCTTCGGTTTCCACCTAATTGCAGACTGGATGCGTTCCTTGCGACAGATGCGAAGGACCCGCTTGTCATTAACGGCGATGCCATGCTTTTTGTCCAGTTCATCCCTGATGCGACGATATCCCATGTCCGGATGCTTCTCATGAATGTCCGTGATCTTCTCGGCAATCTCTCCGTTGTACCTCTCACTGTAACTGACGGGATTCCTCAACCAGCGATAGTAAGCGCCTCGTGAAAGACGCAGGCATCGACAGAGCTTTTGCACGGAGTAGTGTTTTTCCTCAGACAGTTCTTTGATCGCCTGATATTTGTAAACGTGCTGAGTCAGAGACAGCGATCTTTCTTCTCTAACTCCCTGACTTTTTTTAACAGGTCATTCTCCATCTGAAGATCCCGGTTCTTTCGCTCCAATTCAGCGATTTTATTCCTCATCTCTTCTTCGGGCGTTCTGGAAGGCTGCGTGCCGGCCCGCCGTCCGCGTCGGTCTTCCAGGCCTGCAGATCCCATCTTTTCATAACGCAGCACCCAATTGCGAACCTGTTGATAGGAGCAGTTGTGCTTCACTGCCGTTTCACCATAGTTCTTATCATTGGCAAGGCAATCCTCTACAATTTCGAGGCGTTCCTCCGGTGTCGTCTGTCTGGCTTTTCTCATGTAGCTACCTCCTCCGCTTGTGCGTGATTGGATCTCTCCATGAGTATTATACTCCTTTATCCAGTCAGTGAGTTGTCTTTTTGAGCGCAGGCCAAACCGTTCTGCAACCTGTCGTTGTGATTCGCCTCCATTCAGATATGCAGTGACCGCAGCCATTTTCAACTCCTTCGGATAGCTTTTGTTGTGTTGTTGTTCCAGTAATCCGGCAGGACCTTCATTACGGTAAATGCTTACCCAGTCAGCAAATGATCTTTCACTTGCTAAGCCCGCTCTTCTCGCAGCTTCACTTACCCCGATTTCATTTTTCAAGTACCGTTCAACAAGTTCCACCTTTAATGCAGGTTTAATCATACTTTTTCTTGACATAGAAATACCCCCAAGTAGGTTTTATATTTCAATGTCCTACTTAGGGGTAGCATATCACA
>JAFZNO010000071.1 GCA_017552985.1 Lachnospiraceae bacterium
CAACTAAGACAGGCAGGCATTCCGCATGAAATGAAGGAAAAGACGGATAACCCGTATTTTCATGAGACGTCACTCGACGTACTTGCATACTTAAAGCTTGCAGTTGGAGAGGGGACGGCAGAGGATCTGATCAGGATCATTAACAAACCTTCCCGATACGTGTCCAGGGAATTGTTAAGCTCTTGCAGAATGACGAAAGGAACGCAAGGAGGCATGGCATTCCTGGAGGAATTAGCGGAACAATTAGAAATGCAAAGGGGTGACGTGGCAGAAAAACTGAAAATCTTAAAAAAACAACTACAAAGTTCAGGAAAGTATTCTGCTTTTCCGCTTATGAATTACCTGCGACGCGTGATCGGTTATGACAGGTGGTTGCTTGAGCCGCGTGACGGATATGGTGATCAAAGGATGGAAAGCAAGGAAATTCTTGAATGGCTTACGAAAGAAGCGATGAACCATCCGGACGTAAGACAATGGATAAGTGAGTGGGGGGGAGATAACGCGAAAACGGATCCATGCATTGAGAAAAAAAGGGAACGGATTGTTTTGATGACGGTGCATGCGTCAAAGGGGCTGGAATTTGATAAAGTAATCATACCACACTGCAACGAAAGGATTTTTCCTCATGGAAATTTGCAGGAACCTGCGGTGACGGAAGAGGAAAGAAGACTTTTTTACGTTGCCATGACAAGGGCGAAGGAAGAATTGGCTTTCACCTACGTGGGAGGAACGAAAGACCGACCGGAAGTACCCTCCAGATTCTTGAAAAACATAATTTAAAACAAAAAAATCACGAGTGGATCACGGATGTGTCAGTAGACACGTCCCCGTGACCCAACCGCGACCTAACCGCGATCTAACAGATGCGTCAAAAATTATACGAGCTCGTCAAATTCGGAATTGTCGAGGAATTCGTCGAATGCATCCGCAACCTTCTCGTACTCGTCATCATCGTCGATGTAGCCGAGCTCGGGCTCTTCATTGGGATCGTCAGGATTCTCGGAATAACGGTAAAACCAAACCTCGCCATCCTCATTTTCACCATTTTCGTTCAGGGGGAGAAGTACGATGTAATCCTTTCCCTCAACGTCAAGAATGGTAACGATGGAACAGGTGACGGTGGTGCCGTCCTCAAGATCCAGATCAACGGTCATTTCTTCATCAGCTTCATAGTTTTCCTTTGCCATGTGTGCTTCTCCTTACGTGAATTATGCTTGTGATTTTGACTGACATCCGCTATAATAATATAGTATTATGGACGAAAAGTCAGATTTTTAGTAAACTTTGTTTTAATATACTTTGTTTTACGGAAAAAGTCAATAACGTCTATGGATGGAAAGGCATGGTTTGTCTATGGGTAAAAGCTATCATTTTACCCACGTCTCCGATTCGGAGGATTGTGGCGTCATTTTTTATGACAGAAAAACAGGAAGGGAAGTTCTTAGGGTCCCATTTACGAAAGACGCACGCATAGGAAGAGTGAATCATCTAAGACTGGACTTGGAAGATTCGCTTGGTAAGAACGCGCTTGGGGAGATGCTTTATCAGTTTTGGGATGGGGAAAGGCGCCTCGCGGACAGACGCGGGCGTGCTTTTTTTGCAGCGAAGAAATACGGTGAGGAGAAATCGCCGGAAGACTTATATACAATACTGGACGTCCCGGCTTTCGACTGGAAAGGTACCGGGAATCCAAGAGTTCCTTACAGTGACGCACTGATTTATTGCCTTCATGCCAGGGGATTTACAAAGCATGCATCCTCCGGAGTAAAATACCGCGGCACTTTCGCGGGAGTTACGGAAAAGATTCCGTACCTAAAGGAACTTGGAGTGACAACGGTTGAATTTCAGCCGGTCTGTGAATATGTTGAAAAACCATCCGCAAACAAAAACGTTGCGGGAGGCAATGACTCGTTTAAGACAGAAGGTCCAAGGCTGAATTACTGGGGATACGTACAGGCATTCTATTATGCGCCCAAGGAAGCCTATGCGGCGAAGGATCCCGTGACGGAATGTAAGGAGATGATCCGCAGCCTTCACGAGGCGGGAATGGAGGCCGTTTTTCAGTTTTATTTTCCAAAGGAATTTAATCCCATGGAGATTCCGGAAATCCTGCGTTTCTGGGTGGAGGAATATCACGTGGACGGATTTCACCTGATCGGTGAGGACCTTCCTTCAGAATGGATTGCCATGGATCCGGCGCTTTCTGATACGAAAATATGGTATTATCAGTTTGACTGTGAACAAATCTATGGTAAACGCGGCATTCCGAACCGCAAAAACTTAGGGCTCCTGCGGGATGATTTTATGTATGAGGGGCGCAGGTTCCTAAAGGGAGATGAGAATCTCATCCCAGCCATTGCATACCAGCTTAGGACAGTTCCGGTGACCATGGCAAAGATCAATTATCTCAGTACCTACTGGGGATTTACCATGATGGACATGGTATCGTATGATTTCAAGCATAATGAACCTAATGGCGAAGAAAACCATGACGGTACGGATTATAATTGCAGTTGGAACTGCGGCGAAGAAGGGGTTTCACGCAAGAAAAAGATCCTTTCGCTTAGGATGACACAGCTAAAGAATGCTTTTTGTCTTTTGTTTTTTGCCCAGGGAACGCCAAGGATCTTTATGGGGGATGAATTTGGGAATTCCCAAAAGGGAAATAATAACCCGTATTGTCAGGACAATGAAGTTACTTGGCTCAATTGGAAGCTAAAGGATAAGAATCAGGAATTGCTAGAGTTTTTTAAGACTTTGACAGAGCTTAGAAGGGCAAATCCCGTGCTTCGCCCAGGCGAGGAGGCTAAAGGCATGGATTCCATTTCCTGCGGTTATCCGGATTTCTCTCTTCACGGAGAAACGGCCTGGAGACCACAGTTTGAAAACTATTCCCGACAGCTTGGGGCATTATATTGTGGACTTTACCGTGAAAAGGACTTGGGAATTACGCCTTGGCAATACCGAACGAAGGGCAAAACTACTCAAAATGAATTTCTGTATCTAGGCATGAACATGCATTGGGAAAACCATAAACTGGGACTTCCAAGGCTTCCCAAGGGGAAAAAGTGGGAATTGGCCTTTGAGACAAGTGAAAACGGGGCTAGCCGTGAGGCGATTCAAGATGCAGTAACGCTTGCTCCTAAGACGATGGCATTATACTTCAGCAAGGACGTAGGGATTTCTGAAGAAAAACAGGAGACCGGCGAAAAAGAACGGTTAGACGGGGAGTTGCATAAAATATCCTAAAAATCAAAAAGGACGTTTTTATGAATCTCTGGATCGCTTTATTATTCCTGCTTGGAATAAACAATGGCAACGGTTGCGGCAATACCGGTGGCGGTTGCGACAACAATGGCTGCGGCTGCGGTAATGACTGCATGCGCCCTTGGGGAATTCCGGGTGGAAATTCCTGCGGCACAAATAACGTGGGTAACGACGGCGGATGCGGGTGTTCGGCCTGCAGCGGTGATGATGAAGTGAGCGACGGCGCATCCTGCGGGTGTGCAGGACAAAACAGCGCTCGCGAGTTCCCGGGCTTTTAACGAAAATACTTGATAATCGCTTAGGATTTGTGATAAAATACCAATGGCATTCTGAAGAAGGAGGCATAAGGGAATGGCAAAGGAAAAATACGTTGCATACGTTTCCACGTATACGCAGGGGGACCGTCACGGCATAAAGATTTATGACGTAGACATGGAAAAGGGTCGTTTTATGGAGAAAGATAAGGTTGAGATCACGAACAGCTCTTACGTGAGCATTTCCCATAATGGGAAATATCTGTATTCCATTACGGACATGGGCGTTGAGAGTTACAAGATTCAGCCTGACGGAAGCTTGAAATTCATTAATTTTGGTTCCATCAACGGAATGAGAGGCTGCTACGTTTCCACCGATTACACGGATGGATATCTGTTTGTGGCAGGCTATCATGACGGAAAGCTCACCATATTGAAGCTGAATGATGACGGAAGCATTGGCGAGATCACGGACGAGGTTTATCACAAAGGCCTTGGAAGTGGCATTGAGCGTAATTTCCGCCCGCACATCAACTGCGCCCGCATGACCCACGATAACCGTTATTTGCTTGTGGCAGATGAAGGCATGGATCACGTCAACGTATATGAATTTGACGTAACCCGCGGCACGGTAAAATTGGCTGACATTTTGAGATCTGAGTTGGAATCAGCGCCGAGACACATTAAAATCTCTAAAAATGGTAAGTTTATCTATATCGTTCATGAGTGGAAATGCTTTATCGACGTTTATCGTTATGAATTCCGGAAGGGAAGTCCCAAATTCGAAAAGATCCAAACCATAGAGACGACTTCCATGCCGAAGGGAAGCAACAATGCGGCGAGTGCCCTGAGCTTTTCCGCTGATTACAAGTACCTTTTGAGCTCGAATGCCGGAGATAATTCCGTAGTTGTTTACGACGTGGATCAGAAGACGGGAATCCTTACAAAGAATTTCTGCCTTCCCATCAGCGGAGAGTATCCGAAGGATGCGGAAATCTTCCCGAACAATAAGTTCCTTGTAAGCTTGAACCATGAGACCAATGCCATGACGTTCTTTAACATTGATCTTGAAAAGCACACGATGATCATGAATGGCGCGCCCATGCGCGTAAACGTTCCTAACTGCATTGTTTTCTATAAACTGAAGAGTAAATCAGACGAGGAAGAGGCTTAATTCCATTTGGAATCTGACCGGGATTCCCCAGAGCGTGATCCGCTGCTGGGGAATCTCTTTTTTTGAAGAGAATTGCCCGTATTTTGTCAATTACTGACAAATAATTTCTAAATATTTTATATTTGGGAATTAGTTTATTGATTGACGAGATTTGTCGAAGCAGATATAATATTATAGAGATTATGCGAAAATGGATGGATGACCCAATGAATAAAGATAATAGGCCCGTGCAGGAATCAGTAAAAGAGAAGAGTGGCAAATCCCAAAAGTGTTGGAAGAAAAATGGAATTCAGCATTGGCAGGTAATCGCCCTGTTAATGGCATTATATGACATTATAGTTTCAAATTCTTCGTATTTATTTGCCTTGTGGGCTAGATTTGATTTTCATTTTTCCAAAATACCGAGCGAGGATTTAGATGCGGCGATTAAGTTTGTTCCCATTTATTCAGCCGTTATAATAATTGTATTTTCCGCCCATTATCTGTATCGGAGCATATGGCGTTTTGCAAGTTACCGGGAATTGATCCGTCTGATTTCTGCCAACAGTATTACTTTCTTGGCGCAGGTAATCGGAATTACGCTGTTATTTAGACGGATGCCCTTTGTTTATTATTTCTTTGGGTTTATGCTTCAATTCTGTATGACGACGGCCATCCGGTTTTTCTATCGCTTCGTTTTGCTTGAAAGAAGCAAGAGAAACACGAGCAATTACTCAAAGAAGGTTATGATCATTGGCGCAGGCGAGGCCGGCCAGGTTCTTTTGAGAGACATCTATCATGCGGATGAAGTTGAACTAAAGGTTTGTTGCTTTATTGACGATAATCCTAATAAGTGGCATCGAAACATCGAGGGCGTACCCGTCTTTGGCGGCAGGGAAGACATTCTGACGGCAGTTGAGAAATACAAGATCGATACCATTTTGATCGCGATGCCCAGTGCAACCAAGTCCCAGACAAGGGATCTGCTTGACATTTGTAAGGAAACTGGGTGCGAGATGAAAATGCTTCCCGGCATGTATCAGTTCCTTACGGGTGACGTTTCCCTCAGCAAGATGAAAGAAGTTGCCGTTGAGGACCTTTTGGGAAGAGATCCCATTAAGGTTAACCTGACCGAGATCCTGAACAGCATTGAAGGAAAAGTCGTTCTGGTCACCGGAGGCGGCGGATCCATCGGAAGCGAGCTTTGCCATCAGATCGCAGGACATAATCCAGAAAGACTGATTATTTTTGACGTATACGAGAACAATGCGTATGACATTGAGCAGGAACTGAAGAGCAATTATACAAACTTGAATCTTACCGTACTCATTGGCTCCGTGCGTGACAGCAGAAGACTGAATTCCGTATTCGCGCAATACCATCCGGACATCGTATATCACGCAGCGGCCCATAAGCACGTGCCCTTGATGGAGACAAGCCCTTGCGAATCCATCAAGAATAACGTGATCGGAACTTATAAAACTGCTTGCGCGGCAATGACTTATGGAACAAAACGTTTTGTTTTGATCAGTACGGACAAGGCCGTGAATCCAACGAACATCATGGGCGCCAGCAAACGTCTTTGCGAAATGGTCATTCAGTCCATGGACTTTATCAGCAGGGAGGGACGTCAAGAATTGTTGCCGAACCTGAGTGGTCACAATGACGAGACGGATTCCAAGAGCTTGTTCATGAACCGGAAGATCGAGACGAGAACGGAGTACGTAGCCGTTCGTTTTGGTAACGTGCTTGGAAGCAACGGCAGCGTGATCCCGCTCTTTAAGAAGCAGATCGCCAAGGGTGGTCCCGTGACCGTGACCCATCCTGACATTATCCGTTACTTTATGACGATTCCAGAGGCAGTAAGCCTTGTTTTGCAGGCGGGAACCTATGCAAAGGGCGGAGAGATCTTTGTCCTTGACATGGGAGAACCCGTAAAGATTGACACGCTTGCGAGAAACCTCATAAAACTCTGTGGTTACAAGCCTGACGTAGACATTAAGATCCAATATACTGGCCTTCGTCCCGGTGAGAAGCTCTATGAAGAGAAACTGATGGCAGAAGAGGGAATCGAAAAGACTGCCAACGAGCTGATCCACATCGGAAAGCCCATCGCATTTGACATGGAAGCGTTTATGGGACAGCTGGAAGACCTTGCAGATGCAAGCTATAATAATGATGCAGAGATCAGAAAACTTGTTAAAAGCATCGTTTCCACTTACCATCCGAGCCACGTGTAATATTGTTTGAATTGTTTAGCTTTTGACCTTTAAACCACAATATTTTGTGTTTTCACTTGATTAAAAGCGGAATTTGTGGTATCTTTTTCTATAAGGCGTTCTATATTTTTCTAAAAAGAATGACGAAGGGATGATTGCCTTGAACGAGCTGATTTCCGTGATTGTGCCCGTCTTTAAGGTCGAGGCATATTTAGCGAAGTGCATAGATTCTATCAGGAATCAGACGTATTCGAACTTTGAATTGATTCTGGTAGATGACGGTTCTCCGGATGGCAGCCCGAAGATCTGTGACGATTATGCTGCGGTGGATGACAGAATTCAGGTAATCCACAAGAATAATCGCGGTCTTTCGTCGGCAAGAAATGCCGGTCTGGATATATGCAGGGGCGATTTTATCTGTTTTATTGACAGCGACGATTACATTAAGCCAACTTATCTGGAAACCTTACTGACGCTTCAGCGAAAGAATAATGCGGATCTGGTAATCTGTGAATACGATTACGTTGAAAAGAACGGAAACATATATGAACATCGGAAGATCCCTTGGAACAAGCTGATCACCCACAAGGATTTCTGGAAAATGTTCTGTGAATCGGATTTCCGCGTATTTAGTGCCGTGGCATGGAATAAGATATATCGCGCAAAGATCTTTAAGGAGCTTCGTTACACGCAGGGTAAGTGCATGGAAGATAATTTCATCATCAAGGCCCTGATCGAACAGTGCGATTCCATCTACGTAACCAACGAACCCTTGTACTATTACCTTCAAAGACCTGACAGCATCATGGGACGCTTTTCCATTAAACATCTTGACGGCGTTGAGGCACAGCTTGACATCTGCAATTATTTCAACAGCGTTGGCTGGCAGGAGTGCTCGCAGCAGCTTCTTGGCTCCATAACGAATTCGCTCTTTAGGGCATACAGGGAAGCGGATTTCATCGTGAAATTTAATAAAGAGCGTTATCGTGAATTGAAAAAGGCATACAAAGAAGTTGTTAATAAGTCCTTTGGAGCCAAGGAACACAATCAGTTGTGGTTTAAGTATAAGGTGTTTGGCTTTAATGAAGGTATCTATCGCGTGATGTACAATAACGGATTATTGTTACAGATCATGAGTTTAAGAAAGAAAGACCAAATACAATATCATTAACGCGTAAGTGAATTAGGCTTCCTCGTTTTGAGGAAGCCTTTTTTATTTGTTTTTGTTGTCATATAAGGCTTTTCGTAGTATAATATAGCTTGTAAAACTATGGAAAAATGGGAAGAAACAGCCGATGAATATATTTGATTTTATTTCATTATTTGGTGGTCTGGCGATGTTCCTTTACGGCATGCGCCTTATGGGAAACGGATTGAAGGAAAGCTCGTCCGGAACCTTAAAGAAAGCTTTGGAAAAGGTGACCAGGACGCCCTTTACTGCGTTCCTGATGGGCGTTGGCATGACTGCCGTCATCCAATCCTCTACGGCGACGATCGTGATCACGGCTGGCCTGGTTGGCGCAGGCATCATTTCCCTTCGGAATTCCTTGGGAATCGTGATCGGTGCCAACGTTGGAACGACCGTCACCGGACAGATCATTCGATTGCTGGATTTGAATACCTCCGGCGTATCTTTCCTGGAGTTCTTCCGGCCTTCCACGTTGGCGCCGTTGGCGTTGATCATTGGCGTCATAGCCGTTATGAACAATAAGATTGGCATCTCTGAAAAGGCGGCCCAGATCATTATCGGTTTTGGTATCCTTTTCTCAGGTCTTATGAAAATGACGGAATCGGTAAGTAAGCTGACGGAAACGGGCATTATCGATAAACTGTTTACCATGATGGGAGACAATCCCGTGATCGGTTACGCCGTAGGCGCTGGCGTTGCGTTTGTGTTGCAAAGCTCGTCGGCTACCATCGGTATCCTGCAGGCGTTCTCCACGTCGGGCCAGATGACCTTCAGCGAGATCTATGCCGTTCTGGTTGGTATTTATCTAGGCGATTGCGTAACGACCGCATTGGTCTGCAATATCGGTGCAAAGCCGGATGCTAAGCGAGTTGGTTTAGTAAACATTCTGTTCAACCTAAGTGAGACGGTTTTGATCCTGACTGTGGTCACGGTTGCACATTCTTTTGGATTATTAGACTTTATTTGGAATTCTACGATCCGTTCCGGCGGCATCGCAAACACAAATACCATTTTCAATCTGTCCTGTGCAATCCTGTTACTTCCCATGCTAGGCGTATATGAGAAGATCAGCAGACGCCTCATCAAGGATGAGCCGGAGGATGAAGAAACGGCACACAGCGACAAGCTTGATGCACTGAACCCCGTATTCTTTAGCACGCCGGCAATTGCATTTAACGCCTGCTATGAAGTGCTTCTGGAGATGTATCAGCTGGCTCGCAAGAACGTGATGCGTTCCTTTGAACTGGTATCTGGTTTCGATCCGGAGAAAATGAAGAAAGTCGACCGCGACGAAAAGATGATCGACCTCATGGCTGACAAGGTCAACAACTATTTGATCCAGATCAGCGCACACATCACTGCAAAGAATCACATTGAAATCATGAACCACTATTATTCCGTGATCGGTGAGTTTGAGCATTTAGGTGATAAGGCGACAAACATTTGCGAGATCGCGGAATCCATGAATAAGGAGAACATAAAGTTCTCAGCCATGGCCATGAAGGAGCTGAACGTCCTTCGCGAACTTTTGACTACGGTTTTGGATTATACGGACGTTACGTTTAGAAAATGTAACGTGGAAGCGGCAAGACACATCGAACCCTTGGAAGAAGTGGTGGATGACATGGTGGCACTCCTCAAGGAGAATCATCTGGAAAGACTGCGTAATGGGGAATGCTCCGTGTTTAGTGGTACGGAATTCCTGAATCTCCTAACGGAGGTGGAGCACATTTCCGACGTATGCTCCAACGTGGGACTTGCTACCGTGGCACGCGTAACGCCTGAAATGAAGCACCAGATCCATAATTATCTGTCTGATCTACATTCTGGAAACGATGCGTCGTTTAACAAAGAATACGAGGAAGCGAAGGAAAGATATTTTAGACTGCTGGCTTAGCAAGGAATTATGGAGAAGGATTTGGGCAGGGATTAGTTTTTGATGAATAAAAGGAAAGGACGTGCGGGGATGAAGCTGTATCGGAAAAAATATAAGCTCATAGAGACCTACGGCACGTTCTTTGTCGATCTGGTCACCATTGCACTGGCTTACTTTTTGGCCAGGTGGCTCCGCATTGTGTTGCCATTTGGTGCCAAGGTCACGGATTCAACGGAATGGTTCCCGGTCTACGTGCTTTGTATTCTTGGATGCGTTCTTTATAATCTTATGATGAACCGCTATGAAGGATTTTTCCAAAGAGGATTCTTTGTGGAAGCCGGAGAGGTTCTAAAGTACAATTTCATTCAGTTTGCATTTCTTAGTACCTGTGTATACCTTTTTCGATTAGAGCTTGACTTTTCCCGTTTGATGCTCGGCTACTTTGTGGTCTGTGAATCATTGTTGGGTTATCTTCTCAGAATCCTTTTTAAGGCCTTTATCAATGCCACTTATAAAAAGGGTAAGGGAAGCGAAAAGATCCTGGTCGTAACGGATTCCAAGAGCCTGAAGGGTGTCATGGAAAGAATCCAGGCGGATAAAGGCTGGAGCTATGAAGTTGTTGGTGCGGCCTTGACGGACGGATCTGACGTTTCCGCCGTGCAAAGTCTGCTGGAAAAATCTGTTTTGCAAGAAAGGGATAACACTAACATAAAGGAAGGCTCCACTTCGCTGAATGGACAAGGCGGAAAAGCATTAGAGATTTCCGGTAAAGATAAAAAGACTGGGAATCATCTTCCGACGATCATAGCCGGAAGAGAGGATTTGATAGAAGCAGCCAGACAGATGCCCATCGACGTCGTGTTCTTTTACTGCAGCCAGGCAGTGGAAGAGATGGATCAATGGGTGCAAGCTTTTGCATTGATGGGCGTACGCTGTTATTACTGCGTGCAGAGCATGAGTTTTAGCGTTCCCTGCAGCGGCGTGGGAGAATTTGCGGATTTTCCCGTCATGTGCTACAACAACGAAGACCGAGATTGGCGAATGAGCGTGATCAAGCGGGTTACCGACATTGTCGGAAGCATCGTGGGACTTCTCATTACGGCAGTCCTTTTTCCATTTATCGCCATTGCCATTAAGCTGGAAGATTCCAAGGGACCGGTATTCTTCTCCCAGACCCGCATTGGCAAAAATGGCCGCCGCTTCCGCATCTACAAGTTCCGTTCCATGTATGCGGATGCCGAAGCCCGCAAAAAAGAACTCATGGCCCAAAACGAAGTCCAGGGTCTTATGTTCAAAATGGAGAACGATCCCCGCATCACCAAGGTCGGCAAGTTCCTTCGCCGCACCAGCCTGGACGAGCTTCCCCAGTTCTGGAACATCTTCAAAGGCGACATGAGCCTTGTCGGCACAAGACCGCCTACGGTGGACGAGTTTGAGCAATACAACGATTATTACCGCAGAAGAATGAGCATTACGCCTGGTTTGACGGGATTATGGCAGGTCAGTGGAAGAAGCGAAGTGAAGGACTTCAATGAGGTTGTGAAGCTGGATCTACAGTATATCGATAACTGGAGCATAGGGCAGGATCTGAAGATACTGATACAGACGGTGGGAGTGGTACTGCTGGGGAAAGGGTCGAAATAAAGGTTTATTGCGTAAGGGGACGTTGGGATGAATGCTGATTTTAAACATAAAATAGACAAGCAAAAAATCCCATATTGTAATATTCTTGGCGTAAACGTTTCTGCGATCAACATGGAATGGCTGATCAATTTTACAAACGAGAATATTGAAAAGCTTTCCGGCGACTATATGTGCGTTGCAAACGTGCATACTACCGTAACCGCTTATGAAGACATGGAATACCGTGAGATCCAAAATGGAGGGATTCTTACCATTCCTGACGGTGGTCCGCTTGCTAGTTTGGGGAGAAAACGTGGTCATCAAGAGATGGCTAGAACGACAGGGCCTTCCTACATGACGGAAATGCTATCTCAGGCGCAGGGATACCGGCATTTCTTTTATGGAGCAACACAAGAAACCTTGGAAAAACTCAAAGAAGTTTTGCGTGAAAAATATCCAAATGCTGAAGTGGCAGGAATGATCAGTCCGCCATTTCGTCCACTGACGGAAAAAGAAGATGCAGAAGTAATGGAAAAGATAAATAAAGTTAAGCCAGATTTTGTTTGGGTAGGACTGGGTGCTCCAAAACAAGAAAAGTGGATGGCTGAGCATCAGGGAAAAATCCATGGCCTTATGATTGGTGTTGGGGCTGGATTTGATTATCTTGCCGGTAACATTAAAAGAGCTCCCAAGTGGATGCAGGATCATAATCTGGAATGGCTATATCGCCTACTACAGGAACCAAAAAGATTGTTTAAAAGATACTTAATAACGAATACTAAATTTATTTGGCATGCAGTGGTGAGAGGAAAATGACAAAGGATCATAAGCAAAACGTCCTTATAGTACATAATTATTATCAGATACCCGGGGGAGAAGACACGGTAGTATCTAATGAAAAGAAGATGCTTGAGGAAAATGGACACAAAGTTTTCCTTTATACTAGAAATAATAAAGAGATTAATGAGTATAACGTCTTTCAAAAGATAAAGTTACCATTTGCAAGTATTTTTAGCCTTAAAACTTATTTTGAAATTAAAAAAATCATAAAAGAACAAGACATTGAAATTGTTCACGTACATAACACTTTAAGTTTGATCAGTCCTTCCGTTTTTTATGCATGCAACCGTCTTCACGTACCGGTTGTGCAGACAATGCATAATTTTAGATTACTATGTCCAAATGCAACTTTTTTTTATAAGGGAAAAATCTGTGAGGATTGTCTTCATGGTTGCAAGTTGATTTCCGTTAAAAGGAAATGTTACCGGAACAGTGCGACACAGACGTTGTGTTGCGTGATCAATAATTTTGTACATGGAGTGACTGGGATCTATAAGAAGATTTATTTTATTTGTCTCACGGAATTCAATAAGAATAAATTATTGAATTACAAGGGAATTCATGAAGATAGGATTTTTATAAAACCTAATTTTACAAGTAAACCTGATGTTGAAGTAAAAGAAGTAAAAGAAAATTTCTATTTATTTGTCGGGAGAATGGAAGAAATAAAAGGAGTTCGGTTACTTGTAAAAGCATTTAGCCTGATGCCGGACAAGAACGTTAAGGTTATTGGTGACGGACCGTTATTCGAAGAACTAAAAGAAGAATGTTTGAATCATGAAAACATTCAATTATTAGGTCGTAAGAATCATGATGAAGTTATGCATGAAATGGCAAGGGCAAAAGCGTTGATCATTACTTCGCAGATATATGAAGGTTTTCCGGTTATTATTCCTGAAGCATTTTCCGTCAAGACTCCCATAATTGCGGGAGACGTTGGAAACACGACATCTCTTGTGCAAGATGGAATAAATGGACTTAAGTTTAAGTATGACTCAGCCGAGTCACTGGCAGAAACGGTGACGAGATTTGAAAATATAAACGTAAGCAGTATTGAAACTATAAATTATAATTCTTACTTGGAAAATTACACAAAAGAGAAGAATTACATGCTGCTGAAAGCGATATACGACAGAATGGCGGATATATGAAGAAGAAAATAAGAAAGTCAAATAACCGGGTTTTGATTGTCACAAACATTCCTGCACCATATCGCGTAGATTTTTTTAGATTTCTGCAAAATAACTGTAAAAAAGAAATCCATGTTTTATTTGCATCAAAAGGTGAGAGCAATAGACAGTGGGGAAGCGATCTGGCAGGCTTGGTGAACGTGCATTACCAAAACTCAAAGCAAATTGTCATTAAACGAAGATATGATAATAAATATATTTATTTGCCGAGCAATTTATCAAAGCAGTTAAAACAAATTAATCCAGACGTGATTATAGCATGGGAGTATAATCCTGTTTCTCTGCTTTCTTTTTTTTGGTGTAGATTTAATGGTAAAAGATTTATATCATTGACTGATGGAACTTTACGTTCAGAGCGTACCATTAATTTCTTTCAGAAATTGAATCGAAGAATAATGATTAAGCATTGTGATGCGGCAATAGCCAGCAGCACGAAAGCAAAGGAAAAACTGCTGCATTGGGGAATCGAGGAAAGAAAAGTATTTTTAAGTTTGCTGACCGAAGATTTAACGCCATTTAAAACGATCAATCGATCGCCCATGCCAGGAAGGTTGTTATACGTTGGCAGTTTGATTCAAAGGAAAGGGTTAGATTTATTGATTAATGCCCTGCCTTTAGTTAAAAGCGAATGGAACTTGAATGTTGTTGGAAATGGGACGCCGGAAGAAAAGAGTGCGCTTATTGAACTGGCAAATACGGCTGAAATCATTGATCGCGTTTCCTTTCTGGGGTACAAGGAAGGTAAAGATTTACTTGATGAGTATCAAAAGGCAAGTGTTTTTGTTTTCCCAACCAGAGAAGATTGTTTTGGCTTGGTTTTGCTTGAAGCGGCCGCAGCCAACGTTCCAATTGTAACCTCTATTTATGCGGATGGAGCGTATGACGTTATTCAGTCTGATAAGGGACTGTTTGTAGATCCTGAAAATGCTGAGGAAATGGCTGCAGCCATAGAAAAAGCATTACAAGAATCGGTTTACGGTAAAGAAATGAGCGCAAATGATAACATTTACTCTAAATTTTCTTTTGAGAATGTAATGAAAGGTTTTTTTGAAGCCATAGATTTTGCCGAGCTAGTTTGAAAAACCTTTACGTAAAAAGGGATTAGAAATGGATTTGATAAGTGTTGTGATAACTACGTATAACCGTCCGCTAGAAATATTAAAGAGGGCAGTTTTAAGTGCATATAATCAGTCATATCAACCAATTGAAATTATTGTGGTTAATGACTGCCCGCAGAATGCGGAGCTGGCTAAAGGCATCAAAAACATGCTTCTGGAAATTGATAAAGATATCATTTATATAGTCCATCCTGAGAATATGGGCGCATGTGCGGCGAGAAATAGTGGACTAAATGTTGCCAAGGGTGAATTTATTGGATTTTTGGATGATGACGACGAATGGTTGGAAGATAAATTATCAAAGCAAATTGCGCTTATGAAAGATGACGTAGGTCTTGTTGGTTGTGATTCCATCAGGATAAGTGGTGAGCATAAAAAGCATTATCATCCATCCATACCGAAAGGAGACCAGATTAGCGCGATTCTCAAAACAAATTTTTTGGGATCTACGTCGTTTCCGCTTTTGAGGACGAAGTGGGTTAAGGAGGCCGGCGGGTTTGACGTTAATGCGGTTAGTTGTCAGGATTATGATTTGTGGATCAGAATTTTATTGAAGCATAAATATGAATTTGCGAATGAAGCGTTAGTCAACTGTTACGACAGCCAGGATTCAACGTTTAAGAACTCTAAAAGTAAATTCTTTGAAGGATGCAAATATTTAATAAAAAAATATGAAGACGTTTACTCGAATTATCAAGATGCGTTATTATACAAAATTAATAATGATGCGGTGAGCGTACTGATTTTTAACAAAGACGTTAAAACATACCTGAAATTTAAGAAGCTGGCATTTTCGATTAAAGTTTTTGACTCACGCAACTTCTTTACTTTGTTTATAAAGATTTTTAATCGTTTGCGTGGAAAGAAACAATGACAATATAGTGGGAGAGTGAGATTATGGATTTAGACCTGGCTTTTATAATTCTTCATTATATGTCACTTAATGATACCGTGGAAGCTATTGAATCCATCCGTAAATTTGCGGATACGGATTCATATAAAATCATTGTTATTGATAATTATTCTCCGGACAATTCTTTTGTGGAATTGAATAATCGTTATTCTAATGATTCAAAAGTTATCATTATTCATAATGATCAGAATTTAGGATTCGCCAAAGGAAATAATATTGGCATAGATTTTGTTAGAAAAAACTTTAAAACAAGATTTGTTGTCGTCATGAATAATGATACCTTATTATTTCAAGGACATTTATTTTCTAATCTATGCAAAGCCTTTTCAGAACACAAATTTTCTGTTTTGGGGCCAATGATTATCTCAGGAGATGGTTCCTGTGTCAGCAATCCCATTGAAGGTGGTGAAATGTCACTTTCAGAAGCCAAAAGCAGAATTGCAATTACGAAAAGAATGCATTTCTTATCAAAATTCTATTTAGATGAGATTGTATATGGCAAATGCAGAGAACTGTTCAGAAAGATTAAGAAGTCAACGAAAGAAGTTTTTACAAAAAAGAAGTTTTGCGTAGAAAACTATAATGTGAAAGTAGATTGCAAGCTGCATGGATCCTTTTTGGTTTTTTCTGATTTGTTTTTTGAGGTTTTTGACGGTTTCGATCCCAGAACGTTTTTATTTATGGAAGAAAACATTTTATACGTGCATCTTGTAAGAAATCATCTGATCTCACTGTATTATCCTGAAATTGTCATTTTTCATAAGGAAGATGCATCTACGGATAAATCTTTCGGTAATGGAAGGAAAAAACGGTTGTTCATCAATTCAGAGAATGCAAAAGCGATTGGACAATACATTGAAGTATTAAACGAG
>JAFZNO010000072.1 GCA_017552985.1 Lachnospiraceae bacterium
CTAATGGGGGATACGGTCTTTTCTACGCTTTGGACCGACGGAACCCTGATCATAGAAGGAATGGGAGCAATATCGCCGGAAGCCTTCTCGACGGAGAAAAATCCTAACTACAAGATCATCAAAAACGTTACGATCAAGGAAGGCATAAGCGAGATTCCCACGGATGCGTTTAAGGGATGTGATCTTCTTAAAACGATAACGATCCCCAAAACAGTATCTGCGATAGGCACGCCTTTCGACGGCTGCACGAGTCTGACGGACATTTACTGCCATGCAGACGTAAGGTATGCTTGGGCAATGCTGGATTACGGGCGGGAATATTCTTTCCCGGAAAACGTGACCTGTCACGTGCGGGAAGAGGATCTGGAGGCCTGGGAGTCCTTGGAAGGGATTGCGCCGGAAGGCGTTTTCGCAGGGGATTTAACTGAGGAAACGGAAACGTTAGACCTAACAAGAGGCCGGTGCGGCGTGGATGCATACTATGAAGTTGATGGGAACGGATGCCTTCACGTCTACGGTGAGGGAAAGATTTGTGACGGTTTTTTCTCTGGAACTTGGAAGTATGAGAATTATACAAAGACGGTTTCTTTTAAGCAGTTAAACATTAAAAAGATTGTGATTGAAGAAGGAATCACGGAGATTGGAAAATCGGAATTTTCTGGGCTAGGGATTTCGGAAGCCGTGCTCCCAAACAGTCTGAAAATGATTGGATCAAGTGCGTTTTCTGGCTGTAAGTCCTTAAAATCCGTGACGATTCCTGAAAGCGTGGAAAGTATCGGATCGCAGACCTTTTATAATTGTGAAGCTCTAAGCACGATAACGCTTCCGCATGGTTTGAAAGAACTGGGGGAATATGTTTTCTACGGCACGAAAATCAAAGAGTTTCAGTGCCTTGCGGATCCAAGGGAACTGACCTGGGGAACGGCAGATATAGATTTCATCGTGAGCTGGAGGGGAAAACAGACAATATGTCACGTGCCTTCCAATTACCTAAAAGATTACAAGGAGAAATTTGACAGTAAGGTAAATGCAATCTTCAAGGGCGACCTTGCGCCAAACATGGAAGGAATCACGCTGGAAGCGGTTGAGGCTCTTGAGGAGACTTGTACGGCGGATGGGAATATTGCGTTTTACGTTGGATCCGATGAACAGATTTATTTAACCCAAGAGGGTACGCTTCTCACGGATCAAAATGGGGACGGCGTCGTTGACTTGCTGGACGTAATCCTGCCTGCAGGACACGTTCATACGGAGAATTCCCTAATCTGGCGCTGGGAGAAGGCCGGAGAGGACTTTGCCGTGACGGTGAGCCTTAAGTGCATGCGCTGCGGTGCTTTCGAAGAAAGCGTTCTGGCTGAGGTCGTAAAGACGGAAGGCGAAGGCGGCGTGACTTACGTGGCGACGGCAACCATTGGGGACACGGAAGTTTCGATGACCCGCGAGATCAAAAATGAGTATTACGTTACCATTGACGGCGCTTCGTCCATGCACGCTTTTGGTGACTGCGTGAAGGCATATGCGGCGCAGCCGTCGGAAGGCATGGCATTTGCGGGCTGGTACGAGGGCGAGACGCTTGTTTGCAATTCCACGGAACTGGACTTCCTGGTATCCAGGAACGTATCCCTCCACACGGTTTACGTAAAGGCGGAAGAGTACGTGGAACCGACGGAGCCCATCCTGAACTTTGACCTGTCAGAGCGCGTTTTTGACGAAAATGGCAATCAAAAGCTGGACATGAC
>JAFZNO010000073.1 GCA_017552985.1 Lachnospiraceae bacterium
GACTTGCCAATTATATCCTGAAGCAGGGTACGCAGGCAAAGGGGGTTGCCATTTCCTTTGACAATCGCCGCATGAGCACGGAATTTGCGCAGGAGACGGCACTTTGTCTTGCGGCAAACGGGATCAAGGCTTATATTTTTGAGAGTCTGCGTCCCACGCCGGAACTGTCTTTCGCACTGAGAACCCTTGGTTGTACGGCTGGCGTCATGGTGACGGCAAGCCACAACCCGCCGGAATACAATGGTTACAAAGTATATTGGGAGGATGGTTCCCAGATCACGGCACCCAGGGATAAGGAGATCATCGGCGAGGTCCGCGCGGTTACGGATTTTGCGTCCGTAAAGACCATGAGCAAGGAAGATGCCATGGCGGCAGGTTTGTATCAAGTGATCGGGAAGGAGATCGATGACCTCTTCATTGCGGAACTGAAGAAGCAGATCCTTCATCCTGAGGTGATCGAGGAGACGGCAAAGGATTTTAAGATTGTCTACACGCCCCTTTGCGGCACGGGCAACAAGCCCGTACAGAGAGTGCTGAAGGAACTGGGATTCCGGAACGTTTACGTGGTTCCGGAACAGGAGAACCCTGACCCGGACTTCACGACCCTCGAGTACCCGAACCCTGAGGATCCCAAGGCGTTTACTTATGCGCTCCGCCTGGCGAAGGAGAAGGATGCGGACGTGGTGATGGCGACGGATCCTGACGCAGACCGCCTCGGCATTTACGCGAAGGATTCAAAGACGGGAGAATATAAGGCATTTACGGGAAACATGTCGGGCATGCTTCTTGCGGAGTATATTTTGCGTGAGCGCACGGCCATGGGACTGATGCCGGAGAATCCTGCTTTGGTGACAACCATCGTGACGACGAACATGACCTTCCCGATCAGCAAGGCATACGGCGTAAAGCTCATTGAAACGCTGACGGGCTTTAAGTACATTGGTGAGCAGATCAAGTTCTTTGAGGAGAATCACAGCTACAATTACGTGTTTGGCCTGGAGGAATCCTACGGATGTCTTGCCGGAACGCACGCGCGTGACAAGGACGCCATCGTGGCGGTGACCTGTCTTTGCGAGGTGGCAGCTTACTGCAAGAAGCAGGGAAAGACCCTCTGCGACATGATGATGGAAATCTATGAAAAGTACGGATATTTCAAGGAAGGTCAGTATACCATCACCATGAAGGGAATTGACGGCGCGAAGCAAATCGCCCAGACGATGGAAAAGCTTCGCCAGAATCCGCCGAAGTTCATTGGTGAGAGCAAGGTGTTAAAACTCCGCGATTATCAGAAGGATGAGATCTTAAACGTTGAGACGGGAGAGAAGACTCCCACGGGTCTTCCGAAATCCAACGTATTGTATTTTGAACTCCCGAACGATGAGTGGTGCTGCGCAAGACCTTCCGGAACGGAGCCCAAGATCAAGTTTTACATGGGCGTAAAGGGAACGAGTGAAGCGAATGCGCAGGAGAGACTGACGAAGCTCACGGAGGACTTGAAGGCGCTGCTTTAATATGATTTTCTAAAAGTACTTTTGAACGTAAATTGGTGTTTGACGAGGTGATTACTGATGCATGGAGTTTGTCACGATGTTGCTTGCTTGACAAATACCTCAGCTGAAGGAGCGGAGCCCTCACGAGAGGTAAAACGAGCAAGAATCTTCCGCAGAATACCTCCTCAGACGTGACGAAGCCTACGCGGGAGGTAAAAGCAACAGAAACAGAATAAATGCCGCCACGTGTTGCATTTTAAGAAGCATGAGGACAGCAAATGCAACACATTGCGGCATGCATGGAGTATTTTGTTGCATCTTCGGAGAACGCGAGGCCTAAAATGCAACATGGTAAGAGCGAAGATGGATATGTGTTGTCTTTCTCCGATTGAGTAAAACAAAAAAGCAACAAACGTGAAGTAGCATTAAGCGTATGGAAAATAAATAGCCTTGTAAGTAGCTTAGGTAGTGTAAACTCCGGGACAGGTTATCCAAAATTGCGAAGAAAACAGGGGATAACATAAAATTACGGGCAAAAAAGCAAAAGAAGCAAAACGACCCGTAGGAAGCGGGAAAAGACTACGGGCAAAAAGGCAAAAGAAGCAAAATGGCCCGTAGGAAGCAGGAAAAGACTACGGGCAAAAAGCAAAAGAAGCAAAATGACCCGTAGGAAAATGAAAATGCCTACGGGTAGAATAACAAAAAGCTAAGTTTGACCCGTAATTTGAAGAAACAAGATTCGCCTGTCGAGACAAAAGAACTCGATAGCTTCCAGTTTGTCGAGATAAAGGAGTTGAAAGCTTCGCGTTTGGCGGGGCTCCCTTCAGACGAATGCTGCAACAGTGGCGCAGGATAATAATGAAACGATGATGGAAAGAATGCAGGTATGGGAAAGCTAACGTTCGCGAATTTAAAGAAAACTTTATATTATCTGCAGCGCAATGGTCTTCGTAACACTTGGAATGCAGCGCGGGAGAGGCTCGCAATGACCGAGAAGTACGAACCGACGGCGTTTACCGGGGAAGAACTTGAGATCATGCGGCGGGAAGCGGCGGAGTGGATCTGGGATGAGGAGAAGCTGGGACAAACCATGCCATTCTTTCAAATTCTTGTTCCCGCATATCGAACAGATCCGGGATTTCTAAAGGATATGATCTATTCCGTGCAGGCGCAGGTATATCCTAAATGGGAATTACTGATTTTGGATGCTACGGAGGATAAGGCGGTACAAGAAGCCTGCGAAGAGATCTGCTCGGAGATCGAGGAAAATGAGGGACTGAAAGCAGCAGTACGTTACGTAAAATTGCCGTCGAATGAAGGAATTTCAGAGAATACTAATGCGGGGATACGGTATCTATCGGGAGATTACGTTGGTTTGCTGGATCATGACGACGTGCTGACGCCGGATGCGCTGCTTGAGATGGCGATGGCCATTTGCGGAAGGAAGGAAGCAGGAAATGCGACGGCAGAGAGCGCACCGCTGGTCATTTATTCCGATGAAGATAAGTGGGATGGCGAAGAGCATTATTATGAGCCAAACCTGAAGGAAGATTTTAATCTGGATTTATTACTGTCAAATAATTACGTTTGCCATTTTCTGGTGATGGAGCGGGAGCTTTTCCGAAAACTCCGGCTTCGGAAGGAATATGACGGGGCGCAGGATTATGACTTGGTGCTTCGCGCGACCGCGGAGATCATGGCGCAGGGGCTTGAACCGGAGAAGGCCATCCGGCACGTGCCGAAGGTGCTATATCACTGGAGATGTCACGGTGGTTCTACGGCAGAGAATCCGCAGAGCAAATTGTATGCATACGAGGCTGGAAGGCGGGCGCTGCAGGATTTTGCAGATGAGCAAGGATGGAATGCCGCTGCGAAAGATTTGAAGCACGTGGGATTTTACAGATTAGAGTTTCATGAGGAAAAGGAGATGCCAAAGTCCCTTGCCGCTGGCGAAGGGCGGAGCTCGGGTGATGTTTGGAAGGGACATCCTGCCATGGAGAATCGTGCGGATCTCGGCGCGGTTGGCGGGAAGGTCTTGGATGAGCGCGGACAGACGCTTGCGGGAGGCCGCATGGCGGAGAATGGAAGCGTATTCTATGAAGGCTTGAGGGAAGGCTTTAGCGGCCTCCTTCACAGGGCTGTCCTGACGCAGGATGCGGAGGCCGTTGATCTTCGGTGCATCTTCGTTGCGAAAGAGTTTTGGCCCCTGTTTGAAAGCGTAGTCGGCGTTCCCTACCGCACGCGAAAGGTGTTTGAACAAGAAAAGTCCGGTGATGAGGACGTGTCAGCGACGCAGGTCGAGATTTTTGACGTTGGCACGCTCCCGGAGGGCGCGGACGTGAAGGCGCTGAGCCTTGCCTTTTGCAAGGAACTGCGGGAGCGCGGAAAGCGGATCCTGTGGGATCCGGAACTTGCAGTAAGAACAGGGGATAAAAAGAATCATCAGGTGCCCTGACAGAAAAGTGACCGATAAGCCACGGGGATTGGTGGCTCTGAGAGTTAGGATGCCGAGGCGGAAGGAAAAAGAGAAGGAGTTCATATGGCAGTTGTCACGGTGGTCATCCCGAATTATAAGGGAATCAAGTTCATAGAGGAATGTCTTGCTTCCCTGTATGATCAGGCGGAGGGGACGCCAGAGTATGAGGTTTTGGTCGTGGACAACGCCTCGGATGACGGGAGCGTGGAACTGATCCGGGAGAAATTTCCGCAGACGCGTCTCATCTGTCTCGATTCTAACACGGGCTTTTGTCATGCCGTGAACGTTGGGATCCAAAACAGCAAAAGTCCCTTCGTGTTTCTTCTGAACAATGACACAAAGGTCTATCCTGACGTTATCAAAAATCTGTATCAGACCATAAACAGATCCAAGAAGATCTTCTCCGTGAGCGCGGCCATGCTTACGTGGGACAAGCCGGAGATCCTGGATGATGCCGGAGACGTTTATTCGATTCTGGGCTGGGCGCTCGCAAGGGGCAAGGGAAAGCCATATGCGGCGTATCAAAAACGCACAAAGATCTTTTCTGCCTGCGGCGGGGCGGCGATGTACCGGTACTCCGCATTAGAGGAGATTGGATTGTTTGACGAGAATCATTTCGCCTATCTGGAGGATCTGGATCTGGGATGGAGGGCAAGGATTCATGGCTACGTAAACGTTTATGAGCCGACGGCCAGGGTGATTCATTACGGCAGTGCCTCCACGGGATCCCGCTACAATGAGTGGAAGACGCGCCGAGCGGCGGCAAACAGCGTTTACGTAATCGCGAAGAACGAGCCGTTTCTCCAGAAACTGATCAATCTGCCATTTTTGCTTGCGGGTTTTGGAATTAAATTTCTGTTTTTTGTCAGGAAAAAGATGGGATTGCTTTATCTGAAAGGGCTGATGGATGGCATAAGGTTAAGTGCCTCAAAGGAAGGCAGGGGGCATAAGGTTTCTTTTCAGCCAAGGAAGTTTTTGAATTACGTGATAATCGAGATGGAGCAAATGGTTTGGTGGATCCATAAATGAGCGATCGGTTGCCGGAAACCGGTCGCTTTTTGTTTGTCAACTTTAAATCGTAATTTGGAAGAACCTTCTTGCGTGGTAAGTCGTTATATGTGACGTAAGCGTACGTAATGACGTTTCGACCAATTTTATCAGGAGGGAAATATGATTAAGAGCGGGATGAAAAAAAGAATTCTGACGACGTGTATTATGGTTGGGCTGGTGCTGTGCTCGGGCTGCGCGAAGCGTGGCACGGAGGATGCTCCCAAAATAATGGAACAATCCATGTCGAAATCAGATCAAACGGCAGCGCAAACAGACGTGGATCAAATTTTGAAAAATCAAAAAATCATTTTTATTATGTCCGTCTCCTCGTATGAAGACCCCTATGCGGCGGGCTATTTTATTGATGCAAGTGGGAAAAAGCATCGTTATGAATTGTATGACAGGGGACCTTTTCGATCCATTGAGGAGGAATATGCATTCCTTTTAGAATGTTATGACGAGTTCGAACCGGCAGAGGGGTTTGAAGATCAATTGTTTCAGGATTGCGTGGGAAACTTATGTCTTGTGAACCCTGAGGCGCCTAGGGAAAAAGAGGGGACAGTCATCATGGATTATCCGTACAAGGCATTATACGGGATCCGCCAGAAGGATGGACAGGAGGAGATTGTTTTTCTGGAATCTGACACGGGTATCCGTGAGAGTTTGAAGGATCCGCATGCAGAGAAACTGTACGAAGCATTTGGAGAAACGTGGTATTTGCTGAAATAGGCTTGATCCGATCGACGTGAATGCCCTTCAGTTCACGGGATGCCTTTACCCAGATGAAGGAATGGAGAGAAGTGCAATTAACGGTATTTACAGTTGGTCGCTGGATGAAAACGGAAACGCAACACTCCGGGACGGTGAGGGGGAGATCCCTTTTAATTATATTGATTCATCTGAATACTGTGATCTGGTAAAAAGCATTGACGTTGACGCGGAGTGGCTTCCTGCTTCGGAAAGCTTATTCATTAGTTTAAGAAACCTGGAGACGGCGAAGATAAAAGCCGGTAAAACATATGGAGATTCGCTTGGATATATGTTCTGTGGATGCGATAAACTCCGCAGCGCAGACTTAAGCGGGCTTAACACGGCAAGCATTAAAGATTTTACGTCGATGTTTATAAGTTGTTATTCCCTGACGGAAGTAAACTTAAGCGGATGGAACACGAAGAACGTGGAGTCAATGAACGGCATGTTTGCCCTTTGCAGAAATCTTGCCAGTATTGACCTAAGCAGCTTTGACACTTCGAACGTGACAAACATGAGTTATATGTTCTCTGGATGTAACAACCTAAAAAACTTGGATCTGAGTAGCTTTGACATGGGAAAGGTGACGGAAGCGTACGTATTCCTTGGCATAGGTTATGAGAATGCGTTCCAAATTATCCGCACGCCGAAGAATCTTTCGCTTGATTGCGGCCTCCCTGGCATCGATGGAGTGTGGAGGAATGAAAGAACGGGAGAGTATGAGGGCTGCTTACCTAAGAATGCGGCGAACTCTCAGACTTTGGTCATTCAGTTGAATGAGTGGGATGGAAACCTGTCCATTGCCAAGAAATCCCTAACGCTGTATGACATCATCACCATCGATTTTAAGGTGGATAAGAAGGTGATGGACGATTATCGAAACCTGTATCTTGTGGCGGAACAGGACGGCGATAAGACGAAGATCACCAACTATACCGTGAAGGGGGACGATGTCATTTTTAGTTATCGCGTGGTTCCTCAGGCGATGAACGAATACGTATTGGCAGCCGTATGTGGGGATAATGCGGAGGTCTGCCTTAATTGGCAGGCCTCTTTTTTATACGCATTCCATATATTGACAGACGAGGTATGTTTCACTATAATATAATTGTTTCGATTAAATCGTTTTACCAGAGTCTGGGAGGATTATAAACGTGAAGCAAAGAATACTCATAACTTTATTAGCCTGCGTGATGCTTTTGGCGGGGTGTGAGAAGGCGGCGCCGCAAGAGAGCACGGATGGAAAACCGCGTCCGACGATTGTGCCCAATGCATACGTAGAACCTACGGAGGCACCTTCGATAACAATTGGAGGCTATCCCTGGCTGGATACCAATCTGAAAGAGAATCTGACGGAAGGCATGGAATTGTCTCCAAAAGATGATTTTTATTTATACGTGAATTATGACTGGCTTATGAATTCGGAGATACCGGATGGTTATTCCGAATTGGTAGGCGGGTTGGAATCTCTGGAAGACCAGGCGCGGGATTTTTTTGCGATCCTTGAAGATGAAAGCGTTACGGGGCGGGACGCAGACTTGATGAGGGACATATTTGGCATTATGTTTGACTGGGACGCGAGAAATGCCGATGGCATAAAGCCAATGATGAAAACGCTGGAAGACATTCGCGGGATCAGCAGCATGGAGGAACTGGAGGAGTTTCTTTGCGATCCGGAGAAAACCTTCAAGGTTCCCCTGTTTGTGACGTTTGAAAACGTGTTGAGCATGGACAATTCCTTCCAATATCTCTTCGCAATCATGTCAGGCAAGTTTATCCTAGGTGATCCTGAGGAATATGAGACACGCACGGAATTGGGGAATCGTACCTATGAAGCGGCTAAGGACTTTGTACGAAAGATGCTGGTTCGCGCAGGATATGACGAAAAAGAGGCCGACGAGGTTTTTGAAGCAACCATCGAGCTGGAAACAAAACTGGCAAAGGGCATGAAGGATAGCGGAAATGCTTGGTTATACGAGAAGCCAAGCGAGAAAGAGTTATGGTACTATTCCACAAATTTTCCGCTTATGCAGGTGGTGGACGCATATGGATATGGGGATGCCAATTCCTGCGTTTGCGAGAATCTGCAGTATCTTAAGAATTTGGACGGAATCTATAAAAAGAAAAATTTAGGAAAGATCAAGGACTACTTAACGGTCAAGTTTGTAATGGAAGCGGCGAATTTTCTGGATCAAGAGAGCTATGCCGCGCACGGGGAATACAGCAACAGGGTATATGGCAGAAACGGTGAGGCTTCTTATGAGACGCTCATGTATTTTAACCTTATAAGAAGTTATTGGGGTGACCTAATGATGCGAACCTATTTGCTAAAGCATGACGCGAAACCGGAGAAAGAGCGTCTCGAAAAGCTGATTCGAGAAGTGATTGCCGAATATCGGGAAATGTTGCAGGAAGAAGACTGGCTTTCGGCGGAGACAAAAGCCAAGGCGATTGAAAAACTGAATTACGTAAGGATCCTGGCCGGATATCCGGAGAATCTGCGAAGTTACGATTCGGTGGACGTGAAGGGCATGAACTATTGGGAATTTGGCAGGCTGAATAATCGTTTGCTCCGAGAGGCTGACGCTGCCAAAACAAATGGAACGGCAGACAAAGAAAGTTGGAATGGCTCGCCAATGTATGGTACTGCGGCCTACAGTGTAGGAAACAATTCGATCACGATTCCGCTGGCCCTTCTTTTTGGGGACTGGTACCATGAAGGCACGTCTGATGAGGAGTTGTACGCTTGGGTTGGTACGGTTATAGGGCATGAGATATCCCATGCATTCGATTCGCAGGGCGCTACTCGGAATAAGGACGGACAAAGTACGGACTGGTGGTCTGCAGAAGACAAGAAAGCATTTGAGGGCAGAATGGAAAAACTGCAGGCTTATTTTGGAAACGTGACCGTATGGGAGGGGAACCCGGTTTCGGCGGAGAAGATCTGCGACGAAGCCTGCGCGGACATAGGTGGCATGAAGGTGATGCTGCGGCTTGCAAAAAAGCAGGAAAACTTTGATTACGACAAGTTCTTTAGGGCCTTTGCAGAGTCAAGACGGGCGTTGGATTCGCGGGAGTATCAGGAATACAAGGTGCTAAGGGACGTTCATCTTGTCAATTTCCTGAGAGTAAATTCCACGCTGCAGCAATTTGAGGAATTTGCGGAAACCTATGATTTGAAGGAAGGAGACCGCATGTATCTTGCACCGGAGGATCGGGTGCAGGTGTGGTAAAGTATACATTGACAGGCGAGGTATGATGAGATAAAATTTAAATTGCCGTAAGTCGTTTTATGCTAAAACATATAAGGGAGGTGTAAGAAAGCATGATTTTGAAAAAAATGGAAAAGGTGTTGCTGGCAATCGTTTTCTGCATTACTGCGGTTTTCGTGGCAGCACCGCTGTCTGCGTCGGCTTCGACGAGCGTATGGGTACCTAACGCGCAGCTCGATTATGTACCGGCACGCGAAGTACGTTATGACTTAAAAGAACGCGAGGTGAAGGTAACGCTAGTTACGGAAGGATTCAGGGACGAATACTTCATGGTAGATACGTGGAATACGAATGCCAGGTGGCTAGTGTATTTTACGGATGGCAAGCATGATTACAAGTTAGAGTGCCATTCTCCAGATGAGACGGGATTCTATACGATGGCTGACATGAAGAGTCAGATTGGCTTATACGTGGGTGATGGCTATGTAGTATATGATTGTTCTTACTCTGTGAACGGAAATGAGCTTACTTGGATAGCAACGCTCCCGGAAGATTATTATACGGATCCGATTAACGTGAATGCCGTTGAGTTCACGGGATACTATTATCCTGACGAAATAATGAGCAACAGCGATATTAACAGTATTTACAGATGGACGATAGATGACAATGGAACGGCAACTCTCAGAGGACGCGACGGCGACATAGCCTACTATTGGATTACTGAGTATAAGGATCAGGTTAAAAGCATAGATGTTGACGTGGACTGGTTGCCGGTCAGAGAATCTTTATTCTTTGATTTTTATAATTTAGAGACGGTGAGAATAAAGGCAGGAAGGACCTATGGAGATTCTCTTGCGAAAATGTTCAGTGGATGCCAAAAGCTTCGTGAGGTAGATCTTAGCAGGCTTAATACAAAGGGCATTAAAGACATGAGCGGGATGTTTAGTGACTGTACGGCCTTGACGGACTTAGACGTAAGTGGACTGGATACGTCTAGCGTAAAGTCAATGGAAAGCATGTTCCAAGGTTGCGAAAGTCTTGGCAGCGTTGATTTAAGCACCTTTCGGACACCGAACCTGGAAAACATGAGCTACATGTTTTTTAGGTGTGCCAGCCTTACCAACCTTGACGTCAGTACGTTTGACACTTCTAAAGTAACAAGCATGCGTTTAGCGTTTGCATGTGGTTATGCAGATTATAATGAGGAAACTTATGAGGAGACCTGGTACAGCAAGCTGAAAAACATCAACTTGGGAGAAATGGACACGCGTAACGTGGTAGACGCATCCAATCTGTTCCAGGGGTGCATCGCGCTGAAGCACCTCGACGTAAGCAGTTTTGACACGTCTAATATGCAGGAAATGGGAAACATGTTCCAAGAATGCAGAAGCCTTAAGACTTTGGACGTAACCAACTTTAACACGTCGAGTGCCACAACCATGATCAGTATGTTCTATGGCTGTTCTTCTTTGGAAAGTATCGACCTTTCCAGCTTTGACACCTCTAACGTGACAAACGTGAATTTTATGTTCTGTGATTGCAACAGCTTAAAGAGCCTGGACCTGAGCAACTTTGACTTTGGAAAGGTGACAAGTACGTTAGGATTCTTTAATATGGAGTATGATAACGCGCTGCAGACGATCCAAACGCCGAAGAATCTGACGGTGGACTGCGAACTTCCCCGTGGTTATGGATTTTGGCAGAATGAGGGTGCAACGGGATATGTATGCTGCTTACCTAAGAATGCGACGAGTTCCCAGACGCTGGCTTTTGACCAGAAGACAAGAGCTGGTGATTTGTTAATTTCCAAGAAATCCCTGACTTTGTTTGACACCATCACCATCGACTTTAAGCTGGATAAGTCACTTAAGAACAAATATCACGACTTGTATCTTATTGTGCTGCAGGGCGACGACGTGACAAAGCTCACCAACTATACGGAGGACGGGGATCTCTTGATCTTCCACTACCGCGTGGCTCCGCAAACGATGAACGAAGAGGTAGAGGCAATACCTTGTGCGGTTAACGCTGGCGGGGAGGACGTGATTGGTGCGTATTTCACGTATTCCGTTGCGGAATACTGCTACAACATGCTTGGCAAGGAAGAGTATCAGGCAGCCAAGTATGCGAAGCTTAGGAGACTGTTGGTGGACATCCTGCTTTATGGCGACGCCGCACAGATTTACGATGATTACAAGACGGATGAACTTGCCGGTGGCAACCTTACGGCAGAACAGCTGGCCATGGGAACGGACGTTAACGAGGACATGTCTTACGAAAACGTGAAACTGGCCGATTGCGACAGCGTAACCGGTGCCACGGCTGAGATCACCAATGCGACGCTGCATCTTGAGGCGGCGGTCAACATACAGTTTAAGTTTACGGCAAACAATATGGAAGGCCTGACCCTGGTGGTAACCGACGGAACCAGCGTGCTCGGCGAGTACGTGCCGAATCCCAATGACGTGGATACACAGGGCCGCCATTTCATAAACTTTGACGGGCTGAATGCCGGAGAAATGAGAAAAACGGTTTATGCTACGCTGATGCAGGGGGGCGAGAGGGTCAGCAACACCTATCGCTACAGCATCGAGTCCTATGCGGCATCCATGAAGGGCAAGTACGGCACTAAGCTGGACAACCTGCTTGACGCAATGATGCGCTATGGTGATTCCGCAAGAGAGTTTGCCGGACCAGTAACAAAATGATCATGAGAACGTGAAAGAGGGGTCTGCCTTAACTGGCAGGCCTCTTTTTTTCGCATTGCCGTAATGACGTGCAAATTCTTAATTTCCCTTAAGAATTACCTTCATAAATTCTTAAATTGCGGTTTTGGGGTGCCTGTCTTATAATGGAGACGATAGGTAACCGTGACCAAATTTCATATGAAGGGCTAAGCTGTAAAGGCTTGCGGCGGGTTGGATATGATAAAGGACAATCAGAAGGTTTTCAACCGATTGCTGGTTTTGATCGATGCCCTGATCACGGCGGTCTCGTTGATTCTGGGTTACGTCATCAAGTTCTACGTGCTCCTCGATGGGCCGGGACCCGGCGTTCTGCCGCTTCGGGATTATATTTTCCTTTTGGTTTATATCATCCCTGGCTACATGGTGCTTTATTATCGCTTTGGCGTCTACACTCCAAAGCGTACCGTCCGCAGAAGATTCGAGATCTTCGACGTTATCAAGGCAAATACCGTGGGAATGGCCGCACTGATCATCATTATCTACTTGGTCGTGCGGGAATTTAATTATGCCAGATCCGTGCTGGCATTGTTTTATGTTCTGAACTGTTTTTTGACCGGAATGTCGAGGGTATTCTTAAGAAAGACCCTGCAGACCATCCGGAAAAAGGGCTATAACGTTAAGCACATTCTGTTGGTGGGATATTCCAGGGCGGCGGAGGAGTACGTAAAACGCATTCTGGAAAATCCGCAGTGGGGATATCAGGTCAGCGGATTTTTGGATGATCACGTGCCCGTGGGAACCTTATACAAAGGCATTCCCGTCCAGGCAACCATCGAGGCGCTTCCGAAAATGCTCGCGGAAAACGAGTGGGACGAAGTGGCCATCACCCTTTCCCTCCGGGATTACGATTATCTGGGTGAGATCGTCGGAATCTGTGAAAAGTCGGGAGTGCACACGAAGTTCATTCCGGATTACAACAGTCTGATCCCTACGAGGCCTTACACGGAGGATCTGATGGGACTTCCGGTGATCAACATCCGCTACGTACCGCTGACAAACACGGGAAACGCGTTGATCAAGAGAACCGTGGACATTCTTGGTTCGCTGTTCGGCATCATCGTTACTTCCCCCGTAATGCTTGTCTGTGCCGTATTGGTAAAGCTTACAAGCCCGGGACCGGTTATATTTAAGCAGGAGCGAGTTGGACTGCACAATAAGCCCTTCGCGATGTATAAGTTCAGGAGCATGGCAGTCCAGGCACCTTCCGAAGAAAAGAAGGCTTGGACGACGAAGAATGACCCAAGAGTGACAAAATTTGGCAAATTCATGCGAAAGACAAGCCTGGACGAGCTTCCGCAGCTCTTTAACATTCTAAAGGGAGACATGAGTCTTGTGGGACCGAGGCCAGAGAGGCCGCTCTTTGTTGAGAAGTTCAAGGAAGAAATCCCGAGATACATGGTAAAGCATCAGGTCAGACCAGGCCTGACGGGATGGGCGCAGGTGAATGGCTACCGCGGAGACACCTCCATCCGGAAGAGGATCGAGTGTGACATTTATTACATTGAGAATTGGTCCTTATGGTTTGACGTAAAGATCATCATTATGACGTTCTTTACGGGATTTATCAACAAAAATGCATATTAATACAAATGTTTTAAGGTAATGGGAGAAAGAAGAATGGCTAGGAACGGTAAGAAGAAAAGTACAACTAAGATCATTATTTTTGCAATGGAGCTGATCATTGTGGCGCTCCTCGGCGTGGCATGCTACGTGGTGGTGAGGGCATTCGGAACGGATACGGAGAACGAAGGCATCAGCATCGTGGAATTGCATGAGGAAAAACTGGCGATTGCCGAGGAAGTAAAGCAAAGCGAGACCATGAAGGGATACATGAACGTTGCGCTTTTCGGCGTGGACATCAGCCGTGAGAAGAAAAATGACAGCGGTGCAACGGTTGGACTTTTGCCCGCAAATGATCTTCGCAAGAGCGGACTTTTGAAGGGCTTCCGCAGTGACGCCATGATGATCGCAAGCGTTAACCTGGACAACGGTGACATTAAGCTGGTCAGCGTTTTGCGTGATACTTTCCTGAATACCGGAGACACTTACAGCAAGTGTAATGCCGCATATGCAAGAGGCGGTGCCGAGGCGGCAGTAAAGATGCTGAATTCCAATCTTGACATGAACATCGAGAATTTCGTGACCGTCAGCTATTGGGCTTTGGTGGGCGTGATCGATGCCCTTGGCGGCGTAGACATCGACGTTGACAGCAACGAACTGGTTCACCTGAACAATTATGGCATCAGCATTGGTCAGACCATGAACGTAACCTATCAGAAGTTAGCAAGCCCTGGCTTCCAGCATTTGACCGGCATGCAGGCAGTTGCATATTGCCGTATCCGTTACGTAGGTAACGACTTCGCCCGTACCGCTCGTCAGAGAGAGGTCATCAAGGCCATCGAGGCGGAGGCAAAGAAGGCAGACGTAAACAGCTTGTTGGACGCATTCAACGCCGTACAGTCTGACATCTACACCAGCCTTCATGCAGATGACATCACGACTCTGATCACTCACGTTATGGATTACAGGATCGTGGACGAAGGCATGTTCCCTCAGGAGGATAACCTCAGCGTAAAGAACATGGGCGCAAAGGGAAGCTGCGTTGTGCCGGAAGACTTGGAGAAGAACGTAAAATGGCTTCACGAGTTCCTGTTTGGCAACACGGATTATACCGTGACCAGCACCGTAAAGGATTACAGTAAATACATCAAGTCTTATTCATCCAAGTATTAATGGCGTGAAACCTGATCAGAGGATGGAACAATGCGGGGAGCCTTTGGGGGCTCCCCTTTTTAGAAGAAAGGCGGCGGGAACGTGAAAGTAGACGTGATCATTCCAACCTACAAACCGGGCGAGGAATTATTTGAATTGCTGGACCGGCTGGGAAAGCAAAGCCTGCCCGTAAACCGGGTTATTTTGATGAATACGGAAAAGTCTTATTTCCGGAAGCTGATGAACGGAAGGAAGCTTGTGGAAGAGTATCCCTTTGTCTCCGTATTTCACCTGAAAAAAAAGAATTTTGACCATGGCAGGACGAGGCATCTGGGCGTGATGCAGTCTGACGCGGATATTTTTGTGACGCTGACGCAGGATGCCATGCCGGAAAACGAGTATTTGCTGGAGAATCTGACGAAAAACCTGTCAGGGAAGGTGGCCGTGGCATATGGAAGACAGTTGCCCAAAAGGGACTGCGGCGTGCTGGAGAGGATTTCCAGACAGTTTAATTATCCGGAGCATTCCATGCTGAAGGGCAAGGATGACGTGAAGCGTCTTGGAATTAAAACATATTTTTGCTCCAACGTTTGCGCGGCATATCGCAGGGACGTCTATGATCAGCTGGGCGGATTTATCCGGCATACGATCTTCAACGAGGACATGATCTACGCCGCCGGCGCGATTCAAAACGGGTGGCTCGTATCCTATGAGGCTGACGCGCTGGTGGTGCATTCCCATAATTATTCCTGCATGCAACAGCTTCACCGTAATTTTGACCTTGGGGTTTCCCAGGCGGATCATCCGGAGATTTTTGCAAAAGTGAAATCGGAATCCGAGGGAAAGAAGCTGGTGAAGAACACAATTCTCGCGTTAAAGGACCGGGGCGAGACGGGAAAGATCCCGTATTTCTTGACGCAGTGCTGCTTTAAGTATGCGGGATACCTTTTGGGAAAGCGTTACCGCAGACTCCCGAAAGGTTTGGTTCTTCTGCTTTCCGATAACAAACAATATTGGAAAAATGAAACCAAATCAACGTAAAAAAGACACAAAACGTACACAAAGCCATTCTATACTGAGTCCATAAGCTTAGAGGAAAAGGGGTGTACCAAAATGAGTGATGACAATCTGTATCCGGGAATGAATTTTGATCCCATGACGGGAGAGAGACTGAGACCCGAGGAGAATGCGCAAAAGCCTGCGGAGAACGCGGCACCGGCGCAGACGAGGGAAGCCGGGCAGACTCCGGAGACGGCATCTTATCAAGTATTGACGGCGGGACAGGCAAGCGCAGTATATCAGGCCCCTGTTGCCGAGCAAGTAAATGCGGTGGAACCCGCGCCCGTGACGGAGCAGGTAAATACGGCAACGCCCGCGCCTGCAGCTGAGCAGGTAAATACGGCAGCGCCCGCGCCTGTAGCTGAGCAGGTAAGCGCGGCAGAGCCTGCACCGGTAGCGGAACAGGTAAATGCGGCGGTTCCCGTGACCGCACAGGAGAGCGTTGTGCGTCAGGCATCCGCGTCTAACGCATATTTCGACCGCGTGGGTGAGACTCCCGTGCGCGAAAACAATGACAGATGGGCTGACGTCTATGCCCAGGAGATGAATAAGGGCAGGAAAGCCAAGAGCGTCAAGAAGGCGAAAGAGAAGAAGCAGGGCGGCGGATTCTTCAAGAAAGCAGTTGCGGCTGCAGCTCTGGCAGTCATCTTTGGCGGCGTGGCAGGCGGAACCTTCTACGGCATCTGTGCCGCAACGGGCGTTTGGGAGAAAAACGCAGCGACAAACGTGCCTGCAGTGATCGAGAACCAGCCAGCCATTGAGCAGGACATACCTGTCGTTAAGCCGAAGGACATCACGCAGACCATAGAGGGCGGAAACATTCCCATCGTAAATCCTGACAGCATCCAGCTGGTGACTACGGACATGTCGGAAATGGTTGAGGAAGTGATCCCCGCCATGGTGACGATCCTTAACACCGGAGAAGAGGAGCGCGACTGGTGGGGCAGATCCTACACGCCGCAGGCCGGCGGTACCGGCGTTATCATCGGGGAGAACGAAACGGAGCTTCTGATCGTGACCAATCATCACGTAGCAAGAGATTCCAAGAAGCTTGAGATCACGTTCATCGACAATACCTCCATGGAGGCCAGGGTAAAGGGTATGGATCCCAGCATGGATCTTGCCGTTTTGGCCGTCAGCATGAAGGACTTGAGCGAGGAAACGAAGTCCAAGATCGTTATCGCAAAGCTTGGCGACAGCGACAACTTAAAGCTTGGGCAGCCCGCAGTCGTGATTGGTAATGCCCTTGGCTACGGCATCTCCGTAACGGACGGCGTCATCAGTGCGCTGAACCGTGAGATGACCACGGAGGATGGCAACAAGGGTACGTTTATTCAGACGGATGCGGCAGTAAACCACGGGAATTCCGGCGGTGCGCTTGTCAACATCAAGGGCGAGCTGATCGGCATCGTATCCAACAAGATGCAGGGTGAGAGCGTTGAGGGCATGGGTTATGCCATTCCCATCAGTGCGGCAAGTCCCATCATCAAGGAACTCATGGAGTATCAGCAGAGAACCGAGCTTGTGGCAGAAGCTGAGCAGGGTTATCTGGGCGTAAAGCTTCAGAACGTAAGCGATGAAGCAAGCGAGTATTATGGCCTTCCCGAAGGCGGTTACGTATATTACGTGGTTGAGGGAAGCGGTGCGGATAAGGCCGGCATTAAGAAGGGTGACGTCATTACCAGAATTGAAAAGATGAGAGTTACCTCCAATGCAGATGCAAGGTCGATCCTGCAGTACTACAAGCAGGGCGAGGAAGTCACCGTATGCTACAGCCGTCTTGAGGACGGAGAGTACGTATCTCACGAAGTCAAGGTGCTTTTGGGTTCCGCAGAAGCTGCAAAGTAAAAAAGTCAGTAATTGAATACGTGTAAGGAGATCGCGCGAGAGAACGTCCCGCGCGATCTCTTTTTGCGTAAAACGTATCTTTGGGAAATCTGCCGTGCGGCTAGTTTTTTATAAAAGCCTATGATATAATAAAGCCAAATCACTTGTTGACAAGGGGCTGCAGAAAAGCGTAAGGAGGGCAAAAACGTGAAGTTGACGGAGTTAGAGAAGATACACGCAAGAAAGGTTCGTGCCATGTTACCGGAGTGCATGGTGCTTTTGAGGAAAAACGGAGATTTCCCGCTGGAGGAGCCCTGTCAGGTAGCTCTTTACGGAAGCGGTGCCCGCCATACGCTGCGGGGCGGCACGGGGTCGGGAGAAGTATACTCTCACTTTACGATCTCCATCGAGAAGGGGCTGGAGAGGGCCGGCTTTACCATCACGACCAAGGATTGGCTGGATGCATATGACGAGATCATGGAAGAGGCTCATGAAGACTTTGTGCGTGAGGTAAAGAAGCGCGCGAAGGAGAAGCACGTAAAAGCCGTGGTGGAAGGCATGGGCGCCGTAATGCCGCAGCCGGAATACGACCTTCCGCTGGAAGCGGACGGGGACGTGGCGATCTACGTTCTCTCGAGGATCTGCGGGGAAGGTAATGACCGTAAGGCGGAGCAGGGGGACATTCTGCTTACGGATACGGAAGTACGCGACATTTTGGCACTGCAAAACAGCTTTCCGAAGTTCATGCTGGTTCTGAACGTGGGCGGACCCGTTGACCTGACAAAGGTGTCAGAAGTTGACAACATCCTGCTGCTCTCACAGCTTGGAGCCTTGACTGGCGCGGGCTTTGCAGACGTTTTGCTTGGAAAGACCAATCCTTCCGGCAAGCTGGCAACGACTTGGGCCGCATGGGACGACTATTGCAAGCTTGGGGATTTTGGCGACAGGGATGACACTAGGTATCGCGAGGGAATCTACGTGGGATACCGGTATTTTGATTCCGTGGGGAAGGCGCCGGCATATCCGTTTGGATTTGGTCTTTCTTACTCGGAATTTGAGATTGGGGAAGGACGTGCGGAGATTTGCGGAGAACTGGTGACGGTGAAGTTTGAGGTAAAGAACGTTGGCGGCCGCGCAGGTAAGGAATCCGCGCAGCTCTACGTTTCCGTGCCGCAGGGGAAGCTGGACCAGCCTTATCAGGCACTTGCCGGATTTGCCAAGACGAAGACGCTTGAACCCGGGGAGAGCCAGGAGTTGGTGATCGCGTTTGCCATGTCGGATCTGGCTTCCTATGATTCCGAGAATTCCTGCTATCTGTTGGAGAAGGGAACGTATGTGTTAAGGCTCGGAAAGAACAGCCGGGACACGGCCGTTTGCGGTGCCGTGCAGCTGAAAAAGGACATTGTGACCAGGCAGGTGCGTCACGTCCTTGGTACCACGGATTTTGAAGATTTTAAGCCGGAGGCGCGCGAGGAAGAAAAGCTTCCGAAGGAAGTTGGCGTGCTGACCTTGGATCCGAAGGCGATCCAGACGGAGAAGATATCTTACAAGGCAGATCCGGAGATCGATCCGAGTCTGCATGACCTTACGGATGAAGAACTGGTTTATTTGTCTCTTGGGGCATTTGATCCCAGCGACAAGCGCTGGAACGGCATCGGCAATGCGGGAAAACGAGTGGCCGGCGCCGCAGGTGAGACCACAAGTAAACTTTTGGATAAGGGCATTCCTGCGCTGAGCATGGCGGACGGCCCTGCCGGACTTCGCCTTAGCAAGAAATTCTGGGTGGACGAGGATGGAGCCCACGGCCTTGGAGACGTGATGTTGCCGGGCCTTTCTGACTTCCTGCCTGCACCCGTTGCGTTAATGTTGAAGCTGAAGGGACAAAAGCGGCCGAAGAAGGGTGCTGAGATCCAGAGCCAGTATTGCACCTCCATCCCCATCGGCACGGCGATCGCACAGAGCTGGAACCTCAAGCTGGCACAGCGCTGCGGTGACGTCGTAGGACGCGAGATGACGGAATTTGGCGTGGATCTGTGGCTTGCACCGGCATTGAACCTGCACCGCGACGTCCGTTGTGGCAGAAACTTTGAATATTATTCCGAGGATCCCCTGGTCAGCGGAAAGTTTGCCGCTGCCATCACGAACGGCGTTCAGCGCCATCCAGGACGCGGCGTCACCATCAAGCATTACGCGGCGAACAATCAGGAGACCAACCGTGCCTGCAATAACAGCTGCGTCAGCGAGAGAGCCATGAGGGAATTGTATCTCAAGGGCTTCCAGATCTGCATCCGCGAGGCGCAACCCGCGACGGTCATGACCTCCTACAATCTGCTGAACGGCATTCACACCTCGGAGAGAAAGGATCTGACGGATTGGGTGCTCCGGAAGGAATTTGGCTTCCAGGGCGTTGTCATGACGGACTGGATCGTGGGCGGCATGGATGCGCCGGACGCAGTATATCCCAGCGCAAAGGCATCCCGCATTACGGCCAGCGGCGGCGAACTCGTCATGCCGGGAAGCAAGCGGGATTACGATGACCTGATGGCGGCACTGAAAGCAGGAAGGCTGACAAGAAAACAGCTTCTGATCAATGCCACAAGAATTCTTGGCCTGATCAGAAGCATGTTAGAGGATGATTGTGATTATTTCTCCATGAGATAACCATTCAAGTACATGGTATTGATTTTCTTTGTGTCTTCATAGAAGCTGATGGTAAAGTTCGTTACCCAAATGGCTTGATGATCATTGACGGGACATACGCGGTAATTATCAATGCTGAAATCAGAGTCATAGCTTTTGGTGAAGGTCAGTGCGTAATCCACCAGTTCGCTTACGTCAGCGAGAATGGGTTCAGAGTCTTTGCGCCTCTCGTAGTTTGCGAACTGAAGCTTGATCTTTCCGTCGCCAAGATAAGAATCCTGGCCGGAATCGGTATTGATCTCATAGATGCGGCTATAGCCGGCAACCTCGATATAATCACTGGATTTGTTGGAATGTAGGTATACCGTGTCGTGGGTCAGGTTGCCGTATTCATCGTAGGAATCAATCCGGTCCGTCTGCTCCTTGCTGAGCTGGGCCAGGGCTTTTTTGCCTTTGTAACCGATGTTTTTGATCTCGCGGTAACAATTCTTGATGGAAGATTTCTCTTCGGCGGTGGGATCGGAGGATGCCAGCATTTTCTTCATGCGGGACATCTGAGAGCGAATGGTCACGTCGTCATAGGTCGTTCCGGGGCAAAGGAGGCTAAAGAAGGTGACTCCCATTGCGGCAAATAAAACCCAGGAGATTGCCTGCTTATTGCCTCTGTGATGCAGAAGGTAAAGCACAAAATAAATAATCTCGCACAGGATCAAAACGATGCCGAAGTAGCGGGGTTCCGTGATGCCGTACTGGCCGATGCGAAGGCCGATGCTCCAGCACTGCAAGAGTACAAAAGGCAAAAATACGTAGGGCAGGAAAGTGGCTGCCTTGGTAAGGAAACCTTCCTTTTGGCGCAAACCATGGACGCAGGTCCAAATGGGCATGCCTATGGAGAAGAGGCCCGTCAAAATGTAGAATATCTTGTTGGAAGGAATGTCATTGGTGATGAAAACCTTCGCGATGTAAAGGTAAATGATGGCAAAGGAGATCAGGAGCATGGGAAGGAGCACGTACTGGATGCAGACGCGGAAGAACTTTCCGGGCTCCTCATTCTTTCCGGAGATTGCCTTGAGGCACATGGGCACGTAGATGCCGCTAGCCAGGAAAATCTCCACCTGTGACAGAAAATCATCCGTATCAAAAATGAGGGCGTCAAAGATCAATACGATGACCGCGAGGCCTGCGGCGAAGAGGCCGTAGATCACGGATGCCTTGATCAATTCCACGAAGGCCTTGGTGGCGTAAACCTCAAAGTTTTCTTCTAAACGGCGGAACATGTGCCAAACCGCAAAACCAAGCAGGATCACGCCTTGCAACGCAAGGAATTTCGCAGCAGTTTCCCTGACGACGTCAGCTTCCATGCCAAGAAGCAGCTCCTTTTTCGTAAAGAAAATTGCCACGTAGATAATGGCAGAGACTGCGCTCAGACAATAGCCGGCGATCCTTACAATGGGTTTCTTCTTAAAAAGCTCTTCAAAAAACAGGGAACCTGTCGCCGTGATCAGACAGACGTTCGCGAATTTTGTTAAGAATTTTCTCGAAGCATCTCCAACGTCACCAACGATGATGGAAAAGGCCAGCGCCGCCAGCATGATGGCGATCATGGTCACTGGATAATCGCGGAAAACGTCAATGATGCGGTTTGCCAAAGACTTTATGAGTTCCAGTAATCCCTTCTTTTGTTTTTTTACTTGGGTTTCTTCCATGTTTTCCATAAGAACTCCTTTCAGGCGCACGTAAGGCGCCACAAACGGCGCAAGGTTTTCTTGCTTAACTAAATCCTACGCCGTCAGGGTAAACTTTTCAATAGTGAGATTGTCACGATTAGGATAAGAGGAGAGTGACGTTTGTCACTTTTTATGAAAATGAGATGGAACGTTTCACGGAATAAAAACACAATATTGTTTTTGGCATTCCTCCTGCTGGCGGGAATAAGCAGCCTGTTCACCAGGACGGGGGTCCGGTTCGTTGATTCCGTGGCATTTTGCATGGGATTTCTGATCTATGCCGGGCTCATTGTTTTTTGGATGCAATCCGTGCGCGCCAGGATGCTCCCGGGCAGGGCCCGCAGCTACGTGATGGCATCGGGAGTGCTGATGATCGCGTATCTTGTGCTTCGCATGTGGAAGTTCCGCGTTACGGGACATATGGCAGCATGGGATCGCTACGTCAGTTACGCCTATAACGTGCCGATGGTGTTTGTCGCCACGCTGTTTTTGATGACGGCCTTTTGCATTCTGTGGGGCGAGAGGGAAAGTGCCCAGCGGAAGGAAGTCTATCTGCTCATTGTGCCAGGCGCCTTTTCCTTCTTGGTCATGACGAATGACCTTCACCGATGGTTTTATCGCCCCAAGGCGGACGTTTCTTCGTTTGCAATGAATACGGGCACGTATGATTATGGCATTGGATTTGGCCTGTTTTATTTTTGGCTGGGCCTGACGATCGCGGCGGGAGTCGGGATTCTCATCAAGGTGATGGGAAAGGGAAACGTCAGGATTCTTGCAGCCCTTTTGATCATTTTGATCGCATGGCTGGCCTTGATCCTGATCGGCTATTTTGTATTTGACCACTATAATCTCCCGCGCATGTATTTCTATGCGGAAATCAATATTTTCAGCCTCCTTGGCATTTTTGAGACCTGCATCCGGGGAAGACTGATCCCGCACAATGAGAACTATGCTGCGTTCTTTGCGCAGTTGGGCGTTCCGGCGCTGATCACGGATAAGGAGATCCAGCCGGTCTGGAAGACAAAAGTCCCAATTCAGGCCTCTGAGGAGCAGCTTCGTTCTTCCCTGCAGGGACCAACGTATTTGGACGAGGATACGCGCCTTTCCGGAATGGCGTTCCGTTCCGGTTACGCTTTTTGGACGGAGGATGAGAGCGGGCTCAACCGGGAAAAGCGGCGTCTTGCTTCGGCCAATGAACTCCTGAGCGAGGAGAATGACCTGATCGCGGTGGAGAATAAGCTAAAAGAGAAAAAAGCACGTTTGGATGCCCAAAATGAGATCTATGCCCGCATCGCCGCCGCCATTTATCCCAAACAAAAAAGGATCAGCGAGCTGTTGGAAAACGCGGTGCCCGGAACGGAGGAGTTCCGGGATGCGCTGGCCACGAGCTGCATCCTAAATGCTTATTCCAAGAGAAAGAGCAATCTTCTCCTGTTATCTGAGGAGACCTTGCCAAGGCGCAACAGGGAACTGTTCTTGGCCTTGCAGGAATCGGCGCGGTTTCTGCAGTGCCGCGGCATTCGCGCGGCGGCAGTGGGGGAGGAATATGCGGAATTTCCCATCCCTGAGATCCATGCGCTGTACGATACCTTTGAGACCGTGTTGGAGGCGTATTTGCCATGTCTCAAGAGGATGACGGTCTCGCTTGCGGAGGATGGCCTTCGTCTTGCCATGGAGGCAGACGGGGCTCCGGCGCTTCCCGTGACGGCGCTTTTGGTTGAGCGTAGGGAAAGCGACGAAACAACCTTCCTGAACATACGAAGAGGGAAGGGGGGTGAAGCGTGATGCATGGCATCATCGAAATCTGGGGTACGGCACTCTGGTTTCTCCTGTGCCTGGCATCGATCATGCTCGTGATCGGAACCTTGGTCGCTTTGCTGTGGATGATCCGTGACAGACGGGGAATACGGGGAGAGATCCTGGCGGTCGCTAACCTGCTCCTTGCCTTCGGGATATTTGTGATCCTGATGGACTGCGGACAGTACGTTTCCGTGGATAACCCTGAACAGGGATATGCTCCCTTCCAGCACGCGCTGTTCCAGATGCCATGGGGTTATCTTGCAGGGGTGGAACTCCTCTCCGGACTGATATTTCTTTATTGCCGCGTGGACAATCTGCTTTACCGCAAAAATCACCTTACCATGGACGTCGTCCGACGGACCATGAACCTTTTCCCGGAAGGGATCGTCATAGGCGATCGTGGCGGAACCGTCCGGCTTTCCAACTTGAAAATGGACGCCCTTTGCAGGCAGTTGACGGGCGGAAGACTGTCGGACGTTTCATGGTACTGGAATTGGATCGGGGAACGTGGCAAGGATCAAAACGGGCAAATTTTGATCCGCCAGCCGGAAGGAAAAGCATGGCTCTTTACGCGGGAGCGTCTTGCCTTGGGGGAAAAGGAATACGATCAGATCACTGCCACGGACGTGACTGAGCGGTGGCGCATCATTGAAGAACTGGAAGAGAAAAATGCAAGGCTGCAGGATCTCCAGCGCCGTATGAAGGCAGTTTCGGAACTGTCCAGGGACATGTTTATGGCGCAGGAGGAAGCAAACGCGAGAGCAACGCTGCACAACCAGTTGGGGCAGGTGCTGCTCATGGGCAGGCATTTTTTAAACAATGCGGAAAGCACGGACGCGGGCATTGTCCGCGATGCCACGCTGCAGATGAACCGGATCCTGTTGGGCGAGGCGACGGAGCCCTACGTGAAGGAAGCGGATCCCCTGACGCAGGCCATTGCCATGGCAAACAGCATCGGCGTGCGCGTCATTTTGGAAGACGATGCATGCAAAGAAGGCGCTGCGGCGGAGGTCAGAGCCTTCGCGGATAAAATTGCGCCGAAGAATGGCGCGGAGGTACTTGCACAGGCGATCATTGAGTGCGCTGCCAACACCGTAAAACATGCGGAGGGCGATTGCATCACCGTGCGGGTTTCCGAGGACGAGGGCGGCCTTCTCTTTACCATCACCAACAACGGAAAACCGCCCAAGACCACCATCTTTGAGAGCGGCGGCCTGCTTTCCCTCCGCCGGAAGATTGAGGAAACAGGCGGAAGCATGCAGGTGGAAAGCAGCCCGGCGTTCCGGCTGAGCATACGAATGAAGGTTATTTAAGTGAGTTGGGTCACTGGGACGTGTCTAATGACACGTCCCAGTGACCTAAAAATTTTTAAAATACTTAAAAAATGGTACAAATGGGTGATATACAGGAGGCAGGCGGATTGCTATAATGGAGGTGTATGGTGAGTCAGAGTTTCCATTTGGAGGCCTGAAAGGAAGGGTTTTGTTGATGAGTGACAAGATTAGGGTTGTGGTGGCGGACGACCAGAACATCTCGAGGGGATTCTTTGAGATGTACGTGAGGGCCGCGACGCAATATGAGTTTGTGGCGGGGCTTAGGACGGCAGAGGATGCCGTGGCTTACGTAAAAGAGCATAACGTGGATCTGCTGATCCTTGACGTCATGATGCAGGACGGGATCGACGGACTGACTGCCGCGGAATTGATCAAGAAGGACCGGCCGGAGGTCAGGATCATTCTGACGACCTCCGCCTCGGAGACCAGTTGGGAGGACAAGGCACGGGCCATCGGGATCGAGAGCTTTTGGTATAAGGAATACGATGATCACAGTCTGATCGATCTGATGGACCGGACCATGCAGGGCGAGTCGGTTTATCCGGGGGATTCGCCGCCCGTTCCCTTTGGAAAGGCGCGGCGTACGGACTTAACGGACCGTGAGCTTGAGGTGTTGCGAGAGCTTACGGGAAGTCTTACCAATGAGGAGATTGCGGAAAAGCTTGGCATTTCCGTCAATACCGTGAAGCGTCATCTCCAAAACGTCATGGAGAAGACGGGATTTGAGAGTAGGCTGGATCTGGCAATGAATGCAAAATTATTAGGACTGGTGGTCAACGATGACGACCGGACAAGGGGAGGAAGACCATGAAGAAGAAAACCGTGAAGAAGATGCGTAGGTTGTTGGCAACGTTACTGGCGTTTACCTTGACGTTCTCGCTTGCGAGCACGGACGTCCTGGCGGCGGGAGTGGCAATGGCACAAGAGACAGCGTTTGAGGAACCGGCCGTGAGCGATGCCGCGTCCTCTGGCGAGGAAGCAATCGTGGACGATGGCGCGTCCGGTGGCGAGGAAGCAATCGCAGACGATGACTCGTCTGCCGGCGAGGAAGTCACGGGCGAAGAGGCGTTGGAAGCAGAGGCGACGGGCGAGAGCGAATCTGCGGCTGAAAGTAAATCCGCAGGTGAAATTGACGAGCAAGCTGAGGTTAAAACCGTGGCGGAAGGTGAATTGGCTGAGAAATCCGAAGCAGCCGGCGAAACCAAGGTGACGGATGAGACTAAGGCAATTGAGCCAACGGAAGACGCTAAGGATGCGGAAGAAGTCAAGGCAACTGAGGCGACGGAAGAGACCAAGTCATCGGATGAGATCAAGGCAACCGAGGCGGCGGAAGAGTCTAAGTTGGCAGAAGAAGCCAAGGTAGCCGAAACGACGGAAAACGCAGAGGAGCCGGAAGAAACTAAGGCGACTGAGGAGATCAGTGCGCCCGCAGAGACGGAAGAAACCGGTGAGACGACAGCGGAGGAAGGAGTCGAAGAAGGTACGGGGAAAGCCGGACTTCGCACTAGGAGCCTGCTCAGGTCTTCTGGCCTTTCGGGTACAATAATCTCGGAAGGATTTGAGGACGGCATTCCGGAGGGGTGGACGCTGGAAGGCGATACGGAAGGGTATAACTGGACAACAACAAACGACAATTATCATTCTGGCAGCAAATCTGCTTTCATGAAATTTAGATCGGGCGACGGACAAACGGCTTGGCTGATTACGCCCGCATATGATTTTAGCTCCGTCACCGGCGTGATGAAGCTGAGTTTCTGGTATCTAAACAAGATATATAGTAATAAATTTGAGGAATTAAGCGTGTGCTATCGCGTTGACGGAGGCGAGTGGCAGGAGTTGTTTAAGACGGCAAAGGGTACCGGCGCATGGGCAAAGCAGATCTTGATTCTGCCGGAAGGCGCGAAAAGTGCGAACGTGGAACTCGGTTTTTGCGGCACAAATCATGATGCCCTTAGCGTTTTATTGGATGACGTGTTGCTGGAGATCGTGGAATCCGTGCAAACCCATTCCGTGACTTACAATGCAAACGGCGGAAGCGGGAGCATGACGGATCCGAACAGTCCCTATGTTGATGGATCAATCGTGGCCGTTTTGCCAAATGCATTTCAAGCGCCGACGGGAAAAGCGTTTTCTTTCTGGAACACAAAGGCGGACGGCAGCGGAACGACGTATCAAAAAGGAAATGAGATTGAAATCGACGAAGAAATAACGCTGTATGCTCAATGGAGGACGCTGTCAGGTTTCTTTGATGAGGATTTTGAAGTTGGAAGCATTCCTGCGGGTTGGATATCGGAAGACGGGCCAAGTAACTATCATTGGGAGGTTGGCACGGGTGATAGCAGTTTGACAACCGGGGCGCATTCCGGTGTTCAAAATGCTTTGATTAAACACAAGGAAAAAGGTGCGGTTTCTTGGCTCATTACGCCGGAGCTTGATCTTAGAAGCGTGACAGGTACTCCAAAGTTAAGCTTTTGGCTCGTCAATCGCAAGTGGCAAAGTGAGCTTGATAAGCTTGGTGTTTATTACCGCATAAACGGCGGTGAATGGAAGGAACTAATTTACGTCGAAGACGCACTTGAAGCGTGGACGGAAATGACGCTTTATCTGCCAAATGAGGTAAAGACGACCGGCGTACAGATTGGATTTAAGGCGCTTGATGGATGGGGTTATGGCATTGGACTGGATGACGTCGTGATAGAGGACGGAGGGGACGTGGCAACGTATGCCGTGACTTACAACGCAAACGGCGGAAGCGGAAGCATGACGGATCCCGCATCACCTTATTTTGTTGGAACGAACGTAAAAGTTCTGGGAAATGCGTTCACGGCGCCTGCAGGCAAAGGGTTTTCCTCTTGGAACGTGGAGGCGGACGGCAGCGGAACGAGTTATCAGCCAGGCGACGTCGTGAAGATTACGGGTAACGTAACGTTATATGCGCAGTGGGCGCAAGGATGTGTCGTGACGTATGACGCGAACGGCGGAAGCGGAAGCATGTCAGATCCCAATAGCCCATATTTAAGTGGAAGTAAGGCCACCGTTTTGTCCAATGGCTTTACGGCGCCTGCAGGGAAGAAGTTTGTCTCTTGGAACACGAAGGCAGACGGCAGCGGAACGGCATGTTCTTCAGGCGACCAAATTACGGTTAACGAAGACGTTACTTTATATGCACAATGGAAGAATCTAAAGGGTATTCTCGACGAAGACTTCGAAGAAGGAACCATCCCGAACGGATGGGCAATGGAAAGCGATAGGGAAGGATTTGATTGGATGGTTTATCAATTTTCTTCTTCGCATTCAGGAGAATATGGGGCGGTCATGTATTATGCGGTGGCTGGGAGCAACGGCGAAAATATATGGCTCATTTCGCCTGCCCTTAATCTAAGTGAAGTCGCAGGAATTCTGAAATTAAGCTTTTGGTACAAGAATCCGCCATATGGAAGCAATGTTGATGAATTAAGGGTATGCTGGCGCATCGATGGCGGTGAATGGCAGGAACTATTTGCCACGGAAGGCAGCGTTTCGGAATGGACGCAACAGATCCTTGCGTTACCGGAGGAGGCGAAGACGGCAAACGTTCAGATTGGTTTTTGGGGAATCAATCATGACGGGTATTACATATATCTGGATGACGTGTTGCTTGAGGGCACTAGTGATGCTCAGGTTTATGCCGTGACGTATAATGCAAACGGTGGAAGCGGGAGCATGACGGATAATGCGTCTCCTTATTTTTCCGGAAACAAGGTAAAAGTCCTTGAAAATTCGTTCACGGCACCTGCAGGCAAAGTATTTTCCGCATGGAACACAAAGGTGGACGGCAGCGGAACGAGTTATGCACCCGGCGACAAACTGGAGATTACGCAGAACGTGATGCTGTATGCGCAGTGGGGATATGCCATTTCCATATCTGAGACGATCACGGGAGGAAGTGTTATTGCGGACAAGACTGCTGCTTTGGCAGGAGAGACCGTTACACTGACGGTGACGCCTTACGAAAGTAATTTGCTTGAGGAGCTGACTGTGAAGCGTGGCAGTGAAAGCGTTGCGTTGACAAAGACGGATGATGGAACGTATACGTTTGTCATGCCGGAGGGGAATGTTACCGTTGAAGCTACGTTCAATTTGCCAAGCGGTGTAGTTTTTTATGAAATGTTTGAAGGAGGCGAACTCCCAGCCGGCTGGACGTTTACGGACTCGGACGGCGACACGTACGGGTGGAACATAAAGGAAGTAAGCCAAGATAAATATGGAAATCCAAACTCACATTCAGGATCCTACGTGCTTACTTCGGAATCTTACAATAACGACGTCGGTGCTTTGACGCCTGATAACTGGGCCATTACGCCGGCCATAACGATCCCTGAAAATGCGGTTCTGTCCTTCTGGATTAAAGCGCAGGATCCGAATTATCCGGGGGATAAAATGGCGGTTTACGTTGGCCTTAGCCCAAACGTGGATGCCATGACCAAGGTTGGCGGAGATTACGAAGCACATGAGACGTTTGAACATTACCTGGTGGATTTGAGCGCATATGAAGGGCAGACGGTTTACGTGGCATTCCGTCATTACGACATATCGGATCTCTTTTGGCTGAATCTGGATGACGTGATGGTATTCGGAGACGGAGAAGGCAACATATATCACGTGACATATGACGCGAATGGCGGAAGCGGTGAGATGACGGATCCGAACATGTACTTTGGCGGAACTGGCGCAACAGTTTTGCCATGTGAGTTCGCGGCGCCTGCAGGTACCGAGTTTATGGGATGGAACACCAAGGAGGACGGCAGCGGAACGCTTTACACAGTTGGCGACGTTATGGTGATGTCGGCGGACTTTACGCTCTACGCGCAGTGGGTAAACCAATCGGATCTGGCAACGTTCCTGGAGGAAGGCTTTGAGGGCGGAGTAATGCCGGAGGGCTGGACCGTCACAAGCGACACTGCCGGATATGCCTGGGCAGTTACGAGCCAAACGGGCAGTCACGTTGGCGATTATAACGCGACAATTTCGCACAAAACAGAGGGCGCCGTTGGCTGGCTCATCACGCCTGCGTTAAACCTAAGCGGCATCAGCGGCGCGGTGAAACTGAGGCTTTGTTATGAGAATAGGAATTATTCCGGTGACACAGATGAATTCGCGGTATGTTACCGCGTTGACGGCGGGGAATGGACGGAGCTGTTCTCGACAAAGACGGCGCACGATATGGTCTACCGGGAGATTTTCCTGCCGCAGGAAGCAAAAGCGGCAAATGTGGAATTTGGTTTCAAGGCGATTGATCGTTACGGCTACGGAGTCAGCATTGACGAGATTTCGATCAAGGGAATTGGTGAGGTCATTTCGACCGTTTGTGCCGTGACCTATGACGCCAACGGCGGAAGTGGCGAGACAGTGGACTTGAGCAGTCCTTATGCAAATGGCGAGACGGCGACCGTGATGCCCAATTGCTTTACGGCTCCGCAGGGAATGCGTTTTGTTTCCTGGAACACGAAGGCGGACGGAAGCGGAACGACGTATCTGCCGGCAAGCACGTTCGAGATTACGAAGTCAATGACGCTGTACGCACAGTGGGAAAATATCCCGCCGATGCCCATACAGCTGACGGAAGGCTTTGAGGGCGGCAGCATTCCTCAGGGTTGGAAGAGCTCAACCCTGAATTATCATTGGATTGTTGGAACGGGTGATCACACGGAGGTAACCGGAGCGCACTCCGGTTCAAAGAATGCCCTGATCGCGCACGTCGCAAAGGGAATGTCGTCATGGCTGATTACGCCCGAACTGGATTTGAGATACGGCGCGGACTACGTGCTGAGCTTTTGGTATATAAACAGGGCATGGGGTTCCGACGTGGATTCCTTAAAAGTTTGCTACCGCGTAAACGGCGGCGAATGGGTGGAGTTGTTCTCCACTTCGGAAGCGCATCAGACGTGGACCAAGCAGGAGATTAAGGTTCCGGAAGAGGCAAAGCAGGCAGGCGTGGAGTTTGGCTTCCAAGCCACGGACGGATACGGTTACTACGTCGGACTGGACGACGTGCAGGTGAGACTGTACGGAAACCCGGTTTACAAGGTGACGGTTGGAGCTACGGAGCATGGAACGGTTAACGTTGATGCCGTTTACGTAGAGCGTGGAGAGGGCGTTCCCGTGAACTTTTCGCCGGAGAGCGGATACAAGCTGGCGGAGATCAACCTGGACGTGAACGGAACTTGTCCTCAGATTTCTGAATACTACGCCGGTCATTATGCCTTTACAATGCCTGAGGCCGACGTCACCGTGAACGTGAAATTTGTCGAGACCTCTGCGACGTATGAGTACGGTCTGTGGGTGGCCGGCACGAGGGTAACCAGCGCAAACGCAAGTGACGTACTTGGTGACGGCGCGGCAAGCTACGACGGGATCACAAAGACCCTGACGCTGAATAAGAATATTACGTGTTCAAGCGATGACGCCATTTACGGCACGACAGACGGACTGGTCATCAGGACGACGGCGCCTTTGATGATCGTGAGTACCAAGGATGACGGCATACAGCTTACCGGCGACACTACCATCGAGACGACGGGCCTGCTGAGGGTCATCGGCGCGACGGACAAGGGTGGTTACGGAATATACGGACTGTCAAACGATATTGTCATCCGGCATGCGCAGATTGTGGTTTCCGGGAAATGGGGCATTTACGGAGGAAACGGTCCCGTTGAGATCCGGGATTCGTTTATCACGGCAAGCGGAACGTATGGTGCGGCAAAGTACGTTACGCTGAGCGGGTGTCAGGTTGTGGGACCTGCGGGTACGACGTTTGGTAACGACGGAGTGATTCGTAACGCGGATGCCACCGTTGCCTTGAAAGCAACGATTAGTCACGTGACCGAAATTACAAAAGAAAATCCTTACGTTGAGGGATTTGAGGAAAGCGGACTGCCGGACAGATGGCTGTTTATTGAAAGGGACGGCGACGGGGAACTGTGGTTCAAACCGGGATCGGAAGACGCCATCCCGCATTCCGGAGAAGGAGTCCTGAGTTCCGCATCTTACTTGAGCGGAGTGGGCGGCCTTGCGCCCGACAACTGGGCGTTTACGGAGGCGCTCAGGATCCCGGAGAATGCGGAGCTATCCTTCTGGATCAGGGGACAAGCAGACAGGTGGAGTACGGAAAAACTGGAAGTCTACGTGGGATACGGTCCAGATGATGAAGACTTGACAAAGGTGGGCGAGTATGTTTCTAACGCCGAATATAAGGAGTATAAGGTGGATCTGAGCGAGTACGCAGGCCAGGCGGTGTTTATCGGATTCCGTCATTGCGACACCGAGAATCAATACTGGCTGAACCTGGACGACGTGACGGTGAGGGTTGGCAAACTAACGGACGAAAACCTTGCAGTAACCAAGAAAACGCTGACGCTGTTTGATACCATCTCGATCGACTTTAAGGTGCCTGCAGAGGCAGTGGAGGGTTACCACGATCCGTACCTGATGGTGACGCAGAACGGCGAGGAGACGAAGCTTACGACTTACAGGGAAGACGGCGGATTCCTGATCTTTAGCTACCGCGTGCCGCCCCAGGCGATGGGCGACGTGGCAACGGCCGTGCCGCAC
>JAFZNO010000074.1 GCA_017552985.1 Lachnospiraceae bacterium
GACAATATCGACTCGCTGCTTCCCTCTTTTTCTACAAGAGAAGCCATCAGTCGTGATTCATAACCCGTCTCGGTTTTGATCTGGGAATAGAAAATAACAAGACCAATTCCAACGCGAAAATAAACACTTTTACCATAGCCCCAGCTTCCACCTGCTTTTCCACCCTCATTGTTTGTTTGTTCTTTTCCGGTATCAAAAACAAGCTTGAAAAAATTACCATGATCTTGTGGATCAATTTCACCGACTTTGGTTTTTCCCGTCAAACCAGATGTCTTAAAATCCCTTATTTCAAGATAATCAGCAACTTCACTTGAGAATCTCTCGTTCAATATGCCTGTAATATTTTTCAATATTGCATTTAAGCGTGCTGGTTGAAATTGATTATAGTTAAAGTTTACACCAAAAAAAGATGTCGGCTCACTCAGGGAGGCGTCCGAACTATTTTGTATTGCTTCCCTGACCAAAAGATCAATTTCAGGAAGGTGATCATTCTGTAATGCTTTAAGAGCACCACTGCCATATGAAGAATTAATTGTAGTACCTAAAATACAACTATCAAGCATTTATATTTCCTCTCTAATTTTGATTCGAAGTGACTTTGCATGACTATCTCCAATACTGTCACCCGAGACAATAATACTAATGCCAATAATATCACATTCTGTGTTAAGTCGTTCTCTATGAACAGAATTAGCCCTTGGCGTCCCCCCATCTTTTTTAACCCTATAGATTAACAAAAGCGGAGTGTTTTCCAGATTTAAGTTCGCACGTTCAGAAATAATATCTTTCCTTTCTTTACAAACTCTCTTAAATAATTCTTTTTGCTCTTCGTTCATAGTTGCAACATTTGCATCACAAAGTGCATCTAATCCAGAACGTAAGGCTCCAATATCTACATAATCTTTTCCCGTTTTCCTTGTACGTTCTATCTGTCCTACTTTAATTTCTTCCGAAATAGTCCATGGATTATCGGTATTCTCTCCATCCACAACCGCCACATTCCAATCCGTAAATTTACCATCAGCATTCATGGAATCTATCCACTGAGAAAAAAAAGGCAAATCCTTATACAATGAAGAATGCTTCGAAATAGCATACCTTGCCAAAAAGCTATTTTTTATATTTGAATAAGGAATACCATCCCACACCCATGCTTTAGCCGCATCAGAACGCCTTGGCTTTTTCTGTTTCATTAACATGGCTAAGTATTCTTCAGTAATTTGGATATTTCCCCAAAGCTGTTTCCCATCTTCAAAATCCGTTGTTTCGTAACTATCACCGCAGAAATCAAAGTCATCATATTCAGCCTGTTGACTCTTCTTTTTTGATGTTATTCGGAATTTGGCAATTTCGGGTATATTCCGGATTCTCGGACCAAATTTAGAGGGAGAAACGCCTTCTTTCATAAATCTTTCTACTTCCCTCTTAAGATCCATATCAATCTTTGTCAGTGCCTCAAACTTCTCAACCACAGAATCCGTCATCCATATTCTTTGCAATAATTCATAGCCTCTTCTATAGCCAAACCATCTTGCCATTTGCATAAGCGTATCCGCCAGATTCGAGTTGCGCGCAAAGTATGTACAAACAAGACCATCTATCGTCAACCCTCTTGACAAAGTGTTTCCACCAACAACAATAAATACTGGGGCTTTATTCATTTCTTTCATCTGTGCTTCCGTCGGATAAACTATTCGCAAATATGTGCCTTCTTCTGCTTCTTTATTTGCTCGGCAATTATCTACACACAGATGAATTCCCTCACCATATTCAAGTTTTTTATCGTCCCCAAGCGTAATATTCCTTATATCCGCAAGGAGATCCAAAATCTCTCCTTCCAACTCATCGAAACTAGGGTATTCCTCATTTATCTCTGACAAAAAACCGTAGTCTGGATTTGCATCCATTAAATCCTCTTTAGTAACACTATGAATCTCTATATCATATATGTTTTTGCATACAGAAAGGACTTCATCCACCTTTACAAGCCACCCATAAACACGCTCATAAATGACAAAATGGTAGGCCTGGATCGCCGCAGTATGTATCAACATACTGATTGATTTTTTCGTTCCTCTTTTCCTCTGAATTGCAGCTGCACACAAAAACCATGCTAACGCTTTTTTGAAACTATCTGGCAAATCAAATTGTTGCTCTTTGTGAATTGCTTTCAGCTGATCTTCTTCTGAAGGAAGTATCCTTCGTATAATGGGAAGACCTGGACAATTCTCTTCATCATTACCGAAAATTACTTTAGCTCCAAAGTATTCATAAGCTTCTGGCAACGTACATATAAAATCCTTAGGATACAAAGATTCCCCTGGGCCTTCATTTAGTACGTTAGCATATGGCGTTGCCGTGTAACTAATATAATTCATTGATTGAAACTTCGTATTCCCTGGCGGAATAGATCCATCAGCCATTTTTCCATTAACCAAATTCACTATCATCTGATTAATGGCGCAACGCTCTTGTTCTTCATCTAAAGTTATTTCTGCTGTATTAATGCTTGCCTGGTCAGCTTCATCATCAATAACAACTATTCTTAACTTGTTTGTACGCTTCGGATCACTATAAAGCCAATTAATCAACCGTTCTAATCTTGTTTTATTTTTTAAGCATACCGTTAAATAGCGATTAGCATAATTCTTTGTTCCAGTTAATGAATTAAGTTTTAGCTCATCTTCTAAAAACTTTTTGTCTTCCGCAGTAAAGTCAAGGACGCGCCAAAGTACACCTCCTTCACTATTTTTTAGATCCTCAATAAATCTATCTCTGGTTTGCTTTCTCAGGTTATCAATAGTCCCGGATAAAACGATAAAAAAATTCCAATCATAATCGGCTGCCATACTTATCAGGCCTTCCATGTTTGCCGTTTTCCCAGATTGTACACTACCAGTTACCAGTCCCTTTACTACACCATAACTTCGAGTATCATCCAAAAGATGATTGAGTATCCAGTGACAACTCTTTTGCAGTTTTGTGATTGAATCCGCACTCATTTTTGTATGCAAGTAACCTTTGTATTTCTCCCATGACGATGTATAACCCATAGGAATTGGAAAATGGTTTGATAGGCCTCCATTGTCAATAGCAACAACATCTTCATTTTCCGCATTCCGCATTACAATCAAATTACCCTTATAGTAAGCAACAAATTCCAACCATATTGTCCTATTTAGTCTTAGCGGCCATGACTCTTCATCAATCAACATTTGCATAGTTTCGTCAAATTCAGAATCATTGACACACAATTTTTGGATTTCTTCCCATGAACAATGTGAATCAATTTTAGCTGCGATCCATTCTTTACAAGGTTGAAAAGCACTATTTTCAAAATTAATCATGCCCGCTCTCCTTTACATGATTTAGTGTAGTTATCTTAACCAGATTTTAGTTTAGTAATATCGGCAAAGTTATCCCTTCCCCCACACCTCATACCCCTGTCTCTTCGCGGAGTCATACACCGGTCGCATGTTCTTCTGGAGTATGCGATAAAACTGCTCCTTGGTATTGCCTCTTACGTACAGTTCCTGTCCAGCCCATATGGAATGCAGATTATCCCTGTAACATGCTTCAAACAATTTCCGGATGGCATCCTTCTCATGAATCATGCGATACAGGAGATATTGATTGTCCGCGAAGCGGATAAAGAATGGATCCCACTTCGGGAGGCGGTTGCTCTTGGAGGAATTGAGCGACGAGTCCATTGGCATCAGGTTCCAGAGCTCGTCGTTCATGACGAAGGACCATGGAATGAAATGGTCGACGTCGTATTCCTTTGGTACCACGGGCTTGTCCGTAAAGACGTCGCGGACTTCGCTGAAGGTAAGTATCCCTTCCCAGAGCTTTCTGACGTGACCGAGCTTTCGCATCTTTTCATCCATCGGCATGAGCTTGTAGACTAGCCCGGGAACCTCAGGATTATTGTTCTGGAGCCACTTTACTTTTTCGTATTGGATCCAGCCGAGGATGGCGACCGCATTGCCCTGGATCATGGCGATCCATGGCGCTTGGAAGCGGATTTCCTTCTTCAGGTTGCTGCTTGTTCCAAGCGTATATGGCAAGAGCAATCTCTCACGGTTTATGATTTCAATGTCCTCGATCATTTTCGTTTTCTTTTCCCAGTCCACGGTAACGCCGACGTTGTCGAAGAATCCTGCCAGCGCGCGGTAGGGAACCATGTTGGTCAATTGGACCTTTGCACTTCTAAGAGTCGCATTATGCTCTTTTATGGCATTTTTGATCTCTACCTTAGATGCATTCGCCGGAAGGTTGCTAAGCTCCGTTAAGGTCAAAATAGCGCGTTCCAGGCCATCTCTCACTTGCCCGTCGAGCTGCATGCCGCTTAGGTGAATATGAAACTCGCGCACGGAGTACCATGCATTGCAGATCATCTCATCGATCACGGCATCGAAGGTTGTTTCGGTGACGCCCTCAAGGATCAGCTTCACGAGGGCCTCCAGCCAGTAGAATTTATAGCAATACGAGGGATCCTTCATCATGCGCGCGAACCCTTCAAGGTCGAGCGTGTTATGGTACTCGCCGCTGATATTCAGTTGGTATTCCGTTTTTGAAGGATCGAATTCAGCCATTTTTCCTCACTCCTGCCTGGTCGCACGTCCGATGAAACCCATTGTTCCACGAGCCTGATACCGTCAAACTGCGCCATGAAATCTGCAAAGCTTTCTTCCGTAAAATCGGTGAAATAGCGCTCTACGCGATACCCCTCAAACGTCCCGTACTTAAAGGACATATAGATATATCCGTCAGTCTTCGCGGCCCGGATCATTTTCCGAAGGACGTCCGCCAGTTCTTCCCTGCAAAGATGCAGGATGGATGCGCAGGCCCAGATGCCGTCATAGCTCTCCGTCTCATCCAGTTCTGAAAAGAGCATCCGTCTTACGGTAATGCCTGCCCCGCCAGCCACCTTGCAAAGTTCCTCGGATCCGTCCGTCGCAAGGACCTCATAGCCCTTTTCCGCAAAGTATTTGGCGTCCCTTCCCGCGCCGCAGCCAAAGTCCAAGATCTTCGCTCCTGCCGGGAGATGCGAAAGGAACCGGTCCTGCACCTCATGAAAATCCACGGACGCCGTCGACCGTGCGAAATCCTCCGCATGCGCATTATAATAATCAATTGTTTTTTGATTTGTCTCATGCCCGCTCATAAATCGCCGCGCCCCTTAATTTTCCTACATTTTTATACACCAATCCCATGTTATTATTATAATACTTCACATCACATTTTTCAATCAATTATTACAAATTTCGCCAATATTTCAGAAAACTTTTACAATTTGTTCGCACATAAAAAAAGCCCCGCGGCATCAGGGGCCTGACACCACGGGGCTTCTCTTTGGTTAGCCTTTTAAGAGTTGCGTTACTGTCTTATAGGCTTTGCAAAGTCGTTAATAATATTTAATTTAACTTCTTTAGAATCTTTGTAAAAATCATGTCTGTTTCTATAAGGGTTGGATCCCTCAAAATATTCCTTACACTGCCTGTATAGATCCGGATGATTTGTTGACGTTAATGCTTTTAATTCCGTTGTATTAACGTCAGCATAATCTGCTGCATAATCCTTCTTCGCCTGAAGCCATTCTGCCGCAGAAGACATCGGGCCAGTTGCAGAACATACCTTGTCAATTATGTCCAAAGGTGCGACGTAAGGAATCAGTCCAATCAGAGTCTTTCTGCGATTTGCCGCAATCTCGTCAGGAGTAAGGAATCTTTCACCAACTAGCATCATATATTGCATTACGTTTGCATGGCACAGATTGCACTTACCCGTACGCACATATACGTAATACTGTTCTTGATAATACAAGGCTTCGCCGGTTACGGGATCGATTTCAACCTGCTTTTCCCCTTTAAATTTATCGTAATAGTAATTCCACTTTGTCACGTTATCAGAACAATATGAGGTCTTAAAATATCCACATCTGCTTCCGCTACTATCCTCACAAATGTGATAATGAATGCCCTTAAGGTCGCCAGAACCATTAACGTAGGTATACACTTTCTCATTATGCGGCAAATCTTTTATCCAAGATTTGCAAGTATCACAATACTGCTGGTGAGTGGAAGCATCAATTTCTAATATAGCCCTGTCTTGAAACTTATGAGCCTGGGTGGCCTTAGCGACTTGTGTTTCCGTTTTTTTACACTTCTCGCATTTCCTGCTTTTGGTACCATCCACGCATGGGTACGTTTGTTTCGTAACCCAATCTCCCCATTTATGACCTGTCTTCTCAATCGTGACTTTGGAGTTCGGCTTTTCTTTTTTACAAACACTGCACTGTTCAACAGTATAACCATTCTCCGTGCAGGTAGCTGCCTTAGTCACCTTAGTATACTTATGTCCAGTCGCCTCGCACTTCGTATATACTTTGAAATCGATTTGGCAAATCATCACGTCCGTACCGTCACAAGTCTTTACGTAAATATATGCAGAATATGATCCGACTGCCAAAGACTTCGTGGGGATGCTTCCGCTATATCCATTTCTGCTTAGCACCGTTTGGTGAATTCTGCCATTCTTGTAGTATTTCTCGCGCGCCCCCGACAAATCAGGGCGTTCACAAGCATTTAGCGTTCCCTGCAGTACAGACGCAGATGCGCCAGCTTTGGTAACCTTGTAATAATATGACGAGCTTCCCTGATCATGGATAATCCATCCACTTATGGGAATATTGAACGCGGCTTTTTCCTGAATCTTTTCAGGATAGCTAACCTTGCTGGGGGTAGAGAACTTATGGGTCTTACCCACGTTCGGATCAGGAGCGTCATTACAAGTAACGTAAGTATTCGTCTTAATGCTTTTCGTTACGTTCATGGTATACTCGGCAATCTTATATCCTTTGCCGTTGTCAGAGCGTACTGCTTCCACAACAACTCTCCACTTTCCGACTGTCATCCAAGACGTATCAAAATTCTTTAATTGCCATCCGTTATTTTTAATTTTATAACCCATCTTCGAGATTAGATCAGACATTCCTGAGTTAGGCGGATAGCCGTAGTTGAACTTGGTAATCTTCTGGCTCTTCTGTAGTTGCTCATTATAATAAAAATGGATATTATAATCTTTCACTTCAACTGTCGAAAGATGCCAACCTTCGAAGGTGACCTTTTCACTTCTGTAAACGTTAAAGGTTCCCTGATCGTAAGGTATCTTAAGGTTTTCCGTTGGGAAAACGGCGTCATTGGCCTGTGCCGGCTCTCCAATACACGTCATATACTTGTGAGCCGCTTTAGACGTAAAACCGCAAAGGCTGAAAAGTACACAAACCATCGCGGCAAATAATACCCGTGAAGCACATCGCATCCTTATTTTTTTCATTTATTTACCCTCTCCTAATAAATTTATGAAACTGCTCTACGTGTGTCCCAAAGCCCGCGCGCTTAGCTTGTAAAATAATAATATATTATTTTACAAAACATATAAAGACATGTTCTGCACACAATAAATCACTTATTATATGTGTTTATATACATTAAAACTGTATATTATGCATATTTTTTCAGAATCCCCTGGCGTGGTCACCTGCTCCGTGTATTCAAGTTTAACTTGAATTCTTTCTTGAAAAATAAACCCTTACTCGCTACAATAAAGTTGTGACGTCCGTTATGATGAAATCGTAAGGAGGGAACGAAAGATGAGCATTGGAACAAATATTAAGAGTCTCAGGGAAGAACGAAAGCTGACGCAGGAGCAGGTTGCCGAAGCGCTGGGGATCAGTTTCCAGGCGGTATCGTCCTGGGAGCGCGATGAGTATAAGCCGGATACGGAAAAGCTGATCCGACTCGCCGAGGTTTTTGACGTGTCCGTGTCGGCCATCGTGGAGGAAAAGCAGAAAGCCTTCAAGACGAAGGAAACCATTTATAACTGGGAACACATGAAGGTTTACGTGAAGACGACGGCAAAGAATTTCCAGCTTCGCGACACATTGAAGGCCGTGGATTATGCCGTTGTGGCCCATGAGGGGCAAAAGCGGAAACGCTCCACCGTTCCGTATATCTATCACCCGTTGAACCTGGCGTGTCACGCGCTGTCTATGGACATCGTTGAGGATGACGTTATCGCGGCGTGTATGTTGCATGACGTGGTGGAGGACTGCGGCCGGAAGCTCAGTGATCTTCCCGTCGGTGATGACACGAAGGAGCTGGTGCGTCTTCTCACCTGCGAGGAAACCACGGACAAGAACCGTGAGCAGGTCCTGAAGGCCTATTATGAGAATATTGCGAAGAACCCGAAGGCCGCCCTCATCAAGTGTCTGGACCGGTGCAACAATCTCACCACCATGTCCTGGGGCCTGAGCCGTGAGAAGATCTATCGCATGATCCGCGAGACGGAAACCTACTTTCCCACCCTTCTGGGCGTAGTAAAAGCCACGCCCGAGTATAACAGCGCGGCGTGGCTTCTAAAGTACCAGATGGAAAGCATGCTGGACATTTATAAAAGATTGATGTGATTCACTTTTGTCATTTTTAAGAGGATTTATGCGTTAACGTACTTTTACGAGTGCTTCCGTTGTGGTCACGGAGTTTCCATTTCTATCCTTAATAACGCACCTTAATCTCATGCCGTTTGTGGTTGCATTTGCCTTAATTGCCATTTTGGTCGTGTTACAGCCACTAAAATTTGTTCCTTCCGTGCAATCTCTCCAAACATTGGAAGTGGTATTGCAATACTGCCACTGATAGGTCAATTTGCCCTTGCCGATTGCAATGGCTTCAACGTAATTTGTCCATCCGGCAGGCGATATAATGGTGCTAACTGGCTGCCGTTTAACATAAATCTTGTCTTTTACAATTCTTACTTCCTTCGCATACTCCTTGTATATGTTTCCGGTCTTGCTCACTTTATACGTTTGATATATGGAATCATCCATTACCGTTGCGTCCTCAGGCGTTACCAATAATCCATCAATACATATGGCCTCAAAGAATAGCATTGCTTCGCTTTGGGCTTTAACATGCAAATTACTGTTGAATACGATCAACGATTCAAAACAACGTGAATTGGAGTAACCAATGGTTTTTAAATCAGAACCACATATTCCCGTTCCCGCTTGTATGTTTATGTCTATGTCAATACTCGCAATGCCAAGCAAACTGTCTGTCACCATAATCGCTGCTCCATTGCTCGGTTTTCCGGTAAAATAGAGCTTTCCCTTGCCAGTGATTACCGTGGACCCTTTCAAAACAAGTCCGCTATTGTAGAACGACGTATCAGCCATAACGTTAATAGTTAACCCATTAACAGTACTTGTCACCGTGGTATTGTTGAAATTGTTGCCCAATAAATACAAAGTTTTCGCATCTGCATTGTAAGACAGCTTGTTATTCCTGTAGGATCGGTCTCCACGAATCTGAAGATCACCTACCCAGATAAATTCAGCGTGTTGTGCGGCCTTAGCGTTTGTTTCCGGCACCAAAACCAACAGAATAAACACGAACGCCATCATATAACCCAGGATTTTTTTTAACAATTTCGTGGACACTACTCTTTGCATGCTTTGTCTCCTCCCATAAATATATATACTTCAAATCATGTATAGTAAATCAAATTTTGCTTTTGTAGTCAACGCAACTTACCACTACGCAAAAGCAACTTAAAATCATGCTAAGTTACCTAAACAAAAAAGGAGAGATTGCCGATAAACAATCTCTCCACCTAAGTTATACTTCCCGAAGAAGACAAACTGAAAAAACGCTCCTACCGATAAACCTCAAACCTATTCCGGAGCCGTCTCACCGTCCAAAATAAATAATTCCATGGTTTCTTCCGTGGTTTCTTCCGTGGTTTCTTCCGTGGTTTCTTCCGTTGTATCCTGCCCGCTTTCGCTGGATTCAATGCTTTCAGGCTCCGTGGGAATCATCTGCACGTCGCCTTCTAACACGAACTCACTCGTGGGCTGTGAAACCTCTTCACCCGGCGGAAGTGTAGAAATCATTCCGTCCACGCTGACTCCAGGGCAACCAGTCAGAAGGGTCGTCGTAAGCACTGCCATGCCAATGGCATACGCAGGTTTTTTCAAATTGCGCTTAGGCTCTATTTTCATGTTATTTACCTCCTTGTTCCTCTGTTACCCATATAGACGCAGTTTAATTCAAAAGGTTTTAAAGAATGACGTAATTTTATAATCCCATGAAATCAATAAATCTTTGGTCTCCCATGGCGTACATCTCGTCGCCAAGCCGGTCCGCAAGGGAGATCACCATGCGTTCATACTCGCACTGGACGGGAGCGATCATGTCGGGAGAGCCAGTATTCAGGATGTTGGCACATCCGCAGGAATTCGTGCATCTTGCGGATAGGTCGCAGTCCTTACAGGGCGATGGCGTAAAGCATCTCTTTGCCATCTCCAGGCGTCTCGTCTCGTCAATGCCCTCGTAAACGCTTCCGAGGTACCACTCCGGCTTATCCAGGAAAGACGTGCAGGGATAGAGGTTTCCGTCCCATGAAACCGCAAGCTGCCGGATCCCCAGATGGCAGTATTTGGACGGGTTGATGCCCTTGATGAGTTCGGAAATCTTGTTGTGAAGGGGCGCCACTTTGAATTTGTCGCCCTTTTGGTACAGTTCCATCATGTAATCAGCAATCTGATCGAACTGTCCGCGCAGCACTTCAAAGGTTTCATCAGTCCAGGTCACCTTATCACCGTATGCGGGATTGATGATCATCTGAGGAAAGCCCAGATCATGAACGAGCTTTACGGATTCGAAGAGTTTTCCACAGGCTTCCGGGGAAGCAACGCACATGGCAACGGTATCACAGCCATGCTCCATAAGGAGGCGCGCCTTGTCGACCATAAGGTCAAATGTCGCTCCTCCTTCTTTTGTCCTTCTGCAGTCATCCTGCATCGTGCCGTCAAAGGAAAAGCCGATCTGCATGTTTGCCCGCTTGGCCATGGAAGCGAACTCTTCATCGATCAGCGTTCCGTTGGTCGTGATCTTGGATAGGAACGGAATCCCCGTCTGACGGGACCTTTCGTCCGCCAGCTCCAGTGCATAATAGATCAGGTCTTTCTTGAGGAGTGGTTCTCCGCCAAAGAAGCAAATGCCGGCATTTTTCCCTCTCGAAAAGGCCAGTTCCACCGCCTTTTCGACGGTCTCCCTTGACATGTCTTGCGCGTGCTTTTCCCGCGTACAATAAGAACATCTCAGATTACAATTTTCCGTAAGGTATAAAGTCAGATTCATGCGTTTTCTTCCGTTGTTTCCACTGCTTCCGCTGCTTCAAATGCCGGTTCTGCAGAAACTATTCCACCCGTGTGGAGCAATTCATCAACCTGTTCCATGACTTCTTCCTTAATCTCATGGATTGCAAAGCCGCCTGCCGCAAGAGCCGCCGCAGCTAATGCCACGCCAATGAGGTATTTAGGTTTTTTCAAATTGTGCTTTGGGTCTATTTTCATATTGTTCTCCCCCTTGTATCTCTGTTACACGTATAGACGCAGTTTATCCCAAAAAAGTTCTCTTGTCAATTTACTCGTGCAACTTATATTCCTTGTCTTCATCTATGACGTCAAGCATGCACCTTGCCACGTCACGGTCGAACTGGGTGCCGGAATTCTTCTCGATCTCGAGTCGCACGGCCTCCTGGGAGAGGTAGCCGCGATAGCTCCGGTTCGAGGTCATGGCGTCATAGCTGTCAGCGACTGCAATGATCCTTGCAAAATAAGGGATTTCTTCCCCTGACTTTTTGTCAGGATAGCCCTTGCCGTCAAAGCGTTCGTGATGCCAGCGGGCGCCGGTTGACAGGTCGGGACGGCTCTTGATCTCCGACAGGATGTCATAGCCAAGACCCGGGTGCTTTTTGATGACGGCGAATTCTTCATCCGTCAACCTAGTCTTGCTGTTGATGATGGAATTGGGAACGCCAATCTTTCCGATGTCATGAAGAAGCGCCATGTAGTATACGCTCTCGCAATCCTTTGGCGACAGGCCAAGCTTTTCCGCCAGCATCCGGGAATACTTCGCCACGCGCACGGAATGGCCCTTCGTATATTCGTCCTTTGCATCGATGGTGTGCGCCAGGGCTTCCATGACTTCGACGGAGAGGGTCTTGACGGCATAGGTTGCCTGCATGTTTTTGATGATGACGTAAAACGCCCAGATAAACAGGATGCCGATCACTATGGAAAATGCTGATCCCGTATAGATCACCGCGACGTTGGTTATGCTGTCGAATGACGAGGAAAATGCCGTGTACAAGATCAAAAAAAGCGAGGGCGTGAAAAGAAACGTTTTCCAGTCGATCTCCATTTCGTCCGTGGACAATTTGGCGAATTCCCGCACGTCCAGCCGATAGAAATCCCACGACAGCAATAATGAAATCACGTTGGATACAATGTTAAACCCATAGTACGCATTTGCATCAATGGCGGCTAATCTTAAATCGCTGCGGAACTGAAAAACGAAAAACGTATTGAACATCAAAAAAAGAAATAAAAGCGGCGCTTTGGACTTTAAGCGAAACCATCTTCCCACAAAAAAAGTGCAAAGCAATATGAAAAGGAAAAACGTACCGGAGACCGTCATACTGAAGATGATCATTTTCACGGGACTAATCCCAGAGATCTGTCCAGCCACACGTACCTTTTCCCATCCCAAAAGGTAATAACAGATGGTCCATGCGGTTGAAAAGGTGATCAAAGGAAACGTGATCAAGGTGATTAAAAAAAGCTTTACCTTGCTCGTCTTTTCCGTAGCAAAACATTTTTTGAGGGAGAAAAAAAACAAAACAAAGTACAGAATAAAAAATATGTCCGCAGTCAACTCATCTATTACTTTTAATGTTTCTGTCATCGCTGCTCCTTCTCACGTTCCCAATCTTAAGAATCGTTTGCGCGCATGGATCTAAAAGTGGGTGCCAAGCTTTGATTTGTGATACGTATCCACCAGGTAGGATTATTTCCTTTAGCCCAAAGATCGTTTTTCTCGTTATCGATATCCATGGCTCGTCATCCTTTCTTTAGTAGCTCTTTACGCGGATGAACTTCCGAAGGATCAGCACCAGGATCGTCTGTACGTAAGGCACGTAAATGCCAATGACCAGCACGAACTCAAGCAGCAAAAACATGATTGCGTCAGACAAGGCAGTTGCCAATTCCACGTGTTTGCCTTCTTGTCTATTATCGAAAATAAACAAGAGGCCATAAGCAATCAGCAGAAAGACGCCAAACGCAGCGATGGGCATCACCACGTAAAAGACAATTTTCTGCCACGTTTTTTTCAGGCTATCACCAAACATCAATATCCGGAAGCTGATCTTACGCGTCAACAGCGTAAAAACGAAAGCAGCCACGGTCAACACGGCCGTAAAGAACAGCCGAAAGCTCCAATCTTCGCCGTGCATCCACACAAGCATGCCTATGCAAACAAAAGCCACAATGATTTTCAGCGCAACGTCGTAGTGCTTTTTGTACTTGGGATACTTTTCCTTCATGTTGTTATCTTTCATTGTCTTTACCTCCTCATAACGTAACGATTGGTTTAATGTTTTTTATCTCAGGCCTGGTTTTTGAGAAACCACTTTCTCATGATCAGGACAAGAATGGATTGCAGCCAGGGCAGGAACAACGCGATCGAGAGGATGAGCCATATGTTGAAGTAGGTCCTTATGTCTCCGAGTCCCTCGGTGACCACGTAATAATTTCCTCCCCTCGCCCAGATCTCAAGCAATACCTTTATCGCAATAATGCAAAGGATAAATGCCGCCACCAGCGTCGCCAGATAAAACAGCACCTTTTTCCAGGTCTTCTCGCGTCCGTCCGCATAATCTATCATTTTCATGCTAAGGGATGACGTGGGATACGAAAGCAGCCACGTTACCACCGCGTAGCGCACCACCTCTCTCATTGCGAGAACCAAATCATCATACCACAAGACGAGCATCGCAAGAATGGTCACGCCAACCGTAGCAATCCACCGCGCGATTTTGTAATGCTTTTCATATCGTTCGTTGACCCAGTATGTTTTTTCCATCCGCCTGCCCCCTCTTGGCAAAGATCCTGTTTGATCCACATTACCTATCTTATATGTATCATAACATAAAAATACCATCAGTAAAAGAAGTTGTTTTAGCACGTTAGCGCAGTAAATCGTGCCAGACGTTTTTCCGCTTACCTGTTGGGCTTCATGCCGCACCAGGCAATTATGCCCAGGTTACCGGATTCCGCCTAGTCGAAATTGCCCAAAAAATGGGGGCGAGCCGTGCAAAAACTGTGGAAAACGATAATTGTATCGAATTTCCAAAAAATTTGAAAAAAGTGCTTGCTTTTTTCAATAGGGCAAGGTATAATGCTAATTGTGCTTCGGGGTGTGGCTCAGCTTGGTTAGAGCGCCGTCTTAGGGAGGCGGAGGTCGCGAGTTCGAATCCCGCCACTCCGATTCATCAGAAATGACGTAACTTATTTGGTTACGTCGTTTTTTTATGCCCTAAATCATAATAACAAAAAAACTGCCTGAACGCAATCATTGCATTCAGGCAGCATCCCATTGGAATCCTTTATTTTACAGTCTCGCGAGCAATGCCACGAGGTACTCCCACATTCTCTTTACGGAGGAGATGCTCAGGGTTTCGTTGGTCGTGTGGATGTTCTTCATGTCCGGACCGATGGAAACGCAGTCGAGATCTGGAATCTTGCTCATGAACAGGCCGCACTCAAGGCCGGCGTGAATCGCAACAATCTGCGGATCCGCGTCATAGCACTCGCGATAGAGCTGTACCATCTCATCGCGGAGCGGGGAATCCACGCGATACTTCCAGCCGGGATACTCTCCCCTCACGCGGTATTTCACGTTCGCCATCTTGCCAATGGCAAAGAGCTTGCGGATCAAGGCTTCCTTCGCGCTCTCAACGGAGCTGCGAACGGAAAAGCTTGCAAGCAGATATGCATCATGCAGAACGATCTTCTGCTTCAGAACGCCAAAGTTCAAGGAAGTCTCCACAAGGCCTTCCACGTCAGCACTCATGGCCTGCACGCCATTGGGAAGGCTGCAAAGGAAGAGCGCAACCTTTCTGGTGTCCGTTGCAGTAAAGGCTTCCGTCTCCTTGTCCAGTTCCTCGGAGAAGGTCCAGGTCATCGTAAAGTCAGGATCCTTCGTGCAAAGCTCGTTGCTGATCTCACCCGTGATCTTGTTCAGGAGATTGTGGATGCCGTCCCTGCGGTAGGAAATCTGCTCTCCCTGGTCGTTCTTCTCCTCGGCGAACACGAATTTCGCCGTCGTCTCGCGGGCAATGGCATTGTCCGCCTCGCCGCCCTTTACCGCCACAAGCCGCACGGGATATACGCGGGTCAGTTCCTCCAAAATGCGTCCAAACAGCTGATTGGAATTGGCTCTCTCCTTGTCGATCTCCATGCCGGAATGACCGCCCTGAAGACCGGAAATCTTCAACTCGAGCATGCTGCCCTTGAAGCCTTCCGTCTTGCCGGTCAGCTCAAAATCAACCCGCGCGCCGCCTGCGCAGCCAACGGTGAAAATGCCTTCCTCCTCGGAATCAATGTTGATCATGCGCTTTCCCTTTAAGGGCGTGAGGTCGATGGCTCTCGCACCGTCCATTCCCACCTCTTCGTCCGCGGTGATCACAACCTCAAGACGCGGATGCGCAATGGTCTCAGAATCCAAAATTGCCAGCGCATATGCAACGGCAATACCGTCGTCGCCGCCAAGACTGGTTCCTGCCGCGGAGATCTCGTCGTCATTTACGCGGAGCACCAAACCGTCCTTTTTCAAATCCAGGGGACACTCCGGGGTCTTTACGGCCACCATGTCCATGTGTCCCTGCAGGATCACGGGGTTCTTTGCCTCATAACCGAGAGTGGCTTCCTTGATGATGATCACGTTGCCGATCTTGTCCTGATAGTGCTCCAGGCCGCGCTCCTCGGCGAAATTCACCAGATAGTCGCTGATGCCCTTTACGTTGCCGGATCCCCTGGGAATCTGGCTGATCTCTTCAAAAAAGCGGAAAACCTCTTGCGGTGCCAAATTAGCCAATGCGCTCATGAATCTCTCAATCTCCTATTCTTCCAAATCCTGCTTTCAAGACCTAATTTACAATTCCTAGCTTCCAAAGCCTTGCTTCCAAGGCCTTGCTTCCAAGGCCTAATGCCGTGGTACCCAATTTCATGCTTCCAATCATCTGGCATTTGTCGGGCCACACTATTTCTCATCATTTATCATATCACTTCTTATCGCGTAAATCAAGGTGACTGGCGATCAGAAGCGTCCTGTTTCCCTTTCTTTTTTGGATGATCTCCCAGCATGTTCTGACGCGCTCCTCATCCAGTCCAGCAAAGGGTTCGTCCAGCAAAAGCAGACTCCCCTTCGCCGCCAGCGCCCTCGCCAGCGCCACGCGCCGTCTCTCGCCGCCGCTGAGCGTCCCGCAGGGCTTGTCCCAAAGTTCTTCCTCCAGCAGGTCCCGCAAGGCCTCGCGCGCCGCCGCTTCCGATCCCGTGACCATCTGCAGATTCCTCACGGCACTCTCCCCATTACAGAGTCTGTCCTCCTGGAAAAGGTATCCAATGCCGCTCTCACGCCCCGCGCCGTCGATGCTGCCCTCATCATAGGCCTCTAAGCCCGCCAGAAGGCGAAATAAGGTGGTTTTCCCGGCTCCTGAGGGCCAAGTAAGCCATTCCGTCTCTCCGGGCTCTATGGCCATGGAAAGGCCCTTCAGCACCTCCTGCCCGTCATAACTCTTGGAGAGGTTTGCCATGCGGATGGGGGACAAGGTGACGGAAGGCGATGACTCGCCGAGGTTCTTTGAGGCGGCGTAGTTCGCTGCTCCCGCAGGATCTTTGGGCGCCCTGCATGACACCTTCACCTCGAACGCCTTCTTCACCAGGAATAATACCAGCTTCTCGAAGATGGCGCTCATCACGCAGACCACCACGGTCCACGCAAAGATTCCCGCCGTGTCCAGCGATATTTTGGAAAGATAAATCCGCTCGCCGATGGAATTGGACGGAAGACCGATCACTTCCGCCGCAACGCCGGATTTCCAAGCAAATCCCAGGGAGGTCTTGAGGCTTCCCATGAGGAACGGCTCCAGCGCCGGCCGATAGAGGTAAAAGAGCCTTGTGCGAAGGGGCAGGCGATAGACCTGCGCCATCTCCAGCATGTCCTTTCCAACGGACTTCAGGCCCTCCAGCGTGCTAAAGTAAACCGCCGTGAACACCATGAGAAAGCTGATGGCAATGGACAGGAAGGAGGATCCCCACCAGATGAGGAACAGCACGACAAAGCACACCACGGGCACGGTCTTCATAAGATAGATCAGCGGGTGCAAAAGCTCCTCCAAGAATGGAACCGCCTTGCTCAAGGCCGCCAATAATATTCCAAAAAGCATACCAAAGAAGAATCCCGCGCCGATGCGGACCAAGGTCATGCCCGCCACGCCCCAAAAGTCCGCTCTTCCGAAGTTCTCAAGAAGCGCCTTTGCCGTCTCCAGCGGCGTCGCAAACAGAATGGGGTTCCCTATCAGCATCCCCGCTAATTGCCACAAAAGAAGCCATACGAAAACGATGGCAACTTTTCGCAGAATCCTTCCGGACGTGATCTTACTTGTCGCATCCGTTTTCGCAGTTTCCCTTCGTTCCCGCATGGCTCCTCCTTTCCGAGAATTGTCATATTTCCCATAATACCAAGCATTGCCATGTTTCTGACACGCCAATACTGTTTTCTCGCTAGTTTTATTGACCGTCTTATGGATAGCAGAACGTATTAGCGTTCATATTTACGGCAGATAATAAAAGTCCTCGCCCGGCAGCGCTCCGCCAACGGTGGTCTTGTCAAAATCATACAGGATCTCCAAATAGCTTTGAAGTGCCTGCTTCATTTCTTTTCCGGTAAGGCAGGTCACGTTGCAGTAAGGAATGGCCTTCTTTGCAATGGGCTCCTTGGCAACAATGCCAGCCTCCACGCAGTAGGTCGCGCCCGTATCGGGATCCGCATTGATCGCCGCTGCACTTGCCGCATGCTCCTCAAGAAAGGTCTTAATGGCTTCCGGATGCTCCTCCACAATTTCCTTTCTAACAACCGTAACGCCCGTCACAAGTCCGCTCGCGTCAGCGGTGCCCTGGGCCTTCTTCCACTCATCATTCGCGGAAAAGACGATCTTAAGCTTGTCATTTTGCATGCTTGCCGCCGTCACAAAGGGCTGGGGCAAGAATCCAAGCGCGTCCTCCGTCTGGCTCAGAATGGCTGCTACCTCGGTTGCTTCGGACTTATACTCAAGCTTCACGTCGCCCTCCGCATATCCTGCCTGCTTTAGCAGATACTGGATCACGCAGTCAGGAGTCGTGCCTTTACCTGTGAGGTAAATTGTTCTTCCGTTTAGGTCTTCGATGCCCTTTACGGAGTCATCGCTGCTCACGAGATACAGCACGCCAAGCGTGTTCACGTTAACCACCACCACGTTGCCGTTCGTCTTCTGGCAAAGAATGGCTGCCACGTTGGCCGGAACCAGCGCCGCATCAAGCTTCCCCGACACCATGAGGGGCAACAGCTCGTCCGCTCCCGTCGCCATCTGAAACTCATAATCATTCTTCGTCTTTCCGTTTTTCTGATCTTCCATCAGAAACAAAAGGCCCATCGTGGTAGGTCCCTTTAAGGAGCCCACGCGAAGCGTTATGGGATCTTCCAGCTTCAAGATGGGCAGTACGTCCGCCTCCGTTTGCTCCGTCGGTGAGCTCGCCCTGTCCTTCGAAGAAGGCTTGTCGGCTGGATCACATGCCGTAAGACATCCCAGCAACGCGCACGTAAGCACTGCCATCCCAATTCTCTTTATAAGTTTGTTATTAGTTTTCCTTTTGTTGTGATTCTTCATTCTAAACATGATATTGTCCTTCGATTCTTGTCAATTAATTGATTCATTCGTCATGACGTCACCAATGCAACACAAACAAGCCTTCTTGCAGTCATCTCCAATAATTACCATTATATTTTCCGCCATGCGGTTCATACTATCATCAAGACGCGCGGGACAAATGATTGTCGCGACGTCTGAATATAGACAAACATCGTTTAGGAGGTGAAAAAATGGCAAGTAATTCTAACAATTCCAACAGAATGGAAGTTCCTCAGGCCAAGGAGGCTATGGATCGTTTTAAGACTGAGGTTGCTTCCGAGCTTGGCGTAAACCTGAAGGAAGGTTACAATGGTGACCTGACCTCTCGTGAGGCCGGTTCTATCGGCGGTGAGATGGTTCGCCGTATGATCAAGAAGCAGGAAGAGCAGATGAAGTAAGCTCCGGCTACTAAATGCCCAACCTGTGAAAATAAAAGGACCTTCGGCAGGCTACCTGCCGGAGGTCTCTTTTTCAGCATTTTAAACCCTGATATACGCAAAGCCCGTTCGCAAAATCGCTGCTACGCAGCTTTCCTTTTGCTCATGGATTTTGCTTCGCAAAATATATTCACGGAATCTTGGCCTTATGAAAGCAAGCTTTCAACGGCCCATCTTCCGTGAATTTGCTTTGCTCGGTTTATTCTCCAAAAACAGCCTTGTAGTCAGCCTGGAACTTCAGGATACCTGCATCGGTCAAAGGATGCTTGGTCATCTGCTCGATTACGGAGTAAGGAACGGTAGCGATGTCAGCGCCTGCAAGTGCACAGTCGGTAACGTGGATGGGGTTACGAACGCTTGCTGCGATGATCTCGGTCTCGATGCCTGCTACTGCGAAGATGTCAGCGATCTCGCGGATCAGGTCAACGCCTCTGGTGCTGATGTCATCCAGACGGCCAAGGAAAGGAGATACGTAGGTAGCGCCTGCTCTTGCAGCCAGGAGAGCCTGGTTTGCGGAGAAGATCAGGGTTACGTTGGTCTTGATTCCCTCTGCGGTCAGAACCTTACAAGCCTTCAGGCCTTCAACGGTCATAGGGATCTTAACTACCATGTTGGGATGGATTGCTGCGATCTCGCGGCCTTCCTTGATCATGCCTTCAGCATCTACGGTCGTAGCCTTAACTTCGCCGCTGATGGGTCCGTCAACGATGGAAGCGATCTCCTTGATAACCTCAACGAAATCTCTGCCCTCTTTTGCGATCAGGGAAGGATTCGTGGTTACGCCACAGATTACGCCCATGTCATTAGCTTTCTTAATGTCCTCTACCTTTGCGGTATCAACGAAAAATTTCATGTCGGTTTCTCCTTTTTTGATTTGTATTTTTTCGTGCAGGATTCGTACTTAACGTCACGTCAATCCTTTCACAATCTTATATTAGTATAGGACTCTGGCGCCAAAAAATCAAGCGAAATTATTGATTTATGAAGCTTTCTATCTCTTTTACGGTTTCGTATTGATGGAGCAGATTATCATAGCCTTCGCAGAGAAGGTGATTCTCGAAACACTTTTGGAATGCAGGCTGTCTCTCCTTGAGGAATGCACGGACTGCTTCTTCTCCCTGTTCCTTGCGCAAAACACTACACTTTACCGACAAGTATGCCATGCCGTCAATCACCAGTTTGCCAAGGCTTTCGTTCTGGGTACCGAGTTCCATCCACTTTACGTCATTGTCGTTGCTCCTGCTTTTCCCTTCCAAGATCAGGAATCTCATGCCCTCTTTTCCGATCAAGCCGTCAATCCCCTTGATCTCCCCCGATGCATTCCTGACAAGAACGTACTGAAGGTTCTTGAGACCGGCGAGGGGCGAAACGTCCAGATCGCCTTCCTGCATCACGCCTCTGGCGCGAAAATACCGTAAATGCTCACAGGTCTTGAGATCCGCAATGATGCTCCCGGAAGGATCACCCCCGGCGGAGTAGAAAAATTTCGGTGCAACGCCTAGCTCCAGTGCTTCAAGGTTCCGCAGCCCCGAAAGCCATTTGCCATCCTCAACCTCATACGAATTCGCACATAGAAAATTTAGATTCTGCAGCTTAGCCTTTTTCAAATGCCCGGAAAAATCCTCGGAGAAATTGATCATAAAAGTCAACTCCCGAAGGTCGCCAAGCTTTTCCACAAAGGAAGCATCGTTCACCTTGCTCATCACGATCATCAGTTCCTTGAGCTGCGTCAGCTCACCGATCCCGCCAAAATCTCCGGTCGCCCCACAGACGTTTAGTCCATAGAAGGCCTTCAGGTCTTTGAGAGCATCTAAATTTTTGATCTTGCACATGCCTTCCTCAGGGATCGGATCCTCCCCCGAATCAAGCTTGACAGAAGAAGAATAAATCGTGAGGGTTCTTAAATTTTCAAACTGCCTAAGTTCCGTCACGTCGACCGTCTCGCCGCCTTCGCAAAGCAAGAGCAGATCTTCCATGTCCTTTGGTGCTTTATCCAAATCGGTTAACGTGTAAAAAATGCATCTGTCATCATATGGATTAATAAACCTCACGCCAGGATCCGCTTCCCAGTAACAATTGATCTCCAACTCCTCGTTGGAACCGCGGATCCAATCCCGAAGTTCCTCAGGAATCCCGTGATTCGCGCTAAATTCCTTTAGGAACGGAAGCCCGGCCACAATCTGTCCTAGTTCCTTTTCGGTGCATTCCCACTCATAGTAATACCGTTTCCTCACGGATCCATAATCAAGTCTGAGTCTTTCCAGATTCTTGCAGTTTGCAATGGCGTCCACGTTGACCAATTGATCATAAACCGGATCATTATTGATCTCCAGCGTCGTAAGACCTGTTAAATACTTTAGGTCGGCGAGGTTAACGTAACTGCCGCGGTCGTAACGAAGCGACAAATGGTCATATACCAATCCGATTCCTTTTGTGCAATCGATCGTTAATTCATCGACGTTAGCAAGTTCCCTCGCGCTGATCGGGTCGTCAACGGATTTCTCAAGTGCGTCCCTCACGCATCTTTCCACCAGCGGATCCTGAAACCTGACGGTTTCCTCCCCGCAGCCCGCGCAAAGGCCTGCCATGCAGACTGACAGCAACAAGATAACGGCGCACCGGTTCCCAATCCCAGAGCTTTTGCCTTTCATCCGTCCCCCTCCAAACAGTCCTTACATTCCCACGATGTTCCTAATGTCATTAAACATCACGACCACCATGAGGATCATGAAGAACACAAGTCCCACAAAATGCACCATGCCTTCTTTTTCCGGTGGCACGGGCTTGCCCCGGAATACTTCAACGATGAGGAACACGAGGCGCCCTCCGTCCAATGCCGGCAAGGGCAAAATGTTCATGATGCCGAGGCTGACGGAAATCAGCATGGTGAGGTTCATCATGTTGACCAAGACGTCCAGCCAATCCTCTTTCGTCTCCTCATAGATCTCGCCCACCATGTGCGCCATGCCAACGGGTCCGGCCACGTCCTTACTTCCCAGCTTGCCCTTTATAAGCATCAAAAGGCTCTTGTAGGTGTTCCTTATGCCCGCGCGCACCTCGTACCAACCATATTGCACGCACTGTAATCCTCTGACTTTCAAGAACGTGCTGCCACTTTTAAGACCAAAGTAATAGTTTCCCGTCTCTTCTTTAAACGTGGGTTTTACCAGCGTTTCACATTCCTTGCCGTCCCTTTCATAGATCACGGTCACTTCGCCGTTCTCACTGCTCTTGGCCTGATTGAATAACTCCTCAAACGAATAAACCTTCTGGCCGTTTGCCTTCAAGATCACGTCGCCCGCCTGGATTCCGGCCTGCCATGCAGCGCTTCCCTCTTCCACTTCACTGATGCGTACGTTCGTGTTCACGATTCCGTACTCATAGGCGCCTGCCTGCTCATTAAACTTCGGCGTCATAACGGTATCATAACGCTTTCCGTCCCTCTCATAAGTCACAGTCACCGAACTGCCCTTGTTCATCTGCTTGAAAATCTGCAATTCGCTGAAAAGGTAGATGCGCTCTCCGTTTAGCTTTAAGATCTTGTCACCAGGCTGCAGTCCGGCTTCTTCCGCCGCGCTGCCATCCATGACCTGTCGCACCACCGTGTCATGAACCTGGATCATGGGAACCATGATCACGGCCACAAGCATTGCAAGAATGAAGTTAAAGAAGGGACCGGCAACAACGGTTGCGATCCTCGCCCAAACGTTGGCGTTCGGGAACGCGCTGGGAGAATCCTTAGCGTCGCCCTCCCTCTCATTCAGACCATCCTCGCCCTCAAACATGCAGGCACCGCCGATGGGCAGAAGGCGTATGGAATAGATCGTGTCCTTCTTCCCCCAGGAGATGATCTTCGGACCCATGCCGATCATGAACTCCACCACGTGGATGCCGTTCATTCTTGCGATGAGGAAATGCCCGAATTCATGAGACATCACCACGATGCCAAACACGATGATAAATAGCAGCAGCGTCATTACGTAATGCATCATAACAGCAATAGTTACTCCTTACTTCCAAAATTTGAAATTCAAAATCCCTTTGCCGTGATCCAGTCATAGGCGAACTGCTCCGCCTCAAGGATCTCCCGGACGTCGGGATTCTTCACAACCTTATGGGCCTCCATTGCCCCGCGGATCAGCTCCGGGATCTGGAGATATCCAATCTTCCTTGCAAGGAACAGTGCCACGGCCCTCTCGTTTGCGGCATTAAACACCGTGGGAAGGCTGCCTCCCGTCCTCGCCGCCTGATAAGCCAGCGCAAGTCCCTCAAAGTTCTCGGGATCGGGCTTCTCGAAGGTGATGGAGCCAAGTTCAAAAAAGTCCACTCTCTTGCCCGCCATGGGACGGCGGTCAGGATAAAACAAAGCATACTGAATGGGGAGCTTCATGTCCGGCGTGCCAAGCTGTGCAATGATGGCGCCGTCCACGTACTGTACCATGGAATGAATGATGCTCTGGGGATGCACCACCACCTGGATCTGGTCCAGGTCTGCATCAAAGAGCCATTTTGCCTCCATGACCTCCAGGCCCTTATTGACCATGGTGGACGAATCGATGGTGATCTTGTGACCCATGTTCCAGTTCGGATGCTTTAAGGCATCCTCCACCTGGATCTTTGCCATTTGTTCCCGCGTCCATCCGCGGAACGGGCCGCCGGATGCCGTCAGCAGGATCTTTTCCAGCTTTTGCTTCGGTTCGCCGTTTAAGGACTGGAAGATGGCGCTGTGCTCACTGTCCACGGGAAGGATCTTCACGCCCTTTTCCTTTGCCAGCGGCATGATCACGTGACCAGCCGTCACCAGCGTTTCTTTATTTGCAAGTGCAATGTCCTTGCCCGCCTCGATCGCCGCGATGGTGGGGCGAATGCCGATCATGCCGACCACCGCGGTCACCACCACGTCTGAGGACGGATCCGCCGCGATCTCCATTAAGCCGTCCATGCCACACAAAACCTTTACTTCCGGCAAATCGGCCAATTTCACCTTTAATTCCTTTGCCGCTTCCTCGGTCCACATGCACGCCAGTTTCGGCCGGAACTCGCGAACCTGTTCCTCCATCTTCGCAACGCTTGTTCCCGCTGCCAGTGCCACCACGGAAAGCTCATCCCCGTTCGCACGGACAACCTCCAGCGTCTGCGTTCCGATCGAACCAGTCGATCCCAGTACTGCAATCTTCTTCACGTAACTCTAAACTCCCTTCACAAGCTCCCCTGCAGGGTGCTTCTCGTCTAATCACGTTTTTCTCGCTTTTCCAGTCTGCATCTGCCTTAAGAGGATGGATGCAGCCCCGGGTTCTTACAGCAGGAACGTCGCCAGGAAATACACAAGGGGCGCCGTTACGATCATGCTGTCAAAGCGGTCCATGATCCCGCCATGTCCGGGGATCAGTTTTCCGTAGTCCTTGATCCCAAAATTGCGCTTGATGGCAGAGGCCGCAAGGTCTCCCACCATGCTGCAGACGGCTCCAAAGCCGCAAATGATCGCGATGAGGGGCGCAACTTTCTTGTCCGGGAAGGTCGCTTCCACGAAAAAGTAGCCGTAAAGCGTGGCAATGATCACGGTGCCAACCACGCCTCCGATGCATCCCTCCAGGGACTTCTTCGGACTTAGGTTCGGGAAAATCTTTTTCTTTCCGATGAGCACGCCCACGACGTAGGCGCAGGTATCACATCCCCAGGCACTGATCAGGATCAGCCACACCAGATACAAGCCCTGGGGCAACTCCCTGGTGAGGTAAGTGAACGCCAGCATGACCGGCGCGTATAAAAAGGCAAAAAACGCCGCAGATACCTGCGAGGCGTTATATTTCGGGAATGTCAGGACGTAAACCAGAAGTTCTGCCAGGAATGTGCCCATGATCACGGCGAGAAGCTCGCGATGACCAAAGAGATCCGTTCCAACAAAATAACTCACGACGTAATATGCCGTGATTCCAAGATATCCAACGATTTCCAGCCCGTTAAAGCTCTTTCCCTCCCCGGATGCTCCCATCACCTTCGTCAGTTCGCGGTAAGCAATGAGGGAGATCAGGAACAGGACCGCCGCCAGGGGAATGCCCCCAAACGCCATGGTGGCTATGGCTATGGCCAAAAGCACCACGCCGCTAATCAATCTTTTCCAAAACATGTTTCTCCTCCGTTTCCGATCAGCCCGAAAGCCTTTACTGCTTCAGGCCGCCGTACTTGCGGTCTCTTTTATTATATGCCTCAATGGCCTTGATCAGTTCCTCCTTGGTGAAATCCGGCCATGCCACGGGAGTAAAATAAAACTCCGTGTAAGCCAGCTGCCAGAGAAGGAAATTGGAAATTCTCTGTTCGTTGCAGGTGCGGATCAAGAGGTCGGGATCCGGAAGTCCCGCCGTATCCAAGGCGTCTCCCAGCAAACCTTCCGTCACGGCATCCGCCGCGAGTTCGCCCTTTTCCACCTTCGCCGCGAGCTTCTTTGCCGCGCGCACGATCTCGTCCCGTCCGCCGTAGTTGATGGCAACCTGGAAATGCAGGCCGTCATTGTTCTTCGTGGCTTCCTCCAGCTCCGCAATGCGTTCCTGCAGGTCCGGATCCAGCCTCGTCTTGTCGCCGATGATGCGCACGCACATGCGGTTCTTCGCCGCCGTGGTGAGACAGGTCTTCATGTAGTTGCGAAGCAGCTTCATCAGGGCATCCACCTCGTCCTTGGGGCGGTTCCAGTTCTCCGTGGAAAATGCATACACGGTCAGGTACTGAATGCCCATCTTGTATGCTTCCTCGCAGATGACCTCCACGGTCTTTGCCCCCTGCACGTGTCCGTAATTGCGCGGCATTCCCTTTGCCTTTGCCCATCTGCCGTTACCGTCCAAAATGATGGCGACGTGCTGCGGTATCTTCAAGCTCTCGTCCATGTCTTAACCTCTCTCATCATATTACAAGGGGCGGTGCTTGGCTCAAGCCTCCTCCGCCCCCAATATTCAAACATTTGTACCGCCTTAGATTATACGGTCATGATCTCCTTATTCTTTGCTTCCGTCACTACGTCGATTTCCTTTACGTACTTGTCGGTCAGCTTCTGGAGCTCATCGCCAAGCTGTTTAACTTCGTCCTCGGAAACGTCTTCCTTCGTGAGCTTCTTGAATGCATCATTGCCGTCACGGCGAATGTTACGGATGGCAACCTTTGCTTCCTCTGCCTTCTTGCGTACTTCCTTCGCAAGATCTTTTCTGCGCTCCTCCGTAAGCTCAGGGAACACAAGGCGGATCACGCTGCCGTCGTTGGAAGGATTGATGCCGATGTCGGAAGTCAAAATAGCCTTCTCAACAGCCTTCAGCATGGACTTGTCCCAGGGAGCGATCTGGATGATGCGTGCCTCGGGAACGGTTACGTTGCCCACCTGCTGGATGGGGGTAGGGGTCCCGTAGTAATCAACGCGAAGCTTGTCCAAAATGTGAGGGTTGGCACGGCCTGCGCGGATGCCCGCAAAATCTGCCTCCAAAAACTCGATCGCCTTCTTCATCTTATTCTCATACTGTACTAATCTTTCGTCCATGGTAATCCTCTCTTTCTGCCCCTAGGCACATACGTTATAGTTTTTGTCTATCAAATGGTAACCTTTGTTCCGTTAAATTTGCCCGTCATGGCGTTGACGATGCTGTTCTCTTCGTTCAGGTCGAATACCCACATCGGCATCTTATTGTCCCTTGCGAGAATGGACGCCGTCATGTCCACCACCTGAAGGTTCTTTGCGATCACTTCGTCGATGGTGATCTCGTCATACTTGATCGCGTCGGGATTCTTCTTGGGATCGTCGCTGTAGACGCCGTCAATGGACTTCGCCAGGAGAATGACGTCTGCCTCCATTTCCACTGCCCGGAGAACTACCCCGGTATCCGTTGAAAAATAAGGATGTCCGGTACCGCCCGCAAAGAATACCACCATGTTCTTCTCGAAATATTTGTTTGCCCTGTCCTTGGAGAAGAGCTTCGTGAAGGATCCGCATTCAAAGGGCGTCAGCACGTTCGTCATCATTCCCACGCTGCGGAAGATCTCTGACACGTAGATGCAGTTCATGATCGTTGCAAGCATGCCGATCTGATCTGCCTTGGTGCGGTCGATGTTTTCGCTCGTCCTGCCTCTCCAAAAGTTTCCGCCGCCGGTGACAATGCCAACCTGGATGCCTTGATCCACAAGGGTTTTCACCTGCAATGCAACCTTTCTTACGGTCTCCTCGTCGAAACCAGTCTTCTTTTCTCCTGCCAGCGCCTCACCGCTGAGCTGTAGTAGTATGCGCATGCGTTCCTCCTCATTCTTCTTATTTTTCGGTCCGTTTATACTTCCTGTTCTTCAAAGAACTTCGCTGCGCTCTGCTCTGCATAGCAAAGAACGCACATGCCCTCGATCCTTGCACCGTTGTTGATCTGGATGGATTTTGCCTTGACGTTGCCAAGTACCACTGCCGTCGCGTCAATGATCACGGGTCCCTTTACGTCGATGGTTCCCTTGACTGCTCCTGCGATCACCGCGTCGGTGGCTTCCACGTTGCCGACCACCACGCTGCCAACGCCGATCTTTACTTCTCCGTCGCTGATCACGTCGCCGTTGATCTTTGCCGCATCCGCAAGAATGTCAGCTGCCTTGGAGTTGCCGGAGATCTTGCCGGTCACGTTGAGCTTGCCCTTCACCTGGACGTTGCCGTAAACCTCGCCGAATACGTCTGCCGAACCATTTGAGAGGATGTCACCCTTAACTCTCATTCCCGCAGTGATCACTGCGGTCTCTTCCATCTCTTCCATGTTTGATAAATCTAAGATCCAACTCTTGTCAATTGCCTTGGTTTCCATTTCCATTCCTCCGGATTGCTGATATTGCTTTTCGTCTGTGGGCTTTTCTGCCACAGGCTCTTTGGCCGCGCTAAATACGGGTGCTGCAACGGGCTTTTCTTCCGCGGACTTTTCAGTTGCGGGTTCGTTGGCCTCGCTTGCGGCAGGCGCTGCCTTGGGAGTTTCATCCGGCCATACGATCTTCGCCGGCTCCTTTTTCGGTTCCGGTTTTACCTCTTCCATGACCATGAAATCTGCCAGGGAGATCTGCATGCCTTCTTCTTTCTCAGGTTCCGCCGGAAGCTCCTTTTCGGGTTCTGCCGGAAGCTCCTTCTCAAGTTCCGTGAAGACCTCAGCTACGGATTCCTCCGCAATGGCGCCGGGAGCGATCTCCGTCTCCTTTTGTACTTGCGCTTCTTCCTCAGCGATCCTCGCCGCCTCCTCTTCCTGGATCTCGTCAATGTTATGAAGCATGGCTTCTAACTCTTCGAGTTCCTTCAGGGTAGCATCTTCTTCGGAAACCTCTTCCTTCGGTTCCTCTTTCGCGCCGTCGGGCAAAAGCTCATTGACGGCCTGATTCAGATCCTCCTTCAGATCAGAGAAAAAACCCATTTTCCTTACCTCCCGTTATTCTGCATGCAGTGCTTTTCATTTCTGTCTTTGTGGATTCTCCCGCGGCTTCACGTGCTGGATCAGCTCCGTGTCCTCCGTGATCGGGAGAATTTCCACGTTGTCCATGGCAAGAAGCTTCTCGATCACCATGGGCAGGGCGTCCACCGTAGTCCGGCGGCTAGCCATGTCGTGAAATAGAATGACGGACGTAGGTCTCGTTTCGATCCCTGCCGTCGCATTTCTAAGTATGGTCTCTGCCGAAAGGCTGACCTGCGCGGCGTCGCCCGACGATACGTTCCAGTCAAAGTATGCCGTATCGCTTTCCTTCAAATATTCAATAAATTCATGTACGTCCACGTTTGTAACGGTGTTTGAGCTCCCTCCGGGGAACCGGTAGAGATGGCTCTCAACGCCCGTCACTTGAAAAAGATAATCCCTGATTCTCTCAACGTCATTACCGAAGGCTTCCTTGGAAGCATAGATCTTGTCATACTCATGCGTGTAGGAATGCATTCCCAGGGAATGTCCCTCCTCCACGATACGCTTCATGGCCTGTTGCGCTTCCTCGCTCTCCTTCCCCAAAACGAAGAAGGTTGCCTTCACGTCGTACTTCTTTAGTATGTCCAGTATTTCATTGGTATAGATGCTTGGACCGTCATCAAACGTAAGATACACTTTGTGACGGTTGTCCGCCTCGGGCTCCTCCGGGAGAAGAACCTGTTCCTCTTCCTTTGCCTCGGCGGCTTCCAACAGTTCAAGTCTTTTCTCCGTTTCGTCTTGAAGCTTTTGACGGTTAGAAAACTCTTCCTGCAGGATGCGACTTAGTTCCTCTAGCTTTTTTCCTTGTTCGTCAACGGTCTGCGTCAATACGTCCAAATGCCTGTTGGCATCCTTCCACTGCTGATGCATGCCGAAAACAAACGCGAATAAAATGGCACAAGCCACCCATGGGACCAAGATTCCGATCACAATGCTTAGGATGATCATCTTTTTCAGCCGTTGGACGCGTTTTTGTCTCTCTGCAGACGTGGTCTGCTTTTCCTGAACCATAACGCAAATCCTCATATCTTGGCATCAAAATGCGGGTTTTGTCCCAAAACCCATAATCTCACAAATGATAGTATAGCATATTCCTCTTTTTTGGGAAAGAGAAAAAAGAAAAAATTTATAATCTCCGCTCCGGATATCTTCCACGGATCCGTCTTTGAAAATAGCGGTCCGGAAAATCTGCATTTTTAAGCTCGTACCAAACGTCCTCAGCCACGTCGTAAAACTGACTGACCTGTCCCGTACGAGTAAATTCCAGTTCCAAAATCGCACACAGTGCATCGTATCCTGCCGACGCGATCACTCTTTCCCCAAACGTAATCCGATTCATGCGGCTCCCCCTTTTCTTCTTTCCCCTGTGTCTCCCTTTCTTTTTTCCCTTTGTCTCCCTTTCGCTCCCCTTGTCACGATTGCTTGACGCCATGATTCCCTCACGTCAAGTTCTTTTACGCCGTGACTTTCTCACCATATGATCTCCTCACTTTTCCATTCCGCACGTTTTTAAATGATTCATTTGTTATTATATGGCGCATAATATTCAAAATACAACAAAATCGTTTTATGCTCTATTGTATCCCATGTTGTGCCATGTTTTTTCTCAGCTTCTCCAGCGCCTTTTTGAAATGCCTGCGAAGGCTTTCCTTTGGCATTTTCTCCCTTCGCGCCGTCTCCGCAAGACTCAGCCCTTCCATGCAGATCGCCTTTACGATCCTGTGTTCCCTCGCATCCAGATATTGTTCAAAGAGCACGCGCCACTCTGTCAAACTCTGTGTATTCATCCAATCCTCCTTGCCGCCAAAGCGTTCCCATTCCTTCTCTTCCAAGCAGATCTCGAAGTTCACGCATCCCCGTCTGTTCTCCAGGATCTTAAACTTTGTTGCGTTAAACAGCCATCCTGCGGGATTCTCGCATTCCCGCAGCAGCTCCCTCTTTTTCCAGGCTAGGTAAAACACTTCCTGAAGTACGTCCTCCACGTCCTCCTCCCGGATTCTGCCGCGGAGGTATTTTCTAAGGTTCTGCGCATGCTTTTCGTATAGGTGTTCAAATTCCTTCTGGTTCACTTTTTTCTCCCCCCCGTCCTTCCAGTTTTCTGTCATAACGGCATTTCTCCGCTATGCTTATTCCCTTCGTCCGGGCGGGATGGCATTTTTAGGATTCTAACGTAAAAAAACACTATGTAGACGGAATTGATACAAAAAAACCTTGCCAACGAATGGCAAGGTATATTGGTATATTCGCAAAAGCCACGGTATTCGTAAAAATCGCACCTTCGGTGCTTTTCGCTCTGCTTCGCAGAGCATTTTTACTCATGACGCCTCCAGAAAAACAAATGAGCCCCCTCGTAACGAGGGGGCTCGCTTGTTTTTCTTTGAGAGGCGTCACATCATTCCGCCCATGCCGGCACCTGCAGGCATTGCGGGAGCATCTTCCTTGATGTTTGCAACAACGCTCTCGGTGGTGAGCAGCGTGCTTGCAACGCTGGTAGCGTTCTGCAGTGCGCTTCTGGTAACCTTTGCGGGATCCAGGATGCCTGCCTCTACCATGTTTACGTATTCTTCCTTCAGTGCGTCAAAGCCAACGCCAACCTCGGACTCGCGAACCTTATTGATGATCACGCTTCCTTCCAGGCCTGCGTTTGCTGCGATGTAGAACAGAGGTGCTTCCAGTGCCTTAACAACAATGTATGCACCGGTCTTCTCGTCGCCTTCAAGGGACTCAGCAAGCTTTGCGACTTCCTTGGAAGCGTGAATGTATGCAGAACCGCCGCCGCAGATGATGCCTTCCTCAACGGCTGCTCTCGTAGCTGCAAGTGCATCCTCCATGCGGAGCTTCGCTTCCTTCATCTCGGTCTCGGTAGCAGCGCCAACGCGGATCACTGCAACGCCGCCGGCGAGCTTTGCAAGTCTCTCCTGGAGCTTTTCTCTGTCGAAGTCAGAGGTGGTCTCCTCGATCTGGTTCTTGATCTGAGCGATGCGGGCCTGGATGGCATCCTTGTCGCCTTCGCCGTCAACGATGACGGTATTCTCCTTCTGAACCTTAACGCTCTTTGCATGGCCAAGCTGATCCAAAGTAGCGTCCTTGAGCTCATAACCAAGCTCGGAAGAAATCACGGTACCTCCGGTGAGGATTGCGATATCCTCCAGCATAGCCTTTCTTCTGTCGCCATAGCCAGGTGCCTTAACTGCAACAACGTTGAAGGTACCGCGCAGCTTATTTACGATCAGGGTGGTCAGAGCCTCGCCCTCTACGTCCTCAGCGATGATCAGCAGCTTTGCGCCGGACTGAACGATCTGCTCAAGCAGGGGCAGGATCTCCTGAATGTTGGAAATCTTCTTGTCGGTGATCAGGATGTAAGGATTGTCAAGAACTGCCTCCATCTTATCCATGTCACTTGCCATGTATGCTGAAATGTAACCTCTGTCGAACTGCATGCCTTCTACCAGATCCAGCTCGGTCTGCATGGTCTTGGACTCCTCGATGGTGATAACGCCGTCTCCGGAAACCTTCTCCATAGCGTCTGCAACAAGCTGGCCTACTTCGTCATCCCCTGCGGAGATGGCAGCAACTCTTGCGATGTGGTTCTTGCCGTTTACCTTTTGGCTCATCTTTGCGATGGCTTCCACTGCACAGTCAGTAGCCTTCTTCATGCCCTTTCTCAGAATGATGGGGTTAGCGCCTGCTGCCAGGTTCTTCATGCCGGCATTGATCATTGCCTGTGCAAGAACGGTTGCGGTGGTGGTACCGTCACCTGCAACGTCATTCGTCTTCGTTGCAACTTCCTTTACGAGCTGTGCGCCCATGTTCTCAAACGCATCCTTCAGCTCGATCTCCTTGGCGATGGTCACGCCGTCATTCGTGATGAGGGGCGCGCCAAAGGACTTATCCAAAACAACGTTTCTGCCCTTAGGTCCAAGGGTCACTCTTACGGTATCTGCCAGCTGGTTTACGCCGGACTCCAATGCGGCGCGTGCCTCTGCGCCATATTTAATCTCTTTAGCCATGATTGTCTACCTCCAATTAATTTTCATTCATATACTTTGCGTAGTGCCCACTCATAAATTTTCGCTTCGCTCAAATTTATTTCGTGGAGGACATTCGTCCTATCAAAACATGGCCGCTTAGATTGCTCCGTGAGCAAGCTCCCTCGCAATCTCATCGTCCATGTTTTGGCACTACTCAATGATAGCCAGGATCTCGCTCTGCTTTACGATCAGATACTCTTCCTCATCCAGCTTTACTTCCGTTCCGGAATACTTCGAAAAGATTACCTTATCGCCAACCTTTACCTGCATGGCGATCTCCTTCCCGTCTACCATTCCGCCGGGGCCAACTGCGATCACCTCTGCCTGCTGAGGTCTCTCCTTCTCCTTGCCTGCCAGAATGATGCCGGACTTCGTGGTCTCCTCGGCAACCATCTGCTTTAATACGACTCTGTCGCCCAAAGGTACTAATCTCATAACTTTCTGCCTCCTTGCTTTCTTCTCTTCGCCCGCTTATGCAAGCGGTTTCCAGCTTTCGTTTTTTGGTTGTTAGCACTCTTTTTGTCTGAGTGCTAATCACTATTCCATATAATAAATTTATATGCCTTCGTTTGCAAACCAATTCACGGAAGCCAGGATATATTTTCCTTGTTTTATCTCTTTATTTCTCGTTTTTTCTCTCATTTTCATATTGCGACGCGTTTTGAAAGATTTAATAATTCTTTTAGAATCAAAAAATCGCATGGCCATTGGCCATGCGATCGTATTTTTTCCATCAGCGCTCTTTATCAGCACTAGCACTTGATCTCCAGGAATCCCAGGAGCTTGCTCATGTCGTACTCCTGAAGGAGTCCGAGGTTGGAATCATAGAAGAGTCCGTCGTAGTGGATCAGATAGTGGCAGTAGCGTCCCATTCTCTCCATCATGATGCAACATTTCGGAAGCACCACGTCACGGCCCTCCGTATAGTTGATGACGTCGGTATGATCAATGCCATAATAATTCAGTGCGGAGATCATGCGGCCCATGGTTGCCTGCCACTCGCGGCAGTCCATGATGGTGATGACCTCGGCGATGGTACGGCCGGCAAGCATTGCCACGCAGGCCTGTCCACAAAGGCCGTCCTCCGGCTGCTTGATCACTTCCATGCTGTCGATCTTGCGCACGGGATTTTCAAAACTGTAGGGGCTATTCTGATCCATGCGGATAAGAGAGCCCGTGATGTGGAGCAGGATCTGATGAGGAACACCTATCTCGATTCCCGATACGTCCTCGTCGTCCAACTGGATCACGTAGATGCCTTTATCCTTCGGCGTCAATTCGCACGCGATGATGCGATTATCCAAAACGATGTCCGCCTGGATCACGTCGCGAAGCTTACAGACTTCCCAAACGTTAAACGGAATATTGATGAAAAATCCGCCGTCATTTCTCTCTAATTTTGCTTCAAAAAAATACCTCATGTCATGCCCTCTCCCAATACCTTAAATCCGGAAAAACTAGTTCCATTTACTTGAGCGTAACACAATTCTTTTTCCTTGAAAACAGTTTTTAGACAAGTACTTCAAAAAAAACATACCGTCAAAAAAATATCAATCTTACGCGCGGCCTTAGGCAGTATTCCAAGATTTCCTACAGATTTTCCAGCTTCCTTGCCTGCGTCGGCGTGATGCCAAAACGCTTCTTGAAAAGCTTGCTGAAATGATAGGCATCGTCATAGCCCACCATGGCGGCTGCCTCCTGCACGCTCAGTGCCTTCCCCTGTTCCAGCAGTTCCTTCGCCTTCTCCAGGCGGATCTTGATCAAATGCTGGATCGGCGCGTCCCCCGTCTCGCTCTTAAAGATCTTTGATACGTAGAAGGGACTAAGGTACATGTTATCCGCGATCTGATCCAGGGAAATTTTCTCACTGTAATGATCCTCAAAGTAGGTCAGGATCTTCTCCACCACGTACTTCTTGTTGGTGGATTCAAACACGTATCCGTCCGCCGGCTTCTCCGGCTCGCACTGCTCACGCATCACGAGGATCAGCATCTGCATCAGATAAGATTTCAGCATAAAATATCTGCCCTGTCTTCTCGCAGCCTTCTCCGCTTCCATGGAGGAGCAGATCTTAAAGATCCTCTGCCGGAGTTCTCCCTTGGTGTGGATCACGTATCCTCCGCCCGGCACGGGCACGTGGTTAGGGCAAAAGCCCGGAAACTGCACGTCCGTAAAGCCCACAAAAAATTCCGTGGTCGGCGTCTCCACCTGCTTTAGGAAGAGCGCCTGGTGGCGGATGCCGGGATTAAAGATCATGAGATCGCCCTCGGCTATGTCAAAGATCTCTCCCTCGATGTGATATTTTCCTTCTCCTGACAAAACGAAGGCCATCTCCAAATGATTATGGCAATGATAGATCGCCTCGTCCTCATGTCTCGTTCCCTTCCAGATGTAAAGGAACGTGGGATTGATCTCCTCGATTACAATGTCTTTCTCTTCACCCATATTAAATCCTCATCCGTGCCCTGCAGGCAAAAATGCCGCGTGCAGTTTGTCACAGTTTAAGTATCATTGTCGCAATTCTAAAATATACCAGCAAAGACAGCGCATCCACGATGGTAGTAATGAAGGGGCTTGCCATCACGGCCGGGTCAAAGCCAAGACGCTTAGCACCAACAGGCAGAACGCATCCGATAAACATGGCCATGAGCACTGCAGCCACCAGGGTCAGGCATACCGTAAGGGCAACGTCCGGGGCAACCTGATCCAAAACCATAAGCTTGACAAAATTTGCCGCAGCAAGGGTCAATCCGCAGAATACCGCCACGCGGACCTCTTTCCAGATAACTCTCGGCACGTCACCGTATTCAATCTCACCGAGGGACAATCCACGGATCACGGTCACGCTGGCCTGTCCGCCCGCATTTCCTCCCGTGTCCATCAACATGGGAATGTAGGCAACCAAAATGGCGCAGACGCTGAGTGCATCCTCGAAGGATGATATGATGGCACCGGTAAACGTGGCGCTGATCATCAAGAGAAGCAGCCATGGGATTCTCTTCTTGTATGTCTCCCAGACGCTGGTCCTCATGTACGGCTTGTCGCTCGGCACGATTGCAGCCATCTTTTCCATATCCTCCGTGGCCTCTTCTTCCATGATGTCCACGATATCATCGACGGTGATAATGCCGACGAGCCGGTTCTCATTGTCCACGACGGGCATGGTCGTAAAGTCGTATTTTTTGAATTGGTTTGCTACTTCTTCCTGGTCCATCATGGTATTGAGGGCGATGACGTTCTCATGCATGATGTCGCCGATGATCTCAAAGTCATCAGAAAGAAGCAGGTATCTCAAGGCTACGGTGCCCTTTAGGTGTCTTCCGGCATCCAACACGTAACAGACGTTGATGGTCTCGGAATCCACTCCGACCTTACGGATCCTCTCGATGGACTCTGCCACGGTCAGGTTTTCCTTCAGGTCCACGTACTCCACCGTCATGATGCTGCCGGCGGAATCCTCCGGATAACGCAACAGGTGATTGATGTCCCTTCGGGTCTCCGGGCTGGCATTTGCCAAGAGCTTTTTTACGATATTTGCGGGCATTTCCTCCATCAGGTCCGCAGCATCATCGGCCATCAGGTTATCGATGATGTTCGCCGCTTCCTTTTCTGACATGGAGGTAATGATCTTCTGCTGGATGTCAACGTCCAGATAGGAGAACACGTCCGCCGCAAGGTCCTTGGGAAGGATCCGGAAAACCTTCAGCATGTTTTCCTCTTCCTCGAGTCCTTCCATCCACGCGGCGATGTCCGCGTCGTTCATTTCAGCCAAATGTTGTCTGAGCTTGGTATACTGCTTGGACTCCAGCAGTTCCATGAGCTCTTGAAATTCATTCATCTCTTCCATGGCTCTCTCCTCCTTATGAGGCAACGCATCAAAGCCTCACCCTGGAAGAGCCGCGGTTATGGTCTCTGAAAGGGCGTGGCGACGTGCGCTGCCGTGATTTTTATGAAGTTCGTACTTCGGGGAACGGAATCCGTACTTCGACTATCTCCTGATACGTTCACCACCGCCCTTTCCTTTGAATTCTCAAACATTTTAATCTTATTTCAAATAAACGTCAACGAACTTATTTCTTTACGTAAGGCATGGTGAATACAACGCCTGCAAAGTCGTGGACAACCACCAGTCCGCCCTTGTAAGGTGCCAGGGAAACGGGTGCAACGGGCCAAGTGCTGTCATCCGCACAGTGTAAAAGCGTCTTTACTTCGCCGTCCTTGATCACGCGGATTGCGGAATTTCCCGTGTCAGCCACGTAAACGCATCCGTCCTCGCCAACGGTCACGCCCTGAGGATTCTGGAAGCAGCTCTCCTCCGCCGTACCGTCCTTAAAGCCTTCCCTGCTGCCGGCAAACACTCTGATCAGTCCGTTTTCAATGACGCAGATTCTGTGATTTCCGGTATCTGCCACGTACAGAGAGCCATTTGACCAACATACGCCGCAAGGTGCGTTGAATCCGTCAGCCAGCGGCGTCAGGATGCCCTTGGTATCCATCTTGTATACCATGTCCGCACCTGCATCCGCGATGTAGAGGTTTCCCTCGTCGTCAGACGCAAGGCCCATGGGATTTACAAGCGTTCTCTCGCTGTTCTTGTAAGCAGCGGTGCGAACCCGTTCCCCGTCAAAATAACGGATCACGCGGTTTGTGCTGTCGCAGACTGCCCAGCCGTTCAGATATCTTGCGATGCCCCAAGGCTTCTCAAAGCGGGCGTCCTCCAGCGTCGCGTCATGATATCCGCCAAGAGGCTCGCCAAACTCATCCTCCGGTCCGGTTTTTCCTGCGAGCAAGGTAGCCTTTCCGTCCTTGATCTCCCAAATGACTTTACTGTATTCATCCGTAACCAGAAGCGTATCTTCATCCATCACTGCAACGCCTGCAAGCGATCCCTGCACGCCCGTCAAAAGCTCCACCTTCTTGCGCACGTTCTTGTCCTCGTCAGGCTTTTGCGCTGCGGGCACGGTCACCGTCTTTTGCTCCGGCACCGTTCTGTTTTTCTTGCCGCCCCATACGATTCCGCCAGTTATTAAAAGAATGAGCGCAAGCACGCCGCCTGCGACGCCGTATACGATTCTCTTATCCACTTGTTCCAGTTTTTCCCAGTCGATTTTCATGTCAGTTACCTTCCTTTATCCCGTCTAGGGTGAATATTTCAAAGCCGTCTGCCTTACCTTTTAGTTTGATGCTCGTTCCAAGAGAGGTTGCCAGGATCCTGTCGCCCAGCGCGTCCACCACGGCGCGGCTTATATAAACGCATCCGCCCGGGGCATTTGCCTCAAGTCTTGCCGCCGTGTTGACCGTGTCGCCGATGGCCGTATAGTCCATGCGCATCTGTGCGCCTATGTTGCCGACGACGGCCTTACCACAGTGCACGCCCACGCCAAATGCAACCGTTCTTCCATATTTCTCCTGAAGCTGTTTTGCCAGCTCCTCAGAGCCCTTTACCATGTCCAGTGCTGCCTTGCAGGCATTCATCACGTAATCATCCTGCTTTAACGGTGCGTTCCAGATTGCCATGGTACAGTCTCCCACGAACTTATCCAGCGTTCCGTGATTGTCCATGACGCATTTCGTCGTAAGTGACAGATACTGATTTAAGATTTCCACGACCTCCGTTGCCGGAAGCGCTTCGCTCATCGTCGTAAATCCGCGGATGTCAACAAACAGCGCCGCGATGTCCGTTAGCTTTCCGCCCAGTCCCAGGGAATCCGTTCCTTCCCGGAACAATTCATTGATGACCGAGGGGTCAACGTAACGCTTGAAGGTGCTTGTCACCTTATGCTTTGCCAATGCAGCCTGAATGTAGTTGATCGCAACGAATGAAATGAACAATGCCGTAATGCTAAACGGTATCCAAAGCGGATGTAACAGGATGCCATTTTCACCTAAGATCTTGCACAACAAGAGCCATCCACCCGTAATCCCGATCCACCAGACCAGCGTCCACCGCACTTTCCTCTTCCAAAGGAACCATACGGAAGCACCGGAGAGAATAAATACCAAGACTAATTGCCATCCGTCAGGGCTGGCTTTCTGGTATCTGCCGTCCAGCAGGGACTGGATCACGTTACCTTGTACCTCAATGCCATACATGGTGCTCGCATGATCAATGGAAGTAATATAATTATCTGCCAACCCTGCTGCAAATGGTCCTATTAATACGATTTTATCCTCAAATGCAGAACCAACCTCCCCTTCGTCGTCGTAATACACCTTGGCAACGTTATAAGAATGGTCAAAATGTTCATGCTTTACCGAATAAGGTATGCGGAAAAAACCATTTAACTTTCCTGCGGGAGGTTGCTTTCCCGGGGTAATTCCCAAGGCTTCGCAATATCGTTTATAAATCACCCATCCAAAAAGTTCCACTCGTTCGTCTTTGTTGGGTTCAATCCACAATTTTCCTTGCCTTAGGATTCCGTCTTTATCCAACATGGCATTGACGTGTCCTTGGTACGTCACGTCTCGGTATGCCTTAAATACTTTATCAAAGCCGGTGATGCCATATTTCTCGACGTAAAAATTATCCCCGTCAACCACCATTTGATCCGTAAAGTCTGCAGCTTCTGCCGTCACAACGTTTCCAAATTCCTTCGCCGCCTGTACCAGCGCGTCGTCCGCCTCTGGATCTGACTCCCCGCTAAAGATAACGTCGATGCCGATCACCGCCGGTCTGGAATCCGGATTTTTATTCAGATTCCTGATTACCGTGGCAATCACTTCCCTGCTCCATGGCCAGGGTCCTATCGCATCCAGCGACTCTTGATCGATGCCCACGACCCGGATAATGCCGTCGTGGGCTCTTTCCGTACAATACATGGAATCCGACAATGCCATGTCAACGTAGTACAAAATGCCCGACCCCGCTATTCCGGTAAAGATCGCCGCGACCAGGAGGGAAACGATGAGTTTTTTCCAAAAGGAAGCCTTTCCTAGTCCTCTTGTATTCAAGCCGCCACCCCCTGTTACTATTCGTTATATCCACATACCGTACATACGCCATTTACGAAATGATGATCTCCCGTCGGAGGTAAGCTTCTGGCCCATTCCAGCGTATCACCACACCTTGAACAGTATCTGCGGGCGCGATATCCCATGTCGCCACAGGTAGGCTCTGAATCCGACCCGTCAATTACCTCTATGTGTCCTAATGCAGGAAGTATGTCTCTTCCCAAATTCGTACCGCATACGGAACAAATATAATCCTGATAACCATCTTCCGTACACGTCGGATCCTTGTGATATATATAGTTTCCTGAATTGCTCGGTGCCACCCTGGTATGGTCCTTCTTCGCTATTACCGTCGTTTTCACCAGTCCGCACACGGAACACTTCTGGTCATCCCAGCCTTCTGCCGTACACGTTGCGTCCTGATGCGCCGGGCGATCGCCGCCGTTGCCGCTAACCATGTTGTGCTGCGCGGGGATCGTCTGCTGTGCCACCGTCGTTGCTCCGCACCTCGTGCATCTCTTTCCGTCCGTCAGGCCGGCCTTCAGCTCGGTTTGCGTGTGAACCGCCGCGTAGCCGCTCACCACCACCTCGGAGTGTCCCAGCGCCGGCGTTCCGCCGCATCCGTCAAGGATCGTTCCGC
>JAFZNO010000075.1 GCA_017552985.1 Lachnospiraceae bacterium
AAGCCCGAAAGTGAATGCCTTCTCTTCCGGGCTTATGATTCATTTTTTTCGGGACATTTTCAAAAACGGTTGACATACTTTTTTTGATAAAAATGTTTATACAATTTTATACAATTTCAATTCACAAAAACAGCCGCGGGATTGTCCCACGGCTGCTTATCATTTGGGCTTTTATTCGCTCTGTCTTATGCTTCCACTTCGTTCTGCTGAGCCACCAGGTATTCCGCGCCATATTTCTTACGCAGTGCGGGCTTCTCAATCTTACCGGTCGCATTTCTGGGCACGTCTGCAAAGATGATCTTCTTCGGTCTCTTGTAACGGGGAAGGCCCTTGCAATACTCTTCAATCTCCTCTTCCGTGCAGGTCATGCCATCCTTTACCTGGATGATCGCGCCGGTGATCTCGCCGAGACGCTTGTCTGGCAAGCCGATCACGGCCACGTCGCTAACCTTGTCATAGGCCGTAAGGAAATTCTCGATCTGAACGGGATAAATGTTCTCACCGCCGCTGACGATCACGTCCTTCTTACGGTCTACCAGGAAGATGAAACCATCCTCGTCCTGCATTGCCATGTCTCCGGTAAAGAGCCAGCCATCCTTTAAGGTCTCAGCGGTTGCCTTGGGATCATTGTAATAGCAGGTCATAACGCCAGGTCCCTTCACGCAAAGCTCGCCAACCTCGCCCTGCTTTACGGTCTCGCCGTTTTCATCCACGATCTTGCACTTCCAGCGGTAACCGGGTACGCCGATCGCGCCCACCTTATGAATGTTCTCGATGCCAAGATGCACGCAGCCAGGGCCCGTGGACTCGGAAAGGCCATAGTTTGTGTCATACGCGTGATTCGGGAAGTATTCCTTCCAATGCTTGATCAGGGAAGGCGGAACGGGCTGTGCGCCAATGTGCATCAGTCTCCACTGATCCAGCTGATAATCCGAAAGCTTGAGATCACCGCGATCCAGCGCCTCCAGGATATCTTGTGCCCAAGGCACCAGAAGCCATACGATCGTACAGTGTTCCTTGGATACGGCGTCCAGAATGATCTCCGGAGAGGTACCCTTTAAGAGAACTGCCTTACTGCCTGCACAAAGACTGCCCATCCAGTGGAACTTTGCGCCGGTATGATACAAGGGCGGAATACAAAGGAATACGTCGTCACGACCAGTCAGATGGTGCTTCTGCTCCATTTGAGCCGCCTGCGTAAGGCTCTCATGATTATGTAAAATTGCCTTAGGGAATCCAGTGGTACCTGAGGAGAAATAAATTGCTGCATCGTCCTCTTCCTCCAGGCGCACAAGCGGAGCCTGGCTGGAACAGTCTGCCACAAGCTCACGATAGCTCTCAGCGAACGTGGGACAACCATCACCAACGTAGATGAGGAGTCTGCCCTTACTGAGCTTTTCTTCAATGGATTCGATACGGCCGATAAACTCAGGGCCAAAGAACAGCACGTGCACTTCCGCAAGGTCTGCACAATACTGGATCTCATCCGCTGCAAAACGGAAGTTAAAAGGTACTGCGATCGCACCGGTCTTCAAAATGCCAAAGTAAATGGGAAGCCACTCCAGGCAGTTGAACATCAGGATCGCCACGCGGTCTCCCTTCTGAATTCCGCGGGATAACAGCATGTTTGCCACGCGGTTTGCCTTCTCGTCAAAAATGCTCCAGGTGATCTCACGGCGATAAGGCGTCGAACTCGTGGGCTGTACCAAGTCGTACTCCTTCCAAGTCGTCTTCCTCGTGTCAGGCATGCTGGGGTTCAACTCCACAAGCGCTACCTCATCTCCGTATAACTTATGATTTCTCTCCAATAAGTCCGTAACCGGCATCTTTCGCTCCTCCACTTTCAAATTGCTTCTTTTATTGCTTTAAACTATGACGCTTTAAAGCACCCATACATAATAAACTAGCATAATTTTCCCAAAATGTCAAAGTCCATTTACGAAAACCCCGCAGGATGCAATCCTGCGGGGTAAACTTACGTTGTATGCAATTATGCCAGATGGCCCTTAGCCTTGATGACTTCGATGACGGAATCTACGTACTTCTCGCAGACTTCGTCGCTCTCTGCCTCAACCATCACGCGGATCACGGGTTCAGTACCGCTCTCGCGTACCAGGATGCGTCCGGTGTCGCCGAGTTCATCAGCAACCTTCTTAACTGCTGCCTGAACGTCGGGATCATTCTGTGCGTCTGGCTTGCTCTTCACGCGAACGTTCTTCAGCACCTGAGGGTAGAATACCACGGGAGCTGCAAGCTCACTCATGGGCTTGCCCTTAGCAAGCATTACTTCCATCATCTTCAGTGCCGTTACAATGCCATCGCCAGTGGTCTCATATTTCAGGAAGATGGTGTGGCCGCTCTGCTCACCGCCGATGCGGTTACCGGTCTGAACCATGTTCTCGTATACGTACTTGTCACCAACCTTGGTCTTCTCGTACTCAATGCCAACCTTATCCAGTGCCTTGTACAGACCAAAGTTACTCATGATCGTTGTAACAACCTTGTTGTTCAGAAGCTTTCCGCGCTCCTTCATGTACAGTCCATAGATATAAAGCACGTGGTCGCCGGTGACAACATTACCCTTCTCGTCAACGCAAAGACATCTGTCCGCATCCCCGTCGAATGCGAAACCAATATCAAGACCATTATCAACCACAAATTTCTGAAGATGCTCGATGTGCGTGCTTCCACAGTCCGTGTTAATGTTGTATCCATCCGGCTGATCGTTCATCACGTACAGCTTTGCGCCAAGCGCCTCGAACACGCCGCGTGCGATCTGGAATGCCGCACCGTTAGCACAGTCCAGACCAACCTTAACACCCTTGAAGCTGTACTTAGACAGGGAGATCAGGAAACCGATATAACGGTTTCTGCCTGCCACGAAGTCTACGGTACGGCCGATCTCGTTACGCTCAGCAACGGGAATCTCAAGCTTTCCGTCAATGTAATCCTCAACCTTCAGGATGGTCTCCTCATCCATCTTCTCGCCATTACCGTTGAGCAGCTTGATGCCGTTGTCATAGTAAGGGTTATGGGATGCAGAGATCATGATGCCGCAGTCAAAATCATCCACTCTGGTGATGTAAGCAACGGAAGGAGTCGTGGTTACGTGCATGATGTAAGCATCAGCGCCACTCGCCATCAGGCCCGTGCAGAGTGCATACTCAAACATGTAGCTGGATCTTCTCGTGTCCTTGCCGATCACGACCTTAGCCTTCTTCCCCTCTCTTGCTCCATAATACCAGCCGAGGAACCGGCCAATCTTAACTGCATGTTCAAAATTCAGATCCTTGTTAGCCTCGCCGCGGAAGCCGTCAGTGCCGAAATACTTACCCATGATTACAGTCTCTCCTTTCTCTCAATATCCAGGAAATACTTGTAAGTGTCTACGGTCAACTCACCGCACGCTGCCTCGTCTACTGCGAGAATTGCTGCATTGTGCATCTGCAGTGCGGAGCAGGTCCATTTCTGGGAAACGCCGCCTTCAACGGTTGCAGCCAGAGCCCTTGCCTTGTTGTGACCATTGATGAGGATCAGAACCTCCTTGGAATCGGTAACGGTGCCAACGCCTACGGAAAGAGCCTTTGCAGGAACTTTCTCGGGATCATTTCCAAAGAAACGGCTGTTAACGATTCTGGTGTCGGTGGTCAGGTCTCTCACGCCCATGCGGGAGGAAAGGCTGGTGTAAGGCTCATTGAAAGCGATGTGGCCGTCAACGCCGATGCCGCCCATGAACAGGTCGATTCCGCCATAGGAAGCGATCTTCTCCTCATATCTTGCACACTCTCCCTCAGGGTCATCGGTCATGCCGTTAAGAATGTTGATGTTCTCAGGCTTCATGTCCACCAGGTGATTGAAGAAGTTGTCGTGCATGAAGTACCAATAGCTCTGGTCATGCTCGTGAGGAAGTCCCAGATACTCATCCATGTTGAAGGTTACCACGTTAGCAAAGGAAACCTCGCCGGCCTTGTTCATTCTGGCCAGTTCCTTGTAAACGCCAATCGGTGAAGAACCGGTGGGCAGTCCCAAAACAAAAGGACGTGCTTCCTTGTGTGCGTTGATCTTGCCTGCAATGTAATTTGCAGCCCACTTACACATCTTTTCGTAATTATCCTGAATAACTACTCTCATATTCTATTTTTCTCCCTAATCAATATGCTTTGTTTAATTTCAATGCCGGCGGACTTTTAACGCCCAGTCCGGTTAGTTCTTCTCGACGATCTCACCGCTGTTCTTATAGATGCTGTTAGCGGGTACAACGCCTCTCACGCATGAGGTGGGATATACGTTGCTGTTTCTGCCAATCACGGTACCAGGGTTGCAGACTGCATTACAGCCAACCTCTACGTGATCACCCAGCATGGCGCCGAATTTTTTCATCCCGGTCTCCATCTTTTCCGTGCCATTGTGAACGACAACAAGCTGCTTGTCGCTCTTTACGTTGGAGGTGATGGATCCTGCACCCATATGGCTGTAATAACCAAGAATGCTGTCACCAACGTAGTTGTAGTGAGGCGTCTGTACGTGGTCAAAAAGGATTACGTTCTTAAGCTCAACGGAATTACCAACCACGCAGTTTGCACCAACAAGGGCTGATCCCCTGATGAACGCGCCATGTCTCACTTCCGTCTCAGGCCCAATGATGCAGGGGGCGCCAAGATATGCGGAAGGGAACACCGTTGCGGTCTTATGAACCCAAACGTGCTCTGACACCTCTTCATAATCATCACCGAGCGTCTCGCCCAGTGCCAGGATCATGTCCTTAATGCCCTTCAGTGCCTCCCAGGGATAAGTAAACTGAGAAAGATAGTCCTTTGCCAGCGTATGATCCAAATCATACAAATCATTAATCGTATACATAAAATCTCCTTATCATGAATGATACTATTCATCCATATTTTTGTATCCGCACCCGAAGAACCTCTGTTACGGTTTTCATTCCGCTTTTTGCTTTCTTCGTAACGACCTGCGATGGCCGTGGCAGCATCCGCCGAGTCTTTCGATAACTGCCAACCCTCGTCAACCAATTACGGTCCAGGCGCTAATGATCCCCCCACCCTCCGCCGGAATGGGATCATTTTACTGTATTGGAACGCCAAGGCTTTGCCCTGACGACATTCCCAAATCACAATTCTATAAAACCGCATTGCAAAAGTCAAGGGACAATCCCTTGTCCCTCGCTCCCGGATCAACTTACAGATGTTGCTTTAGGCGCGCGGTCACGCCCTCCAGCTGTAGATTGCGGTTTCCGGTAAAATAATATTTTGTACCATTGTGGTCAATGCGGCCTGCATGCCAGGATTCGATGTTTGACACGCCCTTTCCGTCATTGTATAAGAGTTCGACGCTGCGTCCGCAAGTCAGCTCCTCATTCTCCAGCCAATAGCGGCCATTTGCTCCCAGGCGAAGCCGTCCCTCCAGCACCACCTGCGCGTTTAGGCGTTTTACCTGATAATACGCTTCTTCAAGCTCATGACAAAATGCTTCGAGACGTTCCTGCACGTACATCGTCTCTGCGGTAGGAACCAGATCCGGAATGTACACCTGTTCCTGATCCAGATACTTTGTCATCTGAAAGAAATCCTCGATCTGCTCCTGCAAATATCCAATGGATTGTAACCACTGCTCATACTTTAGCATGCTTTGTCCCCCTTTTGCCTTCCCAGTCTTCGCTTTCCCCGTTCAAACCCTTCGGAATTTCTAACAATTCCGTTACCATTTTACCACAGAACTACCAACTTGAAAAGGGGGAAATGACCCAAACCATGACGCAAAAAAGAGCCAGGGGATCCTGGCTCTTTTGGATATGCGTTTAGCGATACAGATCACGCTTGTCAACAACTCTCTTGGCCTTGCCTTCGCTTCTGGGAATGGTCATGGGCTCTACAACCTTAACCTGTACCAGAATTCCCAGCATGGACTTCAATCCTGCAACGATCTTCTTCTCGCGCTCGGCAACGGTCTTCGTGGTATCTGCAACCATCTCAGGGGTAAGCTCCACTTGAACTTCGATGGTATCATTGTTACCAATACGGTCAACGACGATCTGATAGTTCGCCTGATAGCCCTGATTCAGCAGAACCGCCTCGATCTGGGAAGGCCATACGTTTACGCCCTTGACAACCATCATGTCATCGCTTCTGCCCATGGGCTTGTGCATGCGGATATGGGTTCTTCCGCAGGAGCACTTTTCGCGGGTCAGGTAGCAAAGGTCTCTGGTGCGATAACGGAGAAGCGGGAATGCCTTCTTGGTGATACAGGTGAATACCAGCTCACCAACCTCACCCTCAGGAAGCACCTCGCCGGTCTCGGGATTGATGATCTCAGGGATGAAGTGATCCTCCTGTACGTGCATGCCCTTCTGCTCTTCACATTCGAAGGATACGCCAGGACCGGAGATCTCGGTCAGGCCATAGATGTCATAAGCCTTAATGCCAAGGGTCTCCTCGATGTTATGACGCATCTCCTCGGTCCAAGGCTCTGCGCCGAAAATTCCAGCCTTCAACTTGATCTTGTCCTTTAACCCTCTTGCAACAATGCTCTCTCCAAGGTTAGCAGCATAGGAAGGCGTACAGCAAAGGATCGTGGAACCCAAATCCTGCATGAACTGGAGCTGTCTCTCCGTGTTACCGGAGGACATGGGCAGGGTCAGACACCCAACCTTGTGGGAACCGCCATTTAATCCGGGGCCGCCCGTAAAGAGGCCGTAACCATAACATACGTGTACCACGTCTTCCTTCGTTCCGCCTGCTGCCATAATGGCTCTTGCACAGCACTCCTCCCAAACGTCAAGGTCTGCCTGGGTATAGAATGCAACTACGCGGCGTCCGGTCGTTCCGCTCGTGGACTGAATGCGTACGCACTCGGAAAGAGGCACGCCAAGAAGTCCGTAAGGATACTGATCGCGAAGGTCGTCCTTGTTGATAAACGGAAGCTTGTGCAGATCCTCTATGCCGTGGATATCCCAGGGCTTTACGCCTGCTTCATCCATCTTGTCATGGTAAAATTTCACGTGATCATACACGTATTTTACCTGTTCCACCAATCTCTCGCTCTGAAGCAGCTTCAATTGCTCCACGGGCATGGTCTCAATTTCGGGCTGAAAATAATTTCCCATTGGTTTGTTCTCCTTTTTGTCTGCGCCGCACTTTCTTCTCACGGCAGTTTAAGTGTTGTGCTCTATTTTCGCTTAGCCTCTGCCAAGTAAAAATGCTTTTTGATTCAGTTCGAGGAATTTCGCGGGAACGCATTCCTCAATGGCCTTCTGCCACTTCTCCACGGGGATCTCGTCAAAATAGCGGGATAATCTTCCCATGAGTACGATGTTCACGGCCTTGGCGGAACCTGCCTGCTCCGCAAGGGAGAGGCAATCCATGGCATCCACCTTAGCACCTGCTGCTTCCATCTTTTCCACAAGTTCTGCAGGATACTGCGCGGCACCGGTAATAACGGGCATGGGATCGATTTCCTGCGTGTTGACCACGATGCGTCCGTCCGCCTTTAAGAACTCCAGGTATCTAGCTGCTTCCAGCTTTTCGAAGGATACGATAAAGTCCGCCTGCCCCTTGTCAATGATGGGGGAATACACCTTTTCACCAAAGCGCACGTAGGTAACCACGCTGCCGCCTCTCTGGCTCATGCCGTGTACCTCGGATACCTTTACGTCATACCCTTCCGTAAGTAATAAATGTCCCAATAATTTGCTGGCAAGAAGGGATCCCTGTCCGCCAACGCCCACGATCATAATATTCTTTGTCATTTGGCTCTCCCTCCCTATTGATTTTGCAATGCGTCAAACTTACACAGCTGCTTACATACGCCGCAGCCAACGCACAGCGTCGTGTCAATGCAAGCCTTGCCATCCTTCACGCTGATGGCAGGACAGCCAAGACGCATGCAGGATTTACAGCCTACGCACTTTTCGCAGACAACCTTCAAAGGCTTCTCATGCTTTACGTACTTAAGCAGGGCGCAAGGGCGTCTGGAAATGATCACGGAAGGAGCCTTGACTGCCAGTTCTTCCTTGATGACTGCGTCGCACTGTGCCAGGTCATAGGGATCAACCACGCGAACGCGCTCAAAGCCCATGGCCTTACAGAGCGCCTCGAGGTCAATCTTTCCTGCGGGATCGCCCTTAATGTTATAGCCGGTAGTCGGGTTCTGCTGATGTCCCGTCATGCCGGTGATGGAGTTATCCAGAATAATCACGGTGGAATTGCTCTGGTTGTAAGCAATGTTAGCAAGGCCAGTCATGCCGGAGTGCATAAACGTGGAATCGCCGATGACTGCAACGGTCTTTCCTTCGCTCTCCTCGCCAAGCGCCTTGTTAAAGCCATGAATGGAGCTGATGGATGCGCCCATGCAAAGCGTCATCTCCATTGCACTTAAGGGTGCAACGGCGCCAAGGGTGTAACATCCGATGTCTCCGAGAACGGTGCACTTATTCTTAGCCAGCGTAAAGAACAGGCCTCTGTGAGGGCATCCTGCACACATCACGGGCGGTCTGCCAGGAAGGTTCTCCTCCAGCTTTCTGGAAGCAGGAACCGTAACGCCAAGCTTTTCTGCGATCAGATTCTGGGAAAACTCACCCTCCATGGGAAGCACGTCCTTGCCGGTTACGGTAAGGCCAAGCACCTTGCAGTGCTCTTCGATCACGGGATCCAATTCCTCAACGATCACAAGCTTGTCAACCTTTGCGGCGAAGTCCAGGATCAGCTTCTCAGGAAGCGGATGGATCATGCCAAGCTTTAAGATGCAAGCATTTTCTCCAAATACCTCTTTTACGTACTGATAGCTGGTGGAGGAAGTAATGATTCCAAGCTTCGTATCGCCCATCTCCACTCTGTTCAGATCGGTGGTCTCAGCGAATTCGATCAGCTTACGGGTTCTCTCTTCCACGAAGGGATGACGGCGAATGGCATTGCCAGGCATCATCACGTACTTCGCAATATTCTTAACGTAAGGCTTCTTCTCGGGAAGAACGCGCTCCATCTCCTCCACGACGCTCTGGGAATGTGCAACGCGGGTGCACATCTTCATAATTACGGGAGTGTCAAACGTTTCGGAAATCTCATATGCTTTCTTAACAAAGTCACGGGCTTCCGCGGAATCCGCGGGCTCAAGCATCGGTACCTTTGCCGCCATTGCATAATGTCTGGAATCCTGCTCGTTCTGGGAAGAATGCATTCCAGGGTCATCTGCCACGCAAATGATCATGCCTGCATTCACGCCGGTATAAGAACAAGTAAAGAGCGGGTCAGCCGCCACGTTCAGTCCCACGTGCTTCATGCCGCAAAAGCTTCTCTTTCCGGCAAGGCATGCACCAAACGCTACTTCCATGGCCACCTTCTCATTGGGTGCCCACTCGCAATAGATCTCATCATACTTTGCGGCCTCTTCCGTCACCTCGGTACTGGGCGTGCCGGGATAACTTGACACCACGCTGCAGCCTGCTTCATACAGTCCGCGGGCGAAGGCCTGATTTCCTAACATCAATCGCTTCATTTCTCTTCAATCCTTCCGTTTTTCTCATGTGAATACAAAAAACCTCTCTTATCATAGCACCTTTGTTTTTAGAAGTAAACGTTAATTTTTTCAAGCCGCAAGGAAACCGATCGTCCTCCTTGCAGTGTCCGAAATTCCCATGACAGGCACCGTAAAATCCGCTTCCGTCAGGACAAAATCACAGTTTATTTCCATCGTCTTCAAATCCCTGCCGTAAATTCTGTCAGCATAATTCAAAATGGCATTTTCAACGAGGTTCCGGCAAAACCTCCCGTTCCCGCATTCCGAGACGCCTGCTGCCCCCTCACAGACGGTAAGGATCTGCTTTCTTGCAGCCTCGCTAATCACAAATCCCCGTCTCTTCGCTTCCATTTCCGCGATCTGGAGCATCTCCTCCGCTGCGTAATCCTGGAAATGCAACTGAAACGGCACCCGGGAGCGAAGGCCCGGATTCCGCTTGAACAGGCCTTCCATCTTATCCGGATATCCCGCAAGGATCACGATGATATCCTCGCGATGATTTTCCATCTCCTGTACCAAGGTATTGATCGCTTCGTCACCAAATTCACCCTCAGTACTTTCAACCAAGGAGTATGCTTCATCAATAAATAACACTTTTCCCTCAGCTTTTTCAAACACTTCTTTTACCTTAATGGCCGTCTGCCCAACGTACTTTGCCACGAGATCACTTCGTCCGACTTCCATGACCTCCTTGCCGGGAAGCAGCCCAATCTCTCCAAAGATTCCTGCGATAATGCGCGCGACTGTCGTCTTTGCCGTTCCGGGATTTCCCACAAATTCCATGCCCAGCGCAATGGAAAGCTCCCTTCCCGTCGCTTTTACGTCCCGCTTCATCCTCGCGAATGCCGCGATCTTCCGGACCTGCTCCTTCACTTCCTCAAGTCCGATCAGCTCATCGAGCTGTTCCATGGCACTTTTGCGTCTCGCCCGCTCCTCCCCGGCCCTCTCAACCTCCAATTCCACGGTCACGCCCAACTTCCGGCAGATCTCCAAGACGCCCTTTTTCCCGAGATTCCGGACGTGCATCAGTTCCTCCGTACTCATTGCCTGCAGTTCTTCCACGTAATTGATTCCGGCGCGCTTTAACGAGTTATACGAGCGGACGCTGAGCTCCAACTCATCCAGCGGAGTCCTTTCCTCCTCATCAAATAAAATTAAGTCATCTTCGTCAAACGCCGCATCATCTTCATCAAACGGCGTCACGTCATCCTCTTCCAATTGGATAAAGTCATCCATAATAAATACTTCATGAAATAACCACCGATAATTGTCATACGTCATAAGTTGTGCCTCACTTTCAAAGCCATTGTTTACGGGTAACTACCGTCGCAATCCAACCGTCCGGCGAAACGGACTTCCCTTCGTCAGCCTAAAGTTCGTCCGTCCTTCACCTTGGTCCGCTCATGTCATCGCGTGACTTCCCCGGCCAGCCGTCAGGCCATTTGCGGATGAAATTTTCAAGGAACGCTTAACGGCACAACAAAAAAGCCGTTGTTTTGATAAACTCCGAGAGGACAGACTCCACCCATGGAGTTATTCTCTCAGTTTCTATCAAAACAACGGCTTCTTATGAAAGGTACAAAGCAGATAACGGGAATCGAACCCGCCTCCTCAGCTTGGGAAGCTGATGTTCTACCAATGAACTATATCTGCGAACAAATCGTAGTATACCACGTATTTGCCTTCTTGCCTAGTCCCTTTTTTATTTTTTCAAGGCCCTTACCTAAGCTTCCTCGCAATCAGACACAAATATCCTTACGTCGTCCTTTTTCCGCATCAAATCCGTCATCCTGCCATATTAATTGCCAGACTGATCAATAAGCACCTCAATTCATCTTTTGGATCAGCCACCTCAAGCAAATAGGCCTTGCCGGAATCACCATATGCCTTCCTGCTAATAACCATCAGACATTCGCCCTTTTCTTTCAGCACCCAGCACTCCATGGCGGCTTCATTTCCACGTAGCGAAAGCCCCGCGTAATCCATGGTAATCTTCTTTGGATCCGATCCCTTGGAAATCACTTCTCCAATCTTCTGCTCGCCTATAAAGATCTCGTATTTTCTAACCGCGTCGTCCTTTACCAAAACGTCCTCGATCAGCGACTTGTTTTCAACGATCCGCCCCAATTCCCTGCCAACGATGCTGTGGACCGTGACTATCGTCTTTCCGAGCTTCCTGTCGCGAAGAATCTCATACTTCATTTCCTTCCGGTCATTCACTGCGCGCAGAGAATCCTTCACAAGCGCATTCAAATCTTCGACCAAAAGGCGTGAGTGATTCGCGTTCTGTTCCATGAATTTCCGCATTTTCGCCTGCTCTTTTTCATCGATCGCCGTGGCGATCTTGTCTACCTGAGGGGTAATGACGTCAGATACGGGTGAAATGATTTTTTTTGTAAGATGCTTTACGGTTCCCCTGATCAATCCCATGTGTTACGTGCTCCTTTTGTTACTTTCGATTTGCGCCGCATACGCAGGTGCTTCGGAATCCCTGATTTTTATAGCCACATTCCGGACAATACCAAGCGTCCGTCTTCTTTTCTTCCGTTTCTTCCTTCGCCCAATCCGGCACCTCAAACTCTGATTCAACGTGCGTGGTTTTTTCCAACAGATCTACCATAAGATTATAAGCGTCTTTCCCATAATGATAGCTATTGCGACCATAATGACTGCGATACTTCATATACACCCCTCCTTTTACGTTATCATGCCACAAAACGTCATCTGAAACGGTTACCGCAATTGCATGCATACTGGTACGAGGGATTGATCCGGCCGCACTGCGGGCATTTCCAAGTGCGCCCATTCATGCTTGCCTCGTCCGAGTCCTCCTCTTCTTCCGGTTTCCCGGTTGCTTTCGTTATTTCCGCCGTTTCTTCTCGATTTTCCTCAGTTGCAATTGCTGTTTCTTCGACCGCCTCGGCTGCCAAGTAGTTTTCTTCCTCAGTTCCCTCGGCATCAGTTTCTACGGTTTCCGCGCCCTTCGCTTCTTCCGCCTTCTCAGCTAACGCAAGTCTTTCTTTTTCGGCTGCCTCGGCTTCTTCCTTCAGCCTTTTGATCGCAGCCTGCATTTTAGCATTTCCCATTTCCGAAAGTCCGTTCACGACCTTCACGATCGCAGCGATGCCCAATGCCACGCACGCCATCACAAATTTAGCATTATCTATGTCCATGGTTATACCTCCTCATTGCCTTACGCGTCTTTGCGACAACCGCACGTACACGTGTCTTGAAAACCGTGGTTTAGCCTTCCGCAATCGGAACATTTCCATGCGTCCGCCTTACTGGTCTCTTCGTCACCCTTCGCCCAATCCGGGATTTCAAATTTTCCGGGCTCCTCCATATCCAAATGATCCCGAATGCTTTTCGCCAAACGTGCCGATACGTAATCACTCCTCTCATAGCGTCTGCGAGTCCAAAAGCTTCCTTTCTCATACCGTTCAATGTCTTCTTCATTACCCACCGGATCCACAAAGACACGGTGAAGTATGTCTACCACAAAAACAAGTGCGGCAATAACAAAAATAAAAAAAGTTTTGAAATCTTCCATAACCGTGCCCTCCCTTCCTATTTTGTATTATTATACTCGCTTTAAAAAGATTAGAAAAGACCCAAACTCCGCACTATACGGCCACACATCGTTCACCCAAACAAAAAAGGTTCTCCATCTTCCGAAAAAGATGAAAAACCTTTTTATTCCTAACGATTACCAAACCAGAATTCTGTCTTCCGGCGCAAGATACATGTTGTCGCCTTCCTTTACGTCAAAGGTCTTGTAGAACTCATCAAACTGCTGAACCGTTACGTTGGTGCGCAGATAGTTCAGGGGATGGGAATCCTGGGAGTATAACATGTATTCCGTCTCATAAGTGATAACTTCCTGCCAAATGGTTGCATAGGCCGTAAAGAACTTCTCGTAATCAAAGTTCTCCTTCTTTTCTGCAAGCTTCAGCACGGCCTTCAATCCCGCCAGGTCAGCGATTGCCTCAGTCTGGCAGTTGTTTCCCATGATCTGGGCGCCCTCCCATGCGGTCAGGGTGTTATAATGATCGATCAGCTTACGCGCGCGCTTCTGGAAGGAAGTATAATCCTTCATGGACCACCAGCTAGCCATGTTGCCATTCTTGTCGAACTGCGCTCCGTTGGTGTCAAATGCATGAGAGATCTCGTGACCGATCACGGCACCAATTCCTCCGTACAGCTCTTCGTCAGTCATGCCTTCATGATAGAAATCACCGCCAAGCAATCCCAGAATGATGTTGATGGAATTATCCATGGGATTGTAGAAAGCATTAGTTTCCAGCGTGTCAACGCTCCACAGATCCTTGTCCACCTTGGCATTTGTGTTCTTATGATCCAATTCCTGATTAAACGCTGAGATTGCCTTAAGACACTCGATATAAGAAAGGCCCTTGAGATCGAGCTTACTATAATCCAGCCACTTGTCAGGATAAATCGCATTGATCCTCATGTTGTCAAGCTTTTCTATTGCTTTTTCCTTGGTAGCATCAGTCAACCAGTCCTCTTCTGACAGCATCTCGCGATATACGCCAATGATCTGTTTGATCATTTCCGTAATGCGCGTCTTCACCTCTTTGGCATCGTACTTTTCCAGATATGCACGATCCATCGGAGTCGTCAGGGCACTTCTGACAACGTTAAACGCCAGTTTTTCATCCGGAAGGCTTCCCTCCGAACCACTGGTCATATTACTTGCGGCAACGTTCGCCTCATAGCATTCCCTGTCAAGAGCACCCATACTGCTCAAAACATATTTTACAAGCATGTAGTTCTTGATCGCATCGAGATTCTCTTCCACGTAAATCTCATTGACGGTGTCGAGCACCTTGGGCTGGATCAGAAGGAATTCCTTTGCGTTGTCATAGCCCATGGCTTTGATAAACCGCTTGATGGGGAATACGGGAGATGCCTCCTCAAGCTCCTTCAGGGTACGAACGTTGTTTACCTTGGAAAGATAATCGGGACTCATCGAATCAGCGCTGGTGAGCGCGTTTTCAGCCAGCTTTGTCTCAAAATCAATCACGGCATCAAACATTGCTACGGCCTCTTCCTCGGTGTAACCCACTCTGGGAAGCATGTACTTTGCAAGGTAAACGTACGCCTCATAGGATCTGTCTCCCATCTCGGTACGCTCCTTGTATTCAGCAGCGTCGCCAAGCATGAGACCATCATTGACAATATAAGTAATATACTTTGAAGAATCCGAAAGACCCGTTCCGTTACCGCCGCCAAGGAAGGTGGGTACGCCGTATGCACGGTCCATGTCACAGATGAAATCCGTCAGTTCGTCCATGGTCTTGATTCCCTTGATATCCTCAATGGTACTCATGAGGGGAGTAACGCCGGCAGCATTTCTGGAATCCCAGTCAAGATATGCATGATACAGTGCCTGGATCAGTTCCGCGTCATGACCCTGCAGGGTTTCATCGTTAAGCAGCGCAAGGGCTTTCGCCTCGATCTCATCTGCCACGACGTTAAATGCTCCCCAGGAGCTATGACCTTCCGGGATTTGGGCATTCATGATCCAATCATGATTTACGTACAGATGAAAATCATCCTTAGGGGAAAGCGTCATGTCTGCCGTAACATTTTCCTTCAGATCGGAATCGATCCAAGGATTTCCTCCCGACGTCACGTAGCCTTCCACCACCTCAGGTTCCTCTGTCGGAACAATCTCCTCGATCGCCGGACTCTCCTCGGCAGAACTCTCTTCCGCAGAGCTTTCCTGCGCGATGCTCGATTCCACGGCGGTCGTATCCGTCTGGTTTTCATTTCCGCCGTTCTTCTCATTTGAAGCGCAGCCGGAAATGACCAACACGCACGTAAGTAACAGTGCCACAATTCTTTTTTTCATTTCTTGCCTCCATAGATTGCAAATATTTTTCAGACAAATTGGATTATAATCCGCACGCCTGGCAGAGGCAAGTGTTTTGTTGTGAATCGCATGATTTTTGTCGTGAAAGACAATTTTTTAGAGAAGTTTCCCTCTAAGTTTGTCACTTCCGTATATATGATACCTTCCAATTCTCTCAAATCTGGAGACCGACTCATTCAGTTTCCCCATGAGTGAGTCCCAAAGATCTGAATCCTTGGCAAGATCCGCAGGATTGACAAAGACGTCCGCAGACAAAATCCCCTCATGTAAGTAGAGTTTTACGGCCGTCACGCCTTCATGCAGCCCCTTGACTCTCTGCTCAATCTCGCGTACGGAGACGTTCTCACCATTAGGAAGCGCGATCCTGGTATCCTTGCGTCCCCGCAGATATACTTTATTATTCTTGATACGTCCGATATCGCCCGTCAGGAAATAACCATCCTCATTAAATGCAGCCTTGGATGCCTCTTCATCGCCGTAATAACCCTTGAATACGTTTTCTCCCTTGACAGCCAGCTCTCCGTATCCATCCTCATCCGGATCGACCACGATCGCATCTAAATCTTCAAAAAGCGTTCCGACGCTCTCCACGTCCTCCTCTCCCGGATAATCAATGCTAAATCCGGAAGACGTCTCGGAAAGCGCATAGGCATTCATCATATACATGCCTTCCGCCTTATAGGCGTTTCGCACCTGTGCGTCCAGTTTTGCACCGCCACAGAACAAATACTTCATGCGTCCGCCAAACAGCGTGCCAAGCCCAATGCCCATGGCCTTTGACGCGTCATAAAAGCGCATGAAAATCAAAGGCACGCCGGAGAACACGGTGGGATGAACCTCCATCATCTCCTTTGCCATGTCGGTGATGGAATAAGTCAGATAAATCTGATATCCGTAAACAAGCGAATAGATAAAATTATAGATGGAGCCATAGGTGTGATTTAAAGGCAGGAACAGATAGCATACGTCCTCCTCCGTGAGAGGTGCCCTTCTGCCAAGTGCCTTATAACCGGAAAAGACGTTCCTCACGGAAAGAAGCACTGCCTTTGGGAAGGAAGTGGTCCCGCCCGTGAACACCACCTTGGCAGGTTCATCCTCATCCTTCGCCTCCAGCGCAAACAACTCCTTCGTCATCTCCTTGCCCTGACGCAGACACTCTGTAAAATCCTTTTGAACGGACAGAAACGTGATTTCAGGGAATTCCGCCTTCAGCTTATCAATGTTCTCGCCCTGTCGCTCATCATAGATCAGGCAGGAAATCTCACACTTCTTCACGCCATACGCCACGTGATCATAGGACCAATCCTTTGATATGCCAACGCTGCAACCTACGTAACACATGATGGATACGTCCGCGATCATCCACTCGATGCTGTTAGGACCGTATATGCCAATGTTCTTTCCGTGAAATCCTTTCCCGCAAAGATAAGCAGCCAGCCAATTCACCCTTTCCACGTACTGTCCAAACGTCACGGATACGTACTTGCCATCTTTCTTCTCGAACAGATACTCCCGATTCCCCCAATTTTCATAAACCTTGCGCAAAAAGCCTTCCAATTGATTTGTTTGCCCCATGTTCCAACTTCCCTTTCTTATCTTTTGCAGTATAAAGTTTACCAACTGCCATATTCTTTATTTCCGTGACTATGCCAGCGATTTCTCCAACAGTACGTATTCATACCGGTCCGTAATGTCTTCCGCCGCATAATTCTGCGTAAGCTTCCCATCCTTGGCCAATGCACCGATGCTCGGCAAATGGTTTTGCTCCAATTCCTTCATGATGGCATAGACGATGGCCTTTCCCAATCCCCGGTGGGCCTGATCCACGCCCATGTAAAGCATGACGTAACGCTTCGGATTCTTTTTCAGCTTCAGAATTTTCAACAAATTCCAGGGATTCAGGCGATATACCAGATTTCCGTAATCCGGAAGACTCACGTAGAATCCCACGGCCTTGCCGTGATAATACGCCATCTTCGTCATGCTCATGTTCATAATGGACTTGTAACTCTGGAAGATCTTCAGGAAATCCTCCTTCTCAACCTTTTCATACACGGGAAAATCACTGTAGAGCTCCGAGATCATCTCATAAACCTCGCCAACCGCCTTGTCATAGGTTTCCGGCGTTGGGCTGACGATCTCATAGCCCTGCTCCAGAAAAGCCTGATAGCGGGTCTCATATTTCTCGTTCACGTAGCTCTCGTCAATGGCCCTGTACCCCTGGGAGGTGTAATGCTCCTTCACGGCAAAACCGTTATCCAAAAAGAATTGGTAATAGTATTCCTTGTTGTATGGCTCTCCCGTATAGGGCGGCTTGTCAAAGTTGTTGATCTTTAACCGGTACGTCATCCAAAAGGACGCATCCACCGGTCCTTCCATCCTCTGACTTCCCTTCGACCTGCAAACCTTCTCTGCCTCGGCAAACAAAAATGCGGCAACTTCCTTGCGATCCACGCATTCAAAAAAACCAAGGTATGCCACGTCTTCGCCGGGATAGATCGTGATCGCAAATCTCCCGACAACTTTCTCCCCATCATAGACCAGAAACGGATCGAACGAAAAATACTTAGACAACACGTGAGTCCCCAAAAGAAGCTCCCGCACGGAAGACTCGCTCTCCATATACGTGCCGGCATCATATAAACGCTTTGACAATGCAAGGAATTCTTTTATTTTCTTTTGATCCTTATTTACGCTAACGCACTCCACTTATCTTCCCCCAATGATTTCGATTCTTCCGGTATTTCCGTCCACGTGAAGCAGATCCCCCGTCTTCACCGTCTCCAGCAGGTTTTCAACGCCGACGACGGACGGTACGCCAAGCTCTCTTGAAATGATGGCGGTGTGAGATAATAAAGACCCCTTCTCCGAGATCACGCCCTTCGCCGTCGTAAGTAGGAACACCCAGCCAGGGTCCGTCATGCGGGTCACCAGGATCTTGTCGCTCACGTCCTTTGCATCCTCCACGCTTTGGATCACCAGCGCCATTGCCGTCACTTCACCTGCAGAGCATGGCACACCCTGCAGAACGCCTGCTTCCCGTCTTCTCTGATAAGCATTTACGCGTTCATGCCGCTTGTCGAATTCCTGTTTTTCATAGATCAGCCTGCCATAGGCCGGAAGCTGCGAAAAGAGCTCATAGGCCGCCCTGCGCTCTTCGATCATTTTCCGCACTTTAACCCCCGAGGCACCTTCCTGCTTTTTGCTTCCGTCGCTCTCTTCAGCCGCAGCGGCGTACTTCTCACTCTCATCTGCCAGTGCAAATGCTTCTTCGATCGTCAGATAGAAAATATCCTCCGGATCCTGCAAAATGCCGTGCGCTGCATAGTACGCGCCCATGCTCCTAAAAATCAGCCGGACCATGCCGTACACTCTGCTTCGGTTTAATCGGGATCTCTCGCGCCCCGCGATTCCCGCCGCACATTTCTTCCCCAGGAAGCGCGTGAGCCAGTCCTCCTTCACCGTTTTCACCCGTTCCTGACGCAAATCCTGCCACAGGCGCTCCAATCGCTCTGGATCCGCCGCATATTCCCTGATCTTTTCCTCAAGGATCTCCGGGTGACTGCGGAAGGTCTTGCTCTCAAGCTTTAATTCCTCCAGGTTTCTGTCACCATATTCCTGGACGTAGGCTTTTTTCTGCTCCTCCCGCTCCTTTTGCGTGAGCTTCGGATACTCATGCGCCAGGTCAATGAGCGCCCGCACGGGCTTCATGCTCTCTATGTTCGATATGCCTGATATGTAACGATTCGCGTAGGCCTCGTCTCCGGGATGACGCTTCAAAAGTCTTTTCTTGACAAGTCCCGTGGAGATAAAGGTATTTAAGTCATTTAAGAGCGTTACGTCCCAAGCATCCAAGAGCTGTTCCTTTACGCGCTGATATAATCCGATCAACTCCTTCGGCGTTAAGTCCTCGCGATAGTTCGCGTAGAATTCCTGATTGACCCTGCAAAACTTCTTTTCAAGCTGTTTTAGGTGCCTTGGCACGCTGAGGAGCTCGTAAAGCGAATTGACGTAGGTCATAAAACGCACCATGGGTGAAAGCTTAACGTCCTCTTCGTCATATCCCTTCTGCCGGACGCCCATCATCTCCTGCCATACGGGAATGATCTTCTCGTGCATTGGCAAAAATTTCAGCACCGTATACCAATTGCTGATCTTATAATATACCCTGCCATTGGCGTGTCCCACCATGTGATAAAACACGTCCTCATGCTTCCTCAGTTCTTTTTCATTCTTCAGAACGCGGCGGCTAACGCCCTTAAACACGCCGCCGTAAACCATCTCGACAAATGAGATCGTCAGCGGAAGCGACAGTCCCGGATAGCTCTCAACGATATTGCTGTTATCCAGGATCACCGGACGGTCCGCTTGGATCGTTGTGATCTTTCGCACTTGCAAAATGGAAAGCTTTCCGTCTTGGATGGCAAATTCCACGTCCAGGTAATCTCCAAACAATTCCTCCAAACGCTCCGCGATTTGGATCAGCTCCTCAACCTCTTTGGCCGAAAGCAAATCCTCCGCGCCCTCGTAATAATACAGCCGGTCCGTTTTGTGATAATAATACGTCGTGACGTTCGCGCCGCCGGAGACAACGCCCTCACCAAGGCCCCTCCCGACCGCGATCACTCTCTCATTCAAAATACCCTGCGGATTCGCCGTAAAAAGCACGCCCGCCCGGTCTGCCTGCACCATGTCCTGCACCAAAACGTTCATCTGAAGATCCGATGCGTCGCCCCCGGATTGTTCCATGTATTTCAAAACGCTTTCCTGAAGCAAGGATTCAAGGCACTGAAGCACTTTCTGCGAAAGTACCTCCCGCGGCACGTTCAGATACGTGGCAAACTGTCCGGCAAAGCTGTATTTCTCGCCATCCTCCAGGTTGCAGGAGCTCCTTACCGCAAACGGCCCAGCCGCATCATCCGCGATGGCCCGCACCGTCTTCTCCCAGCCTGGTTTCAGGCAGGCATGCAATTTATCCGGATCCGTGATTTTGCCCTGCGCCTTTGTGAACTCACTTTGCCATGCACCTTCGTCCACCAGATCCCCAAAGCGAAGAACGTGAAACTCCGGAACCGGCAAGCCCTGTTCGCGCATCTTGATCAGATTGTCGATCTTATTGCCATACATCGCAAACTATATCCTTCCCACCAACAGGAATACCACGATCGTAAGAAGCATCGTTGACTCCTGCAGATACGTGTATCTCTCCACCTTGTCCACGATCTTGAACTGCTCCGGGTTCTTCATGAACTGAATGAATTTCCAAGTCATCCAGGAAACCAGACAGATCAAAACTGCAATGGATATCTTATTCAAACGGAATACCAAGATGATATTCGTGACAATGTCCATGAGCGTCAGGATCAATACAAAACGCGTTGATTTCTTATATCCAAAGAGCTTGGAATAGGTCGTATAGTCATTCTCGTCCTTTGGCGCCTTGATCTTACGGGATACCTCCCAGATAAGTGCGGGGAAGTACAGCGTCCAAAGCGTCATGACCGTCGTCAGCGTGATCGGCGGCAGGTCATATTTGATCACGGTAAATGAAATGATGTAAAGGTTCACAAACATCTGCACCGGATTGTGCGTCACCAGCGCAAGCGGAAGGCTTGGCTGTATCTTCGCCCGCTGGAAGAACCACTTGCTCATCAGATATCCGTAAAAATACAGGATTCCAAAGAAAATAAGGTTGTTCATGAACACCGCGTTCAGAATGACCGCGATCACCTGCACGATCGTGCACAGGATCATCACGTCTTTCTTTTGCACGGCTCCCCTTGCAAGCGGCCTGTCCGGAAACAATTTCTTGTCCGTCTCAAAATCCTTTAAGTCATCTGCGATCCTAAGCCATAACAAGAAAGCAAATACCGTAAATGCGCCAACGACTTCCTGAATCCCGATCTGGAATTCCGTCACGCCCTCGTTTAGCAATATGATAAAATGAATCTCCAAAAACACGATCAGTCCCAGCACCAACCGTGCCAGGAGCGGATATCGCTCCTTCAGATAAATCCGCCATCTACCAAGCATTTATTTCTCCTACTCTTTCCCCAAACAGGACCTTGGTCTCCGTCTGTTTTTTGCTCTGTTCCAGAATATCATCATCCAGGACGATGCTGCCCGGCCTGAAGATCTGCAAAATGGTGGAGCCGCCGGGTTCAAAGTATCCCTTTTCTTCTCCCCTCTTAAAGCGCTTCACCTGTCGGTTCTTGATCCTTCCCACAAGCAATGCCCCGACCTCGATCTGGATCATTTCCCCAAAGCTTTTTGTCACCATGAGATTCACGACTCTGCTGTTTTCCTTGTAGATCTTATAATCCTTCGACAAAGGACTGACGGTGTGGAGCTTTCCCCTGATCCGCCACCGCTTTCTCATCCTGCCGTCATCAATAAAACAATACCTGTGATAATCCTCCATGCAAAGGCGATAGACCAAGCAGGTTCCGCCGGCATAGTCCGAAAGCTCCAAACGGCCTCCGGTCAGTTCCTCCAAGGTATACGTCCTGCCCTTTACGAAAACGCGCGTCTCCTCGTCCACGGGATATGCCAGGAGCTTTGCGTCCGCAGGGGAGATCAACGCGGAGGGATCCGTCTCAACGCGTCTGGCACCCGGCCGGAGCTTTCGCGTAAAGAAATCGTTGAAGGAATGATATTCCCTGTCTTCAAAGTCTTCCATCCGGATGCCGTTCTTTGCAACGAAGGCCGGAATCTTTTTCGCACTTGCCCTTCTGCCGTTCCACCATCCGTAGAGGTTTGACGCAAAGGGAGAGACGGCCAGCTTTAACAACACCCTTCCCGCAGTACGTCCATACAGGAACTGCAGCGCCCCCTGCCCAAACTGTTCGATCTCCTCGTATTTTTTTGTCTGCCGATCATAAATCCTCATGCAACCGACCTCACAACTATAGTTTTGACGCACCCAGTCGTCATTCCTTGATCGTCACGATGCCGGTTCCGCCGTCAATCGTAATGATCTGCCCGTCCTTGATCTTTTTCATGGCATCCTTACAGCACACGATCGCCGGAATACCATATTCCCTCGACACGATCGCCGCGTGGCAAAGGATTCCGCCATATTCCGTCACGATTCCGGAGAGGATCGCAAATTTCGAAGTCCATCCGGTATCCGTGAATTTCGTCACAAGAATATCGCCTTCCCTCAGCCTGTCAATCTGCGTAAAGTCCTCGATCACGCGAGCGACGCCAGTCACGGTTCCGTTATTTGCTCCCAATCCTCTGATTGCCGCATTTCCAGTATTCTTATCTTCGGCCTTTACGACCTTTGTTCCAATCTCATTCTCACTGATGAAATTCCTGTACGCCTGATAGTAATAACGGTTCTTTGCGATCATCCCGCGAAGGTCATCCGCCGTAAGCTTCCCGTCCAGGAAATCCCAGATCGCCCCAACCTTCAAGAACCATACGTCATCCCATTTCTCCAGCGTGCCGTCTGTCTCTAGCTTCTTGGCGAGTGCAACCGTATAGACTCTGATCAGATAATAAAATCTCGTGGAGACGTCACGAAATTCCTCACGCCACCAAAGCATGTCACGCATGCCTTCCACCTTTTTACAGATCTTGTGGTACGTTGCTTTGGAAACCTTTGCTTCGATCCCGCGAAGAACTTCTTCCGTCTTTTTCTTTCCACTGTTTTTGTCTTCATATGGCGAGAAGGAATCATCCAACTCCGCCATGTCCTTCACCATCCGCACAAACACGGCCGGTTCCTCATAATAGCAGGGATAGGTCACGTCCAATTCCTTGTCGGAATGGTATCCGTACTTACACAGGATCTCCTTGACTTCCGGCATGCAATGCGCATCTTGATCCAGCGCCGCTGTGATCACCTCCGCATCATTTTCCTGCCAAAATGCCTTAGCTTCCTCATCCTTTCGGATGGTTCTCGTCACGTCCCAAATCTCATAGAAGGGCAACAAATGTGAGATATTGTCAATGCTTCCAAGAAGCGTCAGGTAATCACTCTCTGACACGTACTTCAGCAAGCTGTCCTTGTAAAGGGACTGATGAATCGTATTGATAAAAATCTGCCAGAAATACGTGGTCTCGCTCTTCTTGTACGTCTTCTTTGTCAGTCTGTAAAAATCCTGTTCGAGATTCTGGAACTGGCAAAGGTCATAGCGCTTTTTGTAGGAGTAATAACGCTCCAAAAGCTCTTCCTTGTATCTTTGCGCATTGTTGCGTCTGTGGCGGAGGATCTGGCTCTGGCGTACTACGACGCGGGCCATTTTCACCAGGGACGCCGGCGTTAATCTCGTGACGTCACCGTCTCCCTCATAATCGCCAACAATACCATATTCATTGTCAAATTCGCGTTCCTTGTATCCGATCACCTGGCTCATGGTTTTCTTTACGGCAGACATGTTCCAATAGGGCCGGCCGTAGAACATTTCCCCAAGCTTCTTCGGAAGCTCTTCATCCTTCAAAAGCTTTGACGTTACGATGAACTCCCGCAAGGAGAACTCCCAAATGTACTCATATAGGCTCCACATGTAAGGCGTGCAGACCGTCGCGGATACGCCGCCGTCCTTAAAGTCCGCCGTGGTCCACATGTCCTTGATCCCGCCATACCGGATCTTCGTGATCTCCCGGGCCTGTAAAATATAGAGCTTTCCGTCCGCGATGGCAAACTCCACGTCACAGGGATATCCAAAGAATTGCTGGATCTCCGCAAACGTCTTCGCGAACTGGTCCACTTCTTCCACGGAAAGGAATTTGTTGGACTCCTTTCTGTTCACTTCTTTTCCTTCATACCAGTTATAAAAATACTGCTCAGGCGCCGTCTTTCCGCTGACGAGGTTTTCCCCAAGTCCTTCCGACACTTCGATCAGCATCTCCTTGTCATTTCCGGTGGCGGGATTCAGCGTAAAGCAGATGCCGCTGTATTCCGCATCCACCATTTTCTGAACGACAACTGACATCTTTAAGTCTTCCGCCGAAACGCCATTCCCAAGTAAATACTGAAGCACGCGCTCACCAAAGGCGGAGGCGTAACATGCCGTTACCTGCTTTGCAAGTTCCTCCTTCGGCACGTTCAAAAAAGTATCATACTGTCCCGCAAAGGAATACCCCGCAAGATCTTCCTTACTGCCACTGCTTCTGACCGCATAAAGCTTGTCCGCGTCCGCATACGCGTCCATGATCTTTAAGACGTTATCCGGAAGCTTAGCGTCATTAAGGAGCGCCTGCAATTCCTTTGACCTTTCGCTGACGTTCTCCGTCGTCAAGCCTTCCAACAGCTGATTTATCTGCTCCTCCAGCCCGTTTTCCGCTATGGTCTCGTCATAAACGTCGCTGTCCAGGATAAAGCCTCCCGGAACGCGAAATCCCTGCTTTTTCATCTGCAAAAGGAACTTTCCCTTGTTGCCGAGCTTCTCCTCGTTTTCTGTTTCCTTACTGAGTTGAATGATCATTTTCCGCCCTCCGTCTCATCAGAACATGTTCTTTCTAAGGTGCATAAAGTATAGCAGCATGTTTAACAACAAATGCGTGGCCGCGCCAACAACCACGTAAAGCAAATACTTCCACAGTCCAAGATCATAAAAAAGCCAAACCACAAGCGCACATCCAAATACCGAGTCCGCCTGATCCAAAAATACAAAGAAGCCCTTCCAAAATCCCGAGATGCTCTTTCCCGGTTCCACGTCCAGCCGCCTTTTCAAAAAACTGTTTGGCAGTTCAAACAAGGCATAGCCAAGACCCAAAAGCGCTCCCGTAAGCAGATTAAACCCCATTGCATTCTCATGGTTTACGTAAAAGAAATTCAAATGCTCAAATCCGCCTGCGCAGCATGCAAAACCCCAGAGCGTCGAAAAGATCACGTTCAAAAAAAGATATCCCAGAAAGCCTTTCCAGGTTTTGTTATCACCAAAGATCCTCTTTCCGTCAAGGAAATTCTTCCCTCCGTCCATGGGGACCTTTGCGACCTTAAGGAGTTTAGACTTGCACCATGCCATGTTTGCAATCCCTGCAAGGATTGAAGGCATTAAGGTCACGTACATCATTAGTATTGTTTTTAGCATTTGCATATCCTCATCTTGCGGAATAAAATAAGTCCATCATATTATAACATAATATTCCAAAAATACCTACAATTTTCGCAATAACGTTACCTTCTTCTCACCTAACATACTACGGGATTCCCTGCAAAACTTCCATAGGACGTTCGTCACAAAAAAACAGGCGGCAGTGACAAAAGTCACTGTCGCCTTATGTTCTTTAATTTCTTCCGTTAATTGCAAATTGTGCTTTTTCCGTGAAGCTTGCAGTATTCCTTATCCAAGTATAACTTACTGTCGGCACGCTGCATGCACTTTTGGATCACGTCATTGTCCCCAAGGAACTCATCATATCCGATACCAACGGACATGATATATTGCTTCTTCTCGCTCTCACATTTCTTTTGTACGTTGCTTCGAAGATCCCTCACCAGGTCCTCCAGCTCCGATTCCTTTACGGGATGGGCGATCAGCACAAATTCATCTCCGCCGTACCTTCCAAGGAACATTGGCATGCTGCGGGACCTCACCGTGTTCACAAGGGCTTGCGCAAGGATGACCAACGCCGCGTCACCCTCAGCATGACCATAAGTGTCATTGATCATCTTAAAATCATTGACGTCCACCATTACGACGTAGGTCTTGCGACCTTCCATCCGAAGGTTCGAAGGCTGTGACAGATATCTGCTGAGCTGCCCCCTGTTATTCAGCTTTGTCAAAGGATCCGTTGAAATCTGGGAATCCATCGACTGGATGTAGAAAATGATCATCAAAATGATGCAGCCAAAGCAAAAGATGGGAAGCTCCGGCATCAGGATCATCTGCATCAATCCGCCCACGACCACCATGATCGGAAAGAAGCCTATGTAAATATGTCTTCTTTTCATGATGGCACTCTTTTCGTGAACTGCCTTTTTTACCGTATAGACGATCACCGCAATGACGTAAACGTATGGTATCGTCACCAAAAACACGTCAAACAGATTCGTAGTCTTGTTATTTTCGTCGATCAGTAAATTGGGGGCCACCAGATACGTAACGATCAGCGCGATCACCGACAATAAGAACGGGAAAAGGATCGCGAATCTCGTCCTTGGCTCATTTCTGTTCGGTATCTGCTCAACTGCCATAACGTAACGAAGCCAGGTATACGTGATCGCAGTCATGATCACAAAGTTAGAAAAACCCGTTGCCAGGACCGTGAAGGAGTTAACCGGGAAAACCCCGGAATCCACCCCTGCCCAAATGGCATCCGAAAGGAAATACAACATAAACGCGATCAGGGTATGATCATATTTCAGCTGCTTTTCCTGTCGGTCAATGCTGAGGCGGTCATGCGCCAGCATGATGCCAAATATAATGATGCCGACCAAATTGAAGGACGCATAGTAAATAAAATACGCTGACATGACCCGCACCTCCTTTGCTCATGCTATCACGTCTCCGCACTAAATCTATATTTTATTATACCAAACGTTTTCCAAAACGTCACGCTTTTCCTATCGTTTCTTGTACTCTTCGAGCTTTGAAGTGTAAGCGATGGCCCTGCGTTTCATGATAATGACGTCAATGAGCATGGAGATCACGTACGTTGCAACAATGATGCCCGCAAAAAGGAGCCATAAGAACAGGTTGCCGCTGCCCTGGAAAATACCCATGGCGTAGAAAAGGAAAATCTCCACGGGAAGGAACAACGCGTAAAAGCAAGTCAGCGAGAACATAAATCCCTTATTCCTGATCTTGGGGATGCGAAAGCTCACCACGAGACTGACAGCTCCCCAGGCGCAAAGTGCCAGAAGCTTTAACAAAAAGCTCACCCTGATCGTCTCATTTCCTCCGCACAACGTTGCGGCGATCACGCAGATGACCAGCCAAGTAAAGCTATATGCGATGGCATCGCGTAAATTGCATAATATTTCTTTCATAATCTTCACCTATCTTTCTATACCGAGAAGCTTTTTCAGCTCCGTTGCATACCTTCTGGACACAACGATGGTCTCCCCATTGCAGAGCGTCGCCAAAATATTTCTGGTGATTTCCGGCTTGAGTTTCGTCACTTTCCCGAGATTCAAAATCGTGGATTTAGAACACCGGAAAAAGTCCCGCTTATCCAACGTGTCCTCGAACTCATAGAGCCTTTTGTCCGTCATGAGAACCTTGTTTTCCGTGTAGACGTAGGTTCTTTTGTCGACGGACTCAACGTAGAGCACGTCGTCCAGCGCAACGTTTACCGTCTCGCCGTCTGCCGTCGCCGGCAGAAAAGACTTGTATCGCCTTACGTATCGCTCCAGTTTCGAAACCTCCTCCGTGACTTCCCTGCAGTGGATCTCCACAAACGTTGATTCAATTGTCTGGTCCTTATTAATTTCGACTTTCAATTTTCCAATTTGCCTTTCTTACGTCAACGTATAAAATAATACACAGCACGAGCTGCATGATGATCATGAAAATAGTCATGATCCGGTTGCCAAAAATGCATCCGAGCCCCAACGCCCCGATGGTCTCCATAATTGGAATCACCACGTAAGCCTTGTTGTCATATGCCCAGCTAAAGGGTAAGAGATGTGCTCCAAAAACGATGGCGAACAACATGATCATCGCTTCAGGCGCTTTGCTGCATGCCCACATGACAATGAGCAGATAGAGATTTTGATTCATGGTACACAGAAAAGCAAGTTTGCTGATGGGATTCGACGTCTTCCGGAAAATGTCCGCGCCGATCAGTTTTGAAAAGATCCAAGCCAGCGGCAACAAAAGACAGGTCGTCATAAAAGTGAACTGATTTACCCAGATCACGCTTAGGTTCATGCAGTTTAACAGACAGATCAGTGACCAGATCACCACCGACGCCATCATGTACGGCAATCCCTTCCCTTGCAGTTTCTGTGCTTCTTGTTTTAATACGTTTAATTCATTTAATCCGTTGATTGATTCCGCTTGTTTTAACATGTCCATTTACCTCCTCAAAAGTTTTTGTTTGGTTGTTATGGACACATCATACGTGATCATTTTTGCAGTTGCAATAGGTTCACTGCCAAGCGGTACGTAACCCCATACCAAGATGCCAACAACTGCTCCGATTCCTTATTTTTTCGTTATTTTTCCAGTCCTGGTCAGTTTTCCATCACGTAAAGACTAACGCGTTTTTGAATGACGTCTGCAACTTCATCAACGGATTTTGCACCCGCAAAATAAGACTGCGCTTCCTCTTCAATGATCATAAAAATCTCATCATCCATCATCTCATACGTGCTGATGCCATTTTTGATCAGGTTTTCTATTTTTTTCGCCTGCTGCTCCGTAAGCGGATCCGGATCCAGTACCATGCCATCCATAATTGCTGCCGGACCGCCAAGCCTTTTGATGGGATTCCCTCTTCCATCGAGCATCACTTCTCCGTTTTCATCCGTTAAGTAATGAACCTCCGACGCATATTCCTTATCTCTTTCATATTTTCCGCGTGTGACGGGAAACGCATACGATTCCTGCTCTTCATCCAAAAGCTTAATATAGTCCTCCATAAACGCCCACGCTGCTTCTTTGTGATCGGAAAGCGCTGAAATCCCAACGCCTCCGGCTGTCAAAATAAGACAACCGTTTCCTTTGCCCGAAGGATATCCTACGTTCGTGAATTCCCCTTCTCCATACAGCAACTCCATGATCGCATAATCACTAAAATTCGCTATACTGTATGGACAAAGCATGGTCTTTTCACCGTGCATTCTGTCTGCCGTACCGTCACTTACCAAGCCCTCATACTTAATTTCGTCTTCCAGCTTTCCGGCAAGCTCCAAAACAGCCTTAAACTCACTGGAATCAAAATGACACGTTCCGGTTGCAAAATCGATATACTGATCTGTGTTCATGGAGAGCATCGCTTCAAGAAA
>JAFZNO010000076.1 GCA_017552985.1 Lachnospiraceae bacterium
AATCCTTAATTGAAATTTGAAATTATGGTTTTTATGTTAAAACCATAAATTACTCAGACAATGATATAATGGGTAGGTATCCTCCTGAGAAGGAGAAAACATGCCTGCTGAAGAACGAGAAAAGGGAAAGCATTTAACAAGAGAAGACCGATATGAGATCCAGAAGGGATTAAGGGAACACCGATCGTTTCGGGAGATATCTGAAATCATTGGGTGTTCGCCGGACACCGTTTCAAAGGAAATACGCAAACACCGTTATCACAAGGTCAGGGAAAACGTAAGGGGACTTTATGTTAAGCCGAATTGCTGCAAGCACAGGGATTCGTGCCGAAGGCGGGATGTGTGCGGAAAGAAAAAGGGACACAAGTGCCGGATTCCCTGCAGGGAATGCCTGAGGTGTAACGAACTGTGTCCGGATTTCGTTGACGCGCCGTGCCCGATTGAAAGGAAGGCGCCGTACGTCTGCAACAATTGCCCGAAATCGTCAAGGTGTCTGTTTGACAAATATCTGTACAACGCGGACTGCGCGCAGCGGGAGTATGAGGAAACGCTCAGCGACGCGAGACGGGGGATTGACCTGACCAGGGACGAGCTGGCGTCGCTGGACGAGCTTGTAAGCCCGCTGATTCGGAAGGGACAGCCCGTCGCGCACGTCATGGCAAACCACGGGGACGAGATACCCTGCAGCGAAAGGACGCTGTACAGGTACGTTGACGCGGGGGTTCTGACGGTAAAAAACCTTGACATGCGCAGGACGGTGCGTTACCGCAAGAGAAGGCATTACGTGAAGCAGCCCAGGGTGTCGTACAGAAAGAAGGCGGGCCGCCATTATTCGGATTACCTGAAATACCTGGAAGAAAATCCGGGAGTGCGGGTCGTTCAGATGGACACGGTGGAAGGCGTAAAGGGAGGCAAGCTGCTGCACACGCTGCTGTGGCCGGAGAACGGACTGATGCTGGCATTTCTGATCGACGGAAAGGAAATGCGGTGCACCGTCGGGACGTTTGACTGGCTTGAGGGGCGGCTTGGGGCAGAGACCTTTCGGGAATGGTTTCCCGCGGTGCTGACGGACAACGGCTGCGAGTTTGCCGATCCGGAACCGTTTGAACGGGGGCTGAACGGAAGCCAAAGAACAAAAGTGTTTTACTGCGATCCCAGGCATTCCGAGCAAAAGGGAGAACTGGAGAAGAATCACGAATACCTGAGATACGTGCTGCCGAAGGGAACTTCGTTTGACGAACTGACGCCTGAACGGGTGCTGATGACCGTAAATCACGTCAATAACACCGCAAGGCCTAAGCTTCACGGAATGACGCCCATGAAGAAGGCCCTGCAGACGTTTGACAAAAATGCGATGGAGCGGATCGGGCTGAAGGTCATCCCGCCGGATGACGTCTGCCTGAAGCCGAGCCTGCTGAAGTAAAAATACAAACTGGCAGGAGGATACGAAAGGGATAGCCATGCATCCATGCGCCCAGAAGTTACTCTTGCAACCGACTTCCCGGGGGCTGGCTTTCGCATGCTCAAAAATCCTCGCATTTTCTTTAATTATACGCATGGAAAATGTAAAAAACAACAGCGAAAGTGGCAAAAAATAACAAAACCAGAAGTTAGTCAGACAAAAATGTCGGGCTGTTTTGAAACCAGAAGTTAGTTTGACATTCAACTTAAAAAATTGAATTCTTTTGATTTTAAATCGTTAGTCGATTAAAATACGGTATATAGGATACAAGGATTTTGGAAGGAGGTGGGCTTTTGGAGGATACGGAAATTGTTGACCTGTATTTGGCACGGAATGAAGATGCCATTGTCAGGACGGAAGAAAAATACGGCAGAGGCCTTCGAAAGATCATCTCGTCCGTGTTGGATGATGAGGCATGTAAGGAATGCGAGAATGACGTTTATTTGCGCGCCTGGGATTTGATCCCGCCAAATGAGCCAAGAGATCACTTCTTTGCATTTCTTGGGAAGATCGCGAGAAACCTTGCCATTGACGAGTGGCGAAGGACAAATGCACAAAAAAGAAAAGCGACGATGATCGAACTGTCTGAAGAATTGCAGGAGTGCATGCCGGCAGGAAATAGCGTGGAGGGAGAGGTTCTGGCAAGTGAATTGAAGAAAGCGATCAATTCCTTCTTGAGTGCGAGGAACCAGACGGAACGCAAGATTTTTCTTCGCAGATATTGGTATTTTGATACTGTCCCTGAGATCAGCAAGAGATACGGATATACGCAGGGAAAGGTAAAGTCCGTATTGCATCGCATGCGGGAAGAGCTTAAGGAAGTTTTGGAAAAGGAGGGCTATCTTAATGACGACAAGTGATCTTTTGTATGCCATCGGCGAAGCTGACGAGAGTTTTGTGGACGAGGCCGGAGATTCCGATGCGAAAGTCCGACGATTTGGGGCATGGGAAGTTGAAAATAGATCTGACAAAAGGTTTGCAACGATCATGAAATGGACCGGCATGGCCGCAACGTTTCTTGTATTGATCGGGGCGGCATGGATTTATGCTGATGGCGGGAAGGTATTCCGGAAAGATGGCGACTTGAGAAAGGATGGCGAGATTTTCTCTCAGGAGGCCATTACCGAGGAATGTATTTCGGAGGTGACCATACAAGAATCAGGGAGCGCCGGTGCGGAAGGTTCAGGAAGCATTGGCGTGGAAAGGGCAGAGAGCCTAAGCGCAGCGGATTTGGAAAGCATTGGCGCGGAAAGGGCGGAGAGCCTAAGCGCAGTGGATTTGGGAAGCATTGGCGCGGACGAGAGTTTTGGAACGGAAGAGATTGCCGTGGTGGAAGGTTCCGAGGAAGACGTGTTTGACGCTTACAAGCCTACGGAGGAAGCAATTCAGCAGGGCGAGCACTTGATTTCTTCCTTTGCGGTAGATAGTGATGCGGAAGCGATTTCGGCCGCGAAAATAAGAGATGGCATGGCTGTGGCAAATGGCAGCGTGTTTTTATCCAGTTCTTTATGCGGAGCAATTGACTACTTCGGCGATCGCGAGGAATGTCGTTACCGTGTTTACGTGGAGCTGTTTCAGGACGGAGTGCAAATCGCAAATGACAGGGAAGTGGCAAAGAAGGAAGTGCAAAGGCTTGCCCACCTGGGATACGTGGTAGCGATGGAAACATGTTCGGACGGAAATGCGACGCAGTTATATTTTACGTTGCATGCCACGGCAGACCAGGTAAAAAACTTTGCGGCGGGTGCTAAGGTTGGATATGCGCTTTGGCTTTATGACGAGAAAGTTGAAGTGGATGAAAACGCAACTGTGCCCTTTGACGTGTGGTATGGAGGCATGAATGCCCCGATGGAAAATTTTGACGGAGCGCAGAAATAAATGGATTAGGGTGGACGGAATCCGTGAAAAGGAGGTGCCGTTTCATGAAGAAAAGGATATTGCTGACAGTGTGTTTCATTATGCTCCTTTGCATGGCAGGGTGCGGATCGCCAAGCGCGGACATACCTGACGGAGAAGAATTTCAAACGGTTAGGGCAATCGTCACGAAAGTATATGAGAAGTCGATGGAGATACAGGTTGAAAAAGGTACGCTCATGTCGATGCCGGCGGAATGGCTTGAGGGCAAGGCTGAGCCGAAGGAAGGGCTGATTCTTGAAATCACTGCGACCAATGAGATCCTGGAAGTGTATCCATCGCTTTTTTCCAAGATCATAAGCGTAGAGGTCGTTGGTTTCGAGGAGCCAGTAAGTGAGAGCGGGGCAATCTCAGCGCGTGGCGATAACGAGGAGCCGGAAGCGGATGACGGGATGATCTCGGCGATTGGCGACAACGCGCAGCAGGATCAAAAAGCATGGGAAAAGGTGGTGATCGCGCCGCCGGAAGGTGCGTATTGCAACATTTCCTTTAGCCTTCCGGAGGACTGGGACTATAGCTGGGCACAGACGGAAGACGTGCCAGTAAGCTGCATTAGCATTGGCATCTACCCAAAGGCAGAGGGGGATGCGAAAGGCTGCATTGCCATCAAATATGCGGAAGGTTTTGGCGTTTGCGGCACGGGCCTGGAATCCGTGGAGACGACCTTTAACGGGCACGTGGCATATAAGGGAACCTATGATGATCACCCGTATTGGGATTTCATCTCCCTGTCAGGTGAATACAGAGGCTGTTCCATTTGGAATTATGCGGGCGAAACCTGGTATGACAAGTATCAGGAGGAGTTGGAAGAGATTTTTGCCACGGTGAAGTTTGAACTTTTGATACGTGACGGAGTACCGCTGAAGGATTCTTCGTTTGGGGACTGAGTTGAAATACATAAGTTGACAGTTTGGCACCTTGCGGTACAATCGTATCGCAAGGTGTTTTTCTCGTTTTGGTTTTTGTGATGGATTAAGGCGAGAAAATTCTTTTTGATGGAATCAGAAATGAGCGGGACGTTTTACGTGCGTGCTTCGTCTAATGGTTGAAGACGTAATGTCAAAGATGCGCGCACAAAACGAGGTAACGAAGATGAACAGAGATTTGGAACGATTGGTCCGAAGGGCGAAGGAGCGTGATCCGGACGCCTTTACGGAACTGATGGAATCACAAAAATATGTGTTGTATAAAACGGCAAGAGCCATTCTTGATAACGACGAAGACGCTGCGGATGCCATTCAGGACACGATACTGACTTGTTGGGAGAAGCTGGATCTATTAAAAGAGAATCAGTTCTTCCGCGCGTGGATCACAAAGATTCTGATCAATAAGTGCACCGATCTTCTCAGAATGAGGAAAAGGGTGGTTTATGTGGAAGAGTATCCAGAGATTCCGGCGAAGGAAGAAGTTTCAGACGCGGAATGGAAGGAGCTGTTGGCCGTTTTGGATGAGGAACATCGCTTGGTTGTGACGCTTTATTACGCGCAGGGATTCCGAACGAAGGAAATCGCCAGAATCCTTGGGATCACGGATTCAGCGGTAAGATCGAGACTTGCCAGGGCAAGGGAACGGGTGAAGAAGTATTGTCAGGAGGCTGAAGCACATGAAAGATTATGAAAGGAAAATGGAATTGGCCTTTTTGGAAGAGGAGCCATTGCCGGAGATTGTTGAAAAAGGGATGCAGGATGCGTATGACCTTATTTATTCCCAGTTTGGAACGGGAAGACGTGACCGGAAAGAGGAAGAGAAGAAAACAAGCAGACCTTCCGGAGCGAGCCTTCTGAAGGTCGCGGGATTCCTGGCAGTTTGCTTTGTTGCTTTGGGAACGACGGCTTTTGCCGTGCAGGCTCTCCTTGGCAGGTATGAGCGCATGCGGACCATGGATGAGGAAGAAAAAACGCAAATATACGAGGAACTCCAGAAGTCGGGACATCTTCTTTATTTATCCAACCGAAAGTGGACGGAAGCGGAACAAAAACGTTATGAGGAATTAGAACAGGCGTATAAAAACAATGAGGTACTTCCAGAGAGAGGTTTAAGGAGGCTTACGGACGGGGAGGAGTATTTCGGGGTCGGCGTTTGTCTTTTGGCGACGGAACAGGGAGAGGAAAACCTTTTGTATCTTCCCGAGCGAGACATGACGGATGAAGAGATTTTGGAGATTATCGAGTATTGCGAAAAGGTTCATTACGTGCTTCGGGAACAGAATCAAAAGCGGCAATTTGGGCAAGAAGTGTGGGAAGAACGGTTGTCCAAAATGACGGATGAAGAGGTGGATCATTATTATCTGGCATGCTTTGGCGCAACAAGATCAGAGCTCTTTGGAGGTTTTTGCAGGGACGGTCAGTGTTCGAGAACGGGTGCAAAGGTGCTGAGCGAGACGGAGGAAAAAAGATATCAGGAGATGAACGCCGCATATCGGGAGAATAACCGCATCCCCGAAAAGGAAATCACCCTGATCGAAAAGCCGGAAGATTATGACGGAAAGAGCGTGGCGTATTGCAGGTTGGATTCCGTTTATTACGTTCCGCTTGGAGAGCTTACGGAAGAAGATTTTCTGGAGATCATTGATTTTGAGGCGCGGGCAAATTATAGCTGTCAGCGCATTCTGGAAGACGTTAATTACGGGAAGCGCAGTGAATTTCCTGTGGAAGAAACTGGCAAAGATTGAAACTTTTTCTTTTTTTTCTCGTCATATAGGGTGAAGCCAAGTGACGACAAGGAGGAGAATGCCATGAGAGGTCTTATCTTTGCAATGATGTTTTTTGCACTATACAATTTCAGTGCGATCAGCGAATCAAAATACAATAACCCGGTATCCCGTTATGACATGGAAGTTGGAATGATGGATAAAGACAGTACGGGCAAATGGAGAATATATAAAAATGACTGGTATGGCCCGGAGTATCTGCAGCTGAGAACGCATGATGATGACGAAAAAAGAGACCAGGTGACGTATTATATTTTTGATAATGACGCCATAGCCAAAAAGGCTTTTGAGAACATGCCGGGAAACATGTACGGCATCAGCGTAAACGAAGAGAATTACGTTGTTGGATATGATGAAGGCGTGTGTGATGCTGAAATTGAGAGCCTGCGGTATCTGGACGGAAACGTGATCATCTATGCAGAGCTTGGAGTTTACGGTACCTGGGGATGCGATACGGACGATTACGTTCCGCCCGTGAGAGACACTGAGATCATGGATTACGTTCTTAAGAATCACGAGTACCTTAGGGACTATGCGAACCAGACGATCCAGTGGATTCTCGAGTGCAAGAATTATTGAGTTAAGCGGATGCATTTTGTTATGTACAATTTTGTCATTTCACGTTAGTATGGTGATAAGGGCAAGGAGGTCTGGGAAAGACTTCCTTGTCCTTTTTTGATCAAACGTGATTTACGTTTCGGGAGGGTTCTTATGATATCGATCAATGATTACTTGTACTGCGCATCACCGGGGATATGAAAAGCGACAGGAGAAGCAAGGATGTTGTCAAAAACCTCGATCGTTATATTGGGAATGCTGCTTAAGGGAGACAAAAATGCATATGACATGCTCAAGATGATCGATCTGATGAACATGAAGTACTGGTTTCCCATTGGGGCGACTACGCTTTATGAGACCTGCATCCGGCTTGAGAAAAAGGGATTTATCGAAAACACGGGGGAATCTGATGCGAAGGCGATCTACCGCGTTACCGAAAAAGGGAAGGACGAGCTGAAATCAACGATCTGCGGTCTCTTTGAACGCATTGATTATGACACGGTGTGGTTTTGCCTGGCCGTGATGTATTCGGACGTTCTGTCAAAAAAGGAACTGGAATCGGAAAAGAAGAAGCGGGCGGCATTGCTTGAGGAATATGAAAAAGGGACGAAGGAAAACCGGGAGAAGATGCTTCGGGGGAAGTCCACGTACGTTCAGTTATGCGCGATCGACCGGATGATCCGGGTGATCGAACTGGAGAAAGAGACGCTAAGCAATCTTTGAACTTCGGGAAAGCTTCGATGCTAATTCATTTATGGAGAATGAAATGGTGAACGTGATCATAAAACATGGTTGGATTTTTATCATCATCGCCGTCTTGGGGGAACTTCTGGTTCCCTTTCTTCTTGCGCCGTTTTACAAGGGTTATGATCATTCGGCCATGGCCATCAGCGCGCTGGGAAGTAAGGGAAGTCCCGTGCGCAAAGTTTCAAAGCCGCTAAGCGTCGTCACGGCGCTGTTCCTGGCGGTTTTTGCGATTGGGGCCTGCATATTCACCTGTTTCTTTAGCGTAAATGATTCCAAAGACGTTGTAACGACGGCGTCCCGGATCCATGGCGCCGGTTCGGCAATCGGGTTTATGCTGATGCTGTTTGTACCGCTTCTTTTGGCGATACTGTCGTTCAAGACGGGAGAGAAGGCATCGGGGATCATGGGGATTGTTTCCTTTGTTCTGGCACTTACGTTTTTTGTGTTGTTTGTGATGGCGGATAAGCCGGAATTTCAAAACACGGTAATCGCGAAGGAAGGGTTGTGGCAAAGGCTGAATTTGCTGTGCATGTATTTACCGTTATTTTACGTTGCTATCATGAAGAGCAGATCATGAAGAGCAGATCATAAACAGCAGGTCATAAACAGTATAGGGGAGACAAAGAATTGAGCGAATCAGAGATTTATAAAGAGCTTGGCGCATTGACAAAGGACAAGAGCAAGTGGGAAGAAAACATGACGTACGTTTCATCGCTCCTCAGTCATGAATCAGGAAAAATAAAGGCGAAGGCGCTTTGGCTGCTTGGTGAGATGGGGCTTCTCCATCCCATGCAGGTGAAAGGCGCGGTGCCAGTCATTGCAACGTTTCTTGACAGCCGGGATCCGCTTTTGCGTGAACGCGCGGTGAATGCACTCGGCAGAATTGGGCGGGGAGATTATCACTTGATCGAGCCGTATTGGAGGAGCTTGTTCCGTTTTGCCTTGGATGAGGAGCCCAAGGTCAGATTGAGTTTTATCTGGGCATCAGAAAACATTGCCACGAACACGCCCGACGTATATGAGAACGATATGCCGGTATTTGAGAAGCTTTTGCATGACAAGGAGGATAAGGTGCGGATGGAGGCACCGGAAATCTTTCGCGTTCTTGGGAAGCGCAGACCGGAATTTGTCAGGCCGTTTGTGGAGCAGTTGCAGGCAATATCCGAAAACGATAGTAATCGGGTTGTGAGAATTCATTGCCTGGGGGCGATCAAGGCGACAAAGTAAAGATTGAGACATTTTCTCATTTGCGAGTATTGACCTCCGTTGGTGACGAAGGCGGCTTTGCTCCGAACCTTTCCAGCGACGAGGAGACCATTGAAACGATTCTTGAAGCAATCCGGAAGGCAGGATACGAGCCTGGCAAGGATTTTATGATCGCCATGGATGCGGCGTCCTCTGAGTGGAAGAGTGAGAAAGGCAAGGGCTTCTATAAGCTTCCCAAGGCCGGCACCGAGTATACGACGGATGAACTGATCGAGCATTGGGCCGCGCTTTGTGAAAAGTATCCCATCATTTCCATCGAGGATGGTTTGGATGAAGAAGACTGGGAAGGCTGGCAAAAGCTCACAAAGAGATTGGGAGACAAGGTTCAGCTCGTTGGCGACGATCTCTTTGTAACGAATACCGAAAGATTATCCAAAGGCATTGAGATGGGAGCAGGTAATGCAATCCTGATCAAGCTGAATCAGATTGGTTCGGTTTCAGAAACATTGGAAGCGATCAAGATGGCACACAAGGCAGGCTATACCGCCATTTCCTCTCATCGTTCCGGTGAGACGGCAGACACCACGATTGCGGATTTGGCAGTTGCATTGAACACTTGCCAAATTAAGACGGGAGCGCCTTCGAGGTCTGAGCGCGTGGCGAAGTATAATCAGCTGCTCCGCATTGAGGAGGAATTGGGTGACGGCGCGGTTTACCCGGGAAGAAAGGCTTTCAACGTAAAGTAGAATTAACCAAAGCATTTTTTTGTTTTGGCGACGAATGGAATTGCGGGTTTCCTTGTGCGGGTTTCTATGATAAAATAGATGAAAAATAGGCAGGATAACTAGAAAAAAGGGGCTAGACGCATACTATTATAATCCCTTGGATGCGTACGCGGGCTTCTATTCGGTGGAGGGGGAGCCGGTGGGATATGACTTGCTTGCGATGCGGTCGGATGATTAATCTTTTGGAAGGATTTGATGCATCGTCTGGGAATCCTTACAAGAGAATGAAGGAGAAGGAAATGGATCATAACCAATAGACGTTACCCGAAATATGAATGACAAGCGGAAAGGAGAAATGCTATGGAGATCAGGAAGCCCGTCACCTCATTGGATAGTGCGAAAAAGGAAATCAGGACGAACGTCATCGGCGGCAGTATATGGATGGCGGCAAGCATTGTATTGCTTATCATTGTTCCGCTTGCCGTGGGAGCGAAGCATTTGACAGCCTTTCTGGTCTTCGGGGTAATCCATGCGTTGTTGGGGCTTTGGTGCCTGCTGCTTGGAATTAAGAAAGCAAGGGAGCTTAGCCAAAAGGAGCGGAATCAGGCGGGGCAGGATTCCAACGGGCAAACCTTGAAGGGACAGGCAACAAAAGCGCAGTCTCCGGCAGGAAGGACTATGTCGGGACAGGCTCTGGCAGGACAGTCTGCAAAGGAGCAGGCGCCCAAGGGCAGGATGGATCGTTACAAAGTCGAGTGGCTTTGGGAGAATGCCTGTGAGGTTTATTGTAAGAATCATGGCAAGGATCCGGCGGAACTATCGGATGAGGAAAATGAAGAGATCTATGATCTGGCTGGAAATGACGTGGCGCTGTTGGTGACGTGGGTGATTCTTCATGATTTTTTTGTGGCGGAAGACGAAGACATGGAGAAGAGCTTTGAAGAGGTGAAGAATAAAGAGCTTACCGGCATTGATTTCTTGGGCGGCGAGTGCGATTACAAATTGTCGCGCAGCGATTTCTCTGAGGAGATCATTGGGTTTATTGATGATTATTTTGCATATGACGGAGCGCACGGCTGCGGGGATTTTGAGGAGGACTACAAGACGTTTGTCACGGAAGATCTGAAGAAAGAGCTTTATGCCGTTAGATACGACTGGGAAGAATATGAAGCGTTCAAAGACTATATTGACAGGGCTTACCAGAAGTATCTGACGAGTAACTGACAGGCAAAATCGCGTAGATGATTTTGTGCTATACAATTTTATTATAACGTGCTATTATTTGTACAAGGGCGAAGGGGTCTGAAATAGATCTCTTCGCTTATTTTATTTCTCTTATACGTTTGTATGGCTGAAATTTGGATTTGTGGGGTTGATTTGTTCTTTTGCACGGGATTAATCCCGGCATAATGCCATCAAAAAAGAAGCATGTGTGCCCGAGCTGGAGATTTCTTGCGTGCAGGGCACAAACTCTTTGGCTTGCTGAGGCGTTGATGGATGGCAGAGTCAAGAAGAAAAGAAGCTTTTGTGCCCTAGAAAGCGCTTTTCTTCGACCAGGGCACAAAATAATTTGTTTGTACTGACGCTAGTGCTGCTGCGGTCAGAAAATGAAAAAATTTTTGTGCCCTGGAGGGCGTTTTTATGCATCTCGGGCACAAAGTAGTTGATTTTCGGAAAAGGCTTTGGACGAAAAAGCAGGAAACTAAGAAGTCTTTGTGCCCGAGCAGGCAGGGCACTGAGGCGACAAATCGAGGGTTATCGATTGGAAGCATAGAAGTCGATAGCTTCCGGTTTATAGATTAGAAACGTCATTTGTAAAAAGGGAGTATTTTTCGAGTAAAAGAAGACAGAGTTTTCATGGAGGAAGGGTTTATGAAAAATCATTTGATTCAGGTTGTAACCGTGGCGCCCGCGTTAAAGGTCGGGGATGTTTGGCATAATGCGGATCAGATCATCTCGGTCATCCGGGAGCAGGCGGAGGCGGGACTGATCGTGTTTCCGGAGCTCTCCGTGACGGGATATACGTGCGCGGACCTGTTTTTGAGTGATCTATTGTTAAATGAGGCGGAGCAGGCGCTGCTTCGGATTGCAGAAGCCACGGAGGGCTTGGGCCTGTCTGTGGTGGTCGGGGTGCCCATCCGCTATGAAAATCATCTTTACAACTGCGGCGCGGTTCTTTCGCAAGGGGCCGTAAAGGCGCTGATCCCCAAGAGTTATCTCCCGAATTACTCGGAGTTCTATGAATGCCGCTGGTTCGCGTCCGGCAAAGGCCTGACGGGGAGGACCATTTGCATTGGCGGGGAAGAGATTCCCTTTGGAACGGACGTGCTTGCCGAAGATCCAGAGACGGGAGCCGTGCTTGGCGTGGAACTCTGCGAGGATCTCTGGGTACCGGACAAGCCCAGTACGCACGCCGCCTTGGCGGGAGCCAACATTATTGCGAATCCCTCCGCTTCAGACGAACTGATCGGAAAGGAAGAGTATCGAAGGAACCTTGTGGCGCAGCAGAGCGGAGCATGTTATTGTGCGTATGCATATGCCTCAGCGGGCACCTGTGAAAGCAGCACGGACCTGGTGTTTTCCGGGCACTGCCTCATCGCGCAAAACGGCAGCGTCTTCGTGGAAGGCATCTTTCCGGAAGAGAATGGCGTGGTAAAGGCGCTGATTGACCTTGGTTGCATCATGCATGACAGGAGGCGCCAGAATACGTTCGAGAACGGGAGCAATGCGTCTTACCGGAGAGTGTCCGTCAGCATGCAGGCGATCGGCGCGAATGAGGCGGGGATCGAGGAGTTGGCGGAGATCTTAAAGAAACAGGAGTATCCCGTTGCAAGGAATCCCTTTGTCCCGAATGAGACGAGTGCAAGGGATGCGCGTTGCCGCAGGATCCTGCAGATCCAGGCCAGCGGGCTCGCCACGAGGGTGCGCGCTTCCGGCATTTCTAATCTCGTCATCGGAATTTCCGGCGGACTGGATTCGACGCTGGCCCTTTTGGTGTGCGCGGAAGCAAAAAAGATGGTGCCGGGGATCCGGATTATTGCGTATACGATGCCGAATGAGGGAAACACGACGAAGCTCACTCATGATAACGCGGACAGGCTGATGGAGCTGCTGGCGGACGAGGCGCACGAGGCGCCGATCCGGGAGGGCGTTGAGCTTCACCTGGCGCAGCTGGGACATGCGGCAGGATATCAGGGAGAGGGTGACGTCACTTATGAGAACGCGCAGGCGAGGATGAGGACTTACATTCTGATGGATGCCGCGAACATGAAAAACGGTTTGGTGGTGGGGACGGGGGACCTGTCGGAGCTGGCCCTTGGATGGTGCACTTACAATGGCGATCACATGTCCATGTATGCGGTGAACGCATCCGTTCCCAAGACCTTGGTGAGATTTATCTGCAAGGCATACGCGGATTATTGCGGAGATGATGCGCTGAGGGAGACGCTTCTTTCCATCTGCGACACGCCGATTTCTCCGGAGCTTACGCCGAATAAAGGCGGAGAGATTGCCCAAAAGACGGAAGAAAAAATTGGGAAGTATGATTTGAATGATTTCTTCCTGTTTTACGTGCTGCGTTACGGGTTTGAACCTTCAAGAGCGGCTGCTTACGCCCTTAGGGCATATCCCGAGCTTTCAGGAGAAGAGGTGCGGGATGCGGCAAAGAAGTTCTTCCGACGCTTCTTTACCCAGCAGTTCAAGAGAAGCTGTCTGCCGGACGGCCCCAAGGTGGGTTCCGTCACGTTATCGCCAAGGGGAGACTGGCGCATGCCAAGCGATGCGTCTGTTGAACTTTGGCTAAAAGATCTGGCGTAAATTGATTCCCCATTTTTTTACGTAAAGCGTGATAAAATGCCCAAATTCTAACCAAAATACGTATTGTTACGTAAGAAAAGTTTTAATATAATGATATGAGAGAGGTTGCAAGAAGGGGGTTTTTCGTTTTCATTTGGGGTGGATGCCATGGCAGATAATCAAGTTTTACTGCAATATGAAAGTGGTCTTTTGATTCCTTTCAATTTTGCATTATTTCTGATCCTTTGGGGATTAGTTTTTGCGATCGTAATGGATCCGTATCTAAAGAAATGGCAGCGCAGCATACTGTTGGCCGTATCCGTTGTCGTTGCCAGTCTTATCCTGCAGGGACAACTGGACACCTATTTTGGAATTTTCAAGATATCGCGATTAGGGCGGATCTTGTTGGCCGCATACGGCTATCAGATGCGACCCTTGGTGGTTGCGATGTTTATCCGGCTTTTGGATCAGGAGAATAAGAAAAAGTGGATTTGGGTGCTTGTGATCATCAACGCCCTTCTCTATGCGACGGCGCCCTTTTCCGGAATCACTTTTTCGTTTACGGAGGATCTGCATTTTGTTCGCGGACCGTTGGGATATAGTTGTTACGTGATCAGTCTGGCATTATTGCTCTGTCTTTTAGGATTGTCGATCTTTAAGTTTGGCCGTACCAAAAGATGGGAGACCGTGACGCCGATCGGGATTGTCGTTTTGATTCTTGGAGCGGTCGCCATGGACTATATAGTGTCTGACGCACAGTGGATCAGTTATCTGACCATTTCCATGGTCTGCAGTTGTGTGTTCTTTTATATTTGGATTCACGTGCAGTTCGCCAGGGAGCATGACCGGGCCCTCAGGGCGGAGCAGGAGGTGCAGTTCAAGATTGCGCAGGTGCAGCCCCATTTCTTGTACAGTGTGTTATCCACGATCCAGTCGCTGTGCATGACGAATCCGGATAAGGCGCGTGAAGTGACGGAGCGGTTTGGCACGTATCTGCAGCAGAATAATGACTCGCTGAACGTTGACCAGCTGATCCCGTTCAGCAAGGAGCTGGAACATACGAAGACCTACGTAGAGTTGGAGATGGAGCGTTTTCCGAATTTCCGCATCGAGTACGACGTGAAGGAAGAAGATTTCCTGGTGCCGGCGCTGTCGCTCCAACCGCTTGTTGAAAATGCGATCCGGCAGGACGAGCGCGTGCGCGAGGCAGGCCTCATCAGAGTGAGCGCCAGCAGGGAAGGGGATAATTACGAAATCATCGTTTGGGATAACGGTACGGGCTTCCAGAACGGATCCGCTCACGTAAGTGATCCGCTGCACATCGACGTGAAGAACGTGCGGGAGAGGATCGTGAACATGTGCGGAGGCACGATGGTGATGGAGACGTTCCCGACGGACGGCACGATCGTAACGATCAAGATTCCGGTAAAGCAATCGAAGACGTCATAAAAAATGCATATTTATGGTATGGAAACGGGTGGCAACGTGCCGCCCGTTTTTGTTACAATAAAACCAGTAAGGCATATCAGTTGACAGAAGATGATCATTGGAATCGGAGGGATAAGGATGGATAAGAAATTGAAGGTCTTGATGCTGAACGGAAGTCCGAGGGAGAATGGCAACATTGCCTTGGCATTCCGGGAGATGGAGCAGGTCTTTGAGGAAAATGGCGTTGAGTATGAGAATATTTTGCTTGGAAGAATGGACGTACGCGGATGCATTGCCTGCGAGACGTGCCGGAAGAATGGGAAATGCGTGTTTAATGACGTCGTAAACGAGCTGGCCGTGAAGTTTGAGGCGGCGGACGGGCTTGTCATTGGCTCCCCCGTATATTATGGTTCCGCCAACGGCACGATCATGTCTGCCCTGCAGAGACTCTTTTACAGCACGCATTTTGACAAGAGCCTAAAGGTTGGGGCGAGCGTTGTCAGCGCCCGCCGCTCGGGATGTACCGCAACCTTTGACGAACTCAATAAATTCTTTACGCTCTGTAACATGCCCGTCGCCACCAGCCAGTATTGGAACAACATTTACGGCTGGGAGCCTGGAGAGGGCAGCGTTGATGACGAGGGCAGGCAGGTGATGCGCGTTCTTGCGAGAAACATGACCTTCCTCATGAAGAGCATCGCCCTTGGGAAACAGGAGATCGGCCTGCCGGCGACGGAGAATCGCGTCTGGACAAACTTTACGCGATAACTTTCCGGTAGATCAGGAACGTAGCGGCGCCGATTACCGCGATAAAGCCAAGGGTAGCCAGATGGATCAAGCTGCCCTTGAGGAGCATTGCGCCCACGCCGGGCAAAAGGATCACAAAGAGTGAGAGCATGCTTATGCCAGTGGCAGCACTCTGCTTTACCACTTCCGTGGCGGATTCCCATTGGAATTTCGGAAGCTTTTTGTTGATCAACAGCCCGAAGGTCACGGAAAACAGGATCGCTGCGGCAGGTACCAGGAGGAGCCAGAGGCGCGCTAACAGGTCAGCCTGCACGGTAAAGAGCAAAATGATCTCCGTGAGCACGTAGAAGGGTGCAAGGAAGAGGAAGTTAAATAACAGTTTGGCATGCATCACGTCTTTGGCGGAAACGGGAAGGCTCTGCAGGATCCACCAATTCTTTCCCTCCATGGAGATGGAGGAAGCCGTGAGCGTCATGAGGCTAAAGAACATGCCAAGGAGGAAGGGAATGCCTGCCTGTGGATTCAGTTCCAGGGGCAGGTTTTCTGCGCCGGGAAAAAGCGTCATGGGATCAAAGAACCCGAGGGAAATAGCGAAAACTACGCCTAGAACGGGACCAAAGATCGTGTTGGTCACGTAGATCCCGCAGGAAAAATATCTGCGGGCTTCCTTTTGGATCAGGGCCGTCAGTACCGTCCTGGATTGAATTTCCGTTATGTGGAACGCTCTGTGCTCCGTCTGGGGAAAGAGCTTCGCCGAGATGGCGAAGAAATTCTTTCCGATGACAAGCGCCGTGAGAAGGAACAGGATCAGGGATGCCAGCCCGTACAGGAGAAATCCTCCGAGGTTTTCGCCGAGAAACAGGGATCCCCAATGTTTTGCGAGCGGGAAGTCTGCCTCAAAATCTTCAAAGGCCTTGGTTACCTGAAGTGACAATTCCCGGGTCACCTCCGCCGAGGTCGCGTTGCCGGAAAAAATAAGCTGAAGGTCATCCGAGGAGCCATGCGGCAAAAAGAATATTGGCAAGATCATGGCTCCTACGCCAAGGATCAGCGCTAAGGCCGTCTCCGTCAGGACCTTATGGCGATTGCGCGCGGTCACGGCAGAGATCAGGATGCCGAACCAGGCCGTCAGGGCGGTGGGGAAGACGGGCAGGATCAAAAGGGCAAGAGCGAGATTTAGGAAAAAGGCGATGCCATGGTTCCCCAGGATGCCGGAGAGTAAAAAGGCCGGAAGGATCAAGAGGACATTGAGCAGGGCATTTTCCGCGTAGGACCGGATGAGCCTTGCGGTGACGATGGGAAGGCTTTTTACCGGAAGGGAGGCAAGGAATGCCAAGTCCTTTTCGCGGTACAGGTTTGCCTTTGCCTTAAACGCGCCAAACATGAGGATGAAGATGCAAGAGAGCAGGGAATAAAGCATGGGAATTTTATCGCCTGCCCCCAGTATGGTCAGCGCGTAGGCTCCGCTTGCAAGGTATCCGCCCAGGATGAGCGCCACGATTAAGAGGGTCACGCCGAGAAACGTCTTGCGCTTTTTCTCTGCGGGATCCTTTACGTGCTTATATACGTTAATGCCGAAAAGATTCAGCAATTCTAATTTTGTAAAAGTGATCAAATGTTTCATGTCATACTCCTTTGCGCGCAACCGCGTCATTCCTTCACCGTTTCCATAAAAATGGCTTCCAGGGAGGATTGGTCCTTTATGACCTCGCTCATGAGGCCGCTTGTCACAAGCCGTCCTTCCTTGATGATCGCAACCTTGTTACATAGCTTTTCCGCAACGTCGAGCACGTGGGTTGAGAAGAAGATGGCGCCGCCGCGCTCCGTGAGCTCTTTCATCATCTCCTTTAGCAAAAAGGCAGCCTTCGGGTCGAGTCCAACGAAGGGCTCATCCATGATGAGGAGCTTTGGGTCATGCAGAAAGGCTGAGATCAGCACGAGTTTTTGCTTCATGCCGTGGGAATAGCTTGAAATCAGGTCCCCAAGGGAGGACGTAATCTCAAAGCGCTCTGCGTAATCCGCTATTTTTTCCTTGCGCTCCGCGGCGGGGACGCCAAAGACGTCGGCGATGAAATTCAGGTACTGTATGCCCGTCATGAACTCATATATGTCCGGGTTGTCGGGGACGTAGGCGATGCGGCGCTTTATCTCCAGCGGATTCTTTTGCACGTCGATCCCGTCAATCAAAACCTCACCCTTGTCATAAGGGTGGATTCCCGTGATGGCTTTGAGCAGCGTCGTCTTGCCTGCGCCGTTATGTCCGATGAAGGCATAAACGTCGCCCTTTTCTACGTGGAGGGAAACGCCGGAGATTCCCTTGGTCGTTCCTTTGTAAAATTTTTCCAGATCCTTTATCACTAACATGGTTAGACACTCCTTTTGTTATATAAGAAACAATGTATTGTTTGTATTACTTGTATCTATACAAATAATAATGCATAAAATAAAAAACGTCAAGAGGCATCCCGGAGGATTTCGCGTTCCCTTGGCGTTGCTTTTTCCCGCGGGTTCTCATATAATGAATATAAGGTCCGTTAATCGAAGCGAATAGGGTGGTAGTGAAGGATGAGTGAAGATAAGGAAATGGTTTCCAAAAGAATAGAAGAGTTTTTATCCTGTCTCTTGATCTCGGTGGGAGCGTTGCTTGCGAGTTTTTCCGTAGTCTGCATCCTGATCCCGAATGATGCGATCGATTACGGAACGGCGGGCATTGCGATCATTTTAAGCAAGCTGACGCACTGGAACCTTTCGGCGTGCGTTGCCGGCGTATTCCTGCCCTTTATCATCGCGGGCTTTTTGATCCTGGGAAAAAGATTTGGCGTAAAGGCACTGCTCGGCTCGGCAGTATACACCGTGGGCATTGCCGTATTTGAACAAATTCCTTTTGAACTCAATACGGAACATTTCCTGGCGGTCGTGTTTGGAGGCGCCATCCTTGGCGCGGGACTTTCCCTCATCCTAAAGAACGGCGGATGCATTGACGGCTCGGAAATCTTTGCCAACATTGTCGTGAAGAAAATCTCCGACAAGACGGGGAAAAACTTTAGCATGACCTACCTGCTCATCGGTTTTAACGCCTGTGTTTACGCGGCGGTATTCCTTTTGATCAACCGTAACGCAGCCCTGATGAGCCTTCTTGTTTACGTTGTTGCGACCTCCATCATCAATCACTTTACGGATCATTACGAGGCGATCAAGCAGGTTACCATCATCACGAAGGATCCCGACAAGCTCGTGAAGGCCATCAAGGAGGAGCTCAACAAGACCTGTACCATCATGAATTCCTACGGCGCCATCGCCGGAGAAAACAAAACGCTCATCTGTTACGTCAACTATTTTGAATTACCGAAAATGAAGGAGATCATTGCGAAAAACAAAGGAACCTTTAGCACCGTATCCACGATCGATGAAATTTTAAGATAAAAATTTAAAATAAGGCATTGACAAATATCCGTAAACTTGGTAATATGTCCGTAAAGACATCCGCAAACTTGGTAAAGGAGGCAACCATGGGAGAGCAAGACATTTTAAAAGCAGCCCAGGCGCAGGCGTCGAAATCGGGCGAATTTGAAAAAGAAACGGCTAACAAAGCAATGGCAAGTGCAATCTGTGCATCCGTAGTGGCGATGATCGTGATGGTCGTGGCAGAGCTGCTGGTGTATCGCAAGATCGATCTGGGGAAGCCAGCGCTTCTTCTCATTGTAACTTGCGTCGTGGAATTGTGTCAGGGTCGTAAGCTTCAAAACAAGAAACAAGTTGTCAGAGGCGTTGTGGAAGCAATTGTCGCAGCCTTATTTTTGATTTTATACGTGGGGGCGTTTTTCAGAAGATGAATTCACATTTACAATTAAAAAATAAGATTAAAGAACTGAGACAGGCCAAGGGTTATTCCCAGACGAAGCTGGCGGAGGAAGTCGGTACGACGCAGAATACCATTAGCTCGCTGGAAACGGGGCAGTATTCCCCTTCCGCATATCTGTCGGGCCTGATCTGCATTGCACTCGGATGCAAATGGGAAGAGTGCTTTTATTACGAGGTAAGCTAAGGCTTATAAAAATTTCATATTAAAGGAGTACTAAACATGGCAGGATTTGGATTTGATTCCGAAACGCTGAGGGCAGCAGGAGCAGCGGACGAAGCCTACGTCGTTATTCAGGTTGTGCTGACGGAGAAACTGTTTGGTGCAGGCTCTGGGGTGTCTAGCCTCACCAATCTCCAAAGGGCAATCAATGAGCAGGTGGCAAAGGGCTACCGGCTGCACACGATCTCAACGACCTCGTCCGGAACCAAGGGATTTCTCGGCGGCGACAAAATCCAGGCGACCATGGTGTTTGAGAAGCTTTATTGATCAGCCATGAGAACTGTCATATCGTAAAGCAATTACGGCAGGAAGCATATTTCTGCCGTTGTTGTGGTTCCTGTCATTTTCAAATATAGAGAAATGAGATATCATAATGAAGACAATCAGAGTTGTGGCAGCAGTCATAAAATCCGTCGATCCTGACGGAAGGCCCGTGATCTTTGCAACCCAGCGGGGATATGGGGAGTTTAAGGACGGATGGGAATTCCCGGGCGGGAAGATCGAACCGGGCGAGACGCCCGGGGAGGCGCTGGTCAGGGAGATCAGGGAAGAACTGGGAACGGAGATCACCGTGGGTGAGAAGATCATGACGGTAGAACATGATTATCCGGAATTTCATTTGTCCATGGACTGCTTTTGGTGTGAGGTGCAGAAGGGAAACCTGGAACTGCGTGAGCATGAGGCGGCGCGGTGGCTGACGGCGGAGACGCTGGAGGACGTAGACTGGCTTCCCGCGGACGTGGAATTGATAAGGCAGCTGCGCGATGAACTGGTGGCTGGCGGACGGAAAGAGGAAAAAACGCCATTGGAAAGGCAAGTGGAGGGCGAAAGATGACGCATCGACAGCTTTTTAAGGAAATATACGGAGACAACAAGAGGTATCTGTTTGCCTGCCTGACGGCATTCATTTTCTTTTCCGTGCTTGCATTTGGCGGGGGAGGCGTAGCCCAGGCTGAGGCATTGGATGCGCAAGGAACGGCGACCGCCCTTGGAGGAAGCTTTGGAAAGACTATGGCGCCGGTGATCGGGACGGGGTATTTCGCAGGCATTGACATGTCCTGGGTTATGGTGATCCTAAGTGCTGTTTCGCTCAGCGTCTCGGCTGGGAAGGGCCTTGGACTTGCAGGATTTGACAAGCTGTCGGGCTTTTCCTTTGGAATCTTTGAGAACACCTACGTCAGCACGTTCCTGTTGGTCTGGTACGGTTTGCCCCTGCTTCTCAAGGCATTTAGCAAGACGTATGCGGCTGGACTGGCTTTGGAAAACCTGTTGAAGAAATGGAATGGCGTGGTGATGGCGGTGATCACCTCTTCGCAGATGGTCGCGAACGTATCACCGAAGGCAACGGTCAATGCCGCGTCATTAAGTGAAGCGGCGACCTCAGTCAAGGGAGCTTTACCGCAGTGGGTCATGGTTCTGGGTTGCTTTTTCGTTCTGGTGATCACCATGTCACTGTATTTCTTAATGCGTTATCTCTTCGCGTTGATCGACATTGTGGCCGTTCCGGTCTGTACGTTTGTGCCTTTTGTTTCCTTCTTTCTGGGTTTCGGAAAGTTGATCCTCGTGATCGTGACGTTCTTAACGGCCATGTTTATGCCGGCGTTATTTTTCGTTTTCTTCCTGTTCACGGTGGCGGTGGCGCTTCTTTTGTTCCGCCAGGCTTACCTTGCGAGCAGGTACTTTAACAACGTATTCGCCAAACCCCTCTTCCGGAAGATTTTCGGTGGTTACAAAACGGATTACCCATTGGTCGCAAAGAGGATTCCCGCCAAGATCAGAAAGCAATTGGATGGCGTAAACGTTGAGCTGGCAATCCCGGTATATCTCCAGAAGAAGCTTAACGGAACGAAGAAGATGCCCCTGTTTGACCGCTGGTGGATGATCACGTCCGGCGGACGCACGCTTCTCATGAAGCCCATGTTTGGAAAGAAGGATTGCTGGCGGATCCCGCTGGTGAACGTTCCTGAGCGTAAGGTCTTTATTAATCAGTTCATTTTCTACTATGAGGTATTTAACCTAAGCGGGCCGGAAACAAATCTGACCAACGTGTTCAAGCGCGTGCCAAAGCAGTATCACGTGGTGTTTAGCAAGGAATATTTCCATCGTTATCAAGACATTAAGCGTCTCACCGGCTTTACGGATTTTGCGGAGTACCGCACTTCCCTGATGCAAAAAAAGCCCCAGGCGCAGCAGGCCGGGGGCTGGGGACAGCAAGTGAGGTATTAGGATAGCTGTTTTTTCTGGGCCATGGTCAGAAGGAATGCGATCGGGAAAGCAATGACCATGGACAGAAGGAATGCGGCAAAGCCGGGACCCACGTAGGCGACGCAGGTGACAAAGCTCGGGAATGCAAAGGAACTGCACTGCGCACCCGCGAAACCTGCGATGCCGCCGCCAACGGCACCTGCAATGCAGGCAGAGAGCATGGCGCGCGGCTTGCTGACGGTTACGCCAAACAGAGCTGGTTCCGTGACGCCCAGGGCGCAGGAGAAGGCTGCCTGGAAGCAGATGCTTTTCTGTTTCTTGTCTTTGGCGATCAACGCGAGGGCAAGGGATGCGCCGCATTGCCCGTAGACGGCGCCGCCTAGCAGAGGCAAGATGGTGTCGAAACCGTTTGCCGCGATCGCGTTGATGCAGACGGGCACGATGCTCCAGTGAGCGCCAAGGAAGACCATGGGCTGGATGAAGAAGCCCATAAATACGCCGGCAACGGTTGGATTCCAATAGTATAATACGTAAAAGATTTTCGTTAGGAGATCTCCGATCCAGCCACCCATGGGACCAAAGAGCAGGAAGGTGACGGGTAACACGATCAGAGCACAGATTAACGGTTTTAGGAAGCCCTTGAGAGATTCCGGAAGGAATTTTTCACAGGGCTTTTCTACAAAGTACAAAAGACCGACGGCGAGGATCACCGGGATCACGCTGGAATGGTAGATCGCCGGCTGGATCGGGAGACCCAGAAAGCTTAATCCCTGGTTGTTTTCCAAAACGGCGACAATGTCGGGATAGAGCATGGCCACGGGGATCAGCAGCGAGATGAAAGGATCCGTGTTCCATTGCTTCGATGCCGTTAAGGCCAGAAAGAAGGGCAGAAAGTAGAAGAATCCGTCAGATGGGGCGTAGAAGACGGCATATAGGCCGCTTTGGGTGGAGAGTACGCCGAAATTGACCAGCAAAATAAGGATGCTCTTTAGAATGCTGGCGGCAGTAAGGCAGCCGATGATGGGCAGAAATAAGCCCGTGATCTGGCTGATGACTTTTTTATATCCTGATTCTTTTGTGGCTTCTGCGGAGTTCGCGGAAGCACTGTTGGTTGATTTCTTCACGGTTTGTAATCCTATTCTTTTTATATTTTTGTCGTGATGCGGTCCGTTACGGACGGCCGGACGAATGCTCTTTTAAAAATTGATGGTAGGCATTTACCAGGGTTTGGTATCCCAGGGCCTTTAGGTCTTCATAGCGCGCGTTGTATTTGGCTTTTGTGTGCTTTCCCGTGAGCAAGGTGCGGATGCACTCCTGTGCGTAAAGGTCGATGACATGGAGGCTGTCCGTGACGGTGAGCGTCGGGAAATACCAATAGCTCCAGGAGAGATCATTCTCCACGGGGCTTTCCAAAAGCTTGCGGTGAAAGGTGCGGATAAAAGCCTTTGCCGGCTTTTCACCCAAAAGGTCGTTTCGTTTTTGCCAGCGCTGCAGGGCCCTCACCTTGCGGCGCATTTTTTTCTTGATCTTTTGGACGGAGACGGGGGATACGTCCACCTGACCGTCCCGTACGTAAAAGCCAAGGAAGAGAAAACCTTCTTCCGGCGTGCGGAATTCTTCCTTCGCCGGATTGACGGCAAGACCCTTTTCCGAAAGAAAACTCCGGATGGCATCGGCATGGCGCTGGACTTCTTCCATGGAATCACCGAAGACGATGACGTCATCGCTGTAACGGGCGTAGGGAATGTCCTGGTCATAAAAGAACTGATCCATGTCGCGGAGGTACAGGTTCGCGTAAAAGCATGCCAGCGGCGTGCCCGCCATGATGCCCTTTTGTTCCCGGATCAGATTGCCTTCAGGTGACTGGCCGCCCCTCACGCAGGGCTCCGTTAAAAGAGACTTTAGGAAGAAAAACAGCGTCGGATCGTCCTTTGTCACGGCTTCCAGTTCCGGAAGGAGTCTATCGATGGGGATGGAGTTAAAGTAATTGCTGACGTCGACTTTATAAGTGTATTTCCGTCGTAAGTCTGGAATCTTATGGAGCCGCCGGATGGCGTCCTTGGCACTCCTGTTTGGGCGAAACGAAAAAAGGTTGTCGCAAAACAGTCCGTCATACTTTCGAAGAAGCAGATAGGTCAAAAGCTTTAGGACCAAGTTCTCCGCTTCCGGATAGGTATAGACCACGCGCTTTTTCTGGGAGCTTTGCTTGCTGATGACGGATTTCCGGGGCAGGGGGAACTGTACGCCGGAGGCCGTTTCCCTGGAAACAGGAAAATGTTCGGCGGAAGCGGTCTGCCGGGAAGTGATTTGCCGGATCTCCTCGCAGACGGGAAGGTACCCCTGCACGTCAATAAACTCCCGCAGGCTCCGGGCAGCAGCCCCTTGGCAGGCGAGAGACGTCTTATATGCATAAAATTTTTCCCAGACTTCCTGCTGGGAGAGGCTATCCAATAAAGACATTTCGGGACCCTCGGACGGCGTTTGCCAAATCACTTGCACGCGTGGATTAGATTGGTTACATATAAAAAACAGGAAGAGAAAAGGGTTAAAATTCAAGGAAATTCCTTGAATTCTACGGGATCGTACGTGAAACGGCTGCCTGCGAAACCATAAATTGTTTCACGCCGGACCCGCCACAGGCGCTAAGCGTTCTCTTCCTGTTTTTGGCGTTGAGCGTATGTAGTTGCTTGGTAGCGATCACTGGTTCAAGGCTTTCTTGGTGCGCTCGATGACGTAAGCCTTCGTGTTCCACCAGCCTGGATGGTTGTAGTAGAACCTAAGATAGGGTACGTGCTCCTTGTGGCAGTTGTAGCGGACGCTATCGGCAGAACTGGTATCGGACATCAGTTCCACCACCAAAGCCCTTGCGTCGCCGTTCCAAAAAGTGATCTTGGTCGCGCGGCCCTTGCGGATGGAATCCGACGTCAGGCGGTACGCGGGAAAATTCTTGGAATATACGTAAAGGAAGTACTGATCATAGGTGCCGGGATAATTAAACTGATTCTCCTCATCGGGCATCGTGGGGCCCCAGGAGAATCCAGACTCCGCACCGGAAGAAGAGGGTGCGGGTGCAGCGGATGCAGGCCGTGCGTTAGACGCGGCAGAATTGGGATTTGCTGCGGCATTTACGGCATTGGTAGCTTCTTTTGCCACGGTCTCAGCGGCATTTTTAATCTTGTCAGCGACGTTGGAACCAAACAGTTTGTCTAGAAAGCCCATGTGTATTCCCCCTTTATTTTTCGATGGAAGTATGCTAATGTTTATTATAATCAAAGAAATGATGCGTGACAAGCATTTTCTTTTTGTCCATTGGAGCGTTACAAAATGAAAAACCTGATCAAAACCTTAGACCGGTGCTTGCGCTGGATCGATCATAAGCCGTTATGGCTATTTGGCTTTCTTCTGTTTGCCGTCGCGTTTGCTCCCATCGCCATGCTGGGGGAGGGATGCGTGTTTACGTGGCATGATCAGTTGGATGAGTCCATGATGAACTACGTGTTGACCGCCAGGCACTTGGGGCAAAGCGAGATCCCGGAAATGATGGGAGGCATCCGAGCCAGCGGAATAACGCCTTCGGCCATTCTGTTTCTGCCGCTGTTCTTGCTTCTTTCGCCGTTCAAAGCATTTTTGACGGCTTACGTGTTTATCTTCTTTTGCGCCTTTTTGGGAACGTATTTTCTTGTGAAGGAGCTGACGGAGAGTAATCTTCTGGCGGTTGCGACCGCCTCATGCTTTGCGATGCTGCCGTATTACGTGATCTACGGCCTGTCACAGATGGGGATTCCGATGGTGATCCTTGGTTTTCTGTATCTGTGCAGGAAAAAAAGAATCCTTCCGGCCCTTGGCATGATCGCGCTGTTTGGTTTTTGCAGTCATCTGGTACTCACGGGATACTGCGTTCTCGGCTTTGCCGTGCTTCTGATCCTGTACCGCTTGATACGCAAGGAAGAGATCAAGCATTGTCTGATCGGATTCTTTGTATTGCTGGGTACCTACGTGATCTCGTGCTTTCGCCTCTTTCAGGAGATATTATTTGGCACGGGGGATTTTGTCAGTCACCGGGTGGAGACGGTGAGTGGCAGTCAGCCCTTTTTTGAAACGGTTTGGAGCGTGTTGAAGGAAGGCTCCCAGCACATGTATGGCTATCAGGGAACGCTGATCCTTCCCATGATCCTGCTACTGGCCGTGGGCGCATTTTTCCTGCGCGGGTGGGAGAAGGAGCGTAGGACCAGATATTGGATCGCCTTGGGCGGTTTCGTTGTTTTGATTGGGATCGCCGTTTTCTTCGGCATTTGCAAGTCGGAGCCCGTGGTGCAGTGGAAGAACGGTCAGGCAGGGTTCCTACGGTATTTCCAGATGGAACGTTTTTACTGGCTGTATCCAGCGGGGTGGCTTCTGGAGCTGGCCGTGATCATTTCCTGCTGGTGGCCGGTCCGCAAGGAAGACGATGAAGAGAAAGCGTCTTACGGTAAAGCCGATGCCGGGCAGGGGAAGCTTTGGCAGAGCGAGACGATCCTTTGCGTGATCTTCGCGGGAATCCTGCTGCCGGTGGTCATAAAGATCGCGGCGAATTCCTTTTTCTACCAGAACGTCAATCAGTATAACAACAGGACCAGGCCGGAGATCACGGGTTATATTACTTGGGAAGGTTATTACTCCGAGGACGTCATGAAGCAGATTGATGAAAAGATCGGCAAGGATAAGAAAACCTATCGCGTTGCGCATCTTGGCATGAATCCCGGCGTTTCCCTCATGCACGGATTCTATACGGTTGACGGCTATTCCAACAATTATTCCCTGGAGTATAAGCATAAATTCCGCAAGGTCATTGCGAAGGAATTGGAAAAGGTGCCGGCGACGGCAAGCTATTTTGATGATTGGGGAAGCAGGTGCTACCTGTTCAATTCCCAGTCGGGCACGGCATACATGTTGTCGAAGCGGGATCAGGTCAAGTATCAGGGCTTGGAATTTGACCTGGATGCCTTGAAGGATCTGGGATGTGAATATATTTTCTCCGCGGGGGAGATCCGGGACGCAGAGCAGACGGGACTAAAGCCTCTGGGCTATTATGAGTCGGATACCTCTTATTGGGGAATCTGGTTATATGAATTGAATTAGTGAAAAAACGGAGAGCCGTCAGTTAGACGTACTCTCCGTTTTCTATTCTGATCGCCAGGTCTTCCAAATATGCCCAACGGTCCATTTTCTGCTCCAGAAGGGCCTCGGCTTCTTCCTTTTCCTTGGCGATCTGGCCAAGCTTGATGAAGTCGCTGGAATGCTTTAGGTAATCCTGATCCAGCTTGGCGATCTTTTCTTCAATTGCCTCGATCTCGCTTTCGATCGTCTCGTAATCCTTTTGTTCCTGATAGGAGAATTTTAGCTTGCGCTTCCGGTCGGACCGCCAGTTGGCACTGGAAGAGCCTTCGGCATTCTTATCGGCATCACTGCGGGAAGGGACAGCGGAGCCCTCCGGGTGATTTGCCGCGGCGGCAAGAATCTCGTCCCTGCGGATCGCGTAGTCCGTGTATCCGCCTTCATATTGCTTTAGAACGCCGCCCTTTTCAAAGGCGAAGATCCGGCGGACAATGCGGTCGAGGAAGTAACGGTCGTGACTTACGGTGATGACAATCCCGGGAAATCCATCGAGGTAATCCTCGAGAATCTGCAGGGTGGTCACGTCCAGGTCATTCGTAGGCTCATCCAGGATCAGGATGTTAGGGGCGCTCATGAGTACCTTGCACAGGTGCAGGCGCCTTCGCTCGCCGCCGGAGAGCTTTCCGAGGAGACCATACTGATCCTCGCCCTCGAAGAGGAATTTCTCCAACATTTTGGCGGCGCTGATCTTACCTTCCGGGGTTTCCACGAATTCGGCTTCGTCGCGGATATAATCAATGACGCGCTGGCTTGGATTCATGACGGTGGTGTCAGTTTCTTGGGCATAGTAGCTGATCTTGACGGTCTGGCCAATTTCCACGGTCCCCGCATCCTGTTTCTCCAAACCAAGGATGATCTTCATGAGGGTTGATTTTCCGCAGCCGTTTGGCCCAATGAAGCCCACGCGGTCGTCCCGCAGGAAATTGTAGGAAAAGTCCTTGATCAAAACCTGATCGCCATAGGATTTGCTGACGTTACTGAGTTCAACGGTGGTCCTTCCAAGGCGCGAGGAGAGGGATGAGATCTCCACGCGACCGTCTTCCACGGGACCCTTGGCATTCTTTAATTCCTCAAAACGCTCCAGACGGGCTTTTTGCTTGGTGGTGCGGGCCCTGGCTCCTCTCTGTACCCAGGCGAGCTCTGTTCTCAAAATGGACGCACGCTTTCTTGCGCTGGCGCGCTCCATGTCCTCGCGCTGCATCTTGAGTTCCAGATAGCCTGCGTAATTGGCCTCATAGGAATAAAGGGAACCCTTGTCGACCTCGACGATGCGGTTACATACGCTGTTAAGGAAATAGCGGTCATGGGTTACCATGCATAAGGTTCCGCGGTAGTTCCGCAGCGTTTTTTCCAACCAGTCGGACATTTCGCCGTCGAGGTGGTTGGTTGGCTCGTCCAACACCAGGATTTCCGCGGGAGACAATAGGACGCTCACAAGGGCAAGGCGCTTACGCTGCCCGCCGGAGAGCTCGCCGCAGGGCTGGGAAAAGTCCGTGACGCCCAGTCTCGTCAGCATGCTTTTGGCATCGCCCTCGAGGGTCGTGGCATTATCCTCCCTGCGATTGTCCTTCATCACGGCCTCGAGAACGGTCTCCTCCGGAGGAAACGTGGGAGATTGGGGAAGGAAGCGGACCAAATGGTTATTTGCCAGGGTGCGTTTTCCCTCGTCGGGCTCCTCTAATCCGGCAATGAGCTTAAGCAGCGTGGACTTGCCGGTTCCGTTGATGCCGATGATCCCCACCTTTTCGCCCTCCTGCAAAAAGAAGGAACAATGATCAAATATTTTTCTTTGGCCAAAGGCCAAACTAACGTCATCTAAAGACAAAACATTCACAAACGTGTCCTCACTTATCAGTTTTTGGCATTAAATTCTGTCTACTACGTCATTCCTTTATGATCTTGGCAGCCTTATGCGTACGGTGAAGAAGAAAGATGCCTGCAGCTATCATGGGAATGCTAATGAGCAGGAAAAGATTCATTTCGAAACGGTCAATATCCGGGTAATAATATGCTAAAATGGTGCCAATTCCATTGAACGCGCAATGCATCAAATAAGTGCTGAAAATGGATTCCGTCAGTTCTGCGACAACACAGAAGATGCAGCCCAAGACGGCAGCATACGCAAACCATATGGAATCACCGTGGGCTATGCCAAAGAGCAGGGAAGAGATCAGAATGCCGATCCATTTTGGAAGGGCCCTGTCAAAGCGGCTAAGCATGAGACCGCGGAAGATCAGTTCCTCCGTGAGGGGAGCGACGAGACCTTGCGCGATCATGGAAAAGACAAAAGAGCCTTCAATGATAAAGTTTGAGGACTCAGAATAGCTTTCCATGAATGAATCGGGCAGGAGATTCAGTATGGCGGTGACTAAAAAGTAGAAACCGAACGTAAGCAGAGCCATGGCCGGAAGGTATTTAACGGAGAATTTCTTGAACCGCGTTTCTTCCCGGAAGTTTTTTTTGCGCAGGGCAAAAAAGAGGAACAGAACGATAATAAGAATGAAAGCGTAGATGATCAACCGTGCATTGACGTTCGCAAGTGCAACTTCGAGTGCGTCAGCAGAAATCTGCGCGAAATTGGTCTCCGTCCCGGAAGGGGGGTTTTTGGTCATCCGGAAGGCGTAATAAATCGCCAAGACGTTGACGGCAGCAACCTCTGTCACAATAAGAAGCAGAAAGTAAGCAAGGCCTTTGATCAACTGAAAATAGACGTCAGGTTTTGGCGATATGGCTGAATGGACGTCAGACATGGGTTTCTCCTTTCGATGAATCCTTATGACGCATGTGTCATAAAGCAGGATCCGTTGGGAAAAAGTATGGGCGAAGCGATGATTCCTGGAGATCTTGTCCGATGACGATCAGAATCTCCTGGCCCAGGGGAACGCGTTTGCACAGGGTCTCCGAGGGAGTGGCATTGATCTGGAGCCAATCCCCTTCGGGAAGAGGCAGATAGCCTTTTATGCGAAAGATGGTCCCCAAGTCATCCTTTTGGAATAGTTGTTGCAGTGTTTGTTCCAACGCTTCCTGCGGGAGTCTTACGTGCATGAAAAACAGGGAAGAGAAAGCTTTCTTTGGATCAAACCAAAGCTTCTCGTGATCCGCGCGCACCCAGCCGCAGCTGGAAATCAGGGTGAAATCCTCATCCGTGAGACAGTCCCAGGGCTTGCACAGGGGATTGGCCTGCGGACCGCTTATTTCAAAACGGCGCGGGCATTTGAATTCTTCCATGGCGTGATTCAGTCGGGAGAGCGTGCCGGCGATCCTGTCCGGGGATGCATCCTGCACCTTGCTCAATATGAGCATGCCGGCGTTGGCGGACTGGGATACCATTAGGTATTCTTCCTGGCGGGACATATGCTCGTCCATGCAGGCATCCACAATGGTGATGACATTGCCGGCCTCATACCAGGAATCAATGGGTTCGTCGTGAAGAACGTCAAAGAAGGCGTCCACGTCGTAAATGCCGGAGGGCTCCACGAGAATGCGGTTAAAACCGCGCATGGCCATGGAGATCAGCTTGGTGCGAAAGCGTCTTTTCCAATCCGTCACGACGCTGCCGCCGACGATCTGCTCCACGTCGATCCTGTCGCCGAGGAGATCCTGCAGCATGAGCATGTCCACGTTGACGGCGCCGAAATCATTCTCGATAATGCCAACGTGGTAACCCTGAGACACCAGCCATTCGGCATATTTTTTGATAAAGGTGGTTTTGCCGGAACCTAAGAATCCGGTGATCAGATCAATTTGGATCATGCGTTTAGCTCCTTTTCTTTCCATGGTGATTGTAGCATGGGGGAGAGGTTTGCGCAACATTCTTTCGCGTCTGTAGTTTATGATTTCTTTTGTTTTCATTTTGGTGCCAGTTTGCTATAATGAAGGGGATTTACGGGGGCAGCCTTTATCATGGGCTTGCTCGGGAAAGGAAATGGTCGTTTGGTTATGCAAAAAGGAAGATTATTCTTAGAAATAAAGAAATGCATGTTGCTGATATGCCTTTGCGTGGGCCTGGCGGCATGTTCCGATAACGCGGAATCGCTGGAAGGATTCCCGTCAGGGGTGCCGATCGAATCCTGGGAGGATACGGCAGAAGGAAAAAAGGAAGTAACGGAGAGTGAGGAAAGCGCGGCGCGGGAAGAAAGCAAAACTGCAGAGAGCGAGGGAAGCGAAGTAACGGAGAGCAAGGAAAGCACGGCGCGGGAAGAAAGCAAAGCTGCAGAGAGTAAGGAGAGCGCGGCGTCTGAGAAAAGCAAAAGTGCGGAGAGTGCCCCGCAAGGCGGAAATAACGTGAGAACTGGCGGTAAACTGATCGTGATCGATGCCGGTCATCAGAAAAAGGGAAATTCGGAAAAAGAGCCTGACGGGCCAGGTTCATCGACCATGAAGGCAAAGGTTTCCGCCGGAACGAGGGGGAAATTTACGGGGCAGGCGGAATATGAACTGAACCTGATCGTGGCGAAGAAACTGCAGACGATCCTGTTGGATCGGGGTTATGACGTGATCATGGTGCGGGAGACGCACGACGTCAACATTAGCAACAGCGAGCGTGCGGCCGTGGCCAATGACGCGAATGCTGATGCCTTTATCAGGATTCACGCGAACGGGTCTGATGACAGCTCCGTAAACGGCGCTGAGACCATCTGCCAGACGAAAAAGAATCCTTACAACAGCGCGTTGTATGAGCAGAGCAGGGCTTTGTCGGATGCCGTCTTGGACGGGCTGTGCGCTGAATGCGGCTGTAAGAAGCGCAAGGTCTGGGAGACGGACACCATGAGTGGCGTCAACTGGTGCCAGGTTCCCGTCACCATCGTGGAGATGGGATACTTGAGCAATGAGCAGGAAGACAGACTCATGGCCACGGAGGAATATCAGGATAAGCTGGCGAAGGGAATCGCCGACGGAATCGACGCCTATTTTCTCGGTCGTTAAATACCATCAAGCCTTAGCCATGGGTTTTGCGGGTTTGCTAAGGTGGTCAGCTTGACTCAGTCAGCGCTTCCAGACCTTGCTGGGTTGGGCCTTGGCGGTGGGAGTGCGCAGGATGAGGTTGACGAGCGCTTTTCCGTTCCAGGGAATGAGAGGCCAGAAATAGCTGTAGCCCCCAAAGGTCGGGGTGGTGAGGATGGACAGGAGCACGAGTCCCAGACCGATCCAAAAGCCGGGAACGCCGGCGAAGAACGTACAAAGCAATAAAAACATGCGGTAGAGGCGCAGCGCGTCAGAAAGCTCGACACACGAGACGGAGATGGTCGCCAGGAGCGTGATGCCGCCGTAAAATAAAACTTCTGAAGTACTCCAATGCAAACTGACGGCAATGTCACCTATCAGCAGACCGCCCACGATGGACAATGCACCGGAAAAACGGTCTGAGCTTAAGGATGCGGAGTACTGGAACATCGCAAGAAAGAATTCAACAACGAGCACGTAAAAGAAAAGACGTCCCTTGGAGGGGATTTCCGTTGAGATCAGCTGGAGCTTTTCCGCCAGCTGTGGATAATAAGCCGTGATGAGCAGGAACAGTGGCAAAAACAAAAGGGCCACGGGCATGCACAGGAACCGGATGAATCTCAGGTAAGTCCCCACCAGGGGATTTTTGTAATAATCCTCCGCCGTCTGCGTAAAATGGAAGATGGTACAGGGCAGAACGAGAGCCATGGGAGTATTGTCCACCAGCACGAGGACGTAGCCTTCTGCCAGATAGCTTGCGGCCACGTCCGGGCGCTCGGTCATTTGCAGGCTCGGCAGCGGATTGAAAAAGCGCCGCTTTACCAGAAGTTCCTCCAAGCTCTTTGCTCCCATGGTGAGGGCAGTGATCTTTAACTCATCTATTTTTTGGGAAATTTTCCGGACAAGCTCCGGGTCACAGCGGTCCTCAAGATATGCGACACATACGTCAGTTTTGCCGATCTCACCCACTTCGTGCATTTCGAAGACGAGATGCGGGGAGCGGATCCGTCGCCGGATCAGATTGGCATTGGTCAGGAGAATTTCGATGAATCCGTCTCTGGCGCCGCGGGTCATCTTTTCGAGCTCTGGCTCATCGACACTGCGGGAGTGATAGGCCCGCGTGTCCAATATGACGGCCTGCGCGAAGCCGTCGACAAAGAGGACGGAATTACCGCTGGTGAGCTTGTCAAGAACGACGGTAAAATCAAAGGCGTAGCTAATCTGCGCAATGCCGACGCGGGCTTCTATGAAGGCGTGAAGCGAATTGTCATTATCGGCGGGAGCATTTGAACCTTGCCCTGAGGCAGAAAGCTGCGGCAGGTTAGCCTGCTCCCCCTCCGTCCCTTGCAGCGCGCCAAACATTTTTTCCAATAATTCTGAGACGCAAAACCCGTTGAGGCCGATCCAGAAAGCCTTGGTTTCACCGAGAAGGAGATCTCTCGTCATCAGGTCAAAGCTTTTTCCAAGGGGCAGGAGTTTGTGAAGCTTGGCAACGTTCTCCTGCAGACTGGCATTGATTGGGGCGTTGTCTTCCGGGTTGTCGTTTTGGCTGTAACTGCACGCGTCATTCTTGTTTTCCGTCATAAGTCTTCCTTTCTTTTTATTCCGTTTTTCATTCCGTTTTCTTCCGTCATAGTTTTCCCAGGATCACAAATGCTATGCGTCTTGTTTACAAAGCACTCCGCCCATGCTAAAATGAGGTGAAAAATGATATTATAAGCAAAGGAACGTACGTAATAAGACCATGAGAAGTTTTCTTTTGTTTTTGAAGAACGAGATTGTATTGACGGCAGCAACGGTTCTGGCCATTGTGTCAGCGTTTTTGATCCATCCGGACAAGGAATACTTGGGTTACGTGGATTTTCGGACGCTGGCCCTGCTCTTTTGCCTGATGGCGGTCATGGGAGGGTTCCAGCGACTGGGATTCTTTAGGAAGATCGCCCAAGGCCTTTTGAAAAAGGTGGGGACCGACAGCGTGCGCGTGATCTTGGTTCTGGTATTACTGGCATTTTTCTTTAGCATGCTGATCACAAACGACGTAGGACTGATCACGTTTGTGCCCTTTACGTTTACGGTATTAGAGCTTCTCGGGGAGGAGACGAGAAATCGTCTGGTCATTCCCGTGGTCGTGCTGGAGACCCTTGGCGCGAACCTCGGAAGCATGATGACGCCGATCGGAAATCCCCAGAACCTTTATTTATATGGCAAGGCGGGACTGACCGTGGGACAATTCTTGTTGCACATGCTGCCCCTCACAAGTCTTGCGGGCATCATGCTCATCATCTGGTCCATCTGCGTTGGTAAGACGAAGGGTGCGCCGAAGGCGCAAGGGAGCGCGGGAAAACCAAATGAAGATTCCCGGGATGGTGCTGACGGGGCAGGAAAGCTTGAGATGGCGTTTGCGGAACGGGATGCGGATGCCGCAACCGTAACCGGCGCGAAAAAGACGTTTCTGCTTTCTGTTTACGGCGTATTGTTTTTATTAAGCCTCCTGACGGTGGCAAACGTGCTGGAATATCCGGTGACGCTTTGCGTCACGCTCGCATGCGTTTGCATTTTTGACTGGAAGACGTTAAAGAAAGTCGATTATTTCTTGCTTCTTACGTTCATTGCGTTTTTCGTGTTTATCGGGAACATGGGCAGGATCCCGGCGTTTGCGGATTTTCTCGCCGGCATTGTGAAAGACAGGGAAGTCATAGTGGGAATTCTTTCGAGCCAGGTCATCAGTAACGTGCCGGCAGCCCTTTTGCTTTCCGGCTTTTCGGATAATTACAAGGCGCTGCTCATCGGCGTGAATCTTGGCGGCATGGGAACGCTGATCGCATCCATGGCGAGCCTGATCTCGTACAAGTACGTGGCGAGACTGGTGCCGGACAAGAAGGGAAAATACTTCGGATATTTTACGGTGGCAAACCTTTGCTTCTTGGCAGTGTTGTTGATGGGATATTTTGGATTGAAAATGCTTGGCGCGTGGGGATAAGCTTCGGGGATTTGCCTTGCGCGTGGGGATAACGGGGAGGAAAAAAACATGCAGTATGCGTATCCGGAAGGAAAACACCTGGCACTGACTTTCAGCTATGATGACGGTCAGATCTTTGACCGGCGGCTCGCGGCTTTATTCGACAAGTACGGGATGAAGGCGACGTTTCACCTGAATTCCGGAAGGATTGGCACGAAGGAGCACGGGCGAACCTTTATTGGGGAAGAGGATCTAAGAACCATTTACGCTAACCATGAAATTGCGTGTCACGGCGTGGAACATAAGGATCCCCTGCTTCTTACGGAGCAGCAGCTTTTGATGGAGTTTGGGGAGGACAGGAGAACGCTGGAGGCGTTGACGGGGAGAATGATCCAGGGATTGTCCTATGCGTACGGCCGCTACGGTGACGTGGTGAAGCGGGTCGCAAGGACCGTGGGCCTTAAGTATTCCCGCACCGTAAACAGTACGCATGATTTTATGGTGCCTGCGGATTTTATGGAATGGAATCCGACGTGCCATCATGCGGACGAGAGGCTTATGGAGATTGGCAGGAATCTTTTGAATTCGCCGGAGTATCGCGTGATGCCGCTCATGTACGTCTGGGGACACAGCTATGAGTTTGACAGGGATGACACGTGGAACGTGATGGAGGAGTTCTGCGAGCTCATGCAGGGGCACGATGACGTATGGTACGCAACGAATCTGGAGATTTGTGATTACGTAAATGCCGTACGGGGACTGACGTATTCCATGGACGGAAAGAAGATCTACAATCCTTCCGTGATAAGCGTCTGGATCAAGGATGGCGAGAAGCTGCTGGAATGTAAGCCTGGAGAGACGGTCTGCCTGTGAGATTGGCATGAAATAGTGGCGAAAGCCCGGACCAGGGGCTGAGTGGCGTTTTGGAGAATATTGGGAGGGAAGGCGAGATGGTAATGAATGACGTGGTGGCAATGGGTGATGAAGCTTATAAGGCAGCGAAAGAGCTTTTGGAAGAGGCAAAGCTGAAGAAGGGTGACCTGCTTGTCGTTGGATGTTCGACCAGCGAGGTGGGCGGTGCGACCATCGGGACGTTCTCCAGCCCGGAGCTCGCGGAGATGGTATTTGGGGGAATTTACCAGGCCACGGAAGAGGCGGGCGTCTTTCTGGTGGCGCAGTGCTGTGAGCACTTAAACCGCGCATTGATCCTGGAGAGGGAAGCAGCGGAAAAATATGGATATGAGATCGTAAACGTGGTTCCCCAGCCGAAGGCAGGCGGTTCCTTTGCAACCGCGGCCTACAATTCCTTCGAAGATCCCGTGGCGGTGGAGCACGTGAAGGCCCACGCCGGAATGGATATCGGTGACACTCTGATCGGCATGCATCTGCGGGACGTGGCCGTGCCCGTGCGCATTCGCACGACCGGGATCGGGGACGCCCACGTGGTCTGTGCCCGCACCCGCGCAAAATATATCGGCGGCTCCCGCGCCATTTACGTTGAGGAGTAAACCTACTAAAATGGGTCACAGGGACATATTTACTGACACATAAATTTCTAAAACTTGCAACATACTCGAGGGGATGGCTTGATAGTATCCCTCAGGCATGTGTGCCAAGCGTCGGTACTTAGGTGGCGTATACGAGCGAATTTGTCACGTGTGATGGATTCGCTCGTGACACCTTAGCACCGATACGCTGCACTCATAGTGCGAACGTGCCTGAGGGATACTATCAAGCCTCGGCCCCGAGTTTTTCAGTTTTGAAAATGTGTCAGTAGATATGTCCCCGTGACCCAATTATATTAAAAACTTATTTTTTCAGTGCTTTCACGACTTGCTTGGCAAGTGCGACGGAGAGAAGCGGCGGTACTGCGTTGCCGATCTCTAAGTTCTTTCTGGAGCGGCTCCCGTAGAATTTGTAATCGTCGGGGAAGCTTTGAAGTCTTGCGCCTTCGCGCGTCGTCAGGGATCTGGAATCCCTAGGATGAATGCAGCGGGAAGAAGACGGTGTTGCAAAATTCCGCGTCATGGTGGGCGCCGGCTTTTTCCACCACATCTTTGCATAGGTGTTGCCGTAACCGCTGGTTGGCCGGAGCTCTTCGGGGAGATCCTCCTTGGAACCGCCGTCCGGCAATGCTTCCATGATGGCACGGATGCGCTCGCCGTTTTTTGGCGCTTCAAACTCTTCTAATGAGGTGCTGTTTTTACGCAGCCATTCCTGATAAGCGTTCTTGGGTTTCGTCTTATATTTTGTGGCGCATCCGCCGCTTTTGATCGAGGGAAGGTCCGAAAGGGCGTCCTCCAGCGTTACGTAAGGGAGAAGACCCTTGCCGTCGCCGTGCGTCGGAGCGGGATATTTGAAACAATTTGTGCCTCTCATGCCAACCAGGATCACGCGCTCACGGTACTGGGGAACGCCGTAATCAACGGCATTTAGGAGCTGGATCTGCACTTCATATCCTAATTTCAGGAATCTTTCCTTGATCACGTCGATCAGCTTTCCGCCCTGCATGCTAAGAAGACCGGACACGTTCTCGAACAGGAAGAGTCTGGGCTTCACAAAAGAGAGAATGCGACAGTACTCCTCGAAGAGCCATGCCCTGTCATCCATCTGGCGCTTGCCGAGGGTGGAATAGGATTGGCAGGGCGGGCCGCCGACGAGCACGTCGATGGTCTTGCCCTCCGTTGCTTCAAGAATCCGCTTTTTGGTTAAGTTCCGAATGTCTTCATTGATCATGTTGACGCCGGGGTGGTTTAACGTATAAGCCTTTGCAATGTCCTTTTCATATTCATTCGCAAAGATGATATTGAAATTGGGATTGTGCGCAAAGCCATAGCTTAAGCCGCCAACGCCAGCGAAGAGATCGATCACGTTATATTTTGCCATGGACTAATTCTCCGTTCCGTTCATGCCTGCCGCTTCCTTGATGAGTCCCATAATGGTTGCAACGGAGTCCATCTGACTGCTGGCGGACATGGTCTGAATGTATGCCTGACGATTCCTGTATAGATTTTGTACGGCTTCCGTCAGAGACTTGGTCGTTAGGTCATCCTCCTCGATCACCACGGAGAAGCCCTGTTCCTTGAAGGATGCGGCGTTTAAGAGCTGGTCGCCGCGGCTGACCTCTGCGGGAAGCGGGATCAGAATGTTAGGTTTCTTTAATGCAAGGATCTCGCAGATGGCATTCGCGCCGGCTCTTGAGATCACAAGATCGGTGGCTGCAAAGATGTCCTTTAACTCAGCCTTCACGTATTCGAATTGTTTATACCCCACTTGATCCAAAAGGAGATTGTCGACTTTGTCCTTACCGCACAGGTGAACGATCTGGAAATCCTTTAGGAGTTCGGGAAGCGCGGCGCGCACTGCCTGATTCACGTTTGCGGAGCCAAGGCTTCCGCCCATGACGAGAATGACAGGCTTATTTGCAGTAAATCCGCAAAGGTTAAGACCTGCGACGGCATTACCCTCTGCCAGCTCCTTACGGATCGGTGAGCCAGTCAGAACTGCTTTTCCGGCAGGCAGCGTCTTTAGCGTTTCAGGGAAATTACAGCAGACCTTTTTTGCCACGGGAATGCAGAGCTTGTTGGCGAGACCGGGCGTTACGTCGCTCTCGTGAATGATGCAGGGAATCTTTAAGGACGCAGCGGCCCGGACAACGGGAACGCTGACAAAACCGCCCTTGGAGAACACCACGTCGGGCTGGAATTCCTTGAGATATTTCTTGGCTTCAAAGAAGCCCTTCATCACGCGGAACGGATCGGAGAAATTCTTGGGATCCAAATATCTCCGGAATTTACCCGTGGCGATGCCGTGATAGGGAATGCCAAAATCTGCGATGAGCTTTTTCTCAATGCCCTCGTAGGAACCAACGTATTCAATCTCAAAGCCGGCTTCCCGCAAGGAGGGAAGCAACGCAAGATTTGGCGTCACGTGACCTGCCGTGCCGCCGCCCGTAAGAACAATTCGTTTCATGAATTTATCCTCGAATCATTTTCTTATTATAAATTTCGCCAGCGTTGTATTCCGTCAACGCCCGCAAGCCTATTGCAGCTGCTCCAGGGCCTGTGCCAGCTGATCCGGGCAGGAGGTGGACTTAAAACCGCACTTAATGCCCTTCAGGCGGCTGATGGCTTCTTCCACGGGCATGCCCTTTACGAGAGCGCTGATACCTTTGGTGTTACCGTTGCAACCACCGACAAACTGTACGGATTCTATGATTCCATCCTTTACCTCCACGTCGATCGCCGTGGAGCAAGTTCCGTGAGTTACGTATCTCATAATGATTCTTCCTTTCGTCAAAGATCATGGGGCAAACTACCCCTCATCATTATATGCGAAAGCACGGGAAAAAGCAATCGAAAGAAGTTTCAATTGTAATTGGCAGACGCATCGATTATACTTAGAGACAAAGAATACAATGACGATGGGACGGGTGAGAAAATGAAAATCGTTTTACTCGAGAGAAACAGTGCAGGCACGGACATTTCCGTGGATTGCTTTAGTGAACTGGGTGAGGTGACGGCCTACGCTAATACGGTGACGGAGCAGGAGGTTGCCGAGAGGGTGGGGGACGCGGACATTATTGTCTGCAACAAATCGCCCATGCGGGAGGGTACCCTGAAGGATTGCCCGAACGTGAAGCTGATCTGCGAATTGGCAACGGGATTTGACAATTGTGACCTCGCATACTGTAAGTCCAGGGGGATCCAGGTGCGCAACGTCGTGGATTATTCCACGGGAATGGTCGCGCAACACACGCTTACGCTGGCGCTGGCGTTGTCGCAGAAACTGATGCATTATGACATGTATGTCAAGTCTGGCGCGTATTCGGCGCAGGATCGTTTTTCGAATTTTGACGTTCCTTTTTATGAACTGGAAGGAAAGACCTGGGGCATTGTCGGCATGGGCAATATCGGCAGGCGCGTGGCGAAGCTGGCGACGGCCTTTGGATGTAAGGTGATCTTTACCTCCGTCACTGGGAAGAGCACCTGCACGGATTATCCGCAGGTGGACAAGGATACTCTTCTTGCAGAGAGCGATTTCCTTTCGCTGCACTGCCCGCTGAGTGATCTGTCGCGCAATTATATTGATGCCGAAGCCCTTCGGAAGATGAAGAAGACGGCGTATCTGATCAACGTGGCGCGCGGCCCGGTAGTCAACAATCCTGATCTTTATGATGCCCTGATGAGTGGTGAGATCGCGGCAGCGGGCTTGGACGTGCTTGAGAAGGAGCCGCTTCAGGAATCAAATCCTTTGTCAAAGATCAAAGACAGCACGAAGCTGATCATCACGCCGCACCTGGCTTGGGCGAGCGTCGAGGCGAGAAAGCGTTGCGTGCAAGGCGTGTACGACAATATTGCTTCTTTTTTACGAGGCGAGTGCCGCAACGTCGTTAACCCCTAACGTTTCCCATGGAAATAGTTGATTTGTAAAACAATTGACATTCTTGCTTTAATGGAATAAGATAATAGCAGGGATAAAAACGATTTACTAAGGGGGTATTGCCATGGCGATGACGAATAATTGGGGTGACGACATCGATGACGAACTTAAGAAAAAAGAGAAACTGAGAGCTGGATTTACCTGGAATTTCATCAGCACCAACGTATTGATTACCAGATTTGATCAGGAAGTTGGCGAGTCAGATGAGAATTATCCGAAATATGAGCTTTCGAAGATGTGGTATTCCACGCTGGTGGTCATGCTTTTTTTTGAAATCATATTCCACAGCGTAATCTGCATCGTGGCATTGCCATTTTTCTTCCTGTATGGCATGATCTTGATCAAGATCGCCAGGCTGTTTAAGAGATTTGGATATTCTACCTTAAAGCATTGGATCGTTACGATCATTGCACTGATCGCTGGTGCAGCCGCAAACTATCTGATCTGGTTTGTGCTTCCCGGCATGTGATCCAATGGCGAAATGGAATTGGAGCATTGATAGATGTTTAATAAGATCAAAGAACTGATGATAAAGTACCGTGAGCTCATCGTTTACGTGATCGTAGGCTTCATGGTAACGTTTTTTTGCTGGGGCGTGGCCGGCATTGGTAAACTGTTTTTGGACGTGGAGAATTCCTCCTTCCAGAACTTTTTGAACAATACGCTGAACTGGATCGCCGGCGTGTGCTTTGCATATCCGCTCAACAGAAAATGGGTATTTAAAAGCACGAATCCCCAGATATTCAAAGAATTTCTGGGGTTCGCTTCTTCCAGATTGTCCACGTGGGTGTTAGACGTCTTCATTATGTGGCTGACGGTCAATATCTTCCACTGGAATTACTGGATCAGTAAAATATTTATTTCTTCCGTGCTAGTCATGGTCGTAAATTATATTTTTAGCAAGTTTCTTATCTTTCGGAAAAAGAAGAAAGAAGAGGAACGTTAGAATTCTTTCTTTTTCATAATGCCAATGCTGATCATCATGGAGATCACGAATGCCAGGATGCCAAGCCCAGCCAGGGAGAGTGCCACGACCTGCTGCGGCATGGCATCTAATTTTTTTACGATCGCAGCTAAGTCAATGTGATAATCCCTTACTGTGGTCTCCAGTACTTTTTTGCCCATAAGGCCTACAACAAAGACAATGCCAAAGATCACCATGAGAACGATGCGGGCTTTCTCGGCCCCAAACTTAATGGTAATGGGGAGCATCAAGCCAATGATGAACAGGAACGCGGGGAAAAAGACAAGGTCCATGCTCAGAGTATCCAAAACTTCAAAAGACTCTTTCTGGAAGATCAGGCTGGCGAACTGAAGGATCACTCCGGCAATCCAGAAGAAAAGGAGGCCCAAGAACGAGAAGACGTATTTTGCGTATACGTAGGTCTTGGCGTCAACGGGCAGAGTCATCAGGAACGGATAACCGTTATCATAAGCGTCATAAGAAAGAGTCGTCAATACGATCAGGGACCCGATCAGGGAAAAATAGCTTAGGATGAAGGTCGAATCCATTGAAAGACTGAGAAAGAATGCTACAAATACGTACATAATCGCCAATTTCTTTTGCTTTGCAATCAGTAAAAAATCTTTTAACACTAAACCTTTCATGTTATTTTCCTCCCAGTAAAATCATGATCATGTCGTCGATGTTGCCGTTCTCAACGACGATGTTAGGATAATTGTCCAAGTAGAATTGCTTTTCGTTGGTAAGGCAGGAGTATCCGAAGGATTCCTTCTTCGTCGCCTTCAAATATTGCTTATCCAGCTTTGCGTATTCGTCTTCGCTGACTTTCAGGATGCCGTACTGTCCAAGGATGGCGTCGGTGTCCTCGCGTAAAATGATCTTGCCCTTGTGGATCATGTAAACGTTGTCGCAAAGGCCTTCCAGGTCTGAAGAGATGTGGGAACTGATCAGGATGGAACGCTCACTGTCCTGTGCAAGGTAATCGCGAAGCATGTCGAGGATGTCGTTTCGCGCCAGAACGTCGAGACCGGACGTGGGCTCGTCGAGGATCAGAAGCTTGGCAGCGTGGCTGATGGCAACCAGAACGCGAAGCTTCGCCTTCATGCCGGTGGAGAAATCCTTGAGCGTCTTGTCGAAGGGAAGTCCCTGCTCCTTGCACTGCTCGCGGAAGAACTTTTCGTCAAAGCTGCGATACATGCTCTTTAGGATCTTTACGATATCCTCAAGGTTCAGCATCATGCTGAAACCGGAATCGGAGAGGGCAACGCCAAGCTGCTCCTTGTCCTTGGAGGTGAAATCTTTGGGATCCTTGCCCAGGACCTCCAGGGTTCCTCCGTCGGGTTTGATCAGGCCGAGAATGGCCTTGATGGTGGTGCTTTTTCCGGCGCCGTTCTTGCCGATGAGGCCAGTCACGGTTCCAGCCGGGATTTCAAGCGAAACGTCCAGTGAAAAATCCTTATAGTTTTTCTGAAGATTATCTATCTTGATCATATTTTTTTCCCAATCCTTTTATTTCTAATGTTTTGGCGTCGCCGGGACGACGGGGAAGCTTAGGATTCCGAAAGGAGAATCTCTAAGATTTCCCGGATCTCGTCATCGGTGAGACCAACGGTTTTTGCCTTGGAGACCGCGAGGGAGAAGTCCTCCTCAACGGCTTTCCGGCGTGCTTCTACTGCAAGTTGCCTGTCCATGGCCGCCACGTAGGTACCTTTCCCGTGTACGGTGACCACGAATCCTTCCTCTTCCAGCTTATCGTAAGCCTTCTTGATGGTCAGGGCACTGATCCTGAGCTCATTGGAGAAGCTGCGCACGGAGGGAAGTGCTTCCCCCTCAGCGAGGCCACCTTGAATGATCTCTTGCTTGATCTGTGCCATCAGCTGTTCGTAAACTGGTATCATGGATGAGTTATTCAATATAATATGCATATTATGGTTTTACCTTTCTTGTAAGCAGTGACCTTGTACGCGCCATACAAAGCTATGGAAGACGTTTGCGCGATTGCCCTCCCGCTGTCTACAGTTAACAGTATATAACAGTTTGTAACAGTTGTCAACTGTTATATACTGTTTATTTTAAAATTTTTTAAAATAAGTCAGGGTTTGATTCAAACCCTGACTTAAACGTAAATATTTCTTATATAAACAGATTAAATGGAGGGAACTAAGTTCTCCACTAATTTTGCGCAATGCTTTGCGGCAGCCTTCTCGAAAGTGGGATAGTCCATCTCGGCACTGTCGTCCGCCTTGTCGGAGATGGCGCGGATGATCACGAAGGGGATCTGGTTTAAATAGCAGCCATGTGCAATGGCAGCGCCCTCCATCTCTGCACAGTCACCGTGAAAGGTGTTGATCAGGCGCTCCTTGACTTCTTTCTTTGCGATAAACTGATCGCCGCTGACTACGCGTCCCTTCAGGACGCTAACGTCGGGATTTACTTCCTGACAAACGTCCCAGGCCAAGTTGACAAGACGCTCGTCTGCCTTAAAGAAGCTCTCTGCCATCTGCGGAACAATGCCGGGGGCATATCCTAAGGGAGATACGTCCATGTCATGATGAACGGCGTCCACGGAGATGAGAATGTCGCCAATGTCGAGCACGGCATTTAGAGAACCTGCCACGCCGGTGTTGATAACGTGAGTGACGTGGAAGACGTCAGCGAGAATCTGCACGCAAAGTGCGGCATTCACCTTGCCAATACCGCAACGGACGATCACGACCTGTGCGCCGCTAAGGCTCCCCTGATAAAAATCCATGCCTGCCCGGCTGGTTACTTTTACGTCCTGGAGCAAAGACTTCAGCTCCTCCACTTCCAATTCCATTGCGCCAATGATTCCAATCATTTTCACGTAACAATCCTTTCTTAATAAATTAAATTGAGAATTTTATATGATCAAACGGGATAGACAAGGCGATCCTCGGTGATGCCATAGAGCACGTTCTCCAGATAGCGCTTTGCGAGGAAATTCGCCATGCCCAAATTCATGTCCAGATAATTGCCGCAGTCCATGGGGGACGCGCCGGGAACCTCGCCTTGGAAGTCGCGGATGAACTCGAAGGTCTCCGTGATCAGGGGAACGATCTCTTTGGAATCCAGGTCACCTGCCAGCAGGAGATAAAACCCCGTGCGGCAACCCATGGGACCGAAATAGATGATCTTGTCCTTGTAAGTGGGATGGTTTCTCAAGAAAGTAGCGCCCAGGTGCTCGATGGTATGGATCTCGGCGGTATTCATGACGGGCTCTTCGTTGGGGCTGGTCATTCTCAGGTCAAACGTGGTGATGGTCTCCGCACCCACCTTATCCTTGCGGGATACGTAAATGCCGGGCTGGAGTTTGATATGATTAACGGTAAAGCTGGCGATTTTTTCCATGGCTTTTGTCTCCTTATTAAAGATTGTGCATTTATTTTTATACGTCTGTTGCATCATTAAAATACAGTATACACAATTTGAAGGATTTTGCAAAGGAGAAAAAATATCGGAAAATTTGACAATTCCCGCCCTTTGGTGCTAATGTATATATGATGTGTTACTATGCGCAATTGCTTTTATTATGAAAAGAGGGTATATATTCATGAAAAAAGGCGTGATTTTGCTGGCGCTGGTATTGATCCTCTGCCTTGCCGGATGTAGTATTTTGCCGGAAGGTTCCCCCATTCTGATGGATGGTGAGGAGACAGAAACAAAAGGGCCGGCAAAAAACAAAGATACCACGGAGGAGTCGTCCGGCTCGGAAGAAGAGCCGACGGATGAGGCGACTCCGGAACCGACTCCGGCGCCTACACCGAGAGAGCCCCAAAAAGCAAAGTTCTTTGGTGAAGCGGAAGGCAGTTGGGTAGAATTGCCAGAGGGCGGCGAAGCGGAACCTATCCGGGAGCGAGTTGTCAAGGACAAAGAGATCGAACCAGATGACGAAGATCCGGAATTGGCAACGGAAGAACCGGTTGATCAGAGGGTGCTCGAGGACGGAGAGGGAACCCCTAAGGTGATGCAGAGTTATCTCACGGGCGAATGGAAGGACGTAGACATTGTCAATCGCAGAAGCCTTGCGGTGATGTTTCCCAATGCCTATCGCGCGGGCGGAAGCAACAATTCCCCCATCTTGCAGTTGTACGGAATATCCAGGGCCGGCATCATTTATGAGGCTCCCGTCGAGGGAAGAATCACGGCGCTGATGGGAATTTTCGAGGAGTATGACCAGCTGGAGAGACTCGGACCCATCGCAAATGCCCGGGACTATTTCATCTATGACGCCATGTCCTTTGATTCCATTTACGTGAGCTGGGGAATGGCGAGAGCCTTTACGGAAGCATTGATCAATTCCGACAGAATTGATGACGTAAGTGCACCTACGGCTGGAATCGCAAAGGGATACGATGACGCATTCTTTAGGGATGAAGACATTATTCCTGACGCGAGCAAGGATTATAATGGATACTTCGACTTGACGATACTGAAGGAAGCGCTTGAAGATTACGGGTACGCCACGGAATATCGTGACACCTTTGAGCAGGGCTTCCTCTTCGCGAATGATAAGCTTGCAACCTATAAGGATTATCCCAGCGTGACCAAGATCTGGCCCGGAGGAAAGGGCAAGAATGCCGGCGGATACGGCAATTATGCAGACAAGAATCCTCACTTTGAGTATGACGAGGAGAGACATCTGTATTACCGTTACCAGTATGGTGAGCCGCTGTCAGATTCCATGAATAACAAAAAGATCGCCGTGACCAACGTGGTGTTTAAGATCTGTCATGGTGAGGAGAGAACGCCCGATCAGCCGAAACTGGATTACCTGGCATACAGAGTTCACGGACAGGACGAGTGCATCGTCTTTACGAACGGTAAGATGATCAGGGGAACCTGGGTGAAATCCAGCGACCAAAGCGCGGATTACCTCTATGATGAAAATGGTAATGAGATCGTACTGAACCAGGGAAAGACCTGGGTATGCCTGATCTGGCAGGAATTTAGCCAGTACATGACGTTTGAATAAAAAATTGGGTCAGGGGACGTCTCCTGACCCAAAACTTTACCGGAGGCTTTCGCCTCTGTTTTTTTTGTTCTCAAGCTTGTTATGATACATGAAGCTGTCTGCAACCTTGACAAAGTCATCCAGGGTTTCCGCGTCCTTGGGAACGTCGAAATAATAACCTTGGCTGGCGTGAATCTCATAAGGCTTTTTCTTTGAAGCGTTAAAGGTTTCCAGTTCCTTCTCGATCGCGGCCATGCATTTTGCGCCTGTCTTTTCGTCCAAATCCTTCGCCACGACGTAATATTCATCACCGCCGGTGCGGGCATAGACGTATTGATCGCCGCAACAGCTGGAAATGATGGAGGCAACGCGCTTGAGGGCATAGTCGCCTTCCACGTGCCCGAATTCATCATTGATCAGCTTTAGGTTGTCCATGTCCATGACGGCAACAAATACAGGCTTGTGAACGGCCTTAGCCGCGTCAAAGGTCTGACCGCCATAGTTTGTAAAGGCAGTCCGGTTATAAAGACCCGTCAGGGAGTCATGCATGGATGCGGCCTTAAGCTCGTCGATCATGCTTTGCATCTTTGCGTGCGTCAAGGTCTTGTATATGTTGTTTCCAACGATGACGTCGAACTGAAAGTACGTTATGCCGGCCGAATGATCCTCCTCAAACCGGAAGGCTTCGTATCCAAGGCAATAATCCATAAAATGCAGCGGAATAAAAAACCATGCCTGCGGCTCAGGTCCCGTAAGCTCCTGGGGAAGTAAATCCTTTTTGTTATACGGCAGGCGGGCGTCCGGGATCATTTGTCCATCCTTGTATGCAACCCGCACCTCCATGTTGTTGGCATAGTCGAGCATCTTGTGATCGCTGGACATGTCCTTATTGAGGCAGATCGCATAGCTGCGCAGATGCGAAAAATGATTCAAATATTCGGATAGTACGCTGGAGATGCCTTCCATGTCAGAGAATTCCGTCAGCTGAGCCGACATGTAACTGAATACGACGCTCAGGTGACTGCCGTTTTGAAGATTTTCATATTCATCGCGTCGGGTCGTCATCAGCTTTAAGTTGTGTCCCTTTAGGCACCCGCAGGATTCCCTGAGGCAAAGCCGTGACTTCAAGTGGAGAATTTCCGGCTTGGAATAATCGTCTTGCTGTTCATCGATCAGTTCAATGCTTTTCTTGCCCATCTCTTCCAGCTGCGCTTCCGCGGTCGTGATGGAAGGGGAGAAGGAGAGGGCAAAATCCAATCCGTCATATCCGCAGACGATCACGTCATTCGGAACGCGATATCCGCGATGGATCAACTCACTGGCCACTGCCAGCGCCATGTGATCGTTGGCGCAAATGATGGCGTCAGGCTTTTCGGGCCCGGCCAGGAACTGATCGCAGGCGGCAGGCCCCATAAACTTCCAAAAGTCCCCGTAAAAGATCTGATCATCCTCCACGGGAAGCTGATACTCCTTCATGATGGCCAGAAAACCGTTCAGGCGCTCTACGGCATCAAAGTGATCCTTGGGTCCCGTCATAAAACAGATCCGTTTTGCCTTGTGATGATCGATCACGTGGCGGATCACGTTCTCCATGCAGGTGGCATTATCCACCAAAATGGTGTTGACGCCGGGAATGGTCATGCGGATGCTCACGATGGGACAATGGCTGCGACTCTTCACGATGTCGACAACCTTCTGGATGTTTTCCTTCCGGTCCATCGTGTCCAGGATCAGAATGGCGCCGGCCAGCTCTTCATAGGGAGGAAGATGAAAGATCTGCATGTCGCCCGTGCAGAAAAGTTCGCTCTGGCCATAGCTTCCCTGAGACGAAAAAAGGGCAACGTTATACCCCTTTGCCCTGGCCTCACGGATGATGCCATCGCAAACCTTGTGCTGAACTTCATTTGACATGTTTTCGGCGAATACGCCGATGGTCTTTCTGCCGTTATGAAACATGGCGCTCCTCCTGCCACGCTATTATTTCTCTTCTTTTGGCGCGAGTGCCTTCTTCTCGTTTTTGATCTCCCAGTGGATCAAGAACGTGAGGGCGGCCCTCAAGGTGATGATGGCTCCAAGGATTCCCAATTCAGCCCATTCCCTGACGACCACGGTTCGGAGAACCTCGCCGCCAAGCTTGAATTCCAAGGCAAGGGCGATGCCCTGTGCAAGGCGGAGCCTGATGGAATCATCTTTTTTGATCCAAAAAATAAAGCATTTGACTGCCGTAAACACGAGAATGCAAATGCCAAAAAATTCAAGCAGCAAAGTGGAAAACTCCACCACGTAACGCAGCACGCATTCAGCATTTTGATACAGATCCTCCATGGGCTACACCTCCTTCTCTTCTAGTATTATATATGGATTGACGGAAAATTTCAATCCAGACGGGGAAGAAACCTCTTTTTTCCTTAGCGGAATCATGTTAAAATGGTTTCACGAGATCGGATCACCTTGGCATCCGTAATGACGGAGCGGAAAGGCGCGAACGACATGTATAAGATCAAGAGCGATCAGGAAGAAAACACCATACTGTTACCGGCGACGCTGGACGCACATTTTCCTTTGCTGAAGTACATGTTTTGGAGCAAGGGCTATTGCGTCGTGCCTTTGGATGAGAGCGATGAATTTGAGATCAAGTCGGAGGGCATGAAATATGCGAATCATGACATCTGTTTCCCGTTCATCTTAATGACGGGACAGGTGGTCAGGGCGCTCAAGACGGGTAAGTATGATCCCAAGAAGACTTTTATCCTGATGCCTACGGCGGGAGACGCGTGCAGGGGAGCGTGCTACATCGGTTTGATGAGGCGATCCCTAATGAAGGCGGGTTACGACGACGTAAGGGTTCTGACCATCAACGTCAGGCACGTGGAGGACGAGATTTCCCTCAAGATCAATTTCGATACCGCCATCCGGGGCCTGTTTGGCCTGTTCTACGGAGACATTCTCATGCTGCTCTCGAATCAGGTCCGGCCATATGAAGTGAATAAGGGCGAGACGGACGCGCTGTATCAAAAATGGGTGGAGGAACTTTCCCGGGATCTGCGGCTCGGTAAGAATCTCACCCTCGGAAAGATGAAGAAGAATTTCGAGAGGATTGCCGAGTCCTTTGAGAAGATCGAGAGAGACGGCAAGCAGCGAAAGGTCGTGGGGATCGTGGCGGAGTTCTACGTAAAATACTGCGCGCTGGGAAACTGGGACGTCATCAAGTATCTGGAGGAGAATGGCTGCGAGGCTTTTGTGAACGGCGCTTCCTGGTATGCGCTTTACTACGTCGACTCCCACAAGCCGGATAAGTTCAATCTGGAGAGGGCGGGCTTCGAAGTCGTTAAAAAGATTTTAGTTCACGCCCAGGAGACCATGAGAAGCGTGATGGCGCGTCATGGGTTCAAGACCCTTAGCGCATATGACGTCATGGACAAGAACTCCCGGGAGCAGATCTCCCACAATTTCCTGATCGGAGATGGATGGCTCCTTGGCGCTGAGGTGGTGGATTACGTTCATAATGGCGTAAATAAGGTCCTCTGCATTGCGCCCTTCGGGTGCATGCCGAACGTCTGCGAGGGAAGGGGGCTGTACCCTTACCTGAAACGCCAATATCCGGAGGCTTCCATCGTGGTGGTGGAGACTGACATGAGTGGATCGAAATTAAATTATTATAACCGGATACAGTTGCTGATAAATTAGAACGTAAATATAGACTTATTAGTTACGGAGGATTGCTTTGAACGGGGAAAATGCCATGACGCAGGGGATCAGCAGAAATTTGCTAAAGCTGATCGCCATCATAACCATCACGATCGGACATTTCTTTTTGTATACGTTTACGACCTTTCGGGCATTCGGTTTGGGCAAGCCCTGGATTGGGATTGCGTGCTACGTTTGCTTTGTTGGACCGCCGATTTTTATGTTTTTTATTTCGGAAGGGTTTCAGTACACAAGCTCAAAAATAAGATACGGAAAGCGCCTTTTGATCTTTGCACTCATTACGCAGGTTGCGCATGCCGTCACGGCGGATTCCCAATTGGGTTTTAGCTTCAAGACCTTCTTTTTTGAGTGGAACGTTTTCTTTACCCTGCTGTTTGGATTTATTGACTTGTGCATTTTGACGTCGGAGAAAAAGTGGATCGTCAAGATCACGGGCGTGCTTGCGGTGCTGACGCTTTCTTATCTGATGAACACGGAATGGTGGGTGTTTGGACAACTGATCATCATCGCTTACTATTATCTTAGGAAGAACCGCGTATTGAAATTTATTGTCGTGTCGCTGCTGATATACTTTATGTTCGTTTTCAGCGACTGCAATTTTGGGGGAGACTTCGTCGTTTGTTTTTATACCCGCGGCATGCGTTATTACATGCCCTTCTCCGTGATCGGCGTCGCCCTGCCGTCCTTCTTTTATAAGGGAAGAAACGGCAAAAAGAGCAAATTCCTGCAGTACTTCTTCTATGTCTTTTATCCCTTGCACCTCCTGCTGATCGATGCGTCGATGTTGCTGGCGGGCTAAAGAAAATAAGAATTCCAAACGTCAGGCTGTCAGCCCATTTCGGGCTGGCAGTTTTTTATAAAAAAATAAATTAAGGATACGTTAAGGAAAACGTAAAACATGGGAAAGAATCGGGCGGTATCATGTTGTCAAAAGGAGGCGAAAGAATATGTCTGAATACATACTGGAAACTTTTGGCCTGACAAAGCAATATGGTTCATTTACCGCTGTCAGGGACGTTAACCTTCACGTTGAAAAGAAGGATATTTATGGATTTGTAGGAAAGAACGGAGCCGGAAAGAGTACTTGCATGAAAATGATCTCCGGACTTAGTCATCCAACGGCAGGACAGATTTCCATGTTTGGTTGCCGCGGCAGTGAAAAGGAATTAAATCAAAAAGGTGCATTTGCGAGAGTGGGCGCTCTGATCGAGTCGCCGGCGTTTTATCCGAATTTGTCTGGTTACGATAACGTAGAGTTGATCGCCAAGGGCATCGGCGGCGTGACAAAAAAAGATATTGACGAAACACTTGAGATCGTTGGGCTGACGCAGGCGGCCAAGCGCAAGACCAAGGGATATTCCTTTGGCATGAAGCAAAGGCTTGGGATTGGCATTGCACTATTGACGCATCCGGAGTTCCTGATTTTGGATGAACCGATCAATGGTTTGGATCCACAGGGAATCGCAGAGATCAGGGAGCTTGTCCACAGACTCGTGGATGAGAAGAACGTAAGCGTCATGATATCATCCCACATCCTTGGGGAACTCGAAAAGATCGCAAAGAGAATCGGAATCATTCACAAAGGCAAGCTTCTTTGCGAGTTTAACAAGGAAGATTTCCTAAGAGAACACAACGGCAGTATCGTATTGGAAACACCGGATGCCAAGAAGGCAATCGACTACGTGCGGGAACAGCCGGGAAGCGGGTACGTCGTAAACGAAGAAAGGCAGATCATCATTTCAAACTGTCAGCTTCCCATGGGATCCCTGATCCGCGAGTTGGTACTCCGCGACGTCTATATTCATCGGATTACGGAAAAGCAGCTTTCGCTGGAACAATACTATTTTGAATTGACAAACGGTTGATCGGAGGTATGAATATGTTAGCTAAATTGATAAACATGAACCTGTTTCGGATGCGCCGTTCCGCTTCGACTTACGTAACCATTGGCGCATATGCCGCATTTCTTGTCATGGTATTTACGGTTATGCTTGGTTCACGGATGATCTCAAGCGGGAATGCCGAGTTCGCGGAGGTTTCTCAAAACGTAACGACCGGCGGATTGTTTCAATACGTGATCGGAGGTGACGTGCTCTGCATGTTTGTGGCGATTGCCACGACCGTGTTCCTGCACGGGGAAATCTCAAATGGCAATCTGAAGAATATTTATGGCAAGGTTTCACGGAAATACTTGTTGGTACTATCTAAGACCGCAGTCATCCTTCCGGTCATTCTGGCCTTTACGGGGATTGCTTTGGGTGCTTCCGTGATCGCAGGTCTGATCTATTCTCCGCATTGCATCAGTTTTGGAGATCAAGGCTGGAACTTGACGTGTTTTACGCTTACGCACGTTGTTCTGCTGCTGGCTGCAGCTTCTCTTGCGGTTTGCGTGAACGTAATCACGAACAGTACGATGGTAACGCTGATCGCGAGCTTTTTGTTCTGCCAATTCGGCATTGCCGTCACGGGTACCGTTACTGAGTGGATTCACGGATTCAGCAAATTTACGCTCTCGGATTACACGTTGCTTGGAAACTTATATGCCATCACGCCGGATTCCACCGGCATGGAGTGCTTACGTGCTTCGATTGTGGCGATTGCCGTTATCGCAGTAACCACGTTCATAAGCACTTGCGTTCTTGAGCGCCGTGACGTCAAGTGATTCAAAATTGGAGAAATAAGCGAAAGGAAAGGATTACAATGAATTACAAGGTTTTGGGACTTACGTTATTGACCGTAAGTTTTCTGTTCCGACAGGGCATAAAGTTTCTGGATTGGAAGTCAATGAAAAACCCCATACCGGCAAACGTTGATGACATATTTGATGCAGAGACGTACCGGAAGTGGAAGGGGTACCATACGGAAAAAGCCAAAGTTGGACTTATTTCCGCTGTATGTGAATTCGTGGTGGCACTGCTTGCATTTGGATTTGATTGGTATGCAAGTTTTGCGGGATTATTTCCTGACCATCCCGTCTGGGGAATCTTTGCAGTCTTGCTGTTTGATTCTCTGATCCATTTGATCGAGTTGCCGTTTACCTATTATGACGATATTAAGATCGAGGGGAAATATGGATTTAACCGTTCTACGAAGAAAACCTTTTGGGTGGATCAGGCGAAAAGTTTTATCATCGAACTGATCGTGATGACGCTTATAGGAATGCTGCTCATGGCGATCCATAGGTGGCTGGGCGATTGGCTGATCCCGGTGATGGCAGCGACATTCACTCTCATCCTTCTCGCCATTACCTTCCTGTATCCCTTTTTTAGCAAGATATTCAATCATTTTGTGGATTTGGAGGACGGTGAACTAAAAGAGAAGCTGACTGCGCTACTTCAAAAGAACGGATACCACGTACGCGCAATCCGGGTGATGGACGCTTCAAGGCGTACCACGAAGATGAATGCATATTTTACCGGATTTGGAAAGATGAAGACCATTGTGCTTTACGATACGTTGAAGGAGGCCATGAGCGCGGATGAAATTTGCGCCGTGTTTGCGCATGAGATGGGTCATGGCTTGCATAAGGATACGCTGAAGAGTAAGATTTTTACGTTCTTCCAAATGCTGATGCTGGCTTTCATGGCATGGTTTACGTTCCGGACGCCGGAGTTATTTACTGAATTTGGATTTCAGAACGTCAATTACGGATTTGCCATGATTCTCATCATGATCATTGAATTCCCTGTTATTTCGCCGCTTTATGACCTGATTGCAAACGTATTCTCCCGCAAGGCGGAATATCGTGCGGACGCACAGGCGGTAAAAGAAGGATATGCCGATGAGCTGGTCAGCGCGTTAAAGTTTCTTGCCAAGAGCAATTACGCGAATTTAAGCCCGGATCCCTTGGTCGTAAAGCTTCAGTATTCTCACCCCACGCTTAGCCAGAGAATTGATGCCATTGAAAAGAAGAATTTAAAGTGACGTCCCACTTGCATTATTGGTCAGAGTCTGCTATATTCTAATTAGGCGCAACCGTTTGCGCAAATAAACCCAAAGGGTGGAAAAATGGACAACGAAAAGACAACGATCGACGACGTGGCAAAGGCCCTCGGCCTGTCAAAATCAACGGTATCCAGATCCATATCCGGCAAGGGGAGGATCAGTGCCGACACGAGACAAAAGGTGCTCGATTACATCGAGGAGCGCAACTACAGGCCCAATCCGCTTGCCAAGGGCTTAAGTGAATCCAAGACTTATAACGTTGGCTGGGTGATCCCGGGAGATGACCATCTGACGTCGCTGTATTTCTATCAGCGATGCCTGCAGGGAGTGATAGGTGCCGCGGCAAAGGCCGACTATGACGTGCTGATCACCACCATCGGAAAGGATGACATTTCCGGCCTGAAGCGGATCACGGAAAATCACAAGGTTGACGGCGTGATCCTCGGGCGTACGCTCCGCAAGGACAAAGCCATCCGTTATCTCAAGGAGAAGGGAATTCCTTTTGTGGTAGTGGGATCCACGGAGGAAAAGGGCGTGATCCAGGTGGATAATGACCACGTGGCAGCCTGCAGGGAACTCACCTCCATACTCAGGATGAAGGGAGTAAAGCGCGCCGTTTTCATCGGCGGGGACACCGGGCAGGTGGTTACCAACAGCCGTCTGCAGGGATTTCAGGAGGGGATGGAGGACGCCAGAACGCAGATCTACCTGGACTGTGTAAACAAGGACCGGGTGGACAGGGCCGTCGAGGCGGCCATCGCCTATGGAACGGACTGCATCGCATGCGAGGATGACAGAATCTGCCAGATGGTGATGGAAAAGTTGAAGGAGATGGAGCTGGAGGTACCCGCGGACCTAAAGGTGGCAAGCTTTTACGACAGTAAGTTGCTGGGAAATTATAAGCCGCAGATCACCGCCCTGAAGTATGACCCCACGGAGCTTGGGAAAAAAGCCTGTGAAACTTTGATGGCCGTCATCAACGGGGAGAAGGTGGAAAACCGGCAGCTGCTCAGCTATGAAGTGCTGCTCAAGGGCTCAACCCAATAAAAATATGGCTTGGTAAAACCTTTTACGTCGGGAAATTTTGAATATCGTATTGACAAGACGCCATATAATTGGTAAAATTTCACATAGAGCAACCGATTGCGCAAAACCGCAATTGAATAATTTTTACAAGGATTGCTATAAGGGAGGATAAGAGGACATGAGAAAAAGAGCATTAGCACTGTTAATGACGTGTGTTTTGTCCATGACGGCTCTTGCGGGCTGCGGCGGCAATACGGGAGGTAGCAGCGAGGCCGGAGTTCAATCTACGGCGAGCAGCGAATCCGGCGCGGGAGAGATCCAGAAGCTGGATGAGAAAACTGCGGCGAGCGCAATTGACAATCTGGTGGCAAACACCAAGGATACCGTACAGCTTACCGTTTGGGCATCTGAGATGGATCAGGATTTCACCCAGACGCTCCTGGATCAGTTCAAGGCAAAGTACCCTAGCGTTAAGTTTGATTTCCAGTTGGGCATTCAGTCAGAGGCTGGCGCAAAGGACGCGGTAATGGCGGATCCCACCGCTGCTGCTGACGTATATGCGTTTGCAGACGACCAGCTCATCGAGCTCATCAACGTAAAGGGTCTTACGGAAGTAAGCACCGCTTACACCTACGACGTGGCTTCCGAGAATTCCGCAAGTTCCATCGCGGCAGCTACCTATAACGGAAAAGTATACGCATACCCCATGACGGGTGACAACGGCTACTTCATGTATTACAACAGCAGCATCTTCTCCGCTGAAGACATGGTAAGCTTCGACAAGATGGTAGAAGTTGCTAAGCAGAAGGGCGTGACCATCGGTTATCAGAAGGGCGGCTGGTATCTCCACGGTTTCTTCGATGCAGAAGGCACTGGACACTATGCAGACCTTCAGAGCGACGGCAGCACCACTTGTAACTGGAACGACCAGGTTGGCGTTGACATTGCAAACGCGATCATCCAGTATGCAAAGGACGGCGTTCTGGTAATGGCAGACGACAGCACCGCAGCTGAAGCCTTCAAGGCAGGCACCATGGGTGCGGTAGTCAGCGGTACCTGGGCAGCACAGACCTTCTCCGATGCACTTGGTTCCAACTACGCAGCTTGCATCATGCCGAAGTTCAAGGCAGGCGGCAAAGAGTATCAGATGACCGCATACCTCGGCTTCAAGCTGATCGGCGTTAACCCTAACAGCGCATATCTGCCTTGGGCAATGCTTCTGGCTGAGTACTTAACCTGTGAAGAGAGCCAGATCGCAAGATTCCAGGCTAGACAGTTAGGACCCTCCAACGTTAAGGCAGCTTCTTCTGACGCAGTACTCTCAGACGTGGCAATCGCAGCCATCTCCGCACAGGGCGCTCACGGAACGCTTCAGAGAGTGGGCGGTAACTACTGGGCATCCAGCGAATCACTTTCAGACATTCTGATCAGCGGCAATCCTGACGGACAGGATATTCAGAAGCTTCTGGATGACGCGGTGAGCGGAATTACTGCAAAATAAATTGGATCCTTAGTAACCCCATATGAGAGCGGTGGCAATCATATGGGGTTTTTTCTATCAAAAATAGTGTGAAAAGGAGAAAAAATGGCTACGGAAAAAGCAAAACAAAAAAAGTTATTCGCACAAACTGCCTTTGCACGATATTTTCTGGATTTCGGAGAGGCAATTGCCAAAGGAGACTGGGCTGTAAAGGCCTCTTTGGGCGTGATGGGCATGAGTTTCTTTAAGAGAAAGCAGATTGCAAAAGGCGTTCTGGTCACTTTGGTGCAGCTGGCCTACCTTCTTTGCCTTATTCTTTTTTCCATTCCAAATCTTGCAAAGTTCTCTACCCTGGGAACGGTGCAGTATCAGGATCCGAAGATCAACCCCCTCACCTTTGAGGTGGAGCAGTTCCCTTACGACAATTCTTTCCTGATCCTGATCTATGGCATTGCGTCGCTGTTCCTGCTCTTTGTATTTCTGCTGTATTACGTTCATAACGTTAAGCGGGCATACGCAGTGATGCTTGACGAAAAGAATGGAAAGCATGTCAATTCCTTTAAGGAAGACCTGAAGCAGATGCTGGGAAAGAAGTTCCACGTAACCTTGATGAGCATCCCCGCCATCGGCGTGGTCCTGATGAACATCCTTCCGCTGCTTGTGCTGATTGCCATAGCGTTCACCAACTATGACAAAAACCACATGCCTCCCGGAACCCTCTTTACCTGGGTCGGCTTCGAAAACTTTACGGACCTCTTTGGCGGAAAGTTGAGCCTTACCTTTGGATACGCATTCAAAAAGGTTCTTGCCTGGACTCTGACGTGGGCGTTCCTTGCAACCTTTACCTGCTTTATCGGCGGTATTTTACTGGCACTGCTCATCAACTCCGAGGGCGTAAAACTCCCTAAGATGTGGAGAACCCTCTTCGTTATCGCCATCGCAGTTCCGCAGTTCGTAACGCTGATCCTGGTGAGAAACTTCTTCGCGGATCAGGGTATCTTTAATCAGATCTGTCAGAACCTGGGAATCCTGGATCTCTGTAAGAACCTGGGACTCGTGAACAAAAACGCGGTGTTTATCCCGTTCCTGACGGATAAGAACTGGACCAAGGTCATGATCATACTGATCAACATCTGGGTAGGTATCCCTTACCAAATGCTGATCGCAACCGGCGTGCTGATGAACGCACCCAAGGATCAGCTGGAGAGCGCAAGGATCGACGGCGCAAACAAGTGGAAGATCTTCTGGAGGATCATCATCCCTTACATCCTGGTGGTGCAGGGACCTGCATTGATCACGGACTTTGTACGAAACATCAACAACTTCAACGTAATCTATCTGCTCACGCAGGACGTATACATCACCCAGGATGCGGGACTCTACAAGTCCAATGCAAAGGAAGTCGACCTGCTGGTAACCTGGCTCTTTAGACTGACGCAGGAAGAGCAGAACTATAAGATGGCATCCGTTATCGGTATCATAGTATTTGTGATCAGCGTGGTATTTACCCTGATTTCCTACTCAAGACTGATGAAGGGCGGAAGAGAGGAGGATTACCAGATATGATGAGTCAAATGGATAAGTCAGGCGATGGCATTCTCATAAGGCAAAAGATGGGCATGTCCCAAAAAAGAAGGATTGGCGGCGCCTTTAAGACCGTATTGCTGTTCATTTTGGCCTGCATATGGCTGATTCCCATCCTGTGGCTTCTTGTCACGGCTTTCAGCGCATATCCCGGCATGAGCAGAACGAGATTTTTCCCGGAAAAGTGGACGCTGGATAATTTCAACAGATTGTTCTTCCATCCGGATTCGATCCTGCAGTATGGAAGATGGTTTTTTAACACCCTTGTCATTGCGCTCTTTACCTGTATCGTATCCAGTATTTTCGTGCTGATGGTGAGCTATTCGCTGAGCTGCATGCGTTTCCCGGGCAGACAGGGAATCATTCGTTTCTCGATGATACTGGGCATGTTCCCCGGCGCCCTGTCAATGATCGCAGTGTACTTCATCATGAAGTCCATCGGTCTTACCAATTCCCATATCGGAATGGTGGTGGTATATTCCGCCGGATCGGGCTTGGGATATCTGATCGTGAAAGGTTTTATGGACACCGTACCGGCGTCCATGCGAGAGGCTGCCAAGATAGAAGGGGCGAACGAATTCATGATCTTCACTAAGGTAATGCTCCCGCTTTGCCGTCCGATCATTGTTTACACCGTGATCAGTACGTTCCTGGGACCTTGGTCGGATTTCATGTTTGCAAGACTGATGCTCAATTCCGGTCTTTCGAAGGACTGGACGGTTGCCATCGGTTTGTACAATATGCTGGATAAATCCCTGATCGGCCAGAACTTCTCTGCTTTCTGTGCAGGCGGTCTGGTGATCTCCATCCCCATCGCAATCCTCTTTGCCATCATGCAGAAGTATTACGTTGAGGGCGTGACCAGCGGTTCAACGAAGGGTTAAAACCCATAGAAATAAAAGAAACGGATCGGATTTTAGAAAGGACGGAAAATGGAAAATACGTTTGTGGTTAACGTCATCCACAGGCCGGAGATGGTGCCTGAATATGCTGAGAAGGTGACGGGACAGGGAAAGGCTGAGGACATCGGAAGAAAGGCACTTTTGACCGAATCCCTGGACATCTTCAAGTTTCAGCAAAAGACCGCACATGACAACGGTTTGAAGTGCACCATTCAGATGACCTATGCTTCCTTGTTTAACGAGGAGGCGGTTCAGCTGGCCAAGGATGATCATGAAAAATATGGGGATGAGATCGCATTGACCCTGCTTGGGCTCCCCTGCAAGGAGTTTCGCGAGAAGTACAAGACAAAGGATTTCTGCATCTGGATGTTCTCCATGGAAGACAAGAAGAACATCGTGGATGATGTGTTTGGAAAGTTTTATGAGTGCTTTGGCTTTTATCCCGAGTCCACCGGTTCTTATTACATGGACGCGGAGCTGACGAACTATATCAAGGAAAAGTACCCTTCCATCAAGTGCGCAGTGGCCACCTGCTGGGAGGAGGGTCCGAAGGCATATCATACCACCAACAATTCCTGGTATACCCTGTTTGACGGTGGCCCCTGGAACCCCTGGATCCCGTCGAAGCAGAACACGCATGCGCCTGCCGCGAACGAGGCTGAGGATTCCGGCATCGTGGCGATCCCGCATCTTTCGAGAGACCTTTTGGCGTGCTATGACGGTAACGGCTCCAATTTTGGAACCCATCCCCAGAACGTGCTGAGAGGCATGATCTATGACACGAAGACCTGGGAGTATCCCTATCTTTACAATCTGATCGACCAGTACCGGCACCTTGCGAAGTACAATAACGGCTATTCCTACAACATGATGTTTGTGGGACCCGGCTGGCTGAACAAGATGGGCCGTTGGGAGCAACCCTATGAGCTCCTGAAGAAATCCTATGAGGACGGCATGCGCTATTACGGCGAGCTCAAGAAAGAGGGCAAGCTGATTGACCTTACCATGGCGGAGTTTGCTGACTTCTACAGGGCAAACAAGACCTATACGGAGCCGGAGTGCGCGCTTTGGAAAGACATTCTCTATGGCTCGAACAAGCAGTTATTCTGGTACGTGGATCCCTTTATGAGAGCCTGCGTGAACATGGACCAGGGCGGCGCCATCGTTGACCTGCGTCCTTACGTTGCCAAGCTTAAATGGGAGGTTGGCATTGGAACGCCGCACGTGCAGGATGCTTCCTACCCGTTCCTGATCCAGGAAAAGTACAGGGCCGGATATTTCACCCATTATGCCGGAGAGGGCACGGTGCGCAGCGCGAAGATCTGCTGCGGCGCGGAGGAAGTGGACCTGTGTCTTTGCAGGACGCACGCAACCTTCTCTCAGGAAGGGAAGAACAGGGTTCTGACCCTGGATCCCGTAGACATTGAGTTTGCAGAGGTGAGCGTAAAGCTTCAGACGAAGGTGATCTTCCCCGAGGGTGAGAGCAGGATCCAGATCAGCAGGGAAATCCTCGAAGTCAGTGATCCGGCGGCCGAGATCAGTATCAACGAATACATGGTAGCCTGCTACGGTACCACGGAGTATCCGGAGGACATGACCTCCATCAAGCTCTCCGTAGGTGATGGCGCAGACGCGAAAAAGATCGAATATGCCTACAAATGCAGGGAAGCTGCCGTGGAAGGAGCTAAGGTGGCGGAGGCCATCATCCCGCCCGTGCAGACAAAGGTGACGCTCACGACGGATGCGGATGACGCTACGAGCTACGTCAAGGAAGGCTATGCGTTTTCACCGATGTTCACGCTGGGTATGACAAAGAAGATCAGAAAGGGAGAGGTGATCAACACGTGGCTCAATCTGGAAAAGGCAAACTAAATTACAGATGTCCCTCCTGCTTTATGCGGGATCTGGACATTGACATGTTCTATGACAAGGACAAGAAAGAGTACTACTGCCTGCGCTGCCAGTATACCGGCTCGGAGGAGGACGTGCTTGAAAAGAATGAGATGATCCGTTTCCGTTACCGGAAGATGATGGAACGCATCACGGATTTTGATTAAAAACGTGGCGCATGGTAAGTTTTGGCTGCGGACGAAATGAAGGAGTACAACGTTGGACTTTATCAAAGGAATGGACGTCTCTACGCTTTTGGAAGAAGAGCGTTGTGGAGCAAAGTATTATGATCATGGCGTACGAAAAGAGCTTTTGGATATCCTGAAAAGCTACGGGTGTAACTACGTAAGGCTTCGTCTTTGGAATGATCCCTATGCCGAGGACGGCAGGCCCTATGGTGCCGGGACCAATGACCTTGAGACGACCATGGAGTTGGCAAAGCGCGCCCTGGGAAAGGGAATGGGATTTCTTCTCGATTTCCACTACAGTGATTTCTGGGCAGATCCCGGAAAGCAAAACGTTCCCAAGGCGTGGCGCGGCCACGACGCGGAAGAGCTTTCGAAGGACGTATACGCCTACACAAAAGAAGTGATGGAGACTCTGAAGAGGGAAAACGCCATGCCGACCATGGTGCAGATCGGGAATGAGATCACCAACGGGCTTCTCTGGCCCTATGGCAAAAAGCCGGAGTTTGACAACATTGCAAAGCTTGTCAGCGCCGGGATCAAGGCCGTCAGAGAGGTTGACGAAAAGCTTCCCGTGATGATCCATCTGGATAACGGTGGCAATAACGAAATGTACGTCGAGTGGTTCGAAAATTACGTTAAGAGGGGCCTCGACTTTGACATTCTCGGGCTTTCCTACTATCCGTTCTGGCACGGCACGCTGGACGCACTGTCCTATAACATGAAGGACATGGCGTGCAGGTATGGCAAGAAGATCGTGGTGGCGGAAGTGTCCATGGGCTTTAGCACTGAGGATTACAGGCGCTATGAAGGGATCGACGAAAGTGAACTCAAAGGGATGGCGACCAAGGAAGAATTGACAAAATCCCTGGAATATCCCATGACGCCCATGGGACAGGCAGATTTCATGAAGGACGTGATGCGCCGGATCAAGGAAGTGCCAGGCGGCCTTGGCTTCTTCTACTGGGAACCCGCTTGGGTGCCAGTTCCGGGATGCGGCTGGGCAACGGAGGCTGCGCTGGAGTATACGGGAGAGCAGGGACCGGGAGGAAACGAGTGGGCAAACCAGGCGCTGTTCGACTACGAAGGCAACGCATTGCCCGCGCTTACCGCCATTAGAGATGCGTAAGTGACCTAGAGCAAATGAAAGACCTAACTGATTATCTCAAATTTTGAAGATACCATGGAATAACATTTGAACTACGGGTGGAAAGTCAAAAGAAGAAAGATGACCCGTAGGAAAAAGGAAAAAACTACGGGTGGAAAGGCAAAAAAAGAGAAATGACCCGTAGGAAAAAGGAAAAAACTACGGGTGGAAAGGCAAAAGAAGAGAAAAGACCCGTAGGAAAAAGGAAAGAACTACGGGTGGAAAGGCAAAAGAAGAGAAATGACCCGTAGGAAAAAGGAAAAAACTACGGGTGGAAAGGCAAAAGAAGAGAAACGGCCCGTAGGAAAGAGGAAAAGGCTACGGGTGAAATAACGGAAAACCAAGTTTTACCCGTAAGATGGAGGAGCAGGTTCATTTTGGTAATAAAGTGAAACCTATGACATGAAGGATGAGGACAGGGATGGCATGAAAAAGAGATTCATTACTTTGATGTTGCTGTTATCGATGGCCATGGCGGGATGTGCCGGGAAGGGCGGGGACGCTACGGGCGCCGCGGAGGTTCCGGGCCAGTCCAGTGAGACGGAGGTACAGACCGTATCGGAGGAAAGCACGGCAGCGCCGGAGGAGGCGATTGCGGTAACGTGGAATGGCTGCGAGGTGGCGAAGCAGGTATATTCGGCGCAGCTGCCGACTGCGAAGGAAAAAGCGGAGATCTACGTTGAGCCGATCGCGGGACTTTCTGATGATTTTATCAGGGGCATGGACGTCTCCACGGTAATCGTGGAGGAAGAAAGTGGCGTTACGTACCGCGACGAGAACGGTAACGTGCGGGATCTGTTTGAGATCCTCGCGGATGCCGGCGTGAACTATATCAGAGTCAGGGTTTGGAATAATCCCTATGATGCCGACGGCAATGGATACGGCGGCGGAAACTGTGACATGGAAAAGGCGGCTGAGATAGGCCGCAGGGCTGCGGAGCACGGAATGAAGCTCTTGGTGGATTTCCATTACAGTGATTTCTGGGCAGATCCGAACAAGCAGTTTGCGCCAAAGGCCTGGGCCAGAAAGCGCATAGGCGACAAGGAGACCGCGATCGCGCAGTTCACGGAGGAATCCTTGTATACCATTCTGAATGCCGGTGCGGACGTGGGCATGGTTCAGATTGGCAATGAGATCAATAAGGGTGTTTGCGGAACCTATGAAGAGGCTGACGTCATGAAGCTGTTATCCTCCGCTTCCGGGGTCGTGAGAAAGGTTTCTTCGGTTACTGGCAGGGAGATGCAGGTGGCAGTGCATTATACCGCGGTGGATGACTCGGCGATGACCCTGAAAAGGGCAGAAATCCTGCAAAACTATGGCGTGGATTATGATATCTTTGGCATATCCTATTACAGCTACTGGCATGGCAGCTTTGAGAACATGTGTAACGTTCTGGGGGAAATCAGCTCCAAGTACGGAAAGAAGACTTGCATCATGGAGACCGCGTATCCCTTTACCTCGGATGACGGCGACATGAACGGCAACAGCGTGGGCAGCGGCGGCGTGGAGGGATATCCCGACAGCGTGCAGGCCCAGGCGAAGAACTTCCGGGACGTTGCATATTATGCCAACGAAGCCGGAGCGCTCGGGGCATTCTACTGGGAAGGTGCTTGGGTTCCCGTAGGTTCGCTTCGTGAGAGCAACGAAAAGATCTGGGAGAAATACGGATCGGGCTGGGCTTCCAGCTATTCGGTTGATTATGATCCCCAGGATGCCGGTCAGTATTACGGCGGCTGCGCATGGGACAATCAGGCCATGTTTGATTTCTCGGCGAAGGCCCTGCCTTCCCTGAACGTATTCAAGTGGCTGAAATACGGCACCGATGCGCCGCTTCAAGTGATGGAATTCAAGGAAGTGTATATCGAAAGCGGGATCGGCGTGCCTCTGGACATGCCAAAGACCGTTGACGTATACTACAATGACCCTTCCGTCAAGGATGGCATGGAAGTCACCTGGGATGCAGATTCACTTGCGGCCGTGAACGTAAATGCCGCGGATACCTATGAGGTTAAGGGCAAGGCGGCAGACGGCAGCAGCGTTACGGCCACCGTCAAGGTGATGAACATCAATTACGTGCAAAATCCTGGCTTTGATGAAGCGGATATGAGCATGTGGACCGTGACCGATAATGGCGCAGGGGATACGACTGACGTGCAGAAAAAGGCGGCGGACGCCCTGTCCGGGGATAATGCCTTCCACTTCTATTCTACTTCCGCGATTGATTTCGCCGTGGAGCAGGAGATCACGATCGCAGCCGGCGGAGAATATGCGGCAGTCGCAAACATTCAGGGCGGCGACGTGGGCAGCTCTGCAGAGATTTACCTGTACGTGATCTGCGGCGACAAGACTTATAAGTCCGATCCTGCAAAGCTCAGCGGTTGGAAGCAGTGGCAGAAGTTGAAGGTTGACGAAGTGCCGGTCAAGGCCGGTGACGTTGTTAAGGTGGGCATGGCCGTGAAGGCTGCGGCAAAGGGCTGGGGAACCATTGACGACATTGAATTTTACGCCCTGGCGCAGTAGGGATCATGTGTTAATTAAATAGCAAAAAAGAAAGATTAAGATACTGCCTCCAGGATCCGGACGGATTTTGGAGGCTTTTTTTTGCTCACATCTTGACAATGTAAAGATGAATGATTATAATAACTTTACAATGTAAAGATTGAGAGGTAAGAGGATTGAAGAAGATGACAAAAGTGATCCTGATCGTTTGCGCATGTATGATGGCGGCCTTGGCACTGCTTTTTGTGGTCTGGATGATTATGAGTCCCGGGACGATCCGGCAATATACGGAAGAAAAGAGCCTGTCCGAGAAATTTGTAATGGACGTAAACGGTGCTCCGAACGGATTCTTTGTCAATAGCAGAAACACGGATAATCCCGTGCTTTTGTTTGTGTCGAGTGGGCCAGGAACGGATGATTACATGCTCACGGACAAGTACAAGGACATGAACCTAGAGGCTGATTTTACTGTCGTGTATTGGGATTACCGCAACATGGGCATCGCTTATGACAAGTCTTATGACGTAACGCAGATCACGCTGGAAAACATGATGAAGGACGTGCAAACGGTCACGGAGTATTTGAAGGAAAAGTTTTCGAAGGAGAAGATCTACCTCATGGGGTTCTCGGGAGGAACGACGATCGCGCTGAGAGCAGCCGCAGAGTACCCGGAGAACTATATTGCGCTGATCGACATGGCGCAGAGCGTGACCAATTCCTCTGAGCGCGACACTTACATGTACAATTTCATGAAGAAGGTTTTCACGGAGCGGAGCGATAAGGCATCCCTAAAAAAGCTGGAGGCGTCAGTCAAACAGCTGGGAGACGGAAACGTAAAGTGCGACAGCTGGATCGATTACGTTGACCTGCTTCATCATGCCGGCGGCGGAACGATATTGAATCAGACGGAATTTGAGGGGATCGTTCTTCCCATTCTGCTGTGCAAATGCTATACTGTAAAGGAAAAGCTGAATTACGTGCCAGCGATGAAAAAATATCGCACGACGCCTTTTTATCAGGAGGTTTTGGAGAAGGATTTTGATTTCCGGAATGATATCCCTGAGCTCCAGATCCCAGCCTATTTTATCAGCGGCGAGACGGACTATAACTGTCCGTGGGAACTGGTTCAGGACTATTGTGAAAAGCTAAAGGCGCCGGATAAGGCATTTTATCTTGTTCCAAACTCAGCGCACAGTCCGCTCTGGGAAAATCCGGAGGTTACCTGCGCCATCATGAGGGAAATAAAGGAGAAGACAAGGGATGAGTGACGGTTATCATCATGGAAATTTGAGGCAGGCCCTGATCGATGCGGGGATCAAGATCATTAACGAGAGGGGGGAGGATGGGCTTTCCCTCCGGAAGGTTGCGGCCGCCTGCGGCGTTTCCCACGCAGCTCCATACGCACATTTTAAGGACAAAGAGGAACTGATGGAGGCAATCAAGGCGAGCGTGAACGAACAGTTTATGGACGAACTGGAACAGGCGGTTGCCGAGGCAAAGAATGCCGAAGGAGCGATCATAAACATGGGAAGGAGCTACGTGTCCTTCTTCGTTCGCAATCCGGATTATTTCCGGTTTCTCTTTGGCAACCAGAATATTATTGCCCATCCGCGACCGGACAAACATTTCAAGGAGGATTATCCCCCGTTTACGCTGTTAAAGGACACTTACCAGAAATATCTAAAAGAGAAAAAAATCAAAAAGAAGAAAGAAGAACAGGAGCTCGACGTCATCCGCCTGTGGTCATCCGCACACGGCTTGGCCGCAATCGCATGCATGCCAGGCGTGGAAACCTCTTTTGACTGGGAGGAGAAGAAAATCTGGGCCGTTCTTCTGCGATGAGGCCGACAAACCAAAAGCACTATAAAGAGCGAAATAAAGATCGAAATAAAGAGCAATAAGGGTAGGAATACATGAGCGTTGCGACAAAAGGAAGAAGAAAAATAGAAGTTGACGGGAGGCGTTACGTCTGGTACGTGGCCGATGATTACGACAGCGCATATAAGGTTTTGAACGTCATCTCGGAAGACAAAAAGATGATTTTGACATTGCCTTTGCATGCGCCGTCCGCCTACGTGATAAGCAAGGGATCCGTTTTTCAGGGAAAGAAGACCAGCGGAACGTGGGAACGATATGCTTTGCCCTATGCCGTCCCAGACGCGATCATTCCCAGCTTCGTGGCTGACGTCATTCAGTGGTCGACAGGGGACAACGGCACCGTGGCGGTAGCATGGGATGGGAAGCAATATCCCCTGTGACGTGGACGTGACCGCAAACAAGGAATCCAAGAAATGTGTCAAAGAAGCAGGATCTCGGCATGACCGCAAATGAAGAAACAGAGGAATGAGTCAAGGAAAGCGGGACCTTGGCATGACCGCAAATGAAGAAGCAGAGAAATGAGTCATGCATGAAGTGGCAGAAAGGATGAAAGCATGGTACGGGAAGCGAAGAGAGAAGATTTAAGGGCGTTGTTGGAACTGTATCTGTACTTGCATGAAGACAGCATACCGGAATTTGACGCGCATTTGGAAAGCACGTGGGATCAGATCATGGAAGACGGCAATCACCATCTGATCGTGAATGAAATAGACGGAAAGATCATTTCTTCCTGCGTTTGCGTCATCATTCCGAATCTGACGCGAAACGTAAGGCCCTACGCCTTTGTGGAGAACGTTGTGACGCATGAGGACTATCGGGGGAATGGTTATGCCGGCGAATGCCTGGATTACGCAAAGAAAATCGCCGGGAAGGAAAACTGCTATAAGATGATGCTCCTGACCGGTTCCAAGAAGCCCGAGACGCTGCACTTTTATGAGAAGGCCGGATATAACAGCAGCGACAAGACGGCCTTCATACAGTGGTTGGGGAAATAAAGCATAAATGAAATTCTTTATGAATTCCTTACGATTTCGTAAACGATTTCCTTAAAATCTTTCTTTATCATGAGATTTGTAAACAAGATAACCCGCGAGGGAAAAACAAATCTCAGGAGGATAAAAATATGAAGAAGGTTTTGGATATCGTAACGCTCGTTTTGGCTCTGGCAGGTACTGCACTGTTGATTTATTCCATGTTTCAGCCCATTAAGCTTTGGATCCCGCTGGCACTGATCAACGTGGGATTTTGGATTTCGATCATTCGCATGTTCGCCAGGAACAAGAAGGAAGCAGAGAAATAAAGAATAATTAAAAAACAGGCAAAGATTTGCGCGGCGCGGCATGCTATACTCCTAGTAAAGGAGGAACGTGCCATATGAAAACCACGGGAATTACTTTGATAACATTCGGGCTGTGCGCCATTGTGATGACCATCGTGCTTACGATCAAGAGGAACAGGAAGTATTCCGTCCCCGTTACTGCCAGATGTATCCAGGTGGAGGAGCGGTACTTGCCCATGGAAGGCAACCAGCGGGCGGGCATATTTGAATATGAGCTCGAAGGAAATAAGCATACGGTTAAGGGCACGTACGCAAAATATGGATACGCGCGCGAAGGCGAGGTAAGGAAATTCCTTGTCAATCCGAAGAATGAAAATGAGTTCTATGATACGAGTTCTAATCAGGGAATAGGCAAGGCCGTCGTAACGTTTTCGCTTGTGATGATAGTGATTGGAGTCATCATGATCTATGCCGGGAACGTAATGCAGACAATGGGATAAATTGCGAAGGAACAAAAAAGCCTTCCCCCAGAAAATCGGGGGAGGGCTTTTTGCATGGAACTATTTGTTTGGAGACTTTGTGCTTGCGGGAGTGGAGTTAGGATAAATCACTCGATCCCGTCGATGCGGTAGATGAACTTCACCTGACCGTCCATGTCCTCTGAGATACCGGAGAAATTGCGGTACTGCTTGGAGGCGTTCACGGTTGCCTGCAGTCTGTTTACAAGGCCTTCCAGGTCGCCGTCAATGGCATTTACGAGCTTTTCAATACCTTCTTCGTTGAAGGTCTCCAGACCATCCTTTAGGGCTGCGGAACCGTCATAAAGCTTACTTACTCCGTCCAGGAGCGCGGGCATGGAATTCTGAAGCTCCGCCAAGCCGCCCGAAAGCTGCCCGGCGCCTTCATAAAGCTTTTGCGTGCCATCCTTCAGGGAACCTACGCCTGCAGTAAGTTGACCTGCGCCTGAGGAGAGCTGCCCGGCACCTGAAGTGAGCTGCCCGGCGCCCGCAGTGAGCTCACTTGCGCCCGTGCAAAGCTGGCTGGCACCGGTAGCTGCCTGTGCAACGCCGGCAGTGTAGGCCTGAAGGCCAAGGTAGAAGGTATTGTAGTTGTCCAAGGAAGCCTTCAGGGAGATAACGGCCTTTGCGCCTTCCGAGGCTGCGGCCAGCTTTTCCTGTACGGCCGGGCTTGCCATGTTGTCAGTGATGGCTTTTTGCTTCTGCGCTTCCACGTTCTGGGCAATAGTTGCCTGAATGGAATCCTCCGCCATCTTGGCATCAATGTTTGCAGTAATGATGGCTTTCACTTCGTCCGTATCCATCCGCGCGTCGGTATTGGAGACGATCAGGGCCTGTACGGTTTCCTCGGGCGTTTGCTCCGGAACCTGAGCTTTGACGGCTTCCGTTACCTGTGCTTCCACCTGTGCGCGAACGGCTTCGGTCACGCCGCTTTCCACCTGTGCGCGAACGGCGGCAGTCACCTTTTCCGTGATCAGGTCGCTCTGCGCGTTCACGGCGTCCGTTACTGCCTGCAGGGCTTGCGCGTAAACCGCATCATTATCCAGGGAAGAGATAATACTGTTTAATGCGTCTCCGTAGTTCTCTATGGTCATGGCGGGAACGGATAGGCCGTTTGCATTCAGCTGAGACTGGGCAGTGGCAAGGAGCGTTTCAAATACCTGGCGGGCACCGCCGTTTAAGCTGTCATTATTGGAGACCAAGGTATCCAATCCGGCGGAAAGCTGCCGTGCGCCGCCTTGGAGCTGCGAAACACCGTTTTGAAGCTTTGCTGCGCCGTCATGCAACTGGGTCGCACCGCCCTGGAGCTGCTGCGCGCCGCCTAAGAGCTGCGCCGCACCGTCATTTAAGCTGCCCGCGCCGTTTGCAAGTTCCTTGGCACCGTCCGCCAACTTGGTAACGCCGTCCGACATTTCGCCGGACTTTTCCAAAAGCTCCTTCAGACCATCGGTAAGCTGGGAGGATCCATCCATGAGCTGGCTCATGCCGTCGCTAAGCTGCGTCATGGCATTCTGCAATTCCTCCATGGATCCGACACCGTCCAGATTCAGGTGATTGAAGATTTCATTGGTGGCGATGGTAACGGAAGTGCCAAGCTTGAAATCCGTTACGTCAGCCTGGATCTCAAGACAGTCCGGAATCTCGAATTTACCGGCATCCAGCTTCAAATTCTTTTGGAGTCCGGGGAAGGTCACGCCTGCAACGATGGTACGGTTTCCGTCGTTGATAAGACGGCCGCCGGTCACTTCCACGTTGGTGAATATGTCGTTATCAAGAAGCAGTCCCGTGAGCATGGCAAAGGGGACGAAAATTTTTTCTTCCTTACCGTCAACTTCCATGAGCTGGTACTGCGTGTTCTGATATGTGTAACGAATGGTCACGTGGCCGCTCTTTCCCTTTAATTCCTCGGGAGTCACGGCCTTGCCATCCAATAGGTAGGTCACGCTAACGCTCACGGGAAGGGACTGATCGGAATTGCCCTGATAATATACGTCCTTGCCCTGGCTGTTCCAGTAGGTGTTTCCCTGGTCGGTAACAAAGGTTTCGTCGCCCTTTACGTTTTCAATGTTTTTCAGGTTGGAGACGTCCTTAAGGGCGGTTTCGCCCAAGGCGTTTTTCAGCCAATCGCTGACGATGACCTTCTGCACGGAACCGTCAGCGTTTGTCAGAACATAGACGGTCTCGTCCTTACTTGCCTTATTCCCATTGGTATCACTGGTGAGAAGGGATGCGCCAGAGAGCGTCGTCTCAAGAACGGATACCCCTGACGGTACAGAGGTATCGGAAGTGCCGTTTCCGTCGGCACGGACGAACGTGGTAATGCTGGTTGCGGCAAGCGCGCCGCAAAGACTTAAGGATAATAATTTAATCACGCTTTTCTTTTTCATGATGGATTACCTCCAATTCTTTCAATCTATTTCTTTCCGTTTGGTTTTACGGAATTCGCTCAGGTTTATTAAGTAATTGTGCCGCATTACCGCAGCAGGTGAAGCAGCCTTCTTCTGACCGGATGGTACAAATGCGTCAAGCCAACGGTGGTGTCGCAGATGACTCTGTCAAATGCCAGGAGTAGCGCAGGCAATATGAAGATGACCATCAGTACGCTGATGATTGCGCCTCTTGCCATCAGCATGCACATGGAGCTGATGATGTCGATGTCTGAGTAAACGGCAACGCCGAAGGTTGCGGCAAACAGACCCATGCCGGATACGATGATAGAGGGGATGGAGCTATGAACGGCCACGTGGACGGCATCCCGCTTTTCCTTGCCCAACATGCGCTCCATCTTATATCTTGTGGTCATCAGTATCGCGTAGTCCACGGTCGCGCCAAGCTGGATCGTACTGATGCAGATCGGTGCGATGAAGGGAAGGCTCTGTCCCAGGTAATGAGGAAGGCCAAGGTTGATGAAGATGGCAACCTCAATGACGGAGATCAGGATGAAGGGGAGCGTCGCACTCTTTTCCACCAAGGCGATGATGACGAAGATTGCAACAATGGAAACCATGTTCACCACCTGGAAATCATGATCGGTTGTTTCGATCATGTCCTTCATGCAGGGGGCTTCGCCGATGAGCATGCCGCCCTCGTCATATTGCTTTAAGATGTAATTCAGTTCATTGATCTGGCCGTTGACCTCATCGCTGGCCACCTTGTAGCTGGAGTTGATGAGAAGCAGCTCCCATTTGTTGCTCTTTAGCAGGGAAGTCACGGATTCGGGAAGGATTTCCTCAGGAATCCTGGAACCGATCAGGGACTCCAGGCCGATGACGTATTTTACGCCTGGAACCTTTTCCATTTCCTTGATCATGGACCTTACCTGCTTTGCGGGAAGACTGGAATCCACAAGGAGCATGTGCGTGCTTGCAACATCAAAATCTTCGTGAAGCTTTGCGTTGGCGATCACATAGCTCATGTCTTTCGGAAGGCATTCGCCCATGTCATAGTAAACTTCCTTGTTGGTCTTGTTATAACCGACGTAAGCGGGCATAACAATCAGTGCAAAGAGGATCAGGAACGCCGGGAAGAATCTCACAATGCCCTTTGCCAATCCATTGGTATCCGGGATCAGGGATCTGTGTTTCGTTGCCTGCAGGGGCTTGTCAAAAATAAGAATGAGCGAAGGCAGCACGGTCACGCATCCAATGACGCCAAGCACCACGCCCTTTGCCATGACGATTCCAAGGTCACGGCCCATCGTGAAGGACATAAAGCACAGTGCTATAAAGCCGGCAACCGTCGTGATTGAGCTTCCTACCACGCTGGTCAGGGTCTCGTGAATGGCAGCGGCCATGGCTTCTTTCTTATCCTCATGACTTTGCAGCTGCTCATTATAGCTGTGCCACAGGAAGATGGAATAGTCCATGGTGACGGCCAGTTGCAGTACTGCGGATAGGGCTTTTGTGATATAGGAGATTTCTCCGAAAAAGTAATTGCTTCCAAGGTTGAGCAGGATCATCATGCCGATGGAGGCAAGAAATACAAAGGGAACCAGCCAGCTGTCCAAAAGGAGCAGCATGGAGGCCAGTGCCAGTGCCACGGCCAGGCCGACGTAAATGGGCTCTTCCTTTTCGCACAGGTCTTTCAGGTCAGTAACCAAAGCGGACATGCCGGAGACAAAGCACTGCGTTCCCGCGATGGAACGGATCTCGCGGATCGCATCCATTGTGACGTCTGCCGAGGTGGCGCTGTCAAAGAATACTGCCATCATCGTGGCATTTTCGGTATTGAAGGCGTTATAAACCTTTTCCGGAAGCAGTTCCATGGGAATGGAGAGGTCCGCGAGGGAATCATACCAAAGCACGGTTTCCACGTGATCCACCTGTTCAATCTTTTCTTTTAACGTGGCCACTTCCTTCGGCTTCATATCCTCAAAGATCAGGAAGGAAAAGGCTCCTTTGCCAAACTCATTCATGAGTTCGTTTTGGCCGGTGACCGTATCCATGTTTTCGGGCAGATAGTTTAACATGTCATAATTAACTCGCGTGCCAACATAGCCCAGAACTGCGGGGATCATCAACAAGAGCGTGATGACCAAAATGGGAATGCGGTGTTTTACAACCGCGTTTGCGAATTTCATAAGATCATTCCTCCTTATAACTTGTATCGATCACGTCCGGATACTGATTCTTTATGATTTTGACCGTGCAAACGGCCACGCAAAGATTCAGGATTCCTTCCGCAAATAGAGCAACGCCGAGCAAAACAGTGAGAAGTGAAGCGCTTTCCCAAGGCCGGAACACTAATGCCAGGCCGATGAGGCCGGTTGCGATCGCCAATGTCAGGATGGTCCACCAGGTACTGATTCCAAAGGCCTTAGAATCAAAAGCGATCCTTGCCTTAAACAGCGCATCGACCAAGATGGCCACGCCAACGGCGATGAAGATAAAGTTCATGACGTCGATGGTTTCCGTGACGGCGATGACGCCGAGCAGCAGAAGTAAAATGCCGATTTCCAGGTCGTATTGAAAGGCCAGGCGGAACAAATCCTTTGAGAAGTAACCAATTAATTTGATGATGCCGAAGACGATCATGGCAATTCCGAGGGCCCTGCCAATCAGGATCGCGGAGGCCTGGGGCCTCGTCATAAACAAGATTCCGATCAAGCAGAACGCAAGGGACATAATGACGTATCCGCTCTTTGCAATTTTCATTGGCATTATGGAACGCATTTTCATAATTGTCACCTCCTTGATTCATAAGATATCGCGGAAAAATGGAAAAAGAAACGGGCAAAAAAAATCCCGTGCCCAAAATTTAGGCACGGAACCAAATCTGTCTAAAATTTTTAGTTAATTAACAGAGATCGGCTTGATTTTCTAGAGGGGGGCACTGCGTTCGAGCATTTCTTCCACCATGCCGTGATGGAGCTGACAGAAGCGCTCGATGTCCTTTTTTACGTCTCTGGACATGCTTTCATTAAGCCACAGGGTGATCAGCCCGAAGCATTCGCATTTGTAAAAACGACCGATGAGATCCTTGTCCTCTGCAGAGACGGCGCGTCCTGCCATGACGGTATCGCCGTATTTGTCTACCACGTGTTCGCATACGCGCCAAAGGTATTTTTCAAAGATGTCGCGGTTGACGGAGTTGTAGACGTGGAGGATGGCGCGGCGCTGCTTTGATGCAAAATCCGCCGTGGCTTTCAGGGCCTCTTCTATCGAGTCGATGGTGGGGTGACTTTCGATGATGGCATCGGCTTCTTCTTGAAAGATTTCCTCAATCAGGGTAGGAAGGTCCTGGTAGTGATAATAAAAGGAATTGCGGTTGATGCCACATTCCTCCACGATCATTTTCACCGTAATCTGACTAAGGGGCTTTTGCTCCAGTAACTGCAAAAAGGTTGTTTTGATTGCTTTTTTCATGAAATCTGACATGGCAATACCTCGCGTGAAAACAAACTCTAAATACAGAGATATTATAACGCTTTTGAAAGGGAAAAACAAGGTTGCGGGGACCGACAAAACAAATGGAAGATGATCGTGACGATTTCATGAGGGTAAAAAATTGCATGGCTCTGGTAGGGAAACGGGTGGCTTTCGGCCGCCCGTTTTGTTACAATGAAAAGAGAGAGGACTCACGCACATGGGCGTGCGCTGCACGCTCCCGGATTGGAGGAAAAGAAAAATGAAAATGATTAACGTTGTAAATGGACCGCAGAACGCATCGGCCATCATTCAGGGCTGCATGAGAATGCCCAGTCTTTCGAAGGAAGACGCGGCCAAAGTAATCCGCACCGCCTATGATTGCGGCGTAAATTTCTATGACCATGCCACCTGCTATGGAAAAGACGGAGAAGCGGAAGTGCGGTTTGCGGAAGCCTTCCCGTTAACCGGGATCAAGAGAGAGGACGTATATATCCAAAGCAAGTGCGGCCTTTGCTTTGACAGAAACGAGTTTGACTGGACAAAGGAAAACATTCTTTCGAGCGTGGACGACAGCTTGCGGCGCCTCAAAGTGGAGTATCTGGACGCGCTTCTCCTTCACCGTCCGGACGTTTTGTTTGATCCTGAGGAAGTGGCGGCTGCGTTTGATGAATTGGAAAAGGCTGGAAAAGTGCGCTTCTTTGGCGTGAGCAATCTGGTTCCCATGCAGATTGAGCTTTTGAAAAAGTATGTAAAGCAGCCGCTGGTATTCAATCAGGTCCAGCTTTCTTTAGAGCAGTCCCAACTGATCGATCAGGCGCTTTACATGAATAACAAGTCTACCGAATTTTCCATCAACCGCGATGGGAATGCTTTGGATTATTGCCGGTTGAAAGACATTACCATTCAGGCGTGGTCGCCGCTGCAGTTTGGAATGTTCGGAGGTTCCTTCATCGATCATCCTGATTTCCCGAAGCTGAATCAGGTTCTTGCTGAGATCGCGGACAGGGAGAAGGTTTCCAAGGCAGCAGTCGCCATCGCATGGATCCTCCGCCACCCCGCAAAGATGCAGACCATCATCGGGACCATGAATCCCGAGCACGTCAAGGATGCCTGCGCCGCAACGGAGGTCAATTTGTCGCATCATGACTGGTATGCATTGTATCTCGCGGCCGGGAAGTATTTGCCGTAAGGATACGGAAGGAGAATGGGTATAGAAACATGGAATGGCTGACGCATCCGTTTCCACCGCTTTATGATAAGGACTCACGGATATTGATCTTGGGGAGTTTTCCTTCGGTAAAATCCAGAGAGCAAATGTTTTTCTACGGGCATCCGCAAAACCGTTTTTGGAAAGTGATTGCAGGAGTGTTTGAGGAAAAAGTACCGGACGCAATTGAAGAGAAAAAGCGTCTGATATTAAAGCATCACCTGGCCTTGTGGGACGTAATTGCCGAATGTGAGATCGTCGGTTCGTCGGATGCAAGTATTAGAAATGCCAAAGCGAATGATTTGAGTGAGATTCTTAAGAATGCACCGATTGAGAAGATCCTTGTGAATGGAAAGACGGCGGAAAAACTGTATAAAAAATATATCGAGCCCAAGACAGGCATCTCGGCGCAGGTTATGCCATCTACCAGCCCGGCAAATGCAGCATGGAAACTGGACGTGCTTACGGAAACCTGGGGAAAGGAATTAAAATTTACGCGGTCATCCCCAAACAGTCTAAAATGATGGCAATGACGCGTATCATCATATATATGCCGACGCGCAGATTTGACTTTGAAGACGGCACGTGAATATGATTCCGCTTGCATATTGGGCGTCGTCGTGATAGGATGATGCAAGAGACCGGGCGGATAAAATCAGTTGATTCTGGAAGAAAATAGGCCGGCAAAAGATGGGGGACGTACAAATGGAACAGAATTTCGTGACGTTGACGATTGGCAAGCAAAAGAACATTGCATTGATTGCCCATGATAATAAAAAGGCAGAGCTGATCGCCTGGTGTGATGCTAACAAGGAGATTCTGAAAAAGCATTTCCTTTGCGGAACGGGTACGACGGCTAAGATGATCACGGAGCAGACAGGGCTCCCCGTGCGCGGCTATAATTCCGGCCCTTTGGGCGGTGACCAGCAGATCGGTGCAAAGATCGTGGAGGGAAGAGTGGATTTTGTGATCTTTTTTTCGGATCCCCTGACGGCGCAACCGCATGATCCTGACGTGAAGGCACTGCTTAGAATCGCGCAGGTGTACGACATTCCGATTGCCAACAATAAGTCGACGGCAGACTTCCTGATTACTTCTTCCTATATGGATGAGGAGTATAATCATACGGTTTTGAATTTTAAAAAGAGTATTGAGGAGCGGGCTCACACGCTCTAGAAAGTTTTGAAGGCCGGCGGAGGATTTTTGTCGGCTTTTGTGGATGAAAACCGTGAGCAAAAGACTTAGATAGAGTATGGAGCTTCTACCCTCATGACCTCCGTTCAATTCGGAATGCGGGTATCATATTGACGCTAAAGAAAAGGCCAGGACCTCCTGTCCTTTTCTTTTTGCTTAGAACTGCAGTATTCCCTTTTCAGTTTAATGTCAATTGCCTTGTTTTGTCCGGAAAGAGATTTGTATTATATATAAATGTGCACGATAACCGCTTTATGGTATGAAGTATGGTTATGTATTTTTAGTAATAACAGTGATACGATTATATTGTAATAAGTAAGGAAATGGAAAGGAGGGATTATTGGTTTGTTGTCTCGAAAAGAGGCATAATTGCAAGGTGCTTGCGAAACAACAATGTAAAAGACAAAGGAGGGGCATTAATGAAAAAACTAATTAAGTATTATGTGTTCACGGTTCTTGGCTTGGCGCTGGTGTTTTCCTTATTCGGTAACGCAATGACTGTAAAAGCAACGCCAGGGTATTACAAAATTACGTTTAGTGCAAATGGAGACAGCGGAGTAAGTAATCTTCCGGCAACGTGTGAGGTTGCCAGTGGAGCGATATATACTGTTCCGAAATCACCAGTACCAAGCAAAAGCGGTTATACGTTTGCTGGTTATTATGATCAATCAAATCCAAGTAGTGTATATCAGCCAGGGAGCCGATTAACGGATTCACTTCAAAAAAGCTATGTTTTGATTCCCAAGTGGACGAAAAACTCGACTCCTAAATACAGTATTAGTTTGACCTCCGTAAATGCGGCAAGAGGAGGAGAAACGAAAAAAATTACGGTTAATCCCCAGGGGAGCACATGGAAAGTATCCAATAATAGCGGATCGGAATGGATTACGGCCAAAAAAGACAGTAATACGCTTGTGCTTACAATAAAAGAGAATGAAAGCACGGGAAAGAGATCTGCTAAAGTGGCCATTACAATTGGTGATAAAAATAAAGGACAAGTTGTTACAACATTTACCGTTACGGTAACTCAGGAACCTAACTACCATTATGTTACTCTTAATGCCGTGGATGGAACCATTTATGGGAAAAAAACATATGGTTTTAAGGTTAAACGCGGAACTACGGTTTCGTCAGCCATTTCTAATAAATCAAAACCTGTAGGGAAAGTTGGTCGTGTTTTTGTTCAGTACACCGACGAGAAGGATCCAGCGACTCGGACTAAATCTGAGCAGTACATTAAGCAACTATACGGGCGGAAAATAGAAAAAGACATTACTCTGTATGCATTATATTGGGTGGATCTTTCGAAATATGAAAAAATCAATCCGAACCAGAAGAGAGTTACGGATATTTGGAAACAGAAGATTGCTTGTGGCGGAAGCTCGATTTTGAATTTTCTTGCCGAGTGCATAACCATTGGAGGTGCAAATGATTCACAAGCGTATTATAATTCTGTAGACAATGCAATTGCCCAAAGCAAACGCGGCGGAGAATATGGGTTAAACGATAACAGGTCGCTTGAAGCAAGGCTAATTAATGACCAGAATGAGTTATACATGTATCATATTGGAAACAATACTATGGACAATGCCGGATGCGGAGTAGTTGCTTGCTATAATGCTCGTACTTTGTTGGGGGTAAAGACTGATCTCGTCAAGATCATTGAAAAAGTGGACGATAAAGGCTACATGCTTCTGGGAGGCACGGTAGGTGCAGGATTTGTGGGATTGAATCCGTCATACGTGAAAGAAACAATTAACTACGATGGAAACAAACTAAATGTTCAAACATTCGACAAATCCACTTCTTTTGACGAGGCTGTTTTGAATGACTTGACAATGATGAGAGGAGACGGCACTAGTCAAAAGGTAGTATATATCGTTTGTTATTGGAACCAAGATAGCATTGGGTCAGCTCACTATGTCTGCTTTGTACCAGATTATAATGAGTATAGAGGGTTTGTTCTGCATGCTTACAACCGTAGTAATTTAAAATGCGCGAACAGCGTTTTGGCTATTATCAATAATGATCATGCGAATAAAGAGAATGCCAAAATTTTTAGCGACTATGATGCTAACGTTACAAAATATGACAGATTTATTGCTGGTTACAGAATTACGCGTTAATTTATTGAAACTATCCGTTAGTTGATTGTTTTGGCGTGGTAGAGCCACACTGGAATAATAAGAAACTGCCTTAAGAATCCAGATGGATCAAGCGATCAATTGACCGCTTGATCCATTTTTGGTATACTTTAAGAAAGATTTTGAGGAATGGAAGTAACTATCTAACATGTTAAGGATTATGCTCACGGGGTAAAATCATGAAAATATTAATTACCAATGATGATGGTATTTCTTCAGAAGTTCTTTTGCCGCTTGCAAAGTGGGCAAAACAATTTGGCGAGGTGACGGTTGTTGTCCCCAAACATGAACAGAGTGGCAAAAGTCATTGCGTTGAATTTCGGAAAGCCTATGAGGCAAAGCAGGTTCCCGTTGATGACCCGGTCGTCAAGGTTTATACGGTTGATTCATCGCCGGCGGATTGCGTCCGTTTTGCGCTGGTGGGCATGCAGACTTCCTTTGATTTCGTAATCTCTGGAATTAACAAGGGATTGAATATGGGTGTCGACGTGTTATACTCCGGCACCTTGGGAGCAATATTTGAGGCGGCGACTTATGGACTTCCGGCAGTGGCACTTTCCACAAGACCGGGAGGCTTTGGTGAGGCAATGGAAGCATTGGACGAAATCAAGGATTTCTTTGTCGCCCATGATTTGATGAAGAAAAACAATTTGTACAACGTAAACATCCCGTTGCATCACAAAGGAATAAGAATTACCCGCATGGGGGATCGATATTATGCGGATGAATTTATCCCGCAAGGCAATGATCTTTATTTGCCTGTTTACAAGGACACTTGGACGGGAGCAAATAATATTGAGTATGACGTGGATGCTGTTTATTCGGGGTATGTTTCCGTGACGCCGATGAAGCTGGATCGGACAAACCTGGATGCGTTCGATGAACTAAAAGCATTGAATGAATAAGGGATAGGGAACGGCTGGAAAAATAGCAATATGCAACGGAGTATAGTATGTTTAAGATACAATATAAGATTGTTCCTTTTGAGTTTGACGACTTTGTCGGGCAAGGCGTTTTCTAAAGATCAGAGTTAATGATTCTTATTTTGGTGAAATCTGGCCTGATGAGCTGAATGAGGTTATGCCAACAGATTACTTGTGTGATTGGATGGAGCGGCGGCTGGTGGCATAAGGATTTACGGATATTTTGATGCTCGTGGTTGGCAGTCCTAAATGGGGCTGCCATTTTTGAAGAATAATTTTCATGGACGTGTAACCAGCCCTGCGAAGAAACCGATAAGGAGGGTGAAGGCCTTCAAAACACTATCAATGAAAGGAGGGCAATGTTTATGGAAGATGATAAGATCATTCAACTATACTTTCATCGGGATGAGAATGCAATTCAGCAAACGGCCGATAAGTACGGCGCGCGGCTTCGTGCAATTTCTTATCGGATCACCGGTGACAGGGAAACGTCAGAGGAATGTGAAAACGACACTTACCTTGAAGCGTGGAAGCGAATCCCGCCGAGTGAACCTAAGGATTATTTTTTTGCGTTTCTTGCAAAGATCACCCGCGCTTGTTCCATCGATCGGTGCCGCGAGCGTACGAGACTGAAGCGCAACAGTTACGTTGTTGAGCTTACGGATGAGCTTGAAACTTGCATTCCTGCAGTGAATGACGTTGCGGATGAAGTGGAAGCCAAGCTCCTTGGTGAAGCGATCAGCCGTTTCCTGTACACTCTGTCCGATGAAAAGCAAGTCACGTTCATTCGCAGATATTTCTACATGGACACCGTGGCAGAAATATCTGAGCGCCTCTTGATCAGCGATAGTAAGGTAAAGACCACGTTATTCCGGATCCGTAAGGAACTCCGGGACTACCTTATCAAGGAGGGTTATTCGTTATGAAAAAGAACCAATTGGACTGTATTGCATACGTCGACGATCGGCTGATCGAAAAGGCTGAAAAATATGTTGGCGCAAAGAAAAGGAATACCTGGATGAAGTGGGGCGCCATTGCAGCATGCTTATGCCTTGTAGCCGTCGGAGCAGCTACAATCATGCCAAAGTTTTCACGGGAGGCGGGTACCGGCGGGAAGCAGCCTATTTCGGGTGGTATCGATGAGGGAAAACTATACAGTATTGCCGTCCTGCCGGCAGACAAAAATCGTGATGACGTCAGGGATGCTTCCTGTAATGAGATCAGCGAAGCAGAAATTCAGAATGAAGTGGGGCTACGGGATTACTTACCAACCAAGCTTCCTGACGGTTTCCATTTCGGTCAGGCAAGCCTCTACGTTACGACCATGAAAGACGGTACGATCTATAAGAGACTTTTAATCACCTATCGTACGGGGGAAGGTGCTAAGGCATTGCCTAATGAAGAGGGAGCTGAGGTGATTCCAAACACTCATGATTTGGGTGATGAGTTTAGAATCAACGTGTTCTCTTTCATGCCGGATACAAGAGTTCAGATTTATTCGGTGGAAGAGGTACGAAGCGAGCTGCAAAGCGGAAGTTTTGGAAACGGATACTTCTACGTTCAGTATGGTGATTATTACGTAGGAATTGAGCCGCTTTCACTGAGCGCGGAGGAAATCCTTGGCCTAATTGACAGCATTGGGAAATAAGACGACAGTATGTATGGGAATAACATATAAGGACATATGGGAACAACGCGACAAGACATATGGAAACAAGGCGAAAGGACATATGAGAACAACGCGCACGAATGGTAAAGATCCTGGGTTTATACAAAACCCGGGATCTTTTGCGTTGTTGCCTGCTATGAATTGACCGCAGTTTCCATCTTTGATATACTTGAAATGGTGAAATGCGGGTTATAGGACTAGTTTGTTTGGCAAATCGGGGGTATGTCGAGCTAAAGTGGACCATGGGGACGGGGTTAGTGGTCCAAAATAATGCCCCACTGACCTCGTCCTCAGAGCTCATAGCCTACCGTTTTTTCTGATGAGGTGGAAAGCAACAAAATAGGCGAGAATTCGGGAAATTGTTGCTTTCATAGGCGGACGAGGAAGAATAAACGGCGAAATAAAAAGAAAACTCTGTTTTCGCCGTACCACAGAAGCAAACGAGGAAGAAGGAACGGCGGAATCCAAGACAAACTCTGTTTTCGCCGTACCACCGAGTCAAAATGGGGAAAAAGGACGGCGGAATCCAAGGTA
>JAFZNO010000077.1 GCA_017552985.1 Lachnospiraceae bacterium
CCCCACGCCGCGCCAAGGGCCTTCCCCCACGGCACCAACGGCATACCCCCTTCGGGAACGGCACGGACGGCACTAAGTTCGCCAGCCGTCTTCATGGAGTGGAAAATTTCGAGAAAAACTCGGAGCTAAAGCTCCTCAAACATTTCTCGAAATTTTCCATTCAGCCGACTGGTTTACTAAGTGCCGCCGGCTAATTGTTCCCGAAGGGGGTATGCCGTCGGTGCCGTGGTGGGATGCTGGCAACGTGGCAAGGGAGGCGGAAGCCGTAAGCGCGGGGGAAGTTTAACGACTGCGTCGGGGTATTTTGACGGTTATGATTTAGAAACAGGAGAGGACGTCACTGTTTTCGCGTATAAAGGCAAGGAATTCATGGATTTCCGCATGGCAGGTAATGGTTCTGCCGCCGGAAATCTTTTCTTTTGTCAGGGCGTTGATCCAAGTGCCTTCGGGAAGGTAGACTTCACGTTCCGTACAACCCTGTAAATAAATGGGCGCGAAGAGGATGTCATGGCCGTAGAAGTATTGGTCCTCGATCTCGTAGCACTTTTGGTCCGAAGGATATTCCCAGAACATGGGACGCATAATGGGAGCACCGGTTTTTGAAGCTTCGTCCATGTATTTGCAGGTATAATCCTTCAGACGATCGCGAAGCCCGATCAGATTCTTGAGGATGGGATAGTTCTCCTCGCCAAAGCACCAGATTTCGTTAGCGCCTCCGCTGGGCTCGATAATGCCGGGATTTTTGAAGACATAGTCGGACTGCCGGATGCGGACGCCATGCAGACGCATGACGGGACAAAAGAGTCCGAACTGGAACCAACGCACGATGAGCTCGCGGAAATAAGGACTTTCAATGTTGCCGGAGTGGAAGCCTCCGATGTCGGAGTTCCACCAGGGAATGCCGCACATTCCCATGGAAAGACCGCTCTTGATGCTCATCTTTAGGGCCTCAAACGTGGAAGGAATGTCTCCGTTCCATACGACGGCACCGAATTTCTGACTGCCGGGGTAGGCGGCACGCGTCAGGGAAACGGGCTGCTCACCCTCTGCCGTGAGACCGTCATAAAAGGTCTTGGAATAATAGTAGGGATAAAGCTGGGCTACCTGTGCGCCGTTGCCGAGGAAATAACGAAGGTGCGACGGGTTCTGGGGATGCACTTCAGGCTCTGCTTCATCCAGCCAGAAGGTTTTGATCCCATATTTGTAATAATGCTCCTTTACCTTTTCCCAAACGAAGCTTCTTGTCTCAGGGTTCATGGCGTCGATGAAGGTCTGCTGCCCATAGAAATCAAAGGTGCCAAACTGCCCGTTCTCCGTGCGCACCAGCATGTTTCCCTCACTCATTTCATGATAATTCTCACTCTTGGGATTGATGGTTGGCCAAATGGATACCACCAGTTCAATTCCCATTTCCTTCAATTCATCCACCATGGCCTTGGGATCCGGCCAATACTTGGGATCAAATTTCCATTCCCCCTGCTCCGTCCAATGGAAGAAGTCGATGACGATCGCATCGATGGGAATGCCGCGCCTTTTATATTCCCTGGCAACGCCAAGGAGTTCCTCCTGACTTTCATAGCGGAGCTTGCACTGCCAAAAGCCTGCTGCCCAACGGGGGAACTTTGGCGCATAGCCCGTGAGGTCACAGTAGAGCTTCATGACCTCTGCAGGCGTTTCACCCGCGTAAATAAAGTAATCTGCCTGGTAAGCGCTGTCCGCCACAAACATGGTATGGTTGCGCGTGGTCTCGCATCTTCCGGGCGCGGGATTGTTCCAAAAGAAACCGTATCCCAAAGAGGAATACAGCACCGGCAGGGTGGATTTCGTGTTGTAATGAATGATCTGACAGGTGCTTCCCTTGCGGTCAAAGAGGTCGACAAGCTCTTGACCCATGCCGTAAAAATGCTCGCCTTCATTGGCGTCAAACAGAAGCTGGATGCGGTAGTGATCCCCTTCCACGTGCTGATATTTATTGGCATAATCCCCTTCGCATTTTTCGTGAAGGATGGGCTTGCCGTGACGGTAAAAGGTCAGGATGCCTTGAAACCACGGCCGCCTTAAGTCGATGGTGGCGCTGACGGCACCATTTTGGATGGTGGCGGAGACCTCATCCCCCGTGATCACGCAGGCGTCCTCCGTGGAGGGAGACTGCACGGTCCAGGTTTCGTCCAAAACCTTTGCGTTGCGCGTGCTGCGGCAACGCAGGCAATTTGCGCCATAGGGTTCAATGACAATGAGCTCGTCCTTGCGGCGAAGAATCAGTTTTTTCTCTTCCAAGATGATCTTTCCCATAATAACCTCCTTATGGACATAGTTTGGCGTGCGAAATACTCGAAAAGCATTTTATCTAATTGCATTATATTGCAATCAATGAAATATTTCTTGACGAATATCGCTAAAATATTGTACTATTTTGCTATAAATGGAACAAGAAAGGAACCTAATCGTGGGAAGGAACGCACTGCTGGAAAACGTGAATCATGAGACGGCGGCGAGGCCATTTTCCATCCATCGTACTTTCGTTGGAGGGGAAAACGGTAACGCCCTGTACCTGCATTGTCATCCGGAGGCAGAGTTTTTCTACCTGGAGGAAGGGGAAGTTTGCTTTTTTATCGAGGAGCAATGCCATGAACTCCAGGCAGGTGACGCCATGTTTATCCCACCCAATCTTGTACATCACGCGGATAAGGCGGATGGCGTACCTTGCAGGTATTCCGCCTTGGTTTTTTCACTGGATTGGCTGTCGGGATATTTGGGAGGAGAGGGAAATCTGTACGTCAATTTCCTGATGGATCACCGTTTCGAGGCCATCAAGACATTTCGGAGGGAAGACGACGCGAACGCAGAGATTTTGCAGAGACTTTCCAGGTTTAGGGAGTATGCGAGTTTGCCCATCCAGGAATACGAGCTTCGGCTTTTGGGAGAATTGATGATCAGCGTTCAGGAAATATTTAATGCAGTTTCGAAGGAAATGCGCTATAATGAAAAAACGGACGCGGCAAGGCTGGGAGTGCAAAGGGGCATTGATTACGTAATGAGTCATTATGGTGAGGAGATCACGCTGGATGCCCTCGTGGAAAGCTCCGGATACAGCGAGAGTCATTTCTGCCATCGCTTTAAGGAGGTCACGGGATACACGCCCTTTGCCTATCTAAACCGGGTGCGCGTGATCAAGGCAGCGGAGCTCCTCTTTACGACGAGGGACAAGATCACCCAGATCGCCGGGAGCTGCGGCTTTGACAATGTTAGTTATTTTAACAGGGTTTTCCGAAAGCAAATGGGCATGACGCCCGGAGAATACCGCGGGGCAGCGTGGACGAAGGACGAATAAAGGGATGCCTTGCGGAAGAAGGGTTTTTACGGGGTGACGAAGGATGGCGGAGAGGCTGATATTTCACATAGACGTAAACAGTGCGTTTCTCTCGTGGGAGTCCGTGAAGCGGGTATCCGAGGGTAAGGAAGACCTGCGTCTCATCCCGTCTGCCGTGGGAGGCGATCCCACAAAGCGTACGGGGATCATTCTCGCAAAATCCATTCCTGCCAAAAAGTATGGCGTGACCACGGGAGAACCCGTTTCCATGGCATTACGCAAATGTCCGGGGCTTGTTCTGGTACCGCCGGATTTTCATCTGTATGAGAGAAATTCCAGGGCATTTATGGAAATCTGCAGGGGTTACGCCCCAGTTCTCCAGAAGTTCTCCATCGACGAATGCTTCCTTGACATGACGGGGACTTCAAAGTTATATCCGGATCCGATCGCCCTGGCGCATCAGATCAAGAATGAGATCCGCGATACCCTTGGTTTTACGGTGAATGTCGGCGTTGGATCTAACAGGTTGCTTGCAAAGATGGCAAGTGATTTTGAAAAGCCGGATAAGGTCCACACGCTGTTTCGGAAGGAAGTGCCGCAGAAAATGTGGCCGCTTCCCGTGGGAGACCTGCTCTTTGTGGGAAAGGCCTCCACGGAGAGACTAACGCAGGCCGGGATCAAAACGATCGGTGAGCTGGCAAACGCGCCTCTCTCAAAAATACAGGCCATACTTGGCGAAAAAGGCGGCCTGGCGGCATGGGAATCCGCCAACGGAATCGATGATTCTCCCGTTTCCGAGGAGCGGGAAGAGGCGAAAGGATACAGTATCTCAACGACTCTTGAGGAGGACGTCACGACCCTGGAGCAGGCAAAGCACGTGTTTCTTGCCCTTGCGGACAACGTGGCGAGACGCATGCGCGCGGATGGTGCAAAGACCACTTGCATTTCAGCGGAGATGAGGCTTAGTAAGCTTCGGAATTCCAATGGAAATACGCCCTCCTCCCGTTTTACCAACAAGTCGAAACAGAGAAAGTTGGAAGCACCCACGGACGTGACGGACGAGATCTATGAGACGGCGGTCTCTCTGTTTCAAGAGTTATGGCACGGTGAACCCTTGCGGCTCCTTGGGATTGCACTGTCTGACGTGACGAAGGAAGAGTACGAACAGGTTTCCCTCTTTCAGAATGAAAAGCATGAGAAGGCCAGAAAGCTTGACGCGGCCATGGATCAGATCCGCGGGAAATACGGGATGGGCGCTGTGTTCCGCGCAGGCGCCACGGACTCCGGACGCATCGGCAGGAAATACAAGGCACAGTTGGACGAAAGGCAGTCGGACGACTGACGGAGTATAAAAGATAAAGAAATCAAAGAAGGTTTACGTCATGAAAAAGAGATTTTATGGAATGATCATCACGGCATTATGCATCGCTTTGGCGTTTGCGTGCCAGGCAAAGCGCGTTAAAGCGCAGGAAACGTCAGGAGAAGAAGGGCTGGAAAACCTGCAGATCATGACGAGAAGTTCAACCATAGTCATCAACGATCCGGAGGATCTTTTGCGGATGGCGGAAGCGCCAGGTGACGTTTATGATCTGGCCTGCGACATAGACATGGCGGGCATTGAGTGGAAGCCCTTTGCGTTTCACGGCGTGCTCAACGGAAGAGGCCATTCCATTTTGAATCTGACCATCTCGCAAACGGGAGATGCCGTCAGGGAAACCTATGACGGTAACATGAAGGTGTATGATACTTATTTTGCCGGAATGTTTGATGAGATGAGCGGAACGATCTGCAAGATTTCAGACCTGAATCTCGTGAACCTGCGGATCGACGTGGAGACGGATCAGCCGTGTTTTATCGGCGCGTTTGCAGGTTATATGGAGGATGCAAAGATCGAGAACTGTTCCGTGCAAGGCATTTTGCAGCTTCGCGCCCATGACAGGATGTTTGGCGTGGGAGGCATGATCGGGTATGGATGCGGTGAGATCAAGGACTGCACCGCTGACGTGACGCTCACGTGCATTGATACGGACGCTTCCACGAAGGATGAGCAGTTTATGGGCGGCGCCTGTGCCGCAGGTTACCCGGATCTGCATCACAATACGGTCGCCATCCGGGGATTCGATTCCGACCACGGTTACGTGCACGACGGCGGATTGATCGGCATGTATATGTTTTATCCAAAGGGAAAGAGCTACAGAGGTTCCATCACGGACAATTACGTGTCCGGAAAAATCACTTTTTATGAGGATAACAAGAACCGCCGGGCTTACTGCAATGGATTCATCGGCGAGATCATGAACTGGGATTTTGAGAATGGACGGAACAAAAATGATTTTGTGAGGGATGAGGTATATACCTATGACGTGGACCTGATGCCACATTCCTGTGACAATCCCGTGATAAAGGAAGAGGTTGTTCCTCCCGGGTGTGAGTTTGGTTATACAAAGTACGTCTGCGAGACCTGCGGCTACGAGGAGACGGATCATTATACCCTCAGGGAACATAATTATGAATGGGTGACCGAGAAGGAAGCAACGGAAACGGATTGGGGCAGAAGGCGCGGCGTCTGCAAGGATTGCGGGGAAGAAACGTCTGAGTTGATCCCCAAGATCATTCCGGAGCCTACGCCGGAGCCGGAGGTGAAGGAGCAAACCGCGGAGACGCTGATGGATACTGATGCGGGCGATGCGTCAAAAGACCAGTCTTCGGAAGCGTTGCAGGAAAAAGAATCTTTGAATCAGAGGATCGGTGAGAACAAGGGATGGATCCTGTTGATCAGCATCTGTATCACGGGCATCGCTGCAGTGATCGTTTGGATCCTGTGGAAACGAAGGGATGAGAAGGAGGCATAACGTGGGAAACTTTAATAAAAAGGACGGAGAGAGAAACGCTTGCCAGCTTTGGGGGAAGCTTGCATGGAAGGGATATGACTGGTGGTGGCATTCTTTCACGGGCGTAAATCGCAACACGGGTGAGGAAAAGGCATTTTTTGTTGAATATTTCTTGTGCAATCCGGCACTTGGACAGGCAGAACCCATTTACGGCCAGGAGCCTGAGTGCCTGAAGAATGAATGGTGGCCATCGTATCTCATGGTGAAGGCAGGCTGTTGGGGAGAGGATGCAAGACAGATGCATCGCTTTATCGCGTGGGAGGACGTCAGCATCTACGGCGCGAAATCCTATCGCCTTTGGGCAGGGGACTGCAGGGCTTCGGAAACCTTGATCCGCGGCAGCGTTAAGGTGACGGAGGAGGAAGCGGCGGAGCATCCCGAATGGATGAGCCAGGCGGGCGAGATGCGATGGAATCTGAAGGTGAACAAGAAGATTGCCTTTAACGTCGGTTACGGCGCAGGAAAGCTCATGCGCAAGCTCAACGCGTTCGAGATGTATTGGCATGCGGAAGGCATGAAGACGGCATACGACGGAGAAGTCATCCTGGACGGCGAAATCTATGACGTAAAGCCGGAAACCTGCTACGGATATGCAGATAAGAACTGGGGCTCAAATTTCACGACGCCATGGATCTGGTTATCCTCCAATGACATAGTCAGAAAGAGCGATGGAAAGCGCTTAAAGAATACCGTATTCGACATAGGAGGCGGGAGACCCTGCGTATTTGGCGTCAGCTTGGACAGGATCTTGCTGGGAGCCTTTTATCTTGAGGGACAGCCGATCGAATTCAATTTCTCCAAGCCATGGACGGGTGCACGCACAAAGTTTAATTGCAAGGAAACGGATGATGAGATCATATGGCACGTGGAGCAGGAGAATTGGAATTACGTGATGCAGACAAACGTGCACTGCGACAGGAAGAATATGTTGTTTGTGAATTATGAGGCCCCGGACGGCAGCAGGGTTCACAAGCGTCTTTGGAATGGCGGTAACGGGCATGGCTGGATCAAGCTCTATCGCAAGTCCGGCGGCGAGCGGTATCTCATCGAGACCTTCCGCATTGGCCACGTGGGCTGTGAATACGGGGAATGACAAATGGAATTGGAGTAATACTATAAATACAAGGAGAAGGGAATGGCAGATTTGGGGGATCTGGTCGGCGGGGATTACGCGATCAGAGCGCTGCTTGGCACGGGAGGAACTGCTAAGGTTTTTCTGGCCGAGCGCGTAAGTGACGGCATGCGGCATGCCATAAAGGAAATACCGGTTGGAAAGGCGCAGAGGGCCGGAATGCTGGCAGAACTGCGCTTGCTGGAGAAACTTTATCATCCGGCCCTTCCGCATCTTTGGTCGGCATGGGAAGAGAATGGTTTTATCTACGTGGCCATGGATTACGTGGAGGGGATTTCCATGGATGCGTTTCTTCGTAAGCAGGGGGCTGTGCCCCCGGAACTGGCGGCAGACTGGGCGAAGCAATTGTGTAAGGCGCTGGTCTATCTTCACGGGTTTCAGCCGCCCGTCATCTATCGCGACCTGAAGCCGGCCAACGTGATCCTGCAAAAGGATGGCAGGCTCAAGCTTGTGGACTTTGGCGCCATTTGGCAAGAGGAGCGTGGAAAACGGAAGGGTCCGTCTCTGGGTACGCCTGGATATGCTGCTCCGGAACAATACGGCAAGCGGCCCCGGAGCGATGTGAGAACGGACGTGTATGGACTGGGAATGACCCTTTATTACGCATTGACCGGGCATGATCCGGCCAAGCCTCCGCATCAGATCCGCCGCATCCGGGAGTGGAATCCGCAACTATCGCCAAAGCTGGAGAGGATCGTGAGGAAATGTACGAGGAGAAATCCTTGGAGGCGCTATCAAAGCTGCGCGTCGTTGTTAAGGGATTTAGAACGGCTTTCGTTCTCTTCGTGACAAAAACTGCGATACGTGGTATTGTTATGAGTAAGTAGCAGGGGGATTGGTTGTCAAAAGGAAGGAGCAGGGTATGGCAAAGGAAGTGGATAAGCACGAAATAAAATCGCCTGTCTTGACGATTAAGGCGACGGATGACGAAGACGTTTGGAATAAGGACTGGATCATCTCCCTTACGGAAGAGGAAAAGCCCATCGGCAAGCTTTCCTTTGCGGGAGAGAAAGTACTCGGCACCATACCCATTCAAATGGAATTGGATGAGGAATACCGCAACCAGGGATATGGTACGAGGGCTTTTATCATGGTGGTGGAGTGGCTTTTCCGTTTTCCCAACGTGTATGAGGTGACGGCCGTTACGGATCGTGAAAATGATAAGTGCGTGAAGGCGCTTAAGAAGGCTGGATTTGTCTACCGGAGCATTGACGGCAGGATGGAAACTTATTCCATCACCAAGCAGCAGACGGCATGGACGGGACTTTATCTGTTCATAGGAATTGCAATTGGATTGGTGATCGGCATTGTGATCGATCACGTGATCATCGGTACTCTTGCAGGCGTCGTGATCGCTGTTCCCATCGGTCTTTCCATGGATGCCGCAGTCAGAAAGGAAAGGGAGCGCGTCACGGGAAAATCTCTGAAGTAGCCGGCTGATTTTGGGAAAGCCTTATTCATTCAGGGACGGCGCCCAGACAGAGGTAAACAGCCTGGAGATGTCCTCAAGGTCTACGGCATTTTCATCCTGAAGCCAGGAAAGTGCCGTGTTGAATAAAGCCCCCACGTAAACGTTGAGCGTATAGCGGGAGGGAGAAGTGCTGGGCATGTTGCCGGCGATTTCCACGTGAAATTGGTTGAGTTCATCCAACAACATCATTGCCTGCCCCGCACGACAGACGTTTAGGACAAGCTCCCTGTATTGTTGAAAGTAGGAAAAAGAACGGCGCACGTGGTGAAGCGAATAGACCTGTGATAAGTCGTAATCCGCCGTTTCACGAAAATCCTGCAAAATGTCATGCACTAAGGTCACCAGGACGTCCGTCTTGGAAGAATAATTACGATAAAAAGAAGCCCGCGCCACGTGGGCTTTTTTTATGAGCTCAGTGATGGTGATTTTCGAGAGTTCTTTTTTCTCCGTCAATTGAAATAGGGTAGTGACGATGGCATTCTTTACCCGGATGTTCTCTGCTTTACGTTTGTCCATGGCAATGTCTCCATTTCAAAGTGAGACAAATTTATTCTTTTTGTCTCTTTTCTATGGTTGTGCGCTGAGGGCGTTAGTGATACAATTGTCTCATGTATATTTTACAGGATTGAAGAAATATTGCAAGGTTCTTTCGATCATTTGCAACACGGCTTTTCACAATTGCTTTCTTTGAGGAGACGACATGAGCAACGCAAGAATCACCGTGATGACGGATACGAACAGCGGAATTTTTAGGGACAGAGGCAGGGCAGACGGAATTGAAGTAATTCCGATGCCAGTTATCATAGATGATAAAGATTATTTGGAAGGCGAGAATCTTACGCAGGAAGCGCTGTTTAAGGCGCTGAGCGAAGAGAGGGAAGTCCATTCTTCGCAGCCTTCCGTGGGAGACCTGACGAGTGCTTGGGACAAATGCCTTCAAAGCTGTGACGAGATCGTTTACGTTCCAATGTCCAGTGGACTGAGCGGCTCGTGCGAAACGGCAACGCAATTCGCCAAGGAATACGAGGGACGCGTACAAGTGGTGGACAATCACAGGATATCCGTGTCACTCATGGAATCCGTATACGATGCCGTGGCTCTGGCGAAAAAGGGCTTGACGGCGGCGCAGATCAAGGCGAGGCTGGAAGAGAATGCCTTTCAGTCCAGCATTTACATTACGGTGAATACGCTGAATAACCTCAAGAAAAGCGGAAGAGTGACGCCTGCAGCGGCGATGCTGGCGACGGTGCTGAATCTAAAGCCGATCCTGACGATTCAAGGGGAGAGGCTGGATGCCTATGCGAAGGCGAGAGGCATGAAGCATGCCGAAGAAAAAATGATCGAGGCGGCGAGAAAGGATCTGGAGACCAGATTTGCGAACGTTCCAAAGGAAAGGCTCCATCTGGCTACGGCAGGAACGCTTGAGACCGCTGCGGAGGCCAAGGCGTGGAGAATGCAAGTCCAAGAAGCTTTTCCGGAATTTGAAGTGTATTATGAACCCCTTTCATGCAGCATCGCAAGCCACGTGGGAGTCGGTACGCAAGGCATTGGGATTATCGTGACGGACAGAGAATAATGAATGAAAGAAAATGGGACAGGAGAACCTGTCCCATTTGTTTATTCGTTTGATTTCTCCTGGTCCTTTTTTTGTATCGTGCTGTCGATCGTTTCTTCAATGATAAAGGGCGGACGCTTTCTGGAGGCATCCAGGGTACGCCACAGATACTCGCCAAGCATGCCGAGCATGCTGAGGATCAGACCGGCTGAGAAGAGCACGACGCACATCAGGGAGGACCATCCTGCGATGGGCACCTGCTCCGTAAAATATTCCACCAAGACGCTGACCAGCATGATAAAAGCGAAAACGTCAAACAGGATGCCGACGTAGGTCATAAAACGGATGGGCGCGTAGGAGAAACTCATCATGGAATCCATGACCAGCTTAAATTTCTTTGCAAGCGTCCAGCGGGATTTTCCGATCTCGCGGTTTTTGCGGTCAAAGTAAATCTTTTCCGTGCGGAATCCGGCCCACATGACTTGAAGCGTCAGGCTGGAATTCTTTTCATCCAGAAGCTTTAACACTTCAATGACCTTGCGGTCGATCAGGTAGCAGTCACATCCGCCGACGGGCATGTCCTTGTTGACAAACTTGCGGATCATCAGATAGTACAGGTTGGCAAAAAAGACTTTGACCTTGCTCTCATCGCGGGAGCGACGGATGGCGAGGACCACGTTGTTGCCCTTCTTCCAACTCTCATACATCTCCGTAATTAACGTGGAATCCTCCTGCAGGTCAGCCTGCTTGGTCACGGCGCAGTCGCCCGTGCAAACGCTAAGTCCGGCCAAAAGAGCGGCGTGCTCGCCAAAATTGCGGGAGAGGTGCAATAGTTTTACGTTGGGATCCATGTCATGGATCTCATTCATGATCTTCCAGGAATCATCACCGGAACCGTCATCCACGAAGACAAGCTCATAGTCTCCGATGGTTCCCAAAATCTTTTCCTTCATGTCCTGATAAAGGGGCATCAGCGTATCAGCGTTATAATATACGGGAATCACTATGGATATCTTACTCATGTCAGTGGGATCTCCTTAAAGGATATTGTACGGATTGCAGAATCAAGGAATTATTCCGTGACATTGCGACAATATTATACTATGGATGAAGCGCGTTTGCAATAAAAGGAAAGAAATGCTATAATACGTTCTGAAAAGTGATCATGCATTGAAAGGATTAACGTACGACGAAAATGAAAAGAAAAGCATTTGCAGGAATAGTATTGACGCTGTGCCTGTGCCTGGCATGCGGTTGCTCGGACCAGACAACGGAAGGCAGCGGGCAGACCCAGGAATCCGTAATGGTAAACACTTCAGAGGCGGAACCGTCGGAAGAATCAAAGGTGACGGAAGAGCCGGGAACGGAGAGCAGCGTGCCGGACGCAGTTCCGACGGAAGAGCCGGAAACAAAGGCTACGGCAGAAGTCCTGAATAACGGCGGTAATTTTGTCAGCGTGGACGGCAAAGTTTATTACAGGGAATATGGACAGTATTCCATCAGCGGCATTGCCATAGGCGGAGCCTTTTTGGAACAACGTGAAAATTATGGCGGAGCAGTTTTGCGCTACGTCGAGGGAGACGGCGAGCCGGAAACGTTGGCGGAATACGACGAGGGCTACGGACCGCTGTATTACCATGACGGTTGGCTTTATTCACAAATGAACGTAAACTATAACGAGGCAGCCGTCTATCGGATCAACGTAAAGGACGGAGAATCGGAGATTGTTTGTGAAGGGTATTTGCTTGGCGGCAGCGCGGATGGAAGGTATCTTGCCGTAAAAGAGTATCAAGACGATCAAGCAATTTTCAGGATTCTGGATGCCGGCATCCCTGGGAAAAGCAGGTACATTGCCGAAACAGGATATTCGAGTTACGTTGCGTCACATAAAGACAAGGCGTTCTTTGTCTGGCATGAGTCTAATGAAGAGCAGTGGCTTATGCAGCTTGACGCTTTGGGGAATCTGGTAACGCTGGCAAAGCTGCCCATTTTTTACGAGGGTTCCATGGATTACGGAGAAGTGAATTATTTTAAAGTGGAAGACGACGTGCTCACTTTTTCGTGGGAATTATATGGAGGAACTGGTCATTTTCTAGCGGAATCGTGGCTGGTAAAAGTTCCGCTTTGCAATTCGCCGGAAGGCGTGAATCCAAAGCAGCCTTTGTACGAAGCGAAGGCAGAGCAAATGAATCTCTTTGGGGACGGCACTGATGACAGTTACGTCACGGCATATAAAAACGTTTTTGGATCTGATGACGCAAAGGAAGCACTGATCAAATCCATGGAAAGACAGGTTTCTGACGGAAAGGGCACTGCCGTGATCGTACAGACGATGGAGCGCGTCGGGGAAGATTATTACGCGATCGTGGCGACGGCGCATCGGGATCCCATGGAGGACATAGGCTGGCGATGGGTCTACAGGATGTTGAACTTAGAATATCGTCGTTATCACGGTACGGCAGCACCTGAAGTTTTGGCCAGGGTTTGTCCTGACGAAGGACCGGTCACCGCATATCTCTGGCTCATCGGCGCAAGCGGGAGCAAATCAAAGCAGGCAGTTTATAAGATGGCAACTTTCATGGGACCGGAGGTGCAACCCGAGATCGATCAGTACCTGTTTGGCGCGGAGCTTTCCGAAAATCTGGTTTACGAGTTTCCGGAGGACGGGGACATTTATGGCGACTGGAAACGCGGAGACGTAAACGATTTGTATCAAGAGATCAAGAACTTCAAGAACAGCTATCTGGGTAAGATGCCAGAGCTTGACGATTATCAAGGCTACGTCGCGCCCAATTCCCTAAAACTTACCGGAGTTATGGCTTTTCATTTGGGCTTTGACGATGATGGAAAAATCAATTACGTCAGACCTGTCGTAATGGATTAGAACAGGAGGAAAGAAAAGTGGCTCTATTTATTCGATTTTTGCTCTTCATGCTGGTGTTTACGGTTCCGCAATTCAACCGATATATGATCAAATCCAGGGAAGCAAGGGAACGGTATGAAGAAAGACTGCAAACGGAAGAAAGAAACGAAAATGCAACTCCGAATCCAAGGCTTTCCGTTGAAATCAATAACAACAAACGTCCTGAAGTGTGGCAGGTAATCCTTGCGGATGAAGGGTCTAAGAATGATCTTGGAAAGGCGTGGATCCGCGACGTGTATGAGAATGATTACATGTCCAGCGGCGTCGTGGGTCTTGTCGGCGTGCCGGTCAGCGTGACGTATGAGAACGATCAGGCAGAGCCAAGGCTGACCTTTTACTATCAGGAAAAGGAGCTTCGCGGCATCCCGGAGAGGAATCTGATCATCCTGCATGAGATGAAAGACACCTTTTATGAGCAAGTAGGCGTGGAATCCATTGACGAAGCGGGAAATACGATTTCCGTAAAGATTACGGAGCCGGGAACGTATTTGATGGCAGACCGTTATCAGTGGTATTCCTGCTGGGGCGTGGACGTATCGGAATATGCCTATGAAGTTGACGTAACCGCATACGCGTCTGACTGGGAAAGAGAATGTGATACCGGATCGATCATGGAGCTGGCTGATAAAAAATGGGCCATGGAGAACGCACCGGAGTTTCACGTTTCCACGCCGGAGCAGCTTGCAAGCGTAGTTTACTATAATAATGCCATCGCAAATTACGCGACGGATTCTCCCAACATGTTCGTGTACCTGGAGAATGACATCGACCTTGCGGGATATGACTGGGTTCCCATGGGCTGGAATGGTTCGGGAAACAATCGTTTTGACGGCGTGTTTGACGGTCAGGGTCACGTGATCAGGAACATGACCATAGATCAGCCCAAAATGAGCCATGTTGCGTTTATTGGTTATTCAACTGGCGTTCTCGTGAAGAACGTTACTTTTGAGAATGCCTTCGTGAACGGCGGATCCTATACGGGTATTGTTGGAGGCGAGATCTATATATCGCCGGAATGGGAGAACGTACACGTGGATGGCGTGATCTCGGGCGCCCGTGGAGAGGTGGGAAGCATTATCGGAAGAGAGGCGGCCCTCCACTTTAAGGATTGCAGCGCAAACGTGATGCGTCAGAATCCTGGCGGCGAAACTTACCCCTTGGAATATTTCTCCCACAGGCTGGAAGTGATCGCCAATACGCTTGTCACGGAAGATTTTACGCTGGCTTATGATAAAAACGGATGCGTTACCAGAACGACCTCGGACAAGGAGTTCCGTAATCTGTGCTGGCATCTGGAGGCGGACGGCGTTCAGATATTGCAAAGGGGAGCGGATGACGAGACGGTTTTTAACGCTAAGGGTTTCTTCGAGAATTATCCGGAAGCAAAAGAACGCAAGATATGGCTTGAGGCATACACGGGTGAGACTTATACGAGAGTCAGCAACGTGCTGGAATATCCGAACAAATAAATACGCCAGAAAAAGTATCGGCGAAAGCATTAACGCTTTCGCCGATCGCCTTCCTGACGATAATAAAGGGCTTTATTTTGAGAAAGTATCTTAGTTGCTTTCTTAAACACGTCACTGCAGGTATGATCCTGTTCCGCGTCAAATGCGGCAACGCCGCTGGTGAAGGACAGGGTCATTTCATACGTCTTTTCTTCTGCGTTAAATCTGGCAACGATCTCCGTAAGCTTCTCGATGGAAGCGTTTAATTCCTCGAAAGTCGTCCCGTTCTTCAAAACAACAAATTCATCACTGCCGATCCGGAAGACGTCTGCTGCGTCAAAAACGCGAAGCAGCAACGTGGCTACGTCGGCGATCATTTGATCCCCATACTTCAAACCATACTCGTCATTGACGTGCCTAAGGCCATTTACGTCGAACAGGGCCATGGAGAAGTTCGCCACTTTATCCGTGATGTCCAGATCAATGTCCCTAGTAAGTTCCAGATATGCCGTTCTGTTGCCGACGCCCGTGAGGGGATCCGTGTAATCCTGCTCCCGTACGTAGGAGACGTACTGCTTTACGTCGAGATGCGTCTGACGGATCTTGTCGCCAATGGCATCTACGGTGTGGGATACGGAAATCTCCTCGCCGTCAAGATCTTCTTTCTTCTTCGGCTTTTTCTGCTTTCTTAAAATTCTCCAAAGGGAAGGATTCGCTTCAAAATCTGCAGGCGGTGCCATTTCCAGATTCAAGGTCTGTACCTCTTCGGAAAGAGCAGTCACCTCATTGTACAAGGCGCGGATCTTCTTGGTGAAACGATTGGCAATGGTGATGATGATAAACGCGCCAAACAGCAGCGAAAGCACGGTGATGATCAAAATGCTGGCCGTATTCATGGCGATCAGGTCGTCATACCACTGTGCGTCATAATCTACGGCAACGATACATACGAGATCGCCGAGAGAATCAAACACCGGACAGTAGGAACTGTAGAATATGCCCCAGCGATCGGTAAAGGGCGTCTCGTCAACGGTGGGAACGTGTTCGTTGGCAGCCCTGAAAAGAGCATCCGTAAAAACAACAGGCTCATCGTACTGCCCTGGATCAATGGGATCGGAGTCGATCAGGAAGACGAAATTCTTTGCACCCTTATACTTGATGGTGTAAATGTATTTCATGTCCATGTTGTTCTTGAACAAAAGTAAGGAGTCAAGAACTGCCTGGGTTTCTTCGGGATGTTCCTCCGGACCGTCGTCACGAATGGATTTCAACGCGTCCGCATCCTTGGAGAGGGAAGCGGCGGCAATCTTGGCGGCGTCCAGCATGCGGCTTCTGATCAGATTGGTCATGGCCTTTCTGGACTGCGACGTCAAAACGATGCCAAGCAGAAAATCCATTGACAACAGAAAGAAACAGGCAATCAACAGATATTTCGTGGTATCATTTAGTTTTTTTCTTTTTTTACTCATGGCTCATCCTCAATGAGAGTCGGTTTGCTGAAAGCAATTTACTATTTAACCACTATGATTATAGAAAGCAAGGCATGGATTGTCAATTGTACAAGGCCTGGAAGAGCCAATTGTAACAGAAATGATGAAATTTAGAAAAAATCTCTTGACAATCTGTGCATAACTGTATATACTGTGCATATAAACACGAGAAATGATTCAACTGTAAAAAGCTAAGTTGATTGGAAAGAGGTAAATAAAATGACGCTGTTTAGATGTGAACGTCTCACAAAAAACCTAGGGGAATATAAACTGAAGGACGTAAGCTTTTCCCTGAAACCCGGACGCGTACTGGGCGTGATTGGCACGAACGGTTGCGGAAAGACGACGCTTCTTAGGACAATTCTTGGAAGCTACCGGCTGGACCGGGAGGGTGATTTTGGAGAACTTGAGATTAATAAGCTGCATTTCCGGAGGGACGTAAAGGCATATAAAGAAAGCATGGCGTACGTACTGCAGAGTACTCCGTTTTCCGAATTCATGCATCCCGTTGAGATCGGGGAAAGATATGGTCATTTCTATCCCGGATTTGATCTAAAGAAATATAAGGAGCTTCTTGGGGAGTATAAAGTTCCCGTAAAGGAGATGATCTCTCTGCTCTCAAAAGGACAGGCGCTCCGCATGCAGCTGGCCTTTGCCCTTAGTTATCCCGCAAAGCTCTATGTGTTCGATGAACCTGTTGGAAATCTTGACGTGGAATTCCGGGATACCTTTTACGGGATCGTCAGGGAGCTTACGGCAAGCGAGCAATGCTCCGTGATCCTTTCGAGCCACTTGGTCACGGAACTGGAACACGTGGCGGACGAGATCCTGTGGATCGGGAAGGAAAACGAGGAGGGCTTCGTGAGATTCACCGGTACCATGGATGACCTAAAGAACCGATATCGCTTGCTGTCCGTGGATGATGAAACGGCGAAAGCCATTCCGGCGGAAATGATCCGCGGAAAGAGGCTTCGGGAGAATCACAAGGATTATTTAATTTATCAGGAAGACGGAGATTTTACCAAAGAAGGACCAAGCGCCCTGCCTAAAGAACTGTGGGAGGGGCTTAGATTCCCAGATCTCCAGGAGATCATGTATTTTGTGGAAAAGAGGGATGCGTAATGAGAGAATATTTTAGACAGGAAAGATTATCCTTTCGTTATTTACCGGTGTTTTGGCTGACAAGACTTTTGTTTGTGGTCTTGGTTGTTTTGCTTCCGACCGCTCAGATGTTTTTGATGATCATGGCGGCCGTGTTCAGCTATGGATTCCGTTATGAGACGGAGGAGGAATGCTTACTGCCCCTGACGGATGAGGAGATCAAAAGGATGAGACTTACCAGATGTAATATGATCTGGCTGAGATATCTGGTCGTGGGACTTGCCAGCATCCTGCTGGGGTATATGTTTCCAGATTCCATTATCTTACGGGGAGGCTTATTTGAAAGCCCGGTGATCCTTGGCGCATTCTTCGCTTTGCAGATGGCAGCGGTTTACGAAACGCTGTTGGAAAGAGCCGCAGGCATTACGGGAGGGAAGAAGACTTATACGCTTTTCCGTTACGTCTTTTGTTCCCTTCCCACCGTGATCCTCTTTGCGTATGCCTTTACAAAATTGGCATTTCATAAGAGACCGGCTTTCTTTATGAGTGGGGCAGCATGGATCCATGCTGGCATATTGCTTGCAGCAACGGCACTGATGGCCGTTTACTGCGTGAGACTTTACGGTGAATGGAAGATACGCGATTTCGCGCCGAATGCCGAGAAGGAAGCAAAGGCAGCGAAGAAAGAGAGTAATTAAGGGGAGTTGGAATTGGCCTAAGGGAAAAGGCAGGAGGTAGAACGTGAACGTAAACGTACAAACAAAAAGTGGATTGCCCATATATGAACAGATCGAGAGACAGATCAAGGAGATGATCGTTTCCGGTGAACTAAAGGAAGGGGAGATGCTTCCATCCATACGTGCCCTGGCGGCTGACGTGAAGATCAGCGTCATCACGGTGAAGCGGGCCTATGAGGATCTGGAGAAGGAGGGCATGATCTATTCCGTTCAGGGAAAGGGGTTTTACGTAGACAATCCGGATCTTCAGTACGTCAAGGAAAAGGAGACGGTAGGCATTGAGGAGCATTTGGGAGAGTGGGTCAGCGAGGCGAAAAAAGCAGGCATGACCAAGCAGGAAGCCCTTGACATGCTCGACATTCTGTGGGAATAAAGTGAGGATAAAACGAAATGTTGGAAGCAAAGAATTTGAATTACAGATATGGTTTTAAAACAGGAAAAGAGAATGATTTTGAAATTCGCGATGCGTCGCTTTTGATAGAGCCCGGTTACGTATCTTGTCTTTTGGGAAAAAATGGCGCGGGCAAGACAACGCTTTTATCGCTTCTGTATGGGATGCTCTGGCCGAAGACCGGAGAAATCCTGTGGAATGGAGCACCGCTGACGAAGAGGAACCTGACTGCCTTCCGGCGGGAGGTGGCTTACGCGGGCGAGAACTGGTGCATTGATGGCTTGACTGTAAAGCAGAACGTGGAAACCCTTTCCATTTTTTATCCTTCCTTTGACAAAAAGTATTTCGACGATCTGATGCGCCTGGCGGGTGCGGAAGGATGCATGGAAAAACTGGTTGATACGTTGTCTGCGGGAGAACGCGTCAAAACGGAATTGTCGTTTTTGCTGGCAAGAAGGCCAAAGCTGCTCTTGCTGGATGAACCTCTGGCAAACATCGATCCCGTGTTTAAGGTGGATGTTTTGGAGCTGTTGCAAAAGACGGTGGCAGAGAATGAGACGGGCATACTGATCAGCACGCATTTGGTGGATGAAATCTCGGACTTGGTGGATTACGTCCACGTGATGGAGAACGGAAGCATCGTTGAAAGTGGCAGCAGATTTGACGTTTTGGGTGAAGAAGGAGGATTGCGGGACGTGTTTGTGAAATAGGATCCCGCGACGAAAAATGGATAATAAAAAGATCATGAATGAGTTTCGAAAATATATGGGTAAAAAGCACTGGCGATTGAACGGATGGATTGTTATCTGGCTTACCTCTGCATTATACTTAATGATTACCGGGAATAAGGTGGCTGAGTCGCTGGAAAGAGCGTACCTGGCAGGCGCGATCCTGTTTGTCATGGCTGCGGTTCATACTTACGTCAGGAAGTATACGCGATTCTATTTTTCGGAGATGAGGGACGTGAAGGGACCCAAGCTGCAAGTGCATGCGGACTTGGAGGACGTGATCCGGAGTCTTAGCTTTGATCCTGCCGCATATTTTATCATCTTGGGGAAGAGACTTCTGCCAGTGCAGATTTGTTCCGCAGTCACGTTTCTGCTTGCGGGAGCACTGAAGCTGATCACGCTGGAAAAAGCACTGATCATCGCCGTGATCTACTTGGCGGTTCCATGGATCTACCTGGTTTTGAAAGCGTATGAGCTCCAGTGGTATATGACGCACGCGTGTGGGGCCGGCCGCCGCTTTTTGATCGGCGCGGTTGGCGCGTTCGCAGACCTTTGCAGAATCTTAATGATGGGGATTTCTTTTCTTACGGTTACGTTTGAAATCATTGGCTTGCTCGGAAGCAATCAGTTGTTGGAGGGTGTGAATGAGCAGGAGGCCGTGAGATTTAGCAGTAACGTGGGTATCTGGATCGTGATCATAGTCGTGGCATCCGTCATGCTTAGTTTATTTGCGTCAGGAGCTTTCGATGACGCAAACTATAGCATATGGGGAAAGGCAAGGCGCGTGATCATAGCGGGACTGCTAGCTGCGTTCGTCCTGGCAACGGGAGTGTATTGTTATCAGCTGACGCATAATCACGTAAAGATCACGGAGACGTCCGTAACGGTAAGGCGCGGCGGCGTTGACACGGTTTACGGATTAGATGAGATCGCGTCTTACAGGATCTACTGTCGCAGCGAGAATTTGGAGATGGAGCTGTGCTTCCGGGACGGGAAGACGGCCACGCTGTTTGGGGACGCTACGGAAGAGACGGACGCATGGAATGACAAATATTACGGAGATGCAAGTTATGCCGCATATTTAGTAGATTACCTGACAATGCGTGGCGTCCGGGGAACCCTGGAGGACCGGGAGGAGATCGAGGACGTCATGCGAGGGTACGATTCGGAATTGAGAAAGGGATTCCAGCACGTCGTCGAAGTGATCGGAAAGTAACGCACTTGCGGGATCGCAGGAAAAATCGAAAATTGACTTCACCAGGCCGATATGATAGAATAAATAAAACTCGTTGCACTGCATCTACACTTTCGTGCATCTACAGTACAAACTGAGCAGGCAGTACGTTCCCCAATGGACGTGTGTGGCCGGGTCGTGAAGACGGCAGCAGAAGCATAAAGCATATCTGCGGGACAGTGTCTTGTTCCGGGGTATGCTTTTTTTAATCCGGAACATATAATACGTTAGGAACGTTTGCGGAGGTATTGTCATGGATGAAAAAAAGATCGTATCGAAGTTGTCAAGGGTAGGCATATTGGGAAACGTGGTGCTGGCGGCGTTTAAGCTGCTGGCGGGAATCTTTGGAAGGTCCGGCGCGATGATCTCGGACGCCGTGCATTCCCTCTCCGACGTGTTTGCCACTTTGATCGCATATATTGGCGTGAAGCTTTCCAAGAGGCAGGAGGATGCGGAACACCCTTATGGCCATGAACGGCTCGAATGCGTTGCGTCGCTGGCCTTGGGCCTGATCCTCGCAGGAACGGGAATCGGAATTGGATATACGGGCGTTCGCAAGCTTTTGTGGGAAAGGGCGGAATTGGAGATACCGACCATGCTTCCCCTGATCGCGGCAGTTGTTTCCATCGCCGTCAAGGAGGGCATGTTCTGGTATACGATGCATTACGCCAAGAAGCTTGATTCCGCAGCCTTTAAGGCGGATGCATGGCATCACCGTTCGGATGCGTTGTCCTCCGTTGGTTCCTTCGTCGGAATTGGCATGGCGAAGTTGGGTTTTCCCGTCATGGATCCCGTTGCCAGTCTGATCATTTGCCTCTTTATCTTGAAGGTGGCCTACGACATTTCGAAGGTCGCATTGGCGCAGATGCTGGACACGTCCTGCGACAACGCATTTGAAGAAAAGATCAAGACCTTTGTGGAGGAGCAGCCAGGGGTGCGCAAGATCGACCTGCTTCGCACGAGGCAGTTTGGAAATAAGATCTACGTGGACTTGGAAATTGCCGTACAAAGAGACATTTCACTGGTGGAGGCTCATGAGATCGCGGAAAACGTGCACGACGCCATGGAGCAGAATTTCCCCAACGTAAAGCACGTGATGATCCACGTGAATCCAGAGGAGAATTAAGCATGCATTTTGTGGATGCAAAAGGAATATTGACGGGGAACGGCGGGCGCACCGGGATGAACGTGTATCGCGGGTGCTCGCACGGATGCATTTACTGTGACGGCAGGAGCAAGTGCTATCAGTTTACGCATCCCTTCGAAGACATAGAGGTAAAGCAGAATGCGCCGGAGCTTTTGGAGAGGGCGCTGAAATCAAAAAGACAAAAGTGCATGATCGGAACGGGCGCGATGTCGGATCCATACCTGCACTGCGAAAAAGAGATCGGACTGACGAGAAGATGTCTGGAGGTCATTGCGCGGCAAGGATTCGGGCTGGCCATTCAGACAAAATCAGATCTGATCTTGCGGGACCTGGACTTGCTTGAAGAGATCAACCGCACGGCGAAATGCGTGGTGCAGATGACGCTCACGACGTATGACGATAACCTGTGCAAGATCCTTGAACCCAACGTCTGCAACACGAAAAGACGGATCGAAGTATTGGAGATCATGCAGGAGAAGGGGATCCCGACGATTGTCTGGATCACGCCGATCCTGCCGTTCATTAACGACACCGAGGAAAACGTCACGGCGATCCTGAAGGAATGTGCCCGCGTGGGAGTAAAGGGCATCATTGACTTTGGCATGGGACTTACGCTTCGCGAGGGAGACCGGGAGTACTATTATGCAGCATTGGATAAGCATTTCCCGGGAATGAAGGAGCGTTACGTCAAACGCTACGGGAATGCCTATGATTTGCCCAGCCCTAACAGCCGCATGCTCCTTAAGGTTTTTCATCAGTTTTGTGAAGAGAACGGGATGATGCACAGGCCGGAGGAGTGTTTCCAGTATATGAACGAACTGCCGGAACGTTATCAGCAGATGAGCCTTTTCGACCTTTGACGGCAAATTAAAAATATCTTATACTATAATTGTTTTACGCATGATTATGATTCAGAGGGATGACGCTATGGGAAAGTGGAGCAAAAAGATTTGCAGATGCCTTTGTTTTTTGCTGATCATCATAATGACGGGCGGGTGCACCAAACCGGCGGAACAGCCGATGGAACCGAAACTCCTTTTGGGGTTTAGCCAGATTGGGGCGGAGAGCGCCTGGCGCATCGGCAATACGCGTGACATTGAAGAGCAGGCGGAGAAATACGTCGTCAGTCTGATGCTGGAAAATGCGAACCAGAAGCAGGAGAATCAGATCGCTGCCATCCGGAGGTTTATCGCGTATAAGGTGGACGTGATCGCATTCTCTCCGATCGTGGAGGATGGATGGGACAACGTGCTTCTGGAGGCGAAAAATGCGGGTATTCCGGTGATCCTGGTGGACAGGGACATCAGCACGGAAAAGGAAGGACTCACGACGTGCCTGATCGGAGCGGACTTTTACCGGGAAGGCGTCATGGCGGCGGAATATCTGATCAGAAAAGCGGACAGCCTTGGCATGGAACACGTGAACGTCGTCGAGATCACCGGCACGGAGAATTCTACCCCCATGAGGCAGCGTCAGGCCGGGTTTATGGATACGATCGCAAATGATCCAAGGATCAATGTGCTTGAGAGCATTGACGGGGACTTCTTAAAAAGCCGCGGCGCGGAATGCATGCGTCAGTTGTTAGAGACCTACGGGGACGAGATTGATGCCGTGTTCAGTCACAATGACGAGATGACGCTGGGGGCTCTGCCGGAGATCGAAAAGGCAGGATTCTATCCCGGGGAGAACATGATCATTATCTCCATCGACGGCGGACAGAAGGCCATCGACGTGTTAAAAAAAGGCAAGATCAACTGCGTCGTGGAATGCACGCCGAAGCTGGGGAAGGAACTCATGGAGACTGCCCTGAAGCTGAAGGCGGGAGAGAGCGTGGATGCCGTGATACACCCGACGGAGCAAGTGTTTAGCGATGAACAGGATCCTTCGACCATAGAGCCGAGAGGATATTGAGGACGATTGCATGGAGCGAGTGAAGAAAGAAAAAAGCATTCTTGGGCGAATCAATGACCTGAGCCACAGACTGGTGCTGATGCTGGTGTTTCCCATCATCATCAGTCTGGTGCTCATGCTTTTTTATGCGTGGAAATATCACAGTTCCATCGTGAGAATGGAGACGATCGCAAGCCTTAAAACGCTTGTAACGGAGGAGATCCCGGGGAGCGCGTGGAACATTGTCAGCGGTCAGAATACCTTTGCTGAGAGCAACGTTTACTCGATGATCTTTGAAGTGAAGCGAACCATAGAGATCATCACGGAGCAGACGGGACAGGAGAACAGTCTCTCACTCATCGTGGCCGGTCGGACAATGCAGACGCTGGAGAACTACGTGGATCACATTCATGAAAACATCGTGGCGCAGGTACCCGTGGTCGAAAATGAAGAGGTGCTTGTAGAAGTCAGGGACGTTGCGGCACTTGTGGACAGCATGCTAAATGAATACATTGCGCAGGAGATCGCGTCAACGGCGCGCATGAGCACGAGCCTTTGGTTTGTCATCATTGCGACGGCGATTTCGGAGGTTTTGATCGTGCTTGCCGCGTGGTGGTTCAGCAACAAATACGTGAAATCGACTGCTGATTTTGTAAGACAGCCGATCGAGAGCCTTGAGAAGGTGACGGGCATGCTGGCGGAAGGTACGCTGGACGCAAGACTTACGGACACCAACGTGTCCGAACTCCGGAACCTGACGATGCAGGTAAATACAATGGCGGACCGGTTGGAAGACATGATGGAAAAGAGCAATCAGGACGCCAAAAAGCTTCGCAAGGCGGAGCTGCGGACGCTACAGGCCCAGATCAATCCCCATTTCCTGTATAATACGCTGGATGCCATCGTATGGAAGGCGGAGGCAGGGGAAAAGAATGAGGTTATCCAGTTGACGAGCGCCCTGAGCGATTTCTTCCGCATCAGCCTTTCTTCCGGTGCGGACTGGATTCCCATCAGCCAGGAGAAGAAGCACATCGAAGGTTATCTAAAGATCCAGCAGACCAGGTACCGCGACATCCTGCGCTATGAAATTGACGTGCCGGATGAGATCGGCGACCGATACATTTTGAAGCTTTTGCTGCAGCCGCTGGTGGAAAATGCCATTTACCATGGCATCAAGATCAAGCGCGGCGGCGGAATGATCAAGGTCAGCGGAAAGATGGAGGGCGGCAATCTGGTATTCTGCGTGAAGGACACGGGCCTTGGCATGACCAAGGAACAGCTTAGTGACTTGAACGAGCGGATGAAAAAGGGACAGCCGGCCGTCAGCGAGGGCGGCGGAGGCTTTGGCCTGGTCAACGTAAACATGCGGATCCGCTTGTATTATAACCAGCAGGAAGGCTTGGAAATCAAGAGTGACGCAGAGGGCACGGAGGTAAGCTTTACGGTGCCTTGCAGGACGAGAGAGGAGATATTTGAGCATGAAAGTGTTTCTGGCTGATGATGAG
>JAFZNO010000078.1 GCA_017552985.1 Lachnospiraceae bacterium
CAGCCTGCTCCTTCGCCTCCGCGATCTCTGCTGCCGCCTGCTCCTTTGCCTCAGTGATCTCTGCCGCCGCCTGCTCCTTCGCTTCTGCGATCTCTGCTGCTGCCTGCTCTCTCACCTGAGCGGTCTCTTCCTCTGCCGCTGCCTTTGCAGCCTCGGAATCACTTGCTTTCTGCAATGCCTCAGCCTTGGCCTTTTCCTCTTCCTCGGCCTTCAGCTCTGCAGCCTGCTTCTGCATCAGGAGTTCCGTCACCTGCTGCTGTAATTCGATCATCTGGGCATCCATGTCCTCAAGGGACTGCTCAGCCTTTGCCCTCTCAGCCCTCTCGACTTCCAGTGCCGCCTCAGCGTCCAGCTGTGCCTGCGTCACCTCTTCGATGATGACCTTACGGATCTCAACGTCCTCAATGTTGTAATCATCAACGATCTCTTCCTGGATCTTCTTGATGAATTTGGGCTTGATCTTCCGGCGTTTCTCCGCCAGAACCGTTTCCACGTCACGCTTATCGGTCTCAAGCAAGCTCTTGAATACCGCATAGTTCGTGATCAGGTTGGAATACATCTGGAAAAGGTATTCCTCATCAAATTCCAATGAGGAATCCCGGATTTCAATGGAGTATCCAACGTCGTCGTAATTCTCCAGGAACTGCCAGAGAGAATAACATGCGCGGTAATGCGGATCCTTCATGATCAGGTTGGTGCGCTGGATGGGGCTTCTCACCTTTGAACACCCTGCCATCAACTCACAGAAGGAGGAATTCTTTATGGCCATTACAAGTCTTCTCACGCGGTCAATGCGCATGAAAAGGTTCATGTTGTCAGCATCGTTTTCCACAAAACTCTGACGGTTCTTGATGGTCATCTCGATCTTATAGCCGATCTCTTCGTATGCATCATCAATCTTCGTCTCATAGCTTAAACTGTCCTGCGTCTCGTCGCCCGTGGACCAGAAGATCAAGTCCGTACGCTTATCGATGAAGGTTACCAGACGCTGGATCAAATGATAGACAAAACGGTTTTCATACAAGTCATACGTCTCATCCACCGTAACGTTCAAAACGTGCGTTGGCTGAATGTCTCCGTCTTCGCTGCTTGCGATAAACTGCGTGTTCATGCTAAGATGACGCACGCTGTCTGCCGTGATCTTCTTTGCCAATGCTACGGGCACCACTTCTTCCGTCGTCTTGATGTAACGTCTCGGTTTGTCGATGATCACGGCGATGTCATCCAGACATTCCTCGATCGCGGTCAGCCACGCTTCGTCCACCACCTTGTGCATCACCTGATGGCGCTGTTGCAACACGTTTGAACCTGCCTGGATCATCTCAAACAGATACTGGAAATACCGGTCACGCTCAAGCGTACTGCCGATCTTGTTTACGTACTTTAGATACAAATCATTGATCGAATAATCCGCCATAAACAACTACCCCCAAAGCCCATATATTGTAATGCGTAAACCTCTGTCATTAATAGAAATTCTGAATTCTGGTCAGGTATGCCCTGCTGTCTTCCATCTTGGTCTTTCCGAAGGTCTTGTCAACGTATTCGATAAGTTCCTTGATTTCGTCACGGACAAAGGATACGTTCAAGCTCTCAAACTTCTTCAAAACCTTACGGGCAACAATGTAATCCAAACCGTCGATCTCCGTGCCGCCACATGCCACGTACACGGGAATGAAATCGTACATCTGCTTGATGATACGGTTACCAAACGCAAGCTTGAAACGCGTCTGCAGATACAGGTCTAAACGGTTCATCTTCTCCATGGTCGCGTCGCTGATCGGATAATCGCGCTTCGCCTGCTCAAAGAGCGCCTGCAAGTGCATGAAAGAAATATTACATGCAGGATACGGCTCACATTCAAACGTGTTCGCACGATCGTTAAGTTCAATGGGAATTGCACGGTCGTAAACCTTATCCGTAATGGTAAACGTGGAATCATCGTTATTTGCCGTACCGACAAACCATACGCTTTCGGATACCATGATCTTGCCGTCCACCACGTGGGCGGGGTCCTTCGGCCATCCGGTGGGAACCAGGTCGATCACCCACTCATCGTGACTGGGCATTTCCAATACGGACAACATTTCCGCGAAATAGTACTCAATACGTGCCAGGTTCATCTCGTCGAGTACGATCAGGCTGGGATCATCGCGATACGTCGCCTCGTACAAAGCTCTCAAAAACTCCGTCTCGTTAAAGCGCTTGGAGAATTCGTTAAAGTAACCAAGCAGCTCCGTGCGGTCCCTGTAGGAAGGCTGTACGGAAACGATGGTGGAGGGATTTCCCATATAACGGCTAAAGGAGTAAGGGAGACTCGTTTTACCGGTACCGGAAATACCTTCCAGGATCAAAAGCTTGCTGGCCGCCATGCCGGCCACAAAACGCCTTACGACTTCAGGCGAGTAATACAGCTTCATCTGACTTGCTGCATAAAGCCTAAATCCTTCCGTAAACTGTTGCAGCGTGATGGAATTGTCATACTGCGGCTTCACGTAATCTACGTATTTTTGATCCACGAGAGTGAGCTTCGGGAAACGGATCGCCTTGATCAGCGCCGCATCCTCCGGCGTGTCCTTCTCCACGTTGACGTCAGCCCCGGCAGGTGCCACTTCGCCCTCAGGTCCATTCTCCGGTACAACGCCGCCGGTCACGTTTCCTACGGTATGCAGCTTGTCATCCGTCAGTGCTGAGGCGCCCATGTATGGGATTCTCTCCGTTCCACCCATGGCGTTAACCTTAAGCGCAAGAAGCTTATTCTTCTCATCGATCAGATCGAGCACCTGCTTATTCAGGCGGCCGATCTCGCGATAAAGCGTTGAATTATCATCATGATCTGCCTTGAGTCGGAGATTCAGATAAAAATGCCGCGCAAGAAGCACCACGATCAGTACCGGAATGGCGATCAGGATCAGTGCCAAAATCAACGCCAGGATCTTTGCCGGCACCGACAGCGTCCAAAAGTAACTGCCAAAGATCGCCGCATATTCCGGCCATCCCGTGAATAATAACCGGAATAATGCCTCAAAGCACATCGCTATGTTATAGATGATCTTCGATATCAGTTCGTATGCCAGTTTTAAGAATTCACTCATCCGCCTTCGTCCCTTCTGCTTGTGCCAGTTTTGCTTCTGCCTCTTCCTTGATGCGCTTAGCTTCAGCCAGGGCTGCCTCTGCTTCTGCCAGCTTGGCCGCCGCCTCAGATTCCTTCTGTGCGACGTCCGTTGCTTCCTCTGCAGCAATGGCCTTCTTCAGATTGATGCTGACCATGATCAGGTGATATACCTGATAGATGAAGAACAACAGCATCGGGAGAACGATCACCAGAAGGAAACCGGTGCTGCTGGACAGGAAGGTCATAAACTTGCCCATGGCCGGAAGCCTCGTCACGTACTTACCTACGATGTCGCCGTCCGAGATCATGTGCATGTCGGCCATGGCATTGTTGTCACCCTTTGTGGTATAGCTTCTGGCAACTCCATTGTCAACAATGCTTACAATGCGGTGCGTATTCAAAGCAAATTCGTTATTGATGATGGTGTGGAACGTAATGACGTCGCCCTCAACCAGCTTCTTAGTGTCACAAGCCTTGATAATGATCAAGTCCCCTTCGTTAAAGGTTGGCGCCATGGACTGCGACTTAACGATCAAGGGCGTAAATCCCGCCACGCGTGACACGCTCTTTTCATCCCTGGTCGCAAGCGTCGTAAACGTGAACAACGCCATGATCAAAATGATCGCCCATAGTAATACGCTTAGTAAAATCTCCGCTGCTTTTTTCACTGTTTTCATGCCTGCCGTCTCCCTCACGTGATTAGTTTATTATCTGGATCCGTCCAAAATCTTGTGGTTCTCATCCGTTCCCACAAATCTTAAGCTAATGCTGTAATCCGCCTTTCGAAGCTGATCCGTGCATTCCGGATCCGTTCCCTCAAGCCATACCCGCAGGATCACGGGCTTATTCTCATATTTCTTTGCCCAAAAAAGCTGGTTGTTTTCACTCAGCTTCATGTGCTCGCCGTCACTCAATCCGAAGGTTTTCACCTTTCCCTTTTCCGTTGCCGCGTCTCCCATTCCCGGATCGTACACAAAGGTGTTGCCATCCACGGTAAAGCTGATCCTCATGGCTTCCGGCAAGTTCTTGTTGGAGGAGGAGATCCCCGTACCATTTTTCTGGCCTTCGCTGCTTGCGCTGGTAAGATGGATCAGCATGTTATCCGTCGCCATAAAGTGCAGCGTAAACTCCAGATACGAACCGCTCTTGTCCGAAACTACCGTTCCGTCTTGCAACTTAAACGTCTTGTAATCCGAGGTGGTCACGGGTTCCAGCGGAACCGTCCTCATGTCAAACCCTTTGTCCTTCTTGATCCGGTCGGCGATCTGCGCGAAATTCAAGGTCTTAACGTAATCCTCGTATTTATCATGCGGATCCAGGTCGAACCGGAGATTTGTTCCGGAAGTCACTTCCATTCCCATACTGTAGACCTTCGTGAAGTTGGCAATGGTAAACCATGCCACGGAGGCCGCCACAATGCTTGTCAGGGCAATGAGTGCCAAAAGTATGGATACGTATAATCTTTTTGCTTCCGGACTCTTTTCTTTCTTACGTTTCTTTTCTTCCATCAGTTCGCCCCCTCTGTCAATACGCCATAGAAGGCTAAGTGCAGATTCAAAGAATCCAGTTTTGTCACGTCCGAACAATCCGGATCGCAACCCTCCAGATAAAAGTATACGTCAACCGCATAGATGCGGTTTAATTCCATCATGAGCAGCGGTTCGACGGATGCGTTTCCTGCCAATCCGTCATCTCCCACCATAAACCTTGCCATGGGCAGAGACGGGTCTGCTGCGATCTGCATGGGATTCGCCGATCCGTTGATCACCTGTCCCGGCTTCACCTCCGTACCGTTCAGCACGGCGTTGGAAACCTGTTGCGCCGTTGGATTACTTGTCTCGCTCAGCCGCAGGATCTTAGCGCTGCCCCCGTCAAAGAGCAGTCCCAGCCTTGCCGCATTTGCCACGTAACCCTTCACGTTCTGTGCAAAGTTTCCGCCGGCGGATTCAGCTCCGTCCAGGTAAAGTGCCAGCTTTGCGCCTTCATGTCCCTGTGCGGCTGCCTTTAAGTATACTCTGCCGTGATAAACGTATTTCTCTCCGGCGATCTTTTCAAAGTTTACTGCCTTTCCTTCCACGGTTCCCGTGTTGATGACAAACGTCCGCAGGTCCGCGGTGGATACCGGCATCAGCATCTCTGAACTGGAAGCGTTCACCTGCGCCAGGGCCGCTTCGCTTCCCGCCTTGAATCCGTCTCCTCCTGAAGAACTGATCTGCAGTTCCACGGTGTCCGTTCCAGACCGTCCCTGCACCTTGTTCGTGCTCACGATACTGTTGGAGGAGAACCATGCATAGGTCGCCGCCGAGAACGTAAGAAGCGCCGCAAGTACGGTAACAAACATATAAATGCTTTTTAAGATGCTGCCGATGCCTAAGGATTTTTCCTTTTCTTCATGAACAACTTTTTCTTTCTTTTCTTCGCCCATGCTTCTCCTCCTTTCCCGGATGCCTTATCCGTAAATGATCTTACGTCCGATCGTTACTTCGCTGTCACTCCAGCAAAGGATAACTGAAGGATGGCCTCTTTATCCTGTACGTTGTTAATGCAATTTTCGTCACAGCCCTCCAGGTACAGCCAATATTCTACGACTGCAACTTCGTTTGCACTGATGGTGCACAGCGGCTTTCTGCCCGCCATGGGTAATTTCTGGGCTCCCGTCACCGCAAAATAATCTGAAAGGCCTTCTGCCGGATCTGCCTTGAAATTAGGCGATCCGTCCGCTGCCACGGATCCAACCACGACGTTCTTTTCCGTCGTCGTCCAAATTGCCTCGGCCTTGGATACGTCTCCCATGTCATTTAACGAAAAGATATATTGGGTAGTCCCTGCCTCCGTCTTGAACCGGATGCCCAGCCGGAGCGCCGCCAGCATTTGCCCGCCGTCCCCGAAATCCATGCCTTCGCGATTGAAATATACGTTACAGTCATCTTTTAAGCTTTTCAGATAAATGGTTCCGTGTATGGCATGATCCTTGAGCAGATCATTTCCATCCTCAAACCGGGTGGAAATCCCCTCACGGTTTTGCTGATTAGCAACGTAAAAATGCTCCAGGTCGGCCGTTGAGATCGGTTCAAGGTCTCCGTTGACGCTTTGGGGCAAAACGCAGGTCACTTCAAATTCCGCTTCCGGATTTACATCTGCATTCGGCCGCGCCGAGATCAAGAGTGCCACTTCGCCGTCGCTGATCGTGCTGCTGATGGGCTCCACGTTTGTCGCCGGATTAAAGGTAAACCACGCAAACGTCGCCCCCGCCACCGTCAACAGGGAAAGAAGGACCCAGATGACGGAAATCCATATGGTGAATGATTTTTTCTTCATCCCGTCACCTCCGTCTATTCTTCAGTCGTCTTTCCCGCAAAAGAAAGAGCAATCTTATTTAACATTTTTCCAACCAGATTGTTGTAACAGTCCTTATCGCACCCTTCCAGCCATATGTAGACGTCAACTTGAACGGGAAGTCCGTAACCGCCGTCAGCTCCGCCCGCAAGTTCAAACATCGCAAGCGACTGATCCGTCACGGTCGTGATGCCCGTGTTACTGTCGTACTGGCAGAAATTTGCTGCCGTGTACAAATGCTCCATGGGGATCGTCGTTCCGTCCGTCTTGGAGGAATCCAACACGTACCCTTCCTGTCCCGTTGCCGTGTTGTAAAGTGCCTGGGGATTATCCCCTTCGTTGATGGCAAACACGTACTCCTTTACGGCAGGCTTATCCTTGCCGGCCTCATGGATCACGAAACCGATCCGGATCGCAGTGGAAATGGGATTGTCAGGATCGTCGTCCTCAAAACCAATGTTGGAGAGATAGATCATTTGCTTGTTGCCGCCGACGCGGACGTAAAGCGTCGTCTTGTAGTAGTCATTGGTCTCGACGTCACCAAAGAGAATGGCTCGCCTCTCCTTCATTTGCATGTCCTGCGTAAATCCGGTCACCTTTTGGAATCCGCCCAAAATGCGATCCGTCGAAACGGGGTGCAATGCTCCGTGAAATTCATCCATCAATGCGGAACTGCCATACTCACCGTCATATTGATTGCTGATCTGGAGGGTACTGCCTGCGCCCACGGCCATGCGGATATTGGAAGTCTTCGCACCCGTCTGGTAAATGTACCAGGCGAACGTTACCGCCACCAGGGAGGAAAAGGATACCAGCAAAACGATGGCAGCGATCAAAAGCCGAAATCGCATGCGGTTTTTGGAAACTTTCTGCTTCCCATTTGGCCTGGTTTCAGCGCCATTTTCGCCAATGGTCTTCATAGCCGTCTCCTCCTTTCCTGCTCAGTTTTTTTTATAATAATTTTATCGACGTAGCTCCCCCCTGAGTATAGTCTCCCATATTTACCGATATTTTAACACAATTTCTGTCATTATTCAAGCATTTTGCCAAATATTCCGCTGTTTTCGCGCATATTATTGTCAGATAATAACAAAGCCCGTAGCTATTGTCACAAAAAAGCGGCTTGCCAATTTGACAAGCCGCCGTAAAGCAAGAAAATGCAATTATATAATTCCCAGAAGATCAACGATCTGCTGGCCAAAAAGGATCGCCGCCGCGAGTCCCGCACCAAGGGCAAGGGCCAGTTTGAAATGCTTTCCAACAGGCTTCTTTCCTGCGATCAGAATGCCCACACATTCCACGAGTGCGATCACGATCGCTGCCGGAAGCGCCGCCAAAAGAAGCTTATCCCATCCGATCACGGCCCCCACAAGCGCCGGCATCCATGCAAGCCCAAGGGGGACTGACTTCTTAAACGCAAGTGCGAAGACCGCCACAAAAATGCTCAGGCAGAAAGCTCCGATCAGTCTGTCCGTCCAAAGAACCTCGGGCATCGTAAAAATCCCAACCGCCGCGATCACGGCAAGAGCGATCACCGTTCCGCGCTTCACAACGCCCATGTCGATCTGAATAAAAGTGATCACCGTCAAGGCCCCAATCAACGAAAATGCGGTAAGACCTGCAAGGATCATGCCGTAAAAATCGCCCATCGCCGTCTCTGCAATGCTCCCGACGGTCTTCCCAAAGAAAACCCAGAAGCTTGCAATGGCGCTGCAGCCTCCGAACACCTCGATCAGGACGTCCCTGCATCCAATCTTTGAGCCGCAGTTCTTACATTTTCCTCCGAGGCAGACATAGCTTACCACCGGCACCAGTTCCATCGGCGAAAGCAGTTTTCCGCATCCCGGGCAATGGGACCTGGTCTTTACAAACTCCTCTCCCCTGGGCACGCGGAAAATGACTACGTTGAGGAACGAATACACGCTGGCGCCCAAGAAGAACAAAAAGATGCTGAAAAGAATCTTAAACCATAACGGTAAAATCATAAAACACCTCCCAAATGCCATTCAACCCCTTACATCTTTTCCGGAGCTTCAAATCCCAAAACGGAAATGCAATCCAGCATGACGTCCTTGACAAGGGAAAGCAGTGCGATCCATCCAGCCTTCTTCGCCGCGTCTTCCTCCGTCAGGATCTTGGTCTCATGATAGAAACGGTTGAAATCATTGGCAAGCTCGTACACAAAAGCGCAAACCCTGTGAGGTGCAAGCTCCGCTGCCGCTCCCTCCATCATGGCATTGAACTGCAAAAGCTGCATCACAAGAGCCTTCTCCGCATCACTCTGCGCCATGCCAAGCTTTGCCGCCGACACGTCGCCGCCCTGCTCCGCATACTTCGCAAGAATGGACTTAATGCGGACGATGGTGTAGAGAATATATGGTCCGGTGTCTCCCTCAAAAGAGGTAAACCGATCTAGGTCGAAAATATAATCCTTGGAAGCCTGATTCGAAAGATCGCCGTAGATCAGTGCGGCAAGCGCCACCTGGTTTGCCACCTTGCGTGCTTCCTCCTCGGACATCTCCCTGCCCTCGCGGATCTTACGGTACATCTCGTCCTCCGTATCCTGGATGAGGCGCTCGAGACGCATCACGCCGCCGTCACGGG
>JAFZNO010000007.1 GCA_017552985.1 Lachnospiraceae bacterium
ACGCTCATGCCGTCTGAAAGATACCAGGTCACGGTCATGTCCAGCTTTTGATTGCCATTTTCGTCATAAACGCGCTCGGACAGGTCAAAGTTCAGGATGGGCTCCGTCGGTTCCACGTATTCTTCCGCGTTCACGTAAACCGTATGGAGCGATATGTTCCTAGATACCAGGAATTCCAGTTCCGTGGAATTGCAAACAAGCGTCTCGCCCTCGTACCAGCCTGCAAATACCATGCCATTCGACGACTCCGCCGCATATGCCTTTACGCAGTCACCGAAAGGATGCGTGGACGGTGCGCCGTCAATGGTTACGTAGTACTCGTTTTTGATCTCGCGGCTCATCGAAACGGCTGCGCCCCCAACAGTTGCCGTTGCCACGTAAGTCACGCCGCCTTCGCCTTCCGTCTTTACGACCTCAGCTCGAACGCTATCCTCAAACGCGCCGCAGTTCATGCACTTCAGGCACGCCGTCACCGCGAAGTCCTCACCGTCCTTCTCCCAGCGCCAGATCAGGGAATCCCCCGTATGGAGGTGTCCCGTTGCCGGAAGAATCACGTCAAACTGATTCACGATGCCGTCGCCGTTTTGATCCGTCAGTAGCATTCCTTCCCTGTTTTCGTAGAATTGCCCGTCGGATCCCAGGAAACATGCGATGGTTCCGTCTTCCGTGCAGCTTGCGTCCCTTGCCTTGATTTCTTCAAATGAAAGCCCTCGCAGCTCCGGATCAAGGTCGCCTACAAACGTCACGTTCACGTGACTAAAGCTTTCCAAGTAACCGTTTAGGTAGTTCGATGGCACGTGACATATGGTCTTTGGCGTGCCGGTCTTAAAGTCTTTGTCACGAGAGTTGGTCACCCAGGTAAGTTCCGCCGGATTGGCGCGGCACGTAAACTCGTCGATGCCGGTGCAACCAGAAAAGCAAGCCTCGCCGATCTCCAGCATGTCGTACGGGACGTCTATGGTTTTTAGCGCTGAACAGTACATGAACGTGCAGGCCTCTAGCTTTTTGAGTCCCGCCGGAAGATTGATCTTCTGAAGTCCCCTCATGCAAATCAAGGCGTTGTGTCCGATCACTTCCAGGCTGTCGGGAAGGCATATCTCTGTAATGGAGGACATGCCGTAGAATGCTCCCTCGCCAATCTCCGTGATTCCTTCCTCAAGGATAACCTTTTGGATCTCCTTAAAGGAAATCACGTCCTGGCCGCCCTTGAGCGTCCAATCGAAGCAAAAGATGCCGACCATCTCGCCGCTTCCCGTAACGGTCAGCGTGTTTTCCTCGTCAATCACGTAATACGCGTCTATGCCGCATCGTCCCTTCCGGTAATCATATGCTTCCGTGGGTGCTTCCAGATCCCCAACGAACGTAACCGGCGCCTGGATTCCTCCATGATTTGTCCAGCCCTCCAGATCCTGCTCGTAAACGTGAACCTGCACCTCATTTCCCTCAAAAGTCTCCCAGCCCTCAAACCACTCGAGGTCGGCATGGCAGTTTACGTCCGCCAGCTCCGTACATCCCGTGAACACGCCTGCGCCTACCTGCGCCATGGAATCCGGCAGCGTCACGGTCTGAACGTGGCTGCATCCGTAAAAGGCCTCGTCTCCGATGCCCTTGATCTTGTCCTTGATCACGATCGCCTTGACTGCCTTCCACATGGAATTGGTACGCGCGTCAAAGCTGTTTGCGTCAATCTCGCCAAAGCCCTCGATGATCAGCGTGCCGTCGTACCTTAGGTCATAAAATGCGTAATATCCGCACTGCCCCTTTTGGAGAACGGCATCCGGATCAACTGGATCATCCAGGACACCGTAGAAGGTGACGTTTTGACCTTTAAACTTTGCTTCATAAAACTCCAGATACCCAGGCGCAACGTAAAACCTGGTCCATCCAGCCGCCATAAACGTTTCCCCCGAATATTTTGGGCTCTCCCATTCCAGCGTAAACGGAGATGCATGACAAGACACGCCGCTTAAGGACGAACAGTAATAAAACGTCTCCGCTCCAATAAAGCAAACGCTTTGGGGAATTTCGACTTCCATAAGGCGTGAACAATTTCCAAACGCGCGATCCCCAAGTCCCGTGATGCCTTCTCCTACGTACGCTCTTCTTAGATTTGTATTTCCCCAAAATGCATATTCATACACGTCGCCGGTTCCACTGATCCGCAGTTCTACACCGTCAATCTGGTAACGGGCGTAATTACCACAGAATCCGGGGCAATCTAAAAACACGTTGTCTCCCATTTTCTCTAAGGAATCCGGAAGCGTCACCTTTTCCATGGCACTTCGCTCAAAAGCACTGTCCTCGATGCTACTGATGCCTTCCTCGATCACAACTTCCGTAAAATCCGTCCGATTCTTAAAGCATTCCTTGTAGATTTCTCCGCTCCCGCTGATCCTAAGGACACCATCTTCAATGTAATAGCGGCTTCTGTTGCCTGCAAATCCAGGACATCCTTGGAAAACGTAGCTCCCCATTTTTTTCAGGTTCTGCGGCAAGTCAAACGTTTCAATAGCGCATCCGTAAAACGCTTTCGCCCCCAATTCCTGCAATTCACTTGGCACCGTTACGCTCCTTAAGTAGGCGCAGCCCATAAAGCCTCCTTCTTTCACGTAATTCAATCCGTCAGGCAGAATGACTTCTTCCAGATTTACGCAATTCTCAAATGCGTTTTTCTCAATGCCAAATATCCCGTCTTGCATGATCACTTTCTTAATTTGATCATTATTCTTAAACATCTTTTCATAGACTATGCCGCATCCGCTTATGGTAAGCGTTCCGTCTTCATCCAAGTTCCAGGTCATTTCCGGTAAGGCAACGGGGGAATGATATACTCCGTTATTTTCCGTTTCTGGATAGTGTCGCAGATGTAGTCTAAGATTAAACAAATTCTCGTCCCGATACCATTGGATCTGACAAGTGCTATTAGCGTTACAGTCAACCACGTAAACGTCGCCTTCGTGAATGGCAAGCACCATAAGCGTATGCCCGACAATGCCCTCGGAATAGTCATATCTCAGTACGTCACCAGGTTTCAGGTCTTCCGTATCCCTGTCATGTCTCCAATCAAGGTAAAAAGATCCATACAATTTCTTCGAAAGTACGGCTGCAAATCCCGCACATTGCGTATAGCCCAAACCATTGACCCATATGCGGTTACATTCCGTAGGCCGTCCCTCAAAATACCCATAATGATTACAGGGCGTATCCGTTGTCAACTCAATGTTATTCGCCTCGCCCAACAAGTGATTCCAGTACTTCCCGTCCTTGTACTGTTTCTCCAACGCCACCAAACGCTGCATTAAGAGTTCCGCTGATTGTTCCTCCGACGAGGCCTTCGCCTGCAATGGACAAAACACCAGCACAAAGAGCACGGCAAATATGGCCATGCTCCATAAACTCTTTGTCATCCGCGATAACTCTGCTTGTAACTTTTTCATCCCTTTGCTCCCTTTTCCCAACTATTCTCCTGCTTCCGTTTCTTCTTCGGATGCCTTGTCGTCCGTTCATCCCGCTTCTTTTGCAGGTGCGTTGTCATCCGTACCTCCCGCCTCTTCTGCAGGCGTGTTGTCATCCGTACCTTCCACTTCTGCCGAAGGTGCGTCATCGCCCGTATTTTCCGTTTCTGTCACGGGTGCGTTGTCGCCTGCGCTTTCCGTCATGATCGCGGGTGCAGAGGTTGCCACCTCCGTGTAGAGCACGTGCTCCTCGCCCTGGGCGTCATCATATACCAGGTATGCCTTCGCATAGGCCGTCAGCGCACTGCTCACCGCGCCGAGGGTCAGGTGATGGATATAGGTGCCGCTCTCAGCGTCGATGCCGGCGGAACGCTTCTTCACGTCTTCATTGTCGATCGTCAGCTCAGCTTCCCCGTCCGTCGTGCGGACAAGACCCACGTCCTTGACGCTCATGCCCTCCGAAAGATACCAGGTCACGGTCATGTCCAGCTTTTGATTGCCATTTTCGTCAAAAACGCGCTCTGACAGGTCAAAGTTCAGGATGGGCTC
>JAFZNO010000079.1 GCA_017552985.1 Lachnospiraceae bacterium
ACGGTCTTTGCCTTTATGACGCAAGGGAAGGAGAAACAAGAATCCTGTATGAGTGGTCGAGGCACGGATTTGCGAATGGGGCAATTGACTTGGCGGTAGGAGCTGACGGTTCCGTGGGAGCGATATGTGATATTGACGGCGATAGGAGTTACCTGTTGCTGGAGACGACCGGGGAGAAGAAAGAGATTCCCACCATTACGTTCGCTGTGGCGCCAAACAATCTTCTTAGATACCAAAAAGCCGTGACGTTTTTCAACAAAAGATACCCGGGATACGGCGTGATTATCCGGGATGACTGGGATGAAACCAGTTTGCTCACGCAGCTTGGAGCAGGGGAAGGGCCGGTTCTTGTGGATACGGATTTGACGGGATTTGAGGAATTGGAAAAGCTATGGCAATCATTGGACGGATTTTTGGAACAAACGCGTCTTGCGGACGAACTGCTCCCCGCGGTCTTGGAATTTGGAAAGATTGGTGATACTACCTATGGGATATCCGTGGATTATGACATTCATACAATGCTTGTTTTTGACCAGGCGTTAAAGGACTGGACCTATGAGGAATGGCTTTCGGCTCTGGAGGGACGGGAAGGTGCTGCATTTACCTATGGCTGGCTCAACAATCCGTCGGATAAGCGGAAAGATTTTTTTGAGATCCTTGAGAATGGTCTGAATAATATGTATTATTTGGATGCGGAAACGGGAGAAACCATTTTTGGAACGAAAGAATTTGAACGCGTCGTAAAGCTGACGGAAAAAGCAAAAAAATGTCCGGCCTGGGATGACGGAAAGGCATTATTGCAGGGGAAGGTTGTTTGTGAGATTCAGTATCTGTATGGTCTGTGTAACGTGTTAGGCGTGAGGAGAAGAATGGAGAAGGACGGCGTGATGCCAGTGGGTTTTCCCACAAAGGATGGAGGGCGTAATCTTTTAGCGGCACAAAGTCCCATCTGCATTCGCTCAACCGCAACGGATGAAGAGAAAAAGATCGCATATACGTTTCTTAAAGTTCTTTTATCCGAGCAGAAGACATCTTCCCGTGATTTTCCGCTTCGCTGGAATGAATTGGATGCCATGTTTGAAAATTACAAAGAAGCGATGGAGGATTCAAAAGTTGTGGGAATGTATAATCCGAATGAAATGCCGGAGCTTGAAGAGGGAGACAGGGAGTTTTTCGAGGAATTGCTTTCAAACTCAGTACCCAAGAAATCTTTTCCGATTGCCTTAAAGAAGATGTTTGACGAAGAGATTGATAACTATTTGAAAGGTGAAATTGACGGAAAAGCGCTGGCGGAGCACCTGAAGAGCCGGACCTGGCTGTATTTGGAAGAACAAAAGTAATATAGAGACATAGCTCCGTACTATTACTAAATTCTGGGAGGAAAGGGACGGCATGAAGGGCATAATAAAACTAGTGGAAATTCTGGGAATGGCGGCAATGCTTGTGCTTGGCGGATGCCTTGGGAAGGACGGCGCCGTAAAGGAGCAGGACAAGACAGACACGGCTTCGGCTGAGACGTCGGAGTTTCTGTTTCTTGAGGACGCGGCTGACGACGTCCAAGGCGACAATTCCCTGGATGACCTTCAGGCCGTCCTAAACCTCCCCGTGGAGAGGGTAACCGTGGAAGGAGAGATCTACGGCTCATTTAGTTCTATGTTCGTCGGTGACGGGGGATGCGTGCTTTTTAAGACTCACAGTTTTAAGAACAGATATGCTGACGATTGGAGTAGCGTAAGCGGCGTTACGGCAGAGGGAGAACCGTTTTCCTTTAAGTTGGAAGAAGATCCAGATCGGGTGGGAATTCAGGATCATGCTATGGGGCCGATTTCCGGTAAAAAGGGATACGTTGCGTGTCGCTATGAGGTCAAGGACGGAAAGCCTTTCAAGTACTGGTTTTACGAGCTGGACGAAAGCTTTCAAAAGACTCGCTGCGTTGAGGGGAAGCTCGGCATAAGGCAGCTTCTTGATTCCGTGATGGAAGACGCGGAGGGGAACATTCACGTGACCTTTCACCGGAACAACGGGATGTGTGCCTACGCAATCCTTTCACCGGAAGGAGAGAAGATATTCGAAGCAGACCTGGAAAACCGAATGGGAGGCTGGGGGCCCAAAACGTGTACCTTTGAGGGAGGGCGCGTCGCAATATGCGATTCAAGCATAAACTTTGAACAGGACGGAAAAAGATTTTACGAGGCGGACCTGGAAAGCGGAACGCTGCGCGAATTGACCGTGTCGAAGGAGGAAAAGGTCATAAACAAAATGAAGTCGTACATATACTGCGCGGCGCCGGTAAGCGACACGAAGGTCGCGTGGTGCGACCGTTCCGGGATCTGGGTTTACGACGCAAAGACCAAGAAGACCCGGGCAATCTACCAGTGGTCCAACCACGGGATCTTTCCGAAAAACGCCTACTGCCTGGGCTTCTTGGAGGACGGCTCCGTCGGCCTGCTCTACGACACGAAGGAGGGATTAAACTACCTTTTGCTCAAGCCGACGGAGGAAAGGAAGGAGCTGCCGTCGGTCACGATCGCCGTCTCCCCGTACAACAGGGAAAAATACGAGGTTGCGGCCACCTATTTCAAGAAGGCGTATCCGGGATACGCCGTAATCCTAAAGGACGATTACGACGAGACGAGCCTGCTGACCCAGCTTGGGGCCGGAACGGGGCCCGTTCTGGTCGACACGGAGCTGACGGGCTTTGAGAACCTGGAGCACCTTTGGCAGCCGCTGGACGGGTTTTTGGAGCAGACGCGCCTTGCGGAGGAAATGATTCCCAAGACCCTGGAGTTTGGAAAGATCGGGGGCGTGACGTACGGGATCGTGAGGGACTTCTACGTTGACACGCTGATCGCGTCGGAAAGTGCGCCGTCCGACTGGGATTACGGGGGATTTCTGGACGCCCTGGAGAAGTGGAAGGGTGCGGCGTTCACCTATGAGGGAATAACCGCGTCCGTGGACTGGAGGGAGCATTTTTTTGATGCGCTGCAGAACGGACTTGAGGACAATTATTACTTTGACGCGGCGACGGGGGAATCGGTCTTTGGAACGAAGAAATTTGAACGCGTGCTAAGGCTTTCCAAGAAGGCGGCGAAGTGTCCGCCGCCGGAGGACGGCAAGGCGCTGCGGGAAGGGGAGGTCCTTTGCGAAACGGCGTACGTGCTGATGCCGGCAATGGCGTTCCGGCTTCGAAGGAGGCTGGAGGCGGACGGCGAGCAGGTCGTCGGCTACCCCACGAAGGAGGGGGGAAGGCACTACCTGGTGGCGCAGGCGCCGCTGGCGATGCGGTCCACGGCGACGGACGAGGAAAAGAAGATCGCGTACACGTTTCTGAGGGTTTACCTATCCGCGGAGGCCATGAGGGACGTGACGCTGATGCT
>JAFZNO010000080.1 GCA_017552985.1 Lachnospiraceae bacterium
CTTTTCCACCGCGGAAACCGGATTTCCGTTCTCATCCTCCACGTACCAGTGATATCCGGTTGCGTTTTCGGCACAGGCGATAAACGTGACGCCTTCGCCTTCCCTGCACGTTTTGTCCTGCGGATGCATCACGAAGCGCAGCTTGTTCTTGTCCTCGATGACAATGGTTCCCTCCAGTTTCTGCACGGAGAGGTCCGTCACCACCTCGTCGTTCAGCACGACCCTTGAATTAGGATTAATGAAATTGCCAAGTTCAAATAAGCGGGAGTTAAATACTTTTTCAATGGTGCATTCCCTTAAGTCGATCGTGCCATATCCAAGGGTCATTCCGTTAAACCAGCCGCCGTAAACGGTAAGCTTGGGAGTGAACTGCGTTTTGTTTAAGCCAACGTTAACGCTGGTTGATACGCCAGATTCAAATCTTCCGCCGTATATTTCCACGGTCACGTCGCCGTCCGCCATGCCAATGATTCCATGTCTGTTTTTAAGCGTTCCGTCATAAATGGCCAGATAACAAGGTTTAACGCTGTTATCACATAAAAACACGTTTTGAACGTTTTTAGCCGTAATGCCTCCGCCTCCGACGTTGTCCTCTATGATCAGGCTGCCGTGCTTTAAGCGGAAAATACAACTCTCCCAGTCGTCCGACGTTGCCGTGCTCGTTATCGTATGGCCCGCTAAATCCAGGCAAATTCCGGTTGGCACGCTGTTGTCCACTTTTCCTATGTCAATGACGTCCACTTCATCCGTCGTAATGTCCCGGCTCAGCCTGAGGTACGTAAAGTCCTCGCTGTTGCCGTTATTCGCTTCGTTAATCTTCTCCTTCAGCTCGTCGTAACTCCTAACAACGCCCGGAAGATCTATCGTCCCTAAATCTTCTCCGTATACCGTAACGCCAATCAACGTTACGCTGCCGAGTCTATCCGTTACGTTGTAATGACGAAATCCCACGTAAACCGTCTGGCCGGCGTAATCGCTCAAATCTACGCCATATCGCGTAAACGTATCTGCCGTCACGCAGTCGCTCACCTTCGTCATGGCATTCACGTTGGGACTGTTACCAACGTAAACGGCCATGTTTTGGCCCTCTCTTTCCATAATCTTGAAAGTCAGAACCGGGTTATCCGGAAGCTCTATGGCCGGCGTGATGGCCCAGTTGTCAGGCGTCACTGCAACTGCAACGTTCGCCGTTTCTTTGTATGAATTTGACATTAGTCGCGGCGACAAGTATGGATCCGAGGGAATATACCACCCATCGTTATCTCCGTCTGCATCCACAAACGTCCAGCCACCCATGTCAGTGAAGTCTTCATTAAAAGCAACGTCAACCTTCTGAAACGTTGCCTCAATGGCAACCCCCCCCTCTGGCATGACAAACGTGTATTTTTCTTCGTTCACTTTCGTTACGGCAGCAATTTCGCTGCCGTTCCTTACGGTCAGCCTCTTAAGAACGTAATGGTAGTCATCGGGATAAACCCCGAGGGTAATGGTCTCTCCCGCTAAGGCTGCGCTTCTTGCGCAGTAAACGCGTCCGTTTGCAATCTCTCCGACGACGGAAATGGGATATCCCCACTGTGCATAGAACGTAACGTCCTGCGTAAGGAAAAAATAATCGTTAGGCACGTAACTTATTCCACTGCCATCCGCCTTTGTGTTCCACTTGACAAATCCTTTTCCCGCCGGTGCCTGAAACGCATTTTGCATGACGTACACGCCTGAACCGTCGAAGTAAGGACTGTTTGTATCCGTCATCGCACCGCTCCCACCGTTTGCATGGTAAGTCACGGAATGGGTTTGCAAGGATTCCGCGACCTCAAGCACCACGTCATCCAAGTATATGCCCCAGCAATTATGATTTGTGCCGCAAAAACCGATTTCCACGTTCCCCGCTTTCGCCCCTTCCGGCAGAATCAATATTTGCTTCGTCCAATCCTCTTTACCCTCTGCCGTCCTAAACAGTTCCCGCCACTCGCCTCCGCCAACGCGATAGCACACGCATAATTCATCAAATATTCCTACCGTTGCAGACTTAGCAGGATTATTGTACCAGAAAGTCAGTTTTAGCGAGCCCGTAACGTTACTAAAATCACGGGCGGGCGTAATTAACCATGCCGTCAACCCGTTGTCGACGCGCTCCCAACCTACGAAAGTACCGCACGAGCTACCCGAAGAATAAGAGCTGTTTTGTGTGGCCGTTGTCCACGTAACGGTAGTCGAATTCTTTTCCACCGTCCAACCCTCAGGCCAAAGGATTGCGTCTTCAAAATCTTCGGAGAATATTGTTCCCGAACTGCCGGGGGCTCGAAGCGCACTCCTCATGCTCATTTTTGGTAGCCCCGTACCTTCGTCAGATCCTTCCTCCGCATTCTGATCGATTATGACCAAGTCACCGCCCTCAGCCGCATCTTCGACCTGGACAGCCTCCCCGCTCACGGCCTCCTGCGTCATGGCCGCTCCCGCTGCCAGGCCGTCCGTGCCTGCCATGGAAAAAGTCAATGCAAACATCAGAAGTACGGCTAACAACCTACGCATCTTTCGTTTCATTTTGATACCTCCCCTTCGCTTGATAACGCGTCGCATCCAACCGTCATCATCGGTTACTGGCTCTGACAGGCGGAGATGCCGATCTTTTCCGCCACTATCCCTACTATAACTATACTCATCTTACCGAACTTCCATGTCTATTTCAATAGTCAAATACTCCCCATTTGTCCATTTTGGGTGCACGGATCGCCCTGCAGAATGCTTTTGCCTGGCAAAAAGGACGTGCCTGGTGGCACGTCCTCTTGACTCAGATACCGTAACGGACTATTCCCTAGTTATTATTTGCAAATGCAGCTGCGGAATCACCGTAGCTCTTCTAACGTTCATTCTTTCTCCCTTAGAAAGTCGCGCAATCACGTTTCATGATTGCGCGACATTTTATTACTTATTATTTTTATCTTTTATTTCTTAATTCCTTCCTGCAAATACGGTTGCGCTGTCGCCATAACGCATCATCGCGTCAAGCAGCTTGTCAAGCTTTGTGGTGCCGTTGGTCCTCATGGATTCCACGTAGGACTCGATACTGTAGCGATAGGTGTTGCTGACCTTCTTGTTGCCCTGCATCACCGTCGCGTAAACCGTCTTCTTCATCTGGCACGCGTTCAGGCCGCCAAAGGTTACGTAATAACGACCCTTGGAATCGATCAGGCTTCCGTCCGCCGCGTATTCGCCAAGC
>JAFZNO010000008.1 GCA_017552985.1 Lachnospiraceae bacterium
GAAGCCCCCCCCAAGATGAGACGTCCCGTTCGAAAGAAGAAAGGCCCCTTGGAGAGTACGAGGTGGATAGGTCCGGGGTGTAAGCGCGGCAACGCGCTCAGCTGACGGTCACTAATAGGCCGAGGGCTTAACCATAGCCGGAAATTTTTTCCAGATGGTTCAAATCGGGAAAAAATTTCCCGCGCGTGAACGAACATGCGTGAGAAATCGCGCAGGGATCACGCGTTGGCCTGATAAATTTAGTTTAGTCTTAAACGTTTCCTTCGATTTCGGTTTTGAGGGCGTGACCCTTAGGCATCATTCCTCAATAGCTCAATGGTAGAGCACTCGGCTGTTAACCGAGTTGTTGTAGGTTCGAGCCCTACTTGGGGAGTTTTAGAGTTTCGGAGACATTGCCGGCTTAGGCGCCGGTCTTTGACTTCGTCAAAGATCGGAAGCAAAGCTTCCGACATCGCCGGAGCGAGAAATTAACGGCTCCATGGTCAAGCGGTTAAGACATCGCCCTTTCACGGCGGTAACACGGGTTCGATTCCCGTTGGAGTCACTTTAAATAAAATATTTTTTGGTGCGATAGCCAAGTGGTAAGGCCCCGGTCTGCAACACCGTTATCCGCCGGTTCAAATCCGGCTCGCACCTCTCAAAAGTCCTGGAATCGATGATTCTAAGGACTTTTTTTGATCCAGACGATATTTCTAGTACAAAGCATATGATTTAGGGGGATGATTTTATGGCTACGTACGTGATTAGTGACGTCCATGGTCAGTATGAGATGTTCGTGGAATTACTTGGAAAAATCCAACTGAAGAGTACGGACGTGCTTTACGTTCTCGGTGACGTGCTTGACCGCGGACCGCATCCGATAAAAACGCTTAAGTTACTCATGAAAATGCCTAACGCCATATGCATTCTTGGAAATCATGAGCTGATGGCCTTGGAGTGTTTGGAGTTTTTGATGCAGGAAATCACGGAGGAGTCTATTAATAAGCTGGATGAAAAGACGTTGGATAATCTCCTTACGTGGCAATTCAACGGGTCACAGACCACCATCGATGAGTTTAGCGAGTTAGATTCCGAGGAAAAACAAGAGGTGATCGATTTCATAAAGGAATTCCTGATCTATGAGGAGGTGTCGGCAGGAGGCAAGGATTATCTTTTGGTCCACGCAGGGCTAGGTAACTATTCTCCGGAGAAGGACATGGATGATTATTCGCTTCATGATCTGATCTGGATGAGGGCAGATTATGACGTAAAGTATTTTGAGGATGTTTACGTTGTCACGGGGCACACTCCAACGCAAGCAATTGAATGCAATCCCAAGCCAGGCTTCATCTTCCGGCAAAACAATCACGTTGCGATCGACTGCGGAGCAAATTGTCCCGGCGGCAGGCTTGCCGCCATATGCCTGGAGACGGGGGAAGAGTTTTATTCTTCACCAAATGAAATGGCAGAAATTTCGTAAAAGTATTGTTTTGACACGTGATAAAATGCTATAATTTTAAAAATTGGTTATGGGCCAGAGGAGGTGCATCATGTATCAATTAAACAACTTTTATGAGAACGGCAACATGAAATGTATTAGTGCTCTGGGGCAGTATCAGATCTTCGAGCACGAAAAGGATCTTTCCGTATCGCCAAGCATGGCGGAGACGGCGTATTTTGCGGCACAAATGAACGTACGCAGAAGACAGCTTTTGGTGAACTTAAACGGGACGGGTTGTACCGTGCAGGCTGGAGCGATGCAGTGGATGATCGGTAACGTAAACATGAGCTCCGGAGTCAAGGGTGTTGGCAATTTCATTGGCAAGGCCATCGGTTCTGCCGTAACAAAGGAATCTGCAGTGAAGCCGGAATATTCCGGATCTGGTTTGTTGATGCTTGAGCCGACGTACAAGCACCTGATCTTCGTGGACGTGGCTCAGTGGGGAAGCATTGTACTGGATGACGGCCTCTTTTTGGCATGTGACAGTACCCTGTCGCAGCAAGTGGTTGCGAGAAGTAATCTTTCTTCCGCAGTTTTGGGCGGGGAGGGATTGTTTAACTTATGTCTTAGCGGAAATGGCGTTGCCGTTCTGGAAAGTCCAGTTCCCCAGTCGGAACTCATTGTGTTCCAGCTTCAGGATGACGTGGTAAAGATTGACGGTAACATGGCAATTGCCTGGTCCGGAAGCCTTCAATTTACCGTAGAAAAATCAGGGAAGAGTTTGTTGGGATCGGCAGTCAGCGGAGAAGGACTTGTCAACGTATATCGCGGCACGGGTACCATTTTGATGGCACCGACGGCATAAGCGGTTTTTTAAGGAGGACAAATATGGTACAACAAAATCTGTTGAACACGTCCAACGTGGAAGTGGTCGCTTCCATGGGCGGCATGACGGTTCTGCAACATAAGATGGATTTGAGTACTTCTCCCTTGACGTCTAGGATGGAGTATTACAGCGCTCAGATGAAAATCCAGAAAAAGCAGGTCCTGTTGGCGCTGAATGGTAATTCTTACTGCATTCAGGCAGGTGCCATGCAATGGATGAGCGGTCAGGTATCCATGGAAAGCGGCGTGAAGGGCGTCGGCGGTTTTCTTGGCAAGGCCGTTGCGTCTGCAGTGACAAAGGAATCCGTTGCGAAACCGATCTACACGGGATACGGAGAAATGATGCTGGAGCCCACCTATCGCCACATCATATTAACGAACGTGGAGGATTGGGGAGGACAGATCGTATTAGATGACGGTTTGTTCCTGGCATGTGACGGAACGCTGCAACAGAAAGTGGTTGCAAGGAGCAACTTATCGAGCGCGGTTCTGGGTAAGGAAGGCCTGTTTAATCTTAGCATTGTAGGAAAAGGCGTTTTGGCACTAGAAAGTATCGTGCCGAGAGAGGAACTGATCGAAATCGTGCTTCAGGATGACGTGATGAAGATTGACGGCAACATGGCGATCGCATGGTCCGGAAGCCTGAGCTTTACGGTCGAGAAATCGGGAAAGAGTTTGCTGGGTTCCGCAGTCAGCGGAGAGGGACTTGTCAACGTATACCGCGGCACCGGCAAGATTTGGATGGCGCCCGTTCTGTATGGCGGTTACAGTGCCGGCGAGACGGTGAGCACGGAGACTGCGGCAAACGGACAAACGGGTACCAAGATGGCAAAGGTGGACGTTGGAAATGCAGTTGACGCCGTTTCAAGCGTACTAAAAATGTTTAAGTAGCAATAGCAAAATCCGAATTTTTAAAAAGTCCTGGAATCATTGATTCTAAGGACTTTTTTATTATGGGATTTTATGTTAAAGTAGAATTAATCATATGGCACGTGTTTTTCGGAACAAGAAGCTTAGGGGGTGGGGCGTATCAATCAGGAAGTATTTCACGTCATCGATCTGATTATGCAGGCCGTCTATCTTCCTGCCCATTTATTATTCATCCTCAGGCTGATCAAATGGCGCACGCCGTCTCCCGTGTCGAGATGGTTCATTGTTCTGGTTTTTGGTCTGTGGGGAATCGTGCTGGGCGATTTTACGGAAACCTTACTTAGTTTGTTTTGGAACAATAATGCCGTCTACGTTTTTGGCGTTTGCTATCAGTTGACTTCTACCATGCTGGCTACCATGGCATTTCTGATCTGGAATTTGTACGTCGCGGGAAACGTGAGGGTTGTTGAAAATCCGGCATTCCGAACGTTTGTCTATGCGCTTTCCCTGGCCGTAGCCATCATCATCTGCACGGATCCTCTGACGCATCTGTTTTATGAAAAGCTTATCCTCGACGAACCCGTGATCCACGGAAAATTGTTTGCACCCTGCGTGCTGGTCGTATACGGCATGCTTTTGGCTGGATGGATCATTTCTTTGGTCCACATAGCGAAGTTTGGGGAGGACAAATTCAAAAGAATCCTTGTTTTTTCCATGTATCCCCTGCTCCCCGGCATTACCAATCTGATCCGCTCCCTGACGGGCTTTACCCTGATCGACCTAAATCCCTTAGTTATGACGGTATGCATTGCCTGCCTTTATTTTATGGTGTTTAAGAACCATTACGTCAGCATTATGCCCGCATCGATGGAACAGGCATTGGAGCAGACGGGGAATATTCTCTTTACGTATAGTCCGGAAAAGGGGACGATTGGATATTCCAACAGAGCCGCCAAGGAACGGTATTCTCAGGCAATCAGCGAGATTGTTTCCAAGCTGGATAAGGACAGCAGGCAATTCGCGGGGAAATATGACGGGAAGTACCTAAAGGGCAGTGTTTCTAAGGTGGAAAATGAACTGCTGGTCACCGCTACGGACGTCAGCGAGATAAAGAAACAGCAGGAATCCCTGCTTTCCCAGATCAGGGAGAGCACGGAGCTTTTGAAGGAACTGGAAGAAAAGAAGCGCAACATTGACGCATATCTGGATTTTTTGTATGAGATCCCGAATCTGAAGGAGAAGTGGGAGAGATTTTCGGCAGCGCAGGAACAATCGAAGGAAGCATTTGCCAAAATGGAAGAGAACCTGCGGCGCACGCTGGAGCAGGGCACCGATCCGAAGGACTTGCTGAATGAGAATCTTTTAATCTCTGAAAAGACGATCCGGAGCATTCGGGAGGCAGTGGCACTGCTAAAGGAGGATGCGCGATGATGAACTTGGACGTCCTTTTCAGGCAGATGCCCGACACGGCAGTCATCACGGATGCCTATGGGTACGTGCTTGATTTTAACAGAAACGACAAGGTGGCGGGCCTTAAGAAAGGCATCCGCCTTACAAAACTGATCCCTGACGTGTTTGCCCAGAAAGAGGGCAACGTGGAAATTGGCGATTACGCGTACAACTGCGTCGTTTCCCCCGTTAGCAGTGGAAATCAGACAATCGGATACACGGTGATCTTTACTGACGTCACGGAGGAAGTCATTCTGGAGCGCCAAAACGAGGACCGGGGAAGGGAGCTTCGCGCGCTGACGCAGGCAAAGAGTGACGCGAACAGGAAGCTGGCGGAGTATGCCATGGAAGTGAAAAACTTGTCCGACTACGCGGAGCAGTTGCGCATTGCCAGATCGATCCATGACGATTCGGGGCATGCGGTAACTGAAATCCACACGATCTGTCAGATGTGCCTTCAACTGATGGACAAGGACATAAAGGCATACAGGGAACTGATCGGGGAAGGCATCAATATCTGCAAAAAGGCTTCATCCGGAGGGGAAACGGAGAATTATTCCTCCTTAAAGGAGCTTGCGGAAACCTTTTTCCGGCGCGGTTCCATTGAGAATCAGGTTGTGTCTGAAGGCGTGGAGCCAGCCTTTATGAAGGAGAAATATGAGACGGTTTCGAGGATCCTGAAGGAAGCCTATCACAACACCATGGAGCATTCATTGGGAGATGCCATGGACGTAAGGCTGGTGGGAAGTGAAGACTGTTTTACCCTGACGATCAGGGACAATGGAAGCTTCCGGGGCCCGTTGGAAAAGGGCTTTGGCTTGATGGCCATGGAAGAGTACGTAAGGGCTTCGGGCGGCGAGATAAGGTTTCTGACGGAGGAAGGCAAGGGCTTTGGAATGGTTGTGACTTGGAGGGGACATGAAAGAGAAGATTAAGGTAATTCTGGCAGATGATCATAAGCTATTGCTGGCAGGACTGAACATGCAGATCGCCTCTTGGGAAGAATTTGAGGTGATCGCGACCTGCGTGAATGGAAAGGAAACCATTGAAGCGTGCGATAAAAACCTGCCCGACGTCATTTTGATGGACATGCAGATGCCTATCCTTACGGGCGTGGAAGCGACCAGGATCATCAAGGAAAAGCATCCAGAGGTGAAGATCGTGGCGCTCACGACGTTTGATGATCACGAGACCGTTGAGAATGCCTTAAATGTAGGGTGCGACGGGTTCCTTTTGAAGGTGTCGGATCCGGAGCAGCTCCGTTCTTCCCTGCACTCCGTCATGGACGGCGTGAACGTCATGGATGCCGAGGCCATGAAGCATTTCCGGCAAAAAGAGGAATCCCTTGGAGCGAACGGATTGAATGAGAGGGAGCTGACCGTTCTAAAGCTGGTTTGCAAGGGATATACCAACAAGGAGATCGCCGGGGTTTTGTCCCTTCAGCCAGGCACGGTGAAGAACATCGTATCCATGCTGTTGAGCAAGACTTTTTGCGTTAGCCGGGCAGACCTTACGAGATATGCATACAAGAACAACCTTGTGGATGAAGAATAAATAGTAACGGATAGTGCCAAATGGAATGACCATTGGCACTATTTTTTTTGTGCGGTCCGTGAGATGATAAAGTGGAAGGATTAGGAAAGGGGATGCGACATGGTTCTTTTCTCAAAGGTTTTCGGAAATAAAGCGGTAAGGGCAGTTGCTCCGGTCACCATAAAGCGGACTGGCGAATTTGCAGAAGTAGCAGGAAAGACTGGAAGCAATCTAAGGTCAGACGCGGAAAGACCGGCGAGCGTCTATGCCGAGTTGGAAAAAGCGGCCAATGCCTATGCGGCGCAACTGGAAAAAGCAACAAGGGAACTGGGTTACAACCTTAAGGATTATGAGGGAATCACAAATTAATCGCCAAGGCGAGTACAAGGGAGGAATTTGATGATGAGAAAAAGTAAATTGGTTTGCGGACTTATGGCAGTTGCCATGACGCTTTGCCTTGCGGCATGCGGAAAGGCGGAGCCGGGATCCCAGGGAAATTCCGGAAATCAAGGCGGAGGCGGAGCCCAGGTTGCCAGCTCCGACAACGGGCAGTCAGGAAATACGGAAGGAAACGGCGGGAATGCGGCCAGTGTAGAAGCGAAAGAAAGCATGCTTCCGGGTAAACTTTACTTTTTCAATCTCGAGGACAGAGATCCTTCAGTTTTACGCGGCGTGAAGATATGCGGAAACGTATGCGGCAGCACGGAGTTTAATGTTTCCAGGGAAAAAGGCACCGACGGCATCCGCTGCATTTTCCAGATGAACGAATGGGTGGAATTCTATCCTGACACGGACGCAACGTACGGTATCAAGGTTTGGATCCTTGAACACCGTGAAGATCAGAGATCTTACGAAACGACGCAGTTCTCCGATCTAATGCCCGGATTTGTGCAGTACTGCGACCTGCGCTACCCCGAAGATGTGGATAATCCTGATGAATGGCAATGGGGAGCCTTTTACTTAAATAATGACGAGTATAAGCCCGGTTACTATGATTTTGTCTTTGTCTACGAAGGCAAGGCCATCGCAAAAATGATCACCTATTTCTATGCCGACGGAGAGATCCAGAGAAAGAGCGACGCAGACTTAGAGAAGCTCATGAGCGGACTTTCCGCAGATTAATTGTATTGAAAGGGGCTCGAAAACCATGTGTTTCCGGGCTCTTTTTCTGCCCTGGCGCACGATGCGCCTATCTATTCCATTGACTTGAGTGCTAATCCCAAACTAAATTATTTCTCATGCCAGGGCGGATATCTTACGAAACTTGATTTGTCCCACAATCCTGACATGCAGTATCTTGACATTCAGTTTTTGCCTTTGGAAGAACTTGATATCAGAAACTGCCCTAAGCTGGTTGACATTATAGAAAATTGCGAACGTGTTGAGATCAGAGACAGAAAGGCATGGGATGGAGACAGCGATCATGAAGGTCAGATTCAGGTTCCGCTGAAATGCAAACTGATTTACAAATAAACGAAAGGTTCAAAAAAGTCCTGGAATTTGATTTCCAGGACTTTTTGTTTGCGGAAAAAGCCCCAAAATTGGGCGTTGCAACGGCATTTAACGGGATTGCCAATGGGCGTTGCGGGATTGTTAAGGCTGCTTGGTGGTGCTTTTGGGGAGAAAATCATACGATGGATTCATCAAAAAACTTCAAGGAGGATCTGTTGATGAAAAACATCGTATTGAATTTGATACCCTTTAACAACCGGAAAGAAATGACGGCACCTGAGTTTGTCATAAAGAAGCTATTGGCGTTTATTCTGATCTATATTGCCAGCGTGATCATAGGAGAGGCCGTCATCATCGGGGCGCTGTCGGGAATGGGCTTTGACGTCATGAATGGCGAAGTGCCGCCAGAGGGAATCGCGACCTGGCTTCTTTCTTATTTTGAATATGCCGTTTATATTCTGTTGGCGTTTCTTTATATTAAGTTGATCGAAAAGGAATCCCCGAAAGCCATGTTTCAGGGGAAGGCGTTGGATTATCTGACGGGCGCGGTATTTTCCGTGGGGCTGCTGGCGGTGATCATTTGTGGCTGCTGCGCGTCAGGATCCATTTCTTTCCTAGGCGTAGGCGCAGGCGTTAACGTGTCAAGGCTTCTTTTGATTCTTCCTGGGATTGCTTTACAGGCGGCATCGGAAGAGGTGCTGTGCAGAGGTTTTTTGCTGGGTGCATTGAAAAAGAAAATTTCCGATCCGGCAGCAGTGTTTATCAGCTCGACGGTATTTGCGCTCCCGCATTTCCTGGGAATGCTTTCCTGTGAACCGAAATTTTTCATCGTGGGAGTGATTAATTTGTATCTGATTTCCATTTTATTTTCCGTGCTGACTCTTAAGAGGGGTAATATTTGGATGGCCTGTGGATTGCATTTCGCATGGAATTACGTGCTAAATAACGTTATGGGGCTTACGATGAGTGGACGTGAGAGCTTATCCGACGGACCTTTGGCTTTTGGCGTCAACGGAGGCAATCTGCTGAACGGCGGTGCTTACGGAATCGAAGCCAGCATTCTCACGACGGTCGTGCTCACGTTGGCTTTGGCAGGCCTGTTTGGCGCAAAGCGCAAGAAGGGAGGAGCATCACTTGCGCAGGAAGAGGATATTTGATATGATTTCCTTAATGGAACGTAAGCATAAGAAAGGTGAGCGTAAAGATGGAATTTAACAATAAACTGTATGAACTGCGAAAACAAAAAGGGTTCTCTCAGGAAGAGCTTGCAAATCGCCTTAACGTTTCCAGACAGACGATTTCGAAGTGGGAGGTCGGCGAGTCGACGCCCGACATGGAAAAACTGGTGGCCATCAGCGACTTGTTCGGAGTATCGCTGGATGAACTGGTCATGGATAAGACGCCTCAAAAGGCGGAACCGTCGGTGCAGGTAGTGAAATCGGAATTTTACAGTGACGTGAAGGAGCACGTGCTGACGGAGGCAAACAAGCAGAAGGCAAAAAAGGGCCTAAAGATCGCGGGCATAGTTTTCGGGATCATTCTTCTGGTGGATCTGATCAGCTTTATCATCTATGCAGCGGTGTTTGGATTACCGCAATAAAAAAATTTGTTGGGAGGATTTGATCATGGCAAAACTGGCAATTATTTTTCCGGGAATCGGGTATACCTGTGATAAACCGTTGTTGTATTATGCAGAGGATTTGGCAGCCCAGAGTGGTTATGAATGCAAACGGATAGCGTATGCCCTGCCGGGAGAAACGAGGATTCGCGGGAATCTGGAAAAGATGGAAGAAGCATTCCGGATCCTGTATGCCCGTGCGGAAGAATGCCTTTCGGACGTGGATTGGGAAGGGTATGAAGAGGTTTTGCTGATTTCCAAGAGCATCGGAACGGTCATCGCAGCCGCATATGCCCAAAAGCTGACGGGAATGCGGATCCGCCACGTGTTGTATACGCCGCTGGAGCATACGTTTCCCTTTCATCCGGAAAATGCCATTGGTTTTATTGGGACGGCAGATTCCTGGTGCGTTTCTTCCGAAGTCCTAAGGCTCGCGAAGGAGCAGGGAATCCCGATGCACGTCTATGACGGTGCGAATCACTCGCTGGAAAAGGGTGACGTGCTGGCTGACCTAAGTACCATCCGGGACGTCATGGAGAAGACAAGCGAGTTTTTGAGTGGACCATGGGGACGGGGTTAGTGGTCCAAAATAATGCCCCACTGTCCTCGTCCTCAGAGCTTATAGCCTACCGTTTTTTCTGATGAGGTGGAAAGCAACAAAATAGGCAAGAATTCGGGAAATTGTTGCTGCCGCAGGCGAAAATAGAAAGTAGAAAGCAACAAAATAGGCGAGAATTCGGGAAATTGTTGCTTACGTAGGCGAAAATAGAAAGCAGAAGGCAACAAAATAGGCTGAAAACTGTGAAATTGTTGCTTTCATAGGCGAACGAGGAAGAACAAACGGCGAAATAAAAAGAAAACTCAGTTTTCGCCGTACCACCGAGTCATAATGGGGAAAAAGGACGGGGGAAAACAAAGAATTTGACAAATTCCGGTTTGTCTGCGCGGTGCCATCCGCATTCCGCTACGCGGCGCCATCCGCCAAATGCTTCGCATTCGTCGGATGACGCGCTGGCGCGCTATGCAATCAGTTAGAAAAGACCTGACCACAAGGTGGCCGGGTCTTTTTAGTGACTTTAATTTAGTGACGGCAATTCAGCAGCATCAATTCAGCGCATAGTACAATCCCTTCAGGGCCATGAGTTCCTCGTGGCTGCCCTGTTCGGCGATGCCTTTGTTGGAGATGTAGAGGATGCGGTCGGCGCTCCGGATGGTGGAGAGGCGGTGGGCTACCATGAAGGAGGTCTTGTCCTTCAGAATCTTTGCCAGCGCCTTCTGGATCAAGGCTTCCGTCTCGGTGTCGATGGAGCTTGTCGCCTCGTCCAGGATGACAACGGAAGGGTTCTTCAGGATGATCCTTGCGAAGGAGAGGAGCTGCTTTTCACCGGCGGACAGGCCTGCGCCGCGCTCTTCCAGCTTGTGCTGATAGCCGTCGTTAAATCTTTGGATAAAGCCGTCCGCGTAGATCATCTTTGCGGCGGCGATGCATTCTTCATCGGTGGCGTCCGGGCGGCCATAGCGGATGTTTTCCATGATGGTTCCCTTGAAGATGAAGGGCTCCTGCATGAGCACGCCCACTTCCTTTCGAAGGGAATCCAAGGTTACCTTCCGCACGTCCTTGCCGTCGATGCAAACGCTGCCTTCCTTCACGTCGTAGAAGCGGGTCAGCATGTTGATGACGGTGGTCTTGCCGGCACCGGTCGGTCCAACTAAGGCGATGGTTTCGCCGGGACGCACGTGGAGGTCAAAGTGCTCCAAGACGTTCGCGTCCTCGTCGTATGCAAAGGTCACGTCGTTGAAGTCCACCTTTCCCTTTACGTCCTTTAGTACTTCGCAGTCCGCCTCGTTTGCAATGTCCACGGGGTAATCGATGGTGTCAAATACCTGCTCCAAGTTGGAGCTTACCTGTGCGAGCTGCTGGATCAAAACGGCGATCATGGTGAGAGGGCCGCTGAACTGGGTCATGTAACTGGTAAAGGCAACCACCAGACCGGCATCGACGTTCTTGGATCCGCCAAGGATCAGGAACAGCGCTACGCCATAGAGGCAAACGGTTCCAAGGTTCCAGAAGGTCTCTACGATGGGAGTGTTGAGCTCGTTGCGCTTGAAGATCCGTAGCCACTGCCTTACGCAGGCGTCATGGATCTCCGAATAGGTCTTTTCGCTGCTCTCGGTGCGGTTATAGCTTTTCACGATCTTCTCGCCCATAATGGTCTCCACCAAAAATGCGGAACGGTTGGAGTTCTTGGCGCGGAGCTTTGCAAATTCTTTCCGGATGAAATAGCGGAGGGTGAAAATGCAGATCATCATGGGGATCACGATCGCAAACACGATTGCCGTGAGCGCGGGGGAGAGGCCCAGCATGAAGAAGGTCACGATGATGAGCTTCACCAGGTAGGACAGAAGATTCAAAACATAGTTGGAAAAGAAGTTTGCCAGGTCGTTTACGTAATCCGTCACGCGCACGACGATCTTTCCGTTAGGCTTCGAATCAAAATAATCAAAGGGGAGCTCTTGCAGCTTGTAAAAAATGTCTTTCCGGACGTCGCAGATGATCTTGTGACCAACGATGCCCATGATGCGCTGATGCGCAAAGTTCACGCAGATCTCCAGGAAGGCGATGGTTGCCATGGATGCCACTACAAAGGTCAGGAGCTGGTAGTCCTCGGTCTCGACCACGTTGTTGATGATCTCTTTTAAAAGGAGCGGCGTGATCATGGCAAGGCCGGCGGAAGCCAGCATCAAAATGCCTACCAGAACAAAATAGCCGACGTAGGGTTTCATGTAACGGAGCACGCGTCCAAACTGGCGTACGTCAAATTTTTTCTTGATGACTTCATCTTGGAAATACGTATTACGCTTTGCCACGGTTACACACCCCCTTCCGCAATCTTGTCAGCCAAGGCATCGAAGTTTACTGAGCCTTCCTGATTCTTTTGGATGTTATAGATCTTGGCGAAATCGCCGTTTAGCTTCATGAGTTCGTCAAAGGTGCCGCGCTCTTCAATGCTTCCGTCCCGCATGAAGAGGATCTCGTCACAATCCACGACGGAGGAAAGCCTGTGGGCGGAAATGAGGAGCGTCTTGTCTGGATAGAATTTCTTGATGTCTGCAAGAAGTTTCTTCTCAGTTCCGACGTCGAGGGCGGAAGTGGAGTCATCCAGAACCAGGATCGGCGCATCGCGAAGCAAGGCTCTTGCTATGGAAACACGCTGTTTCTGACCGCCGGAGATGCCGAGACCGCGCTCGCCGACGATGGTTTCGTAACCATCCATCAGATTTGTGATAAAGCCGTGGGCCTGCGCATGCTCCGCAGCTTTTTGAATCTGCTGTCTCTCCACTTCCGGTTCGGAATATGCGATGTTGGACGTGATGGTGTTGGAGAACAGGAACACGTCCTGGAATACGTAGGAGAACTTCTGGCGCAGGGAATCAAGGTCATATGCCCGGATGTCCGTGCCATTCATGGTGATCCGGCCGGAGCTTACGTCGTGAACCCGGATGAGGGATTCCAGGAGCACGCTCTTTCCGGAGCCCGTGCCGCCCACGATGCCGATCTTCTTGCCGGGAGTCACGTCGAGGTTGATATGCTTTAGAATTTCCTGTCCCTGAATGGCAAGGGAGGCATCCTCCACCTTCAGGTGGATCTGCTCGATGGATTTAGCGGACTTATCACCGCCAACGATCTTGCTCTCACAGTTCATGAATTCCATCATCTTCTTGCCGGATACGAGCTGTTGCTGCATCTGGAAGAAGCTATTGTTGATCTGGGTCACGTGATTCATGATGCGGAACACGTAGTCCGCGCAGGCTACCAGGTAGCCAACCAGCAATTGGCCGTTCATGACCAGAACTGCGGCCACGGCAATGCTTCCCACGTATGCGATCTGGCGGATGATGCTGAAAACCGCTTCAAAGGAAGAGGAAAGCTTGATCTGTTTGATATGGGAGTCTCTTAGGCTTACGTTGGCCGTATCAAACTTTCTCTTTTCCAGTTCTTCGTTGGTGAAGGATCTCACCAGACGAACGGCTTCGATGTTTTCCTGCACCGTAAGTGCCATATTGCTGTTGTTGCCCCTGATGGTGCGGAAATTCTCGCGGGCCAGCTTTCGGAAGCGCAGAAGCGCAACGGCAAAGAACGGCGTGAGCACTACCGGTATGATCAATAGGTAGGAATTGATGGAGGCCAGCATGCATACCGCAACGATCAGGACGAAGATGCTGTCGAAGATGTTGGGGATCATTCTGCAGAACAATTCCTTGAACATGATGGTGTCAGAGTTGATGGTGGTAAGGAGTTCACCCGTGTTATATTCAGACACCGTCTCGGAATCCAGCTCCATCAGCTTGTGGAAGGTCAGAACCCTCAGGTCTGTCTCAAGGCCCAGGCCGAGCCTTTGAAGAATGTAGTTTTTTACGTAGACGATCACGTCCTTAAAGAGGATCAGGCCCAAAAACCAGACGGCCAGCGTCCAGAACAGCTGCATGCTGTGGACTTCCCCGTATTTTCCGGAGAGCAAAAAGGAGAAGACTCCGCCTTCTTCCGGCGCTTCCTCTTTGATCACGTGGTTGATGAACATGGCCGTGAGCATCGGCAAAAGTAGATCTGCCGTTAATGCCGTAAAGCTGAGAAGCTTTGTCAGGACGTCCAGAGGCAGATACTTCTTCCACTGTTTGAATCCAAATTTGAATACTTCCATATTGCGTTGCACCCTTTCTTCCTAAAGCCGTCACGACTGCATCGTGACTTGTCCGCAAACCGACTCTTAGTTTCCTTGAATAGTTACATACTACTTTTTTCAAATCTTTGCGTCAATAACCTCCGGAAAGTTGATTAACATACTACAAAAAATGGACAAAAAAATACAGTATGCGGGCAACCCCTTCCTTTATAAGCATTTTGGGCCTTGAATTGACCGCGGACGTTTGTTTTGATATACTTTTATTGTAAAGCCGTGGGGTAAGAATTTTCATGGAGGATGGGGTATGAGCATTGACGTGACGATCAGAAACGGGCAGCTGATCAAGAAGCCATTGAAGCTTCAAGACCTTACGCTGGGAAAGTATGTATGTGTTTCGCTGGATGAGTATGGACGAAGTACGGGGGAAATAAAAGACGGAGACGTTGTGATCTATGATCCGGCGGCGATCGGAAGGGGAATCTCGGTCCGTGCATGGTCGGCGAACGTAACGGAGGAAATCTGGCTGAAGGCCTACAATCTTGCTACAAGTCGAGACATGGAACTGTTCTATGAGGTTATCAAGAACGTCATGCACGTATGGAAGGCGAAATCCTTTGAACAGGAGGACGCGGTATATACGGAGGCGGACATAGACAAGACGTGCAGCGAGCAAAAGCAGTTTGCCCTTAAGTTCATGGCGGGATTGGACCGGATGACGCAAAACAGTAAGAGCGATTACGTTACCCTTTATTGTGCCATGATGCCGCTTGACGTTGACGTTCAGTTGCTTAAGAGGTTTGGCGAAGAAGAGGATGAAGAGGGAATAATAAAATACCTTCATGATCTGCAAAGCAAGGATGCGTATTACGCCGTGCCCTATATTTACAGGTGCAAACAAAAAGAGAATGCCTTCTTTGGTAATTATACGGTCACCTCTGAGACGGATACCCTATTTCCAAGAGTGGCAAAGACGCCGTTTGGATTTAGGAATCCGGCGACGGGGAAACAGATCGAGTGTGATTTCTTTACCGTATCCTTGTTTTCCCTAAAGCAGGACCGGGCCGTGGGCAGGATGTCATTTGATGATTTTGTGAGATTGGCAGGCGTCAAGAATTGTCCGCCGTTTGACAAAACCCACGTCCTTTTGAAGGGCTTGCCGGAGGAGAAAATGATGGAACTGGCTAATTCGGAGCACAAGGATCCGCTGGCAGACTAAGGAGCCGTTTTTTGAGGTTAAGGCAACGGATGAGGATTACGTGGATTCCTATTCCCTGCTCGGGCAGGATGACGGGCAGGAGGCTTTGGAGGAACTGATGCAACGCATTGGGAAACGGTGAAATAGGGGAGAGACTTAGATGACGATTGGTCAAGTGATCGCGGTGGACGTATGTTGGATCATTGGAATGATCCTAATATATCATGCGACGGATTTGTTGGATAAAAAGATGGAATTTCTTAATCATTCGGGTTGGAATGACCTTGGAAGAGCCATTGTGCGCCTGGTTTTTCTGGTTGTGCCGCCAATCGGCTTTTGCATTGGAGTGTTGACGAGCAGTTTTCTCGGTGCAAAGACGGTGTTAATTGCGGCGGGTGTGATCCTGGCTTCTCCGGTGATCTATTATTTGGTAAGACATGGAAGCGTTAGGCTTTTTTATCCGCCGAAACGGATGGCCGCCCATTGCAGGAGGCAGATCGGCGAGTATGACCTCTTTGATAAGAAATATCCGGACAAGGCAAAGCGTTCCGCGCATCCAAACGCCGTAGTGCAGGATTACGTTTGGAAGCAGATTTATGAGATGCAAAAAAAGCTTGGACTGTTTTACCGGTGGGGAACGAGGGCAGGGAAAGAAGCTTACGTAAGTGCGATCCTGGAGAAAAACAAACAAGAATTGCCACAGATCAAAGACTGGGAGTATCATGCGGTTTTGGAAGGGCTGTATCGTGCGACGACCAATGCCATTTTGCAATTTGACGTCGGCGAAAACATGATCATTTGGCTGCATTGGAAAAAAGACTCCTTCACCCCGGAGGAACTGACGGAGGAAGACCGAAGGAAATATTTTTGTGCGGAAAAATTCCGGAACGTTACCATGACGGGGAGACTGATCTATCTTTTTGAATGCATCGAGAGGTACCTTGTTTCCAAATACCCGGACCGTGACTGGACGATCGTTGCCAGGAGGCTTTGGAACAGGGCGAAGGAAAAGGGGCAGTGGAGTGAGGGAATGCCCGGCGATTCCTACCGCGAGATCGTTCCGGAACGGATCATGCGTTTTATGAAGTATCAATACGGATATGACAGGATCAATTCCATGGTGTTTCAAGGGAAGCTTTCCGAGGAGGTTTTCACCGAGGTCAGAAAGCTATATGATGGGATCTTCTTTGGAGAAGTGGAAGAAGAGATCAATCAGATCATGAAAATTCCTGAGCAATGCATGTATCAGTGTGATCTTCGGGATTACAGATTCGGGTATTGCGACCAGGTTACCATCGAATCCATCATAAGCGCGGAGTCTATCTTGGAAAAGAACGGCATTCCGCTGCCGGAGTTTACAAGCCTTCAGGAGTTTTCTTTTGAAAGGAGCGGGGAAAAGGAAGAAAATAGGGAAAAAGCGTTTGGATTTGGCGTGGACGCAACGCGGCTTTCCATTATATTAAAGGAGCACTGAGAACGATCCTTGTGGATTCAAATGGCATTGGCGTCGTGACTCAAAGGAATTCCACGGTGCCGTCCTCGATGCGGTAGATGGCACCGACGACCTGGAGGCCTTCTTCCTCGTCTTTTTGGATTTCCAGACTGGATTCGATTATGCGTACGCTTTGCGCCACGTTGAGGACGGCTGCCTTGTAGTCGTCCTTTTCTTTTCCGATGGCCTGCTTGATCTCGTCGGTGACGTATTTGATAAAGCCGCTGGGATCGTGATCCATGGCGGCGTGAACGGCGCCGCACTGGGTGTGGCCGAGGACGACTACTAGCTTCGTCCCAAGGTGACCTGCCGCATATTCAATGCTGCCAAGCTGATGATCATCGATCACGTTGCCCGCAACGCGGATGGTAAAGAGGTCGCCGATGGCAGCGTGGAAAATCCTCTCCGGAATCACGCGGGAATCCGAGCATGAAATGATGATCGCGTAAGGCTCCTGCCCGTTTTTCGCGAAATGCTCCAACACTTTGGAAGAGACGTCCGACTGAAACGTGTCCGTCGATACGTATAATGCATTCCCTTCTTTTAATTTCTTGATCGCCTCGTTCGCAGATATCATGATCATCCCTCACGTTCTTTTTTTATTTTCTTGGATCCGCGGAAACCGCTTTTTTCCATTGTACTACAAATCATGCGGGATTTTCCATAGATTTCTATTCTTTACTGCACGATAGACGTACGTAACGTGTGACAATTCTATCTTTTTGTAGCTCCAGACCCATGGTATTTTAAAATTGGGAAGTGGCACTTGTCATGAGAGGAGGGAATGGTATGTGGTTGTACGGTATCGGCATAATTGTCTGCTTGGCTTCTGTATGGTTCCTGTTTTCGCAAAGTCAATTCAAAGAAAAATGCGTTGAGGAGGCGGATGCCGTTTTAGTGTTTTTTGAGGAAAAGGTTGACATTGATCCAATGACAAAGAGAGGGACCATCTTATATTTTCCTGTTTATCAATATACGGTCAACGGGATGATTTATCATGCAAAGGCGCAGGATTTCCTTCGGAATAGTCCGACGACACAGCTAAATACGCATTGTTTGGTGAAATATAATCCGAAAAAACCAGAGGAATGCCTGATTCGTAACAGGAAGGCACAAAAGATGGCTACTTTCCAAGAGGAATCTTTTGTGCCGAATAAACAATTTGGCAGATGGTGATGCAAAGCCTACTTTACAAGAAAGTAGGCTTTTGTTAGAATTAAAGGCGTGAACTTTGGGGGGATTGGGAGAAAACGGGCACGTCTGCCGCGAAGGGAAAGGTTTGGAGAAACGAATGGCAAACAAGAATGATGACGATATGAAGATCTACGATTTTAGGGAAGACATAGAAAAGAAGGACGAAAAGGCCGAGGCTCCCGCAGGGAACGGTGTGGCGGGTGCCGTGAACTCTGGGGAAGGCGGATCCAGGGATGACTTGCAGGAACTGACTGGCAAGGCTTCGGACGGTCACGGGGACGCGTCGGCAACCTCCCGCGCAGGCAAGGGCGAGAACGAGGATTATGAGGACGTGTGCTTTATCTGCCGCAGGCCCGAGAGCAAGGCGGGACGCATGTTTAAGCTCCCGAATCACATTTGCGTGTGCGATGACTGCATGCATAAAACCATGGACACCGTGAGCCAGTATGATTATCAGGGCATGCTCAATTACCCCGGAAATCCCCAGGGAAATGACCAGGGTCAAGGGTTCCCGCATGGATTTCCGAAGATCAGCTTTGTGAATCTGGCAGATCTTCAAGGCGACGGAGGCATTCCCAATAAGCAGAAGCTGAAGAAAAAGAAAGCGAGCCAGGCTCCGGCCATCGACATTAAGAACATTCCGGCGCCACATAAGATCAAGGCAAGCCTGGACGAGTACGTCGTGGGTCAGGAACATGCAAAGAAAGTGATCTCCGTGGCGGTTTACAATCATTATAAGCGCGTGGCGACGAACACCATGGACGAGATCGAGATCGAAAAGTCCAACATGCTGATGATCGGACCCACCGGCTGCGGAAAGACTTATCTGGTGAGGACGCTGGCGAAGCTCCTCGACGTGCCGCTGGCCATCGCGGACGCCACGTCCCTGACGGAGGCGGGTTACATCGGCGACGACATTGAGAGCGTGGTGAGCAAGCTCCTTGCGGCGGCAGACAATGACGTGGAGAAGGCTGAGCGAGGCATTATCTTTATCGATGAGATCGACAAGATCGCGAAGAAGAAGGAGACCAGAAGCCGTGACGTCTCCGGTGAGAGCGTTCAGCAGGGCATGCTGAAGCTCCTGGAGGGCGCGGAGGTTGAAGTGCCCGTCGGCGCAAACAGCAAGAATGCCATGGTACCGCTTGCGACCGTGAATACGCGCAACATTCTCTTTATCTGCGGCGGCGCGTTCCCCGATCTGGACGGGATCATCAAGGAGAGATTGACGAAGACCGCATCCATTGGTTTTGGCGCGGATCTGAAGGATAAATATGATAATGACAAGAATCTTTTGTCGAAGGTGACGGTGGAGGATCTCCGGAATTTCGGCATGATCCCGGAATTTCTGGGAAGACTGCCGGTGATCTATTCCCTCGAGAGCCTGACGAAGGACATGTTGGTGAAGATCTTAAAGGAGCCGAAGAACGCGATCCTGAAGCAGTATCAGAAGCTCTTGGAGCTGGACGAGGTGAGGCTGGAATTCACCGACGGAGCACTGGAGGCCATCGCGGAGAAGGCCATGCAGCGGGATACGGGGGCACGCGCGCTGCGTTCCATTATCGAGGATTTCATGCTGGACATCATGTACGAGATCCCGAAGGATGACAATATTGGAACCGTGACCATCACCAGGGAGTATATCGAAGGAACGGGCGGTCCCGTGATCGAGATCCGCGGCGGAGGAAGTCCAGAGTAAGAAGGAGGGGGCGAGTATGTTTTCGACGGATCTGCAGGCTGTTGTTGGCAGTCATGAAACCATAGTATGGCAGGGAAAACCAGACAAGAAATGTTTTATTCTTGAGAGTATATTTAATCCATTGTTGCCGTTTGCGCTTCTTTGGGCGGCCATTGATCTCGGCATTATTGGCGGAGGCTTTTTTGCGTCAGGGGGATTTAGGCAAATGGGAGCCTTCGGTTTTGCGCTGATTCCCTTTTTCTTGTTACACATGATGCCGGTTTGGCTCTATTTGGGCGGTGTGTTGCTTGCCTTCCGCAAGTACCGGAACACGGAATATATCGTGACGAACCTTGGCGTGTATATTTCTGGCGGCGCATTCTCCTATTCCTATGAGATGAAGCCCTTTGCAGAGCTTTCTCACGTTGCCCTTCATCGCGGCATCTTTGATCAGTGGCTTGGCGTGGGTGACGTGGAGCTTTCCACTTCACAGATGGATTTCAGCTACAACAGGAACCGTAATGGCGCTAATCTGCATAAGTTTTCCATTTGTGACATCCCGGATTATCAGAGGGTATACAAGATGGTTAAAGACATGCAGACAGATATTTATTCTGATACCATGTACCCCAATGACCTGCGTCCGGCGGAGAATCACGGTTATCAGACGAGATATACGAAGATCGACGATTACCGGAACGATTATAGGAATTGATCCAATCCGTGAAGCGGTTGGTTTTAGACACGAAGTGACAGGGAAACATGACGGCAGACGCGTTCCCCTGTCATTTTTTTATTTTGGTATTGACAATTCTGGAAGACGTGGTAATATAAACATATGAACAATGGTTCATATGAAAAGCAAAAAGAGCAAGTCTCATGACACGAATAGAGAATGGAGGAAGGATTTATGAAGAAGACTTACAAGATCGAAGTGGATTGCGCAAATTGTGCATTAAAGATGGAGGAAGCCACGAAGACGGTGGATGGCGTTGCGGATGCAACCGTAAGCTTCATGACGCAGAAGATGAAGGTGGAATTTGCGGAAGGCGCAGACGAGAAGGCCGTGATGGAAAAGGTGGTAAAAGCCTGCAAAAAGGTTGAGGATGATTGTGAGATATTTCTATAGTCAGGGGGAGGCTGTTTCAGTAGCCTCCATGTTTTTGCAGGTGAGAGGAGCATTGGCATGACAAAGAAGCAAAAAAAAATACTTTATCGAATTATCATAGCGAGCGTTCTGCTGATCGTGCTGCATTTCTTGCCTGTGTCCGGGATGCTGGCCTTTGGACTGTACCTGATCCCGTACTTTGTGATCGGCTATGACATTTTGAGAAAGGCAGTCCTTGGCATCATTCGCGGGCAGGTCTTCGACGAGAATTTCCTGATGGCGGTGGCGACGGTGGGCGCGATGGCGCTTGCAGTCTATGAGGAGCTGACCGGGGGCGAGGGCGAATTCGCGGAAGGCGTCGCGGTTATGCTGTTCTATCAGATCGGAGAACTGTTCCAGGCGGTGGCAGTCGGTAAGAGCCGCAGGAACATCACGGCGCTGATGGACATCCGCCCCGATTATGCGAACGTTGAGGGCGAGGACGGCGGACTGGAGCAGGTGGATCCCGATGACGTGGAGATTGGCACGGTCATTGTGGTGCAGCCTGGAGAGAAGGTGCCGATCGACGGCATTGTGGTGAGCGGAAGCTCCACGTTAAACACCAGCGCCCTGACTGGGGAGAGCGTTCCGAGGAGCGTGAAGGAAGGCGAGGAGATCATCAGCGGATGTATCAATCTGTCTGGCCTTCTAAAGATTCAGACGACGAAGGAATTTGGGGAGTCCACGGTTTCGAAGATACTGGATCTTGTGGAAAACTCTAGCATGAAAAAGTCCAAGTCTGAGAATTTTATCAGCAAGTTTGCGAAGATTTACACGCCGGCGGTCTGCATTGGCGCGCTGGCGCTGGCAATTCTGCCACCGGTGATCCTGCTTCTTTTGGGAAAACCTGCCCAGTTCCCGACCTGGATCATCAGGGCGCTTACGTTTCTGGTCATCAGTTGCCCCTGCGCATTGGTCATTTCCATTCCGCTGAGCTTTTTCGGAGGAATTGGCGGAGCGAGCGCCTGCGGCATCCTGGTGAAGGGATCCAATTATCTTGAGGCCATGGCGCAGGCGCGGTACGTGGTGTTTGACAAGACGGGAACGCTGACGCGCGGTACGTTTGAAGTGACGGAGATCTGCCCCTCGAAGGAGATGCTCGAACTATGTGGGCATAACCTGGAGGTGGCACGCAGGGTGATACTGGAATATGCGGCCTACGCGGAGAGTTATTCCACGCATCCCATCAGCAAGAGCCTGAAGGAGGCTTATGCCAAGACGATTGCTGAGGACGAGGCGGTCGCCTTAGGCAAAGAAGGACGAAAAGCTGATCCGGCAAGCGCAGGTGAAGAATGGCAGTCGGCAATGGAGTCGGGTCAGGTACTTCAGGCCGGCAGGGTGACGGAGGCACAGGAGATCAGCGGGCATGGCGTGAGCGCCGTGGTGGACGGAAAGAGCGTGAGCGTTGGAAATGCCAAACTGATGAAGAGTTTGGGCCTTGCGTATGAGGAAGCGAAGGGTGTTGGCACGGTGGTTTACGTTGCCGTGGACGGCACGTATGCAGGGTACGTTCTGATCGCGGACGTGATCAAGGATCACGCGAAGGAAGCGCTTGCGGACCTGAAGGCAGCAGGCATAAAGAAGACGATCATGCTCACGGGTGACAACAAGGCCGTTGCAGACCACGTGGCGAAGGAGCTTGGGATCGATGAGGTGAAAAGCGAGCTTCTTCCCGCAGATAAAGTGGAGGCAGTGGAAGAATTGCTTGCCGCAAAGGGTGAGAAAGAGAATTTGGCATTTGTGGGCGACGGGATCAATGACGCCCCCGTCCTTTCCCGCGCGGACGTTGGCATCGCCATGGGTGCCCTTGGATCGGATGCGGCCATTGAGGCAGCAGACATTGTCCTCATGGACGACAATCCCGCAAAGATCGCGCTGACCATGAAGATCGCGCGCAAGTGTCTGCGGATCGTATATGAAAACATCACGTTCGCCTTGGCGGTGAAAGGGCTATGCCTGATCCTCGGCGCAGTTGGCATCGCAAACATGTGGATGGCAATTTTTGCGGACGTGGGAGTGATGGTGCTGGCCGTGCTGAACGCCATCCGCTGCCTGAAGGTTGCGGATAAATAGGTCTCCCAAAATGAGAAAACGCCGTAAAATGGCAACTCTATGGATCATAGATTGCATTTTGCGGCGTTTTTTTGTAGGATAAACGTGAGCCCCGGTGGGGGCACTCTGACTGCAGAAAGAGAGGGAGGAGCCGGGCACGTACGGCTGAAGGCTCCGAAGTAAAAATGGACGCGAAGCAATTTGGATCATTTTTGGCGAAGCAAAGGAAAGAGAAGGGATATACCCAGAAGGAGCTGGCGGAGCACCTGGGCGTCACGGACAAGGCGATCAGCAGATGGGAAAACGGGCACGGATATCCTGACATAGAATCCCTGGAACCGCTGGCGAAGGAGCTCGGCGTGAGCCTTATGGAGCTCTTGCACGGTGAGACGGCTGCGGACGAGGCGATCGTCAATACCCTTGAGATCACAATGGAAAACAGGCAAAGAGAGCGGAAGCGGACGGTGATCCTCTATGTCGTTACCATGGCATTTTTCGTGCTCTTTTCCATTCTAAAAAACATTCCGTTTGTGAGCACCATTGCCATGGGAATCGCTGCTTTGTACGGCGTCTCGGGGTTCGCCCTGACCTTGCAGGGGTACGGGCAAACGGAAAAGGGAGCCTCCCTTAGGAGGACCAACGTCTTTTACGGCGTTTTGCTCCTCATGGTGGCCCTTGGAATTCTTTTTTTGCTTTTGGGAACTTCGATCCAGGTTGCAACGTCCTGACGAATCGCCGGCTGAAAGCGCCGGCCTGCAGAAGGGAGTTTGCAACAATTGAAAAATCTTAGAAAATGGAACGTGATTTGTTACTATTTGGCGTACGTTATCATGCACGTACTCTTTTCAAGAGTGCGAAGTCATTTGACCGGCATACCGTCGGCGGTTGCCGTGATAATGCAGCTGACGTCTTACGCGGTACTCGGGCTTTGGGGAATCTGGACCTTCCGGAGGGAACTGGCGGAGGGACTGAAGCTATGGCGCGAGCACTTTTTGAAATCCGTGCTCTGGCTTGTGGGAGGGTACGTTTTGGACATGGTGCTCATGACGGTCTTTTCCATACCGCTGGCATATGGATTTCCAGACTATGAAGGCCTCAATGAAAACAACGTGGCCAGTTTGGTGGGAAAATATCCCGGCGTGGTTTTGCTGTTGGTATTGGGGATCCTGGGTCCCATTACGGAGGAGACGGTTTTCCGGCTGTTTCCCGTCACCAGGGGCAAGGGAAAGGTTCCGGTCGCCCTTGCCATCTTCGCAGGGGCGCTTGGTTTTATGCTGATCCACGTACATGCCTTGACGGTGCCGGAGCTGGTTTATAATCTGCCACATTTTGCAACGGGGCTGGCCTACGGATTTGTCCTATATAAGAGCCGCAACGCGACCATCCCCATCCTGCTCCACGTGTTAAATAACAGTGTCGCCATTCTGGCAATGCTGCTGCAATAGTAAAACGTGTCAGCAGACACGTCCCCGTGACCCAGTTGTGGGCCGGTTACTCTGGAAACAGATTTACGTCGGCGCCGCCCACCGTAAGGTGTTTGGGGGCGGCGGGAATTCTTTCCGCGTGTTCCTTGCGGTAACGTCCCGGTGATATGCCGAGGAATTTCCGAAACTGGCGGCAAAAATGCTCTACGTTGTTGTAGCCGCAGTCTTCCGCAATCTCTTGTACGGACTTTGCGGTGGAGATGAGCTGATCCTGGGCGCGCTTGAGGCGCTGGAGGATCACGTCCTCCATGCAGGAGGAACCAAAGGTAGACTTATAGATGGATTGTAGATATCCGGAGCTTAAATGGAGCTCCTGCGCCATGGCGTCAACGCTCCAGGAAAGCTCCGGATTATTATATATGCGCTTTCTGAGATCCAGCATTTCCTGGGCGTGAGGATTGGTGATGGGGCGGGAGCAGCTTTCCGCAAGCTTGAGCAGTAGGGCTTTGAGCAGGTGGGAAATGACTTCGCTGCCGTCAGAATTACTCAGGGTGGATTCCCAAGTCATGAGTTTAAACAGATCATGACAGTATTGGGCGTCCCCGACCTGGAAGGGCTGGTTTTTTAATGGCAGCTGGTCGGCGAAGGCTTCGTCACAGCGGAAGCGGATCCAGTCATTTACGTAAGTTTCTTCGCAGGCTTTATAGAGAACGAAGGAACCTGGAGTATAGAGAATGGCCGTGCCTGCGGGAAAACGGCGGAATTCGCCGGCAGGCAGGGGCTCCGGCGCAAACCTCCGGGTCTCTCCCGGAGCGTGAGGCCCGGGAATGCGTCTAAAGTCTCCCATAAACGGTGGCATGGGGGGCAACGGCCGAACGTTTTCAGCCGGAGTTTCCTTTTCCGAGGGCAGATAGAACTCGGCCGGAGTGGCCGTCAGCAATAGAAGATAAGACTCATGGCCTTTGGGAAGGCCGTATATGAAACTGGCGGGATGCGTTCCGTCGTAACCGATAAAATCAATTGCCAACATTGTTCCGTTTCCTCCGTTTCTTTTTCAGATTTTTTGAATAAATGCGGATTTTTTTGAACTTTGATCATTTTGTTGATATTTTCTCAATGTGAGGATAGATCAATTTTTTAAAAGTATAAATCATTGGAAAAAAAGCGTCAAGAAGGTACACTAAGAAATACGATGAGAAAATAGGCAAACCAACTATATTTGTGTAAAGGGAGGAAACGTTATGAAAAAGCTTGGTTTGAATCCATATCTGCCTTCATGGGAGTATATTCCCGACGGAGAGCCCTACGTATTTAATGGAAGGGTTTACGTCTATGGTTCCCATGACAAGTACAACGGACACGTATTTTGCCTGGGAGACTACGTAACCTGGTCAGCCCCCGTGGATGACCTTGGCAACTGGAGATATGAGGGCGTGATCTACGAGAAGACGCAGGATCCGCTGAATAAAGAGGGCAAGATGTGCCTGTATGCGCCTGACATGACCATTGGTCCCGACGGCAGATATTATCTTTACTATGCATTGGACAAGGTGCCCATCATTTCCGTGGCAGTTTGTGACAGCCCTGCCGGAAAATTTGAATTTTATGGCTACGTACGTTATGCAGACGGCACGAAGCTTGGCGAGAGGGCAGGGGACGAGCCCCAGTTCGATCCCGGCGTGATCACGGAGGACGGCAAGACGTATCTCTATACCGGCTTCTGCGGACGCGGCGACAAGTCCAGAACTGGTTCGAGACTGCAGGTTCTCGCAGAGGACATGCTGACCATCATCGAGGAGCCGAAGACCGTGGTTCCCGGCGTGGAATATCAGGCAGGCACCGGCTTTGAGGGACATGCCTTCTTCGAGGCATCCTCCATCCGCAAGGTGGGCGAGAAGTATTATTTCATCTATTCTTCCACGCCCATGCACGAGCTCTGCTACGCAACGGCGGACGATCCGAGAGGACCCTTCACTTACGGAGGCGTGATCGTTTCCAACTGTGACATAGGCATTTCCAAGGATAAGCCCGCAGACCTTCCCGTGGCTTACGGCGGAAACAATCACGGCAGCATCATTGAGATCAATGGCCAGTGGTACATTTTCTATCATCGCCAGACCAACGGTCACTGGTACAGCCGTCAGGTGTGCGCAGAGAAGATCGAGATCCTTCCGGACGGAACGATCCCGCAGGTGGAACTGACGAGCTGCGGCCTGAACGACGGCCCGCTTCCCGGAAAGGGAACCTATGGCGGTTATCTTGCATGTAACCTCTTTACCGACAAGCCCATGCCTTACGTGGGAGGAGACGCGTTCCCGAAGATCATGCAGGACGGAAAGGATGGCGACGAGGAGCCGGGTTACGTTGGTAACATGAAGAATAGCGCGACCGCAGGCTTCAAGTACTTTGATTTCAAGGGCGTAAAGGCCATCACCATCACCTGCCGCGGTTATGCAAACGGTGAGTTCGAGGTGCGCACCAGCCGCGAGGGCGAGGTTTTGGCGAAGATTCCCGTGGAGTACACCAACGTGTGGGAAGACTACCGCAGTGAGATCGACATTCCTGACGGCGTGGGCGCGATCTATCTGACTTATAAGGGCGGCGGAATCGCAAGCCTGCTTCAGTTTACGTTGGAATAAGCAGGCGGCGGGAAAGCGAGAATTAGCGTGAAGTACAAGAAATGGAAAAGAATTCTATTGGCAACGGGAGCGTCGCTGGCGCTCCTGGCCATGGCCGGATGCACGGGGACGAGCGGCGGTGACAAGGCTTCTTCGGGCAATGAGACGACGGAGAGCGAGCCGGGAGCTATGGAAAGCAGTTCCGTGCAGGAAGGCGGCGACAAGACGGATCAGGAGGTAGAAAGTATGGATTATGCGGAAATCTTTAAGGGCATGAAGCTGGTAAAGAGCTACAAAGGACTTCAGAATAATAATCCCATCATTGAGCAGCACTATGGCGCAGACCCCTTTGCGCTGGTTTATGACGATACTGTCTATTTTTACATGACTGCTGACGCGTATGAGTATGACGCGGCAGGAGAGATCAAGGAAAACACCTACGGAAAGATCCGCAGCCTTTACGTGGTATCCACGAAGGACATGATCAATTTTACGGATCACGGCGAAATCACCATTGCCGGCGAGGGCGGCGCCACCAAGTGGGCGCACAATTCCTGGGCTCCCGCGGCTGCATGGAAGGAGATCGACGGCAAGCCGAAGTTCTTCCTTTACTTTGCGGATAACGGCGGCGGCATCGGCGTGGTAACTTCTGACAGTCCTGTCGGTCCTTTCGTGGATGAGTTGGGACACGGCCTGATCCGCAGGGACATGGAGAACTGCGGCAACGTGGAATGGCTCTTTGACCCGGCAGTATTTGTGGATGACGACGGCAAGGCTTACATTTACTTTGGCGGCGGCGTTCCGAAGGGACTGGCAGCACATCCCATGACGGCAAGATGCGCACAGCTTGGCGACGACATGATGAGTCTCGTGGACGTGCCGAAGGTGATCGACGCGCCTTATCTGTTTGAGGATTCCGGCATTCATAAATATGGCGATACCTATTATTACACCTACTGCAGCAACTTTAGCGTTGACAAGGCCGGCACCGACGAGTACGGCATGGAGAACGGCGAGATCTGCGTCATGGAGAGCAAGAACCCCCTGGGACCCTTCACCTTCAAGGAGAGGATCCTTCGCAATCCCGGATATTACTGGGGCGTGGGCGGAAACAACCATCACGCGATCTTCCAGTTCAAGGATCAGTGGTACATCACTTATCACACCCGCATGCTGGAGACGGAGCAGCAGATCCAAAAGGGCTATCGTTCCACCAGCATTGACGAGTTTACCATGGGCGAGGACGGCACCATCGGCGACGTTCGCATGACGAAGAACGGCAGAAAACAGGTTGGACGCCTGAATCCTTACGAGACCATCAATGGCGCGACCTTTGCGGTAATGGGCGGCGTTGACACGGCTCCCGCAGATGAAGTGAGCAAGAAGTACGGATGCGGCAACCTTCTCCTTACGGCCATTAACAGCGGCGATTTCGTAAAGCTGCAGGGCGCGGACTTTGGCGACAAGGGCGCAACCGTCGTTAAGGCTACCGTAAAGACGAATGGCAAGGACGGCGTGATCCGCGTGACCGCAAAGTCTGACGCGAAGGAGCTCACGGCATATCTTCCCGTGAAGGCGGACGGCGCTGAGTCGACCGTATGCGAGGCGAAGTTTGACGAGGCAGTTACCGGAATTTGTGATATTTTCATCACCTTCAGCGGTGAAGGATATGAAGTGAAGGATTGGATTTTCGAATAAGCTTGGCTAGACTTGCATAAGGGGGACAAACAAATGCAGATTAGAGTGAAGGCCGGGGATAAGGCGAGCTTCCACAATCAGGTGGATTACTGCATCGGAACCGGCAGAATGGGGCTTGCGCTCCACAAGGAATATCATGATCAGTTGAAGCTGTGTCAGGACTACATTGGATTCCAGCACATCCGCGGCCATGGCCTGTTCTGTGACGACATTGGCATTTACCAGCAGCACAGGGAAAACTTCTGGGATCCGAATTCACCCTATGAGGTGGAATACAATTTTACCTATCTTGACAGAGTGATGGATGACTACCGTTCCATGGGCTTAAAGCCTTTCCTGGAGCTCGGCTTCATGCCTTACAAGATGGCCAGCGGAACGCAGACGATCTTTTACTGGAAGGGCAACACGACGCCTCCGAAGGATTATGAGGATTGGAAGAACATGGTGCAGGCGCTGCTCCGCCACTTGATCGACAGATACGGCGAGGAAGCTTATGACTTCCCCATCGAGGTTTGGAATGAGCCCAACCTTCCCGGTTTCTGGTATAAGGCAGACATGGATGAGTATTTCAAGCTCTTTAGAGAGAGCTTTTATGCCATCAAGGAAGTATCTGACCGCTTCCGCGTTGGCGGCCCGGCAGTATGCGGCGGTACCGACGAGAAATGGATCAGCGCCTTCATGGAGTTCTGCCACGTGAACAAGATCCCCGTGGATTTCGTGACGAGACACCATTACACTACGGAGCTTCCCGAGAATGACGGCCATTATGGTTACGCAGAGCTGATGAATGAAGAGGATGGCTTCGCAAATCTAAAGACCACCCGCGACATCATTGACAAGTACGACGAGTACAGGGGAATGGAGATCCACATAACGGAGTACAACACCTCCTACATCCCGAATTGCCCGCTGCATGACACGAATCAGAATGCGGCATACATCGCGAAGCAGCTGTCCCGCCTGGGCGACGGCAACGAGTCCTATTCCTACTGGACGTTCGGCGACGTATTTGAGGAGAGGGGCATTCCCTTCACGCCCTTCCACGGCGGCTTTGGCCTTGTGGCAAACGGATGCATCCCCAAGCCTACCTTCTGGACCTTCGTGTTCTTCAAGAACCTGAAGCGCGGTGAAGGTGAGTGCGTATTCAAAAATGACAATGCCGTCATTATGAAGATGAAGGACGGTTCCTTCCGCGGCGTGGTTTGGAATGATACGAAGAAGCGCGCAGGAAAGAACTTTACCATGGATCTTTCCCTGGAGACGAAGGCGGGAGAATATTGCATTCTCACCAAGCGCGTGGACGAGGACACCTGTAATCCCTTAAAGCTGTGGCATGACCTTGGGGAGCCGGCGCTTCCGGATGCGGCGACGACGGAGCTCATCAAGACGGCTGCGCAGCCTTTTGTCAGAAGCTTTAGAAGAAAGACTAGCGAAAGTGACAAATGTGTCACGAATTCCGCTTTGGAATTCTCCATTGACCTTCCGGAGAACGCAGTGGTGTATTTTGAGGCGACGAACGCTCCCGTGAAGTCGGATCGCGGCTATCGTTACGACCACGTGACCCAGCAGGGAAGCATCAATCCGCTGACGAAGATGGATTATCCCGATCCTGACGTGATCCGCGTGAACGATACCTATTACATGGTGAGCACCACGATGTATTACATGCCTGGCTGCGAGATCCTCAGATCCTACGACCTGGTGAACTGGGAGCATGCGGCATACGTATATGACAGACTGGATTCCACGCCCGGCCAGCGCTTAGAGGGCGAGGAGAACATTTACGGTCAGGGAATGTGGGCAGCTTCTATCCGCTACCATGAAGGCACCTTCTACGTGATCTTTGTGGCGAACGACACCCACAAGACCTATCTCTACAAGTCAAAGACCATCGAAGGTCCTTGGGAGAAGAGTGAGATCCAGGGCTTCTTCCATGACAACTCCCTGCTCTTTGACGATGACGGGCGCGTGTTCATCGTTTCCGGAAACCGTCAGATCCACTTGACGGAGTTAAATCCTGACCTCAGCGGACCGAAGGAGGGTGGCCTTGACAAGGTGATCCTGGTGGACCGCGACGACGCGTACCTTGGTTATGAAGGCGCGCACATGTATAAGATCAACGGCAAGTATTATATCTTCTTCATCCACATGCCCAGGGAGACCGGGCGCCGCACGGAAGCCTGCTTTATGGCGGATTCCATTGACGGTGAGTGGACTGGCGGCGACGTGATGGGGGATGACCGCGGCTACTGCGGCAGCGGATGTGCCCAGGGCGGAATTGTTGACACTCCTGACGGAAAATGGTATTCCATCGTATTCCAGGACAGCGGCGCCGTTGGCAGACTGCCGATCTTGATCCCCGTGAGATGGAATGAAGAGACGGGCATGCCGGAGTTTGGCTTCCACGGAAAGGCTCCCTTGATCTTTAAGACGCCTGCCCCGAAGGCCGGTTACGTATATGAGCAGCTGGTGGGAAGCGATAATTTCAAGGATAACGCTGCCTGCGCGGCAGATGACAAGGAATATGCAAGAAAGCATGCAAGCTTTGGCTTTAAGAGCCGCTGGCAGTTCAACCACGAGCCTGACCTGGCACTGGTTAAGAAGGACGAGGCGAAGGGAATCGTTACGGTTACGACGGACAAGCTTTGCAAGAACGTGGTGCAGGCGAAGAACGTGCTGACCCAGAGAACCACACATCCCGGATGTGCGGCAGAGGTTCTGGTGGACGGTTCCGCGCTGAAGGAAGGCGACTACGCAGGAATCTGCCTGATGGAGAGCGCGTATGCGTTTGTGGCGCTGACCAGGAGAAATGGCGAGCTTTGGATCGTGATGAAGAACCGCAAGGCGCCGGAAGGCATGTGGGGCGAGCGTCATGACCAGGAGCCCGGTGATGAGTGGGCATCCGTGAAGGTGACGCCTTCCATGCTGGTTGCGTACGGCGAGGGCGCTTGCAGCGAAACGTCTGCTTCCGCGGATGGCGAGGCGAAGGGCGAGTGGGTAAGGCTCCGCGCGGAGACGGATTTTGCCTATATGAAGGATGAAGCCCAGCTCTATTTCGCGGACGGCGAGAAGAGAATGGCCATCGGGCCCGTATCCAAGCTTCGCTTTAAGCTGGATCATTTCACGGGCGTACGCTTTGGACTTTTCGTTTATGGAACGGAGCAGGTTGGCGGCAGCGCAAGCTTCGCAGATTTTGTATATCAGACAAAGGTAGACGGAGCTTGGGAGAAGTGCTAAGCTTGGGAAAGCCTTGAAACGATATGTTTCAGGGCTTTCCTTTTGACTGTTTGATGCCTTGCCGCGGGTAAGGGATGGAAAGGAGTCGGGATGAGAGAGTTGTGGTATCGCCAACCGGCGAAGGTTTGGGAGGAAGCATTGCCACTGGGGAATGGGCGACTGGGCGCCATGGTCTTTGGAAACGTTGAGGCGGAGCGGCTTCAAGTGAATGAGGAGAGCGTGTGGTACGGCGGAAAGAAGGATCGCGTGAACCCGGATGCGGAGGAATGGCTTCCTGAGGTGCGGCGGCTGATCCGGGAGGGCCATATCAGCGCGGCGCAGGAGCTGATGGGAACGGTGCTCACGGGATGTCCCGCCAGTGAAAACCCTTATCAGACGCTGGGCGACGTCAAACTATATTTCAAACATGAGGGCGTGAAAAAGGAGGACGCGGAGTCCCCTGACGTGGCGCCGCCATCCCTGTCTCCGGAGGACGTGCATTACCGCAGAAGTCTTTCCCTTGACGAGGGGATCTGCCGCACACACTATGAGATCGGCGGAGTGAAATATGACCGCGAGTGCTTTATTTCCAAGCCCGCGGATTGCATGATCCTGCGGTTTTCGGCTTCGGAAGCGGGGAAGATTTCCTTTACGCTCAAGCAGGAGCGCGGACACTTCTTCAAGGGCGTAAAGAAGACGTACGGCGTAGAAGTAGAGCAGGGTAAGGCGGATGCGGTGAAATCCGTTGTCATTCTGGCCAACGGCGTTGTCCTCTACGGGCGGCCCGGTGAGGATGGTCATGCATTCGTGATGATGACGAAATGTCAAGTAAAGGGCGGCACGAGAAAGGTTCTGGGAGAGAGCCTGATCGTGGAAGGCGCGGACGAGGCAATCCTTTATTTTGGCGCGGTGACGCAATATCTTCATCCCGGGAAGGATTATTCAGAACTCGAGGAAATTCTTTGCGAGCAGTTGGAGCAGGTCATGCAGCAAGATTATGAGACGCTTCGCGCTGAGCACGTGGCGGATCACGGGGCGTTATTCGGGCGCGTATGTCTGAAGCTGCAGGAGGAAAACCAATCAATTGGCGCACCCCTGACAGCTGACGGCGAGGAAGGACTTGGGACGGCAGCAGGCAGCAGTTGCGGCGGGGAACTCCCCACGGACGTAAGGCTCCGCCGCGTGCAGGAAGGCGGGACGGACCTTGGACTGGAAGAATTGCTGTTTGATTACGGACGGTATCTCATGATCGCCGGCAGCAGGCCCGATAATCTTCCGCTGACGCTCCAGGGCATATGGAATAAGGATTTCACGCCGCCCTGGGAATCAAAATATACGATCAACATTAATCTGGAAATGAATTACTGGCCGGCAGAGGTTTGCAATCTGTCGGAATGTCACTTGCCAATTTTGACGCTTCTAAAGAAGATGGTTCCGAATGGCCGCGTCGTGGCGAGAGACATGTATGGGTGCCGCGGCATCGTGGCACATCACAACACTGATATGCACGGGGATTGTGCGCCGCAGGATCTTTGGCTTCCCGCAACCTATTGGCCCATGGGGATCGCGTGGCTTTGCACGCATCTTTGGACGCATTACCGCTATTCCCTGGATCAGGAGTTCCTCGCGGAAGCCTTCCCGATCATGGCGGAGAGCGCGCTGTATTTTGTGGATGCCCTGGAGCCTTGGGGAGAGTATTTTGTGACAAATCCGTCATGTTCTCCGGAGAACACGTATCTTCTGCCAAACGGAGACCATGGCTGCGTGTGTTTCGGACCGACGATGGACAACCAGATCTTAAGGGATCTCTTTACCATCTGTCTGGAAAGTTATGAAATTCTGGGTGAGGCTGCGGACAGGGTGAAGATCCCGGATCTTGAGAGCGTAGCTTCGCTGATGAATGATTTAAGGGAGATGCTCCCGAAAATCCCGCCGACAAAGATCGGAACTGACGGTCGTGTCATGGAATGGGTGGAGGAGTACGAAGAGTTGGAGCCGGGACACCGTCACGTGTCTCAGCTCTATGGACTTTATCCCTCCAACCAGATCACGGTGGACGGGACGCCGGAGCTGGCGGCGGCCGCGCGGAAGACGCTGGAGGCAAGGCTGTCTCACGGCGGCGGACATACCGGCTGGAGCCGCGCGTGGATCATGAACCATTACGCGAAGCTCTGGGACGGAGAGGCTGCGCATGAAAACATTGTAAAGATGCTGGCCCAGTCCACGTATCCGAACATGTTTGACAAGCATCCGCCATTCCAGATCGACGGCAATTTTGGCGCGACGGCAGCCATCGCACAGATGCTGGTGCAAAGTGATCAAGACAGGGTGGTTCTTCTTCCTGCGTTGCCCAAGGCATGGGAAAATGGCAGCGTGAAGGGGCTTCGCCTGGAGGGAAATGCCGTGATCGACCTTTCTTGGGAGAAGGGTGAATTGACGGAATGTGAGATCCGCTGTGAGGGGGATTTTTACCAATCTTTGATCAAATTTAATAAAAAAAGTCAAATGGTAGCTCTTACAAAAGGGGAAAAATGGGCATTTTCAACCAAAAATGAGGAAATGTAAGCAAGAAACGTTAAAAAAAAGGCACAATGTGGGGAGCGCTTTACCATGGAAAAATGTAAAATGGATACGTTTGGGAGGAATTTCCATGTGTAAGTTTAAAAATAAAAAATTCAAAATCTTCGTACTTGCGGCCGGGCTGATGATCAGCGTGGCCTTTTCGGGTTGTACGGAAGAGACGGATCCGGTGGAGACGAGAGTCATTGTGGAGCAGGAAGCTCCGGAGGTGGAGTATACCCTGACGACCGTCAACCTTGGCGACATCATTCTCAAAAAAGATCTCAACTGTACGTATTCCCAGATCAATTCCCAGAATCTTTCTTTTGCCGTGAGCGGAAGGATCATTTCCAAGGTGTACGTCAGGGAGGGTGAGGTTGTCAAAAAGGGTGACCTGGTTGCCGAACTGGCCGGAAATGACCGGGCGGACGAGATCGAGCGTCTGGAATATCAGATCGAGAGAAACAAGCTTTTGCTTGCGCAGATCGATGACACGGAGAATTACGAGCTCTCCAGAAGATGGCTGAACAAGACCTATTCCAGGGGCTTTGACCAGACAGGGGACATCGAGAATTATAAGCGCGAGAACGAATACCGCCGCGAGGATTACCGGGATGCCATTGCACTTGACGAGCAGCAGCTCGCCAAGCTAAAGCAAGAGGTGAAACAGAGTAAGATTTACGCGGGGATCACGGGAACGGTCGCCATCAAAAAGAAGAATCTGGAAGGCTCCACTTCCGTGAAGAACGAGACGATCATCGAAATCAAGGATAATGCCGAGTGCTTCTTCGTCGTATCGGATACAAAGTATAAGGAGTACTTCAAAGAGGGCGAGAGCTATGACATGTCCGTGCTTAGCGGTCCCGGTTCGGGAAAGTACAAGGTAGTCCCGTACAAGATGAACGAGTGGCAGGATCAGATGTTCTTCTCCGTTTTGGACATGGATGAGAGTGCCATGTTTGAATCAGGAAACAGCGGTTCCCTCACGGTTATCCTGGACGCAAGGGAGCAGGTACTGACGCTCCCGAGAGAGGTTGTTCACGAGGCGGAAGGCAAATGGTACGTCTACGTGATCAATGAGGCCGGGGTCCGCGACGTGAAGTGGATCACGGTTGGACTGCAGGGAAATGAATTCGTTGAGATTGTGGAAGGCTTGACCGAAGGGGAGAAGGTTATTCAGAAATGATGAAGAGAACGAAATGGGTGCGTCTGGCTGCGCTGCTTGGCAGCCTGTCGCTTGGACTTGCGGGATGCGTTGGCGATTCTTCCGTGGAATCAACGCAGGGCGCAAAAATTGAATTGATCGATCCCGTGACGGAAGAGGAAAGATACGAGATCGCGGAAAAAAGGACGCTGTATGACGTCAATGCCTACGTTGCCACCGTGGTTCCCTACGTAGAGGAGTATTCCGCGGAGGCAAGCTTTGCCTTTGGTTCCTACGGCGCGTTCCCCGGAGAGAAGGTTAAGAAGGGGACGGAGGTCATTGCCGCGGACACGAAATCCATTGACGAGCAGATCAAGAACAAGCAGGAATACATCAAGCAGATGGAAGAAGACTACCAGAAATACGTGGAGAAGCAGCAGAAGGCCATCGCGGAATACCGGGAGAAGGAAGCAGCCGGCAAGTGGGGCGTTGACAAGTATGAGGCGGCACGTGAGCCGGAAACCATCCCCGCAGAGGACGGAAGCGGCACGATGGTCCCCAATCCGAAGTATGAAGAATGGAAAGTCTGGTTCCTTAAGTTTGACGGAGATTACAGGATCAACAAGCACGCGGCAGACATTCTTGAGCTGGAAATGGCGCAAAAGAAGGAACTGTATGAGCTTGACTTAAAGCATCAAAAGTATGAATTGCAGTCGATGCAAAAGAACCGCGGTAAGGCAACGATCAAGTCGAAGATCGACGGGGAGTTGGTTGCCGTCAGGTCTTTTAATCCCGGAGACAACGTGAGGGCTGAGGTTCCCGTGGTTGCGATCGGCGATCTTTCCCAGAAGCTGATCAAGTGTGAGTACATCAACAACAGAGTCATCAGAAACGCGCAGGACGTTTACGCGATGGTAAACGGAAAACGCTATGAGGTGGAATATCAGGCGATCTCGTCTGATGAGTATGCCACCCTTACCGCCAGCGGGGAAAAGGTGTATTCCACATTCAAGATCGTGGACGCGGATGACAACGTGAAGATCGGCGGATATGCCGTGATCACCGTTGTTCTCAAGCGCCTTGAGGACGTGGTGACGGTCCCGAAGGCTGCGGTCAGCAGGGATGACAGCGGCAATTACGTATACGTCATGAAAGACGGCGAGGCGACCTACGTCAACGTACAGATCGGTTATAGCGACGGCGTTTATACAGAGATCACGCACGGTCTGGAAGCGGGCGACGCGATCGTTTATTCCAGCGGTTCCAGATTTGGGGACAGTACCGTGACCTTGGCAAAAGGAGAATTCCATTCCGACTTTTCGGAAAGAGCCCAATTGGAATATGGGGCCAGCACGTATCTGACCAATGACGTGGAGAATGGTACCATGTACTTCAAGGAGATGAAGGTGGAGAAGTTCCAGCACGTGGAAAAGGGCGACGTGATCGCCACGGTCCGCGTGGAGGCTGACAACCTTGCGCTCAAGAGAAATGAGACAAAGCTTACCCGCCTTCAGACAAGACTGGAAGATTACAAGAGAATTAACAGCGAAAATGCCAATGAAGAGTACTATAAAGAGGCCGTCCAGAATTATGAGGACCAGATCAAGGATACGCAGGAAGCCATTGCGAAGCAGAAGAGCGACTTTAACGTGAAGGTGATCCGCGCCAACGTATCCGGTACCATCGTGGAACTCAAGGATTACAAGGCGGAGGACGTGGTGCAAAAGGGTGACCGCGTTGCCAGGATCGCGGATGAGAATACCTGTTACGTGATCGTGGAAGACCAGAATCAGCTGCTCCAGTACGGGAATGAAGTATCCGTTGCGTACTTTGACGAACAGCGTCAGGAACACTCGGTTTCAGGTACGGTGGTTACGCTGTCCAAAATGGGCGTGGGGCAGACGCTGCAGTCGGAGACGGCCATCGTGCGCGTGGACAAGGACCACATCCGTGAGGTTTTGACCGTGGCGCTGGCCGGCGAGTGGTGGAACAGATATCGCTTCACCATCAACGCAAAGCTCAGAAACATTGATTCAGTTTTGCTTGTTCCCAAGCAGGCAGTTTACGAGGTGGGCGGAAAGACCTACGTCTGCATCAAGGATAAGGACGGAAAGTTCAAGGAACAAAGCTTCGTCGCAGGCGGCAGCAATGACGCTTACTATTGGGTCGTAGAGGGACTGACGGAAGGGATGGAAGTATGCTTAAGGTAATGTTGCAAAAAATATGGCATAAAAAATGGATGGTCATCTGCCTCCTTTTGGGCAGCATCCTTTTGATTGCCACCGTGGTAAGCTTCCCACTCTATCGGAATGCTTCCTACGATCGCATGCTGGTGGATGAATTCGACGATTATCTGGCGGAAAAGGGTGAATGGCCCGCCATGTTGAAATTCATGATCATGGTCCAGAAGGATAAGAACGGTGAGACCATCGGCAAGATGGAAAAGACCCTGAACGAACTCGACGGCGTGTTGGGCGTGACGGGTAAGGAAAAGGTATTCTACTATTCCCTGTCAAGGGCGGAGCTCGCATCCACCACGGGACGCTCGGACGTCAATGCTGACGGACTGAGACTGGGATTTATGTCGGGATTGCCGGAACACGCAAAGATCATTTCCGGACGCATGTTTTGCGATGGCGGCGTGGATGAGAACGGTGTCATCGAGGTCGTGGTCAGCCAGGAGTGTCTGATCAATAATAACCTCCTTGTGGGAGAGACGCTGGAATTCCTGTACATGGCTGACAAGAAGGGGTCCCCCTTCCGCATTAAGGTCGTGGGCGTGTTTGAGGAGCAGGACAGCACGGACTTTTACTGGCAGGTAAGGCCCTCAAGCCTTGGAATCGTGGCTCTTATGGATGAGCAACTGTTCCGCGACACCTTCCTTGGGGAGCGTGCGGAAAAGTACACCATCACCTGTTACTATTATGATCTTTTCAATTACGAGGACGTTACGGCCGTAACGGCAAACAATCTGTACGAGAAGACTGTTTATTATCAGGAGCAGAGCGGCGTGAAGAGCACCATGTCGGCGCCCGTATACCGCGAGATCATGGAGCGGTATTTTGCAAAGCGGACCAGGATCGAGGCGACGCTGTTCATTCTGCAGGTGCCCGTTCTCGTGCTGCTTGGCGCGTTCCTTTTCATGATCTCCGGACAGATGTACGACATGGAGAGAAACGAGATCTCCGTTATGAAGAGCCGCGGCGGCTCCAGTGCGCAGATGCTTCGCCTGTACCTGTATCAGAGCATTTTCCTTGCGGTGATCGGCGCGGCGGGCGGCATTCCTTTGGGCGCGCAGTTTTGTAAGCTCCTGGGTTCCACCCAGAATTTCCTGGAATTTAACGTAAGACGCCGGCTGAACGTCACCTTTGACCCAACCGTTTGGGAATTTGCGGCGGGCGCAATGCTTGCCTGCGTGCTGATCATGACGATCCCCGCGCTGAAGCACAGCCGTCTGACCATCGTAAAGTTAAAGCAGTCAAATGCGCTGAAGAAGAGCGCGCTCTGGGAGAAGTTATTCCTGGACGTGATCCTGCTGGGTGTTTCCCTGTATGGATATTATAACTATTCGAAGAATAAAGAGATGATGGTGATGTCCGTCATGGAAGGCCAGTCGCTGGATCCGCTTCTGTACCTGAGCTCGTCTTTGTTCATCGTGGGCATGGGACTTTTGTTCCTGCGTCTGCAGCCTTGGGTGATCCGCCTGGTATACCTGCTTGGAAAGCGCTTTTGGAGACCTGCAAGCTACGCGGCCTTCATGGAGAATGTTAAGAACGGCAGAAAGCAGCAGTTCATCATGCTGTTCATGATCCTGACGATCTCCCTCGGCATGTATCACGCGGTTGTTGCCAGAACGATCCTGCAGAATGCCAAGGAAAACGAGGAGTATCTGGTGGGATCGGACATCCTGATCAAGGAAGTCTGGACCAAGACGCCCTCGAGCTCCAGCAATCCGAATGCGGGCGGGCCGGCATTTATAGAGCCGGATTACAGAAAATATTCCTCCATGCCTGACGTGGAAGCCTACACAAAGGTTTACTCTGATGCGGGCGCAAGCCTTAAGACGAAGGATAAAGGCCAGATGGGATGTACGCTCCTTGGGATCCAGACGAAGGAATATGGTCTGATCACCGACGTGAGCGAAGAGATCACGGAAAAGGCCTACCGGCTGTACTTAAACGAGTTGGCGACGGAGCCCAAGGGGATCCTTGCATCCTCGAATCTTAGGGATTCCATGGGATATAAGATCGGGGACGAGATCGAGTACAAGGATAAGTATGGCACGACCATAGAAGCGAAGATCATAGACTTTTTTGATTACTGGCCGGGATACCAGCCGACTTCCCTTGTGACGGGCGCGGACGGAACGGCCCAGAAGCAGACGAACACGCTTCTGGTCGCAAATCTTGCCACCGTTCAGAAAAAGATCGGCGTATATCCTTATGAGATCTGGGCGAAGTTAAAGCCTGGCTGTGATTCAACGAACGTTTACGCGTGGATCAAAGAAAATGACGTGCACGTCAATAAATTCCGTGACAAGGCGCGGGAGATGGAACAGGTGGAGCGCGATCCTCTGCTTCAGGGTACGAACGGCGTGCTGACCATGGGCTTTATCGTGACCATCATCCTCTGCGCGGTGGGTTATCTCATCTATTGGATCATGTCCATCCGTTCGAGGGAAATGGTATTCGGCGTACTGAGGGCGTGCGGCATGCATAAGGGAGAGCTCTTCCACATGCTGATCGATGAGCAGCTCTTCTCGGGCGTGCTTTCCATCTTCGCAGGAATCGGGATCGGTACCTTAACGTCCCGCATGTTTGTGCCGATGCTGCAGATGGCTTACGCGGCTTCGAATCAGGTGCTCCCGATGAAGCTGATCGTGAACCAGACGGACATGAACAGACTTTACCTGGTGATCGCCGGCGTGATGGCAACGTGTCTCTTGACGCTGCTGATCCTGGTATTGAAACTGAACGTGACGAAGGCCCTCAAGCTCGGTGAAGAGTAATGACGGTGAAATGAAGGAGCGGTTATGGGAGAAAACGCGAATTATATCATAGAAATCCAGAACGTGGGACGAACCTTTAACACGGCGAGCGGCCCGTTCCAGGCGCTAAAGAGCGTAAATGCCGGCATTCCCGAGGGAGTGCTGACCATACTGAAGGGGCGTTCCGGTTCCGGCAAAACGACGCTTTTGAACATCGTCGGGGCGCTGGACCAGCCGACGACGGGGCGCGTGATCATTGAGGGCCAGGACGTGAGCCGCCTAAATGATTATCAGAGGGAGACGCTCAGAAGAAAGAAGATCGGATTTGTCTTTCAGTCCGTTTCCCTGATCCCCACCATGAATGCATTCCAGAACGTTGAGTTCTCCATGAGAATGGCCGGCGTTAAGGGAGATCACAGAAAACGCGTGGAAGAGTGCCTGAAGATGGTGGGTCTCGGCAGCAGAATGCATCACATGCCTTCGGAGATGTCCGGCGGTGAGCAACAGCGCGTGGCCATAGCGAGAGCCATTGCCCACGGCCCGAGCATCATTCTGGCGGACGAGCCTACGGCCGAATTGGACAGCGCAATGGCGGCAGAGGTTACGAAGCTCTTTCAGGAAATGACGAAGAAGGAGCACATCACGATCGTGATGACGACGCATGACGTGGGCCTGATGGATGCCGGCGACATGGTGATCGAACTGGAAAACGGAGTGCAGATCTCGCAGAATGCCGAGGCTTAACGCTTGGAGGAAGAGATGGCGGAGAATATGATTCAGGCGGACGGCCTGGTAAAGATTTATAAGACAAAACAGACGGAAGTATTGGCCCTGCAGGGCCTGGACCTTACGGTGGAAGAGGGGGAGCTGACGGCGCTCATCGGCAACAGTGGCAGCGGAAAGTCAACGTTCCTCAACATGATCGGCGGTCTGGACAGACCCAGCGCAGGTTCGCTCCTGGTGGGCGGAAAGAATCTTTTCACCATGACGGAGAAGGACCTGGTGGTCTATAAGCGGGACACGGTGGGATTTGTGTGGCAGAACAACGGAAGAAACCTGTTGCCGTATCTTTCCGCGATCGAGAACGTGATGCTTCCCATGCATCTTTCGAACGGAAGGAAAAAGAGGAAAAGGCGCTGGAACTTTTGGAGCGCGTAGGCATGTCCCACAAGAAGTACAGCAGGCTGAACATGCTTTCCGGCGGTGAACAGCAGAGAATTGCCATTGCGATCGCTTTGGCGAATTCACCGAAATTGCTCTTGGCGGATGAGCCTACCGGAAGCGTGGACCCCATGACGGCCAACTACATCTTTGACCTGTTCACGGAACTCAACAAGGAGGGGCAGACCATCCTGATCGTTACGCATGACGTGGCACTTTCCAAGAAGGTAAAGCGCGTGGTCGCCATCCGCGACGGCAAGATCAGCAGCGAGCGCGTGTTGAAGGAGAGCTATGCGGACCGTCTGAAGGAAGTGAACATTGACTGGAGAAACGAAGACACGCAGGAAGAATACGTGGTCATGGACAAGGCCGGACGCGTGCAGATCCCCAAGGACGTATTGGAGAGACTGAACGTTTCGGGCAATAAGTTGAAACTGGAAATGCAGGATGGCAAGATTGTGATAACGGCGCCGGAAGACGCAAAAAAAGCTGCAGATGAATAAAAATGGCTCTAGAGAAGATGCCTGGCGGTGCCGCCAGGCATTTATTGTGTCCAAAAACTAAAGATTTTATGAAGATTTTTTGAACGTGTTTGACAGATATTGCTATGTTTTTGGAAAGATAAAATTATGCTCTTTTTTCACTGCGAGACGGAAAAATAGACAAAACCGAAGGGCCTATTTCGGTAAAAATGACGAATGGGAAATGCGTTTACGTAAAAAAAGAGAAAAAAGTATAAATAGTGCATAATAAAAATGGCGGTTTGTTGGTGGAAATAAGCAATATGTATGTTTCAAATAGCAAGAATTAGGGAGACATTAGGCAAGTTGAACAGTTATAATAACATGTATTAAGGGGAGTAGCTCTATTTTTCTCTATTTTCCAGAACCATTAGGAGGCACGTATGAAGGACTCTGTGAAGAAACTGTTGATCACTTTGGGCGTTATCGCGGCTATTGTAGTTGTTTTTGTACTCATGGGCTCGAGAAAGACGCCGAACTACCACGACAAGTATGACGGGATGGATCTGTCTGTCAGCGTTGCCGGCGCAGAACGCCAGGGAACGTATTCAGGCTATCTTCGCGATCATGCCGGCGCTGCTGAGCCGAAGACTGACGTTGACGTCGACATCTGGAATTATCAGGCGGAGAGAGGCGTTGAGGTAAGGAACAATTACGAAAACGAGAGCAAGGCGCTTTACATGGAAAACGGTTCGACCGTTACGTGGAAGGTCAATATCCCTCAGAGTGGCTTCTATAATTTATACCTGGAGTTCCTTCTTCCTGAATCCAGGGGCGTTGCGGCAGAGCGTTCCGTCATGATCGACGGCGAACTGCCTTTTGATGATGCCCAGAATATCGTTTTCACCAGAATCTGGGTGGACAACGGCAAGAAGAGAATCGACAACCAGGGCAACGAGATCCGTCCGAGCCAGAAGGAGATCTATGAGTGGCAGAAGGGCTACTGCAAGGACAGCATGGGTTACGTTGCAGATCCTTACAAGTTCTATTTTGAGCAGGGCGAGCACACCATCAGCTTTAAGGCTGTCAATGAGCCCATGGTTCTCAGAAAATTCCAAGTTGCAGCAGTGAAGACGGATAAGACCTATGCGGAATATGCCGCATCCAATCCTTCCGCTAACACCAGCACTGCAGGAAAGACGTATGACAGCGTTGTCCAGGGTGAGGACGCAGTCCGTCGTTCCGAGTCTTCCTTATATGCAAAATATGATCATGCTTCCCCCATCACCGTTCCTTACAGCGTGACCAAGACGATCCTGAACTACACGGGTGGTGACGCTTGGAAGACCGCAGGTCAGTGGATCGAGTGGGAGTTCACCGTTCCTGAGGATGGTTATTACAAGATCACCATCAAGGGCCGTCAGAACTACGCAAGAGGAAGCGTTTCGAGCAGAATGGTTTATATCGACGGCGAGATTCCTTTTGAAGAAATGAAGGAAGTTGCTTTCGATTACAAGACGGACTGGGAATGCAAGACCCTTTCCGATGATAACGGCGAGCCGTTCCTCTTTTACTTGACGGGCGGTACCCATACCATCCGCATGGAGGCAACCCTTGGCGGCGCAGGAAAGGTTTTGGAAGAGCTTGAGGATTCCACCTTCCGCCTGAACCAGATCTACAGAAAGATTCTGGTATATACCGGAGCAACTCCTGACAAGTACAGAGACTATGACATCCATAAGGTATATCCGGAAGTAATCACGGCGATGGATCTTGAGTCAAGACGTCTGTACAAGGCCGTGGACGACATGGTTGAGTACACTGGACAGAAGGCAGAAAAGATCGCAACCGCACAGACGCTTGCAAAACAGTTGGAAAGATTTGTGGCTAAGCCCCAGAAGATCACGACGGAGTTTACCACCTTTAAGGATAACATCACTTCCCTTGGTACTTCCACTTTGGAAATGAGCGAGATTAAGCTCGACGTCGACTACATCCGCATCACCGGAGTTGACGCAAAGGTTACCGTAGACAAGACCAACTTCTTCAAGAATCTCTTACATGAAGTTAAGGCATTTGGCGCTTCCTTCTTTGTAGATTATGACGCAGTCGGTGACGTTTACGAGGATGGCAAGAACAGCGACGCGATCAAGGTATGGATCCTGACCGGTCGTGACCAGGGCAGCATCATGAAGACCATGGTTGACGATACCTTCACTCCCCAGACGGGAATCAAGGTTAACGTGGAAATCGTCGCAGCCAACGCCGTGCTGAACGCGGTAATGGCAGGTAAGGGACCGAACGCGATCCTTTCCATCGGCGGTGACCAGCCCGTTAACTACGCGCTCCGTGGAGCGGCCGTTGACCTGACGCAGTTTGACGGATTCGAGGAAACCTTCTCGAACTTCACTCCCAGCTCTTACGCACAGTACTCCTTGGACGGCGCCGTATACGGAATGCCTGAGACCCAGACCTTCAACGTGCTGTTCTACCGCAAGGACATCCTGTCAGAGCTTGGATATGACAATCCGCCTCAGACTTGGAAGGAACTGATCGAGATGTTCCCTACCATCCAGGGTAACAACATGAACGTCGGCATCCCCAGCGTGTTTGGCGCGACGGTCGGAGCAGCCGGCGGTGACCTGAACCAGTACTTCACCATGCTGTATCAGTATGGCGGCGACTTATATAATGAAAAGGGAACCAAGACCATCGTTGACACGGAGGCAGGCGTTGAAGCATTTGCTGCTTACGTAAAGTTCTTTAACGACTACGGCGTTCCCATTGCTTATGACTTTGTAAGCCGTTTCCGTTCCGGCGAAATGCCGATCGCAGTTGCGAACTACGGCAGCTACAATACCTTGGTTGTATCCGCACCCGAGATCAGAGGCCTTTGGGACTTCACTTTGGTGCCTGGTACTGAAAGGGTTGACGAAAACGGAAATACCTATATTGACCACTCTGACTGTATCGTGGGAAGCGCATCCATGATGATTCCTTCCGACGAGAAGAAACAGCAGGATACATGGAAGTTCCTCAGCTGGTGGGCATCCACCGAGACCCAGGTTCGTTTCGGCCGAGAGATGGAAGCACTCCTTGGCGCGTCTGCAAGATATGCAACCGCAAACAAGAATGCGTTCTGTCAGCTGGCATGGACGACGGAGGCAATTGAAGTTTTGACCGAGCAGTGGGAGAACACCGTAGGCATCCGTGAGGTGCCCGGCGGATACTACACCGGCCGTCACCTGACCAACGCGGTTAGAAAGTGCATTAACTTCAAGGAGGATCCGAGAGAGGCAATTCTGGATTACTCGATCTTGATTAACGAGGAGCTGACCAAGAAACGTAAAGAGTTTGGTCTGCCTACGGAATAAGGAGAGCGAAGCATGAGCAGATACATAGACAAATACTTTACCTTGCGCAAACACAATGCCAAGGTGGCTTGGAAGAAAGCCAAGATCAGCAAGATGTGCTATTTATTCTTACTGCCATACGCGATTATTTTTACCACGTTCTACATCTTGCCGGTAATCAACTCGATCTATTACAGCTTTACCTACTACAACATTTTGGAAAGCCCGAGATTTATCGGAGCTCATAACTATATCAGTTTGCTGTTGGAAGATGACGTCTTCCTGATCGGTATCAAAAATACCTTCATGATAGCGATCATTACCGGTCCGCTAGGTTACATCATGGCATTCCTGTTTGCCTGGCTGATCAATGAGCTGCCAAGATGGATCAGGGCAGTCACGATCGTTATCTTCTACGCTCCGTCCATTTCCGGTACGCTGTACACGATTTTCGGCGTGTTCTTCAGAGGTGACCAGTATGGTTGGGCGAACGCGTTGTTGATTGAGTTAGGTCTTGTGGATGCGCCGATTCAGTTCTTCCAGCATCCGACCTACATGCTTCCCATCTGTATGGTAGTTATCCTTTGGATGAGCCTTGGTACCGGATTCCTTTCCTTCGTGGCAGGTCTTCAGGGCGTAGACGCTTCCCAATATGAGGCAGGCTACATGGACGGCGTGAAAAACAGATGGCAGGAGCTTTGGTACATCACCCTGCCTAGCATGAAGCCCATGCTAATGTTCGGAGCGGTTATGACCATCACAAGTTCCTTTGGCGTATGTGACGTGACCATGGCGCTCTGTGGATTCCCTAGCACGGACTACGCGGCGAGAACCATCGTAACGCATTTGTATGACTACGGATTTGTAAGATATGAAATGGGTTATGCGTGTGCGATCGCAGCAATGTTGTTCTTGATCATGATCTTATGTAACAAAGCAATTCAAAGTCTGTTGAGAAGAGTAGGAACCTGATATGAGCAAAAAAAACGTACAAACCGAAACTGTAACCGTAAAGCATCATTTGATCAAAAGGAGAAAGCCCAACCGTTCCATCGGTGGCGACATGCTGGTCTATATCTTTTTGGGCCTTATGGCCATAGCCATGGTTTTCCCGCTGGTATATGCGGTTGAAAACTCATTAAAGCCTTTGGACGAACTGTTTAGGTTCCCGCCCAAGATTTTTGCGCGTAACCCGACGTTGGATAACTTCTCAGACTTGTTTGTTAACATGGGAAAATCCACCGTTACGTTTAGCCGTTACGTCTTCAATACGACGTTCATCACGGCAGTGGGTACCGCAGGTCATCTGCTGATCGCATCCATGGGTGCGTTCGTGCTTGCAAAGTACGAATTCCCCGGCGGACAGACGTTCTTTAAGATCGTTACCACCGCGCTGATGTTCAGCGGATACGTAACCCAGATCCCTAACTACCTGATCATTAACAAGCTCGGCTGGATCGATACTTACTGGGCAATCATCATTCCCGCATTTGCAATGCCCATCGGCTTCTTCCTGATGAAGCAGTTCATGGAAGGTCTTCCTTCTTCCCTGATCGAGGCTGCAAAGATCGACGGTGCAAATGAATGGAAGGTATTCACCAGCATCGTTATGCCGAACGTTAAGCCCGCATGGCTGACCATGATCATTTATTCCGTACAGGCGTTATGGAATAACCCGTCATCCATGTACATTTATTCTGAAGAGAAGAAGGCACTGGTTTACGCGCTGACGCAGATCCAGAGCGGCGGTATCGCAAGAACGGGTCAGGCGGCAGCCGTACAGGTAATCGCCATTTCCGTGCCCATCATTATTTTCATATTCTCTGAGAGCCAGATTCTGGAGACCATGGCTAGTTCCGGTCTGAAGGATTAATGGGAGGTAATGAACAATGAAGAAAAATCAGTTTAAGAAAGCGATCAAGCGCTGCGCATTGCTTGTCGCCGGATTCGCAATTGCATTCAGCACTCCCTTGGTTGCCTTCGCAGACGCAGGTTATACCTACTGCTATGATTACTGGGGTGAGGTGAAGGAGTCTCCGGATTCCTATGAGGTTGTAGGACAGTTTGCCGCTGCAGATCTGGAGATTGAGAAGGTCTTCAAATATGAAAGCGTAAACCTTCAAAAGCTGAATAAGCCATCCAGCATTACCGTAGTCGGTGATTCCGTCTACGTTACGGACAGCGGTAACAACCGAATCCTGGAGTTCAAACATCCGGATCCCCAGACGTTTGATTTCGTCCGTTGCATCGACAGCTTTAAGGGCGCGGACAACAATACCTTCAACTATCCTACGGATTTCCAGATGGATGAAGATGGTAACATGTATATCGCTGACTATAACAACGACAGAATCGTAAAGATTGATTCCCATCTGAATTTCGTTTTGGAATTCACGAAGCCCAATGACGCGACCCTCGGCGACAACACTTCCTTTAAGCCGAAGAAGATCGAAGTTGACAGCGCGGGACGCGTATATTGCGTGGCATTCGGTATCAACAAGGGTCTGGTAAAGTACGAGGCAGACGCAAGCTTCTCCGGTTTTGTTGGAGCAACGCCCGTTTCCTATGATTTTACGGATTACATGTGGAAGAGATTTGCAACCCAGGAACAGAGAGAAAGAAGCGTAAGCTTCGTTCCTACGGAGTATGATAATCTTTACATGGATAACGAAGGATTTATCTACGTTGTCAGCGCATTCGTTAAGGAAGAGGATCTGAGAGCTAAAAAGATGGATTCCATCCGCAAGCTGAATCTTATGGGTACGGACATCCTGATCAGAAACGGTGACTTCCCCATTTACGGTGACCTTTACATGGGTACCGGCGGCGGTAAGACCGGTCCTTCCCGAATGATGGACATTACCGCATTTGACAACAAGGTATACATGGGACTTGACGGTAACAGAGGACGTATCTTCGCTTATGACAGCCAGGGTCACCTCCTGTACGCATTCGGCGGAATCGGTAACATCGCGGGATATTTCAGCAAACCCGTATCCATTGAACACAAGGGATATGAGGTTATGGTTCTGGATGAGACCGGATTCATCACCACGTTTGTTCCCACCGAGTACGGCAACCTGATCTATCGCGCGATCGACGAGTTCGACAGCGGCGAATATGCCAAGTCCGGTGAGACCTGGCAGGAAGTAATGGACGTCAACGGTAACTATGACCTTGCTTACATCGGCGTAGGCAGATCTCTCCTGAGACAAGAACGTTATAAGGAAGCAATGGAGTATTTCGAATTGAAGTATAATGACGATAACTACTCCAAGGCATTCAAGCAATATCGCAAGGTATGGGTAGAAGAACACATCTTCGCGGTTTTCATCATATTACTGGTGATTATACTTGTACCGATGATCATTGGCAGGATCAAGATGATTAAGTTTCAGATTGATACCGCAGACATTTTCAGATTCTAGCCCCGGGAGGTCGTTATGTTAACTTCAGCAAGAATTGAGAATTTTAGGAAGTTTTGGAAATCATTTAAGTTTGCATTTTATTGTGCAACACACCCGCTCGATGGCTTCTGGGATCTGTCTCATGAAAAACGCGGTACGTACGCGGCGGCAAATGCCATTCTGATCCTGACGATCCTGGCAAAGCTTATGAAGCTGCAGTTTACCAGCTTTGTGATCGAGCCGATCTACTGGGAGGAAGTAAATATTTTCCTGCACATTGCAAGTATCCTCTTCCCCCTTGTCATCTTCGTTGTCGGCAACTGGGCTACGACCACGTTGTTTGACGGCAAGGGAAGACTGGGAAGCGTATACATTGCTACTTGCTACTCCCTTTTGCCTTATCCCTTGATTCAGTTTCCTTTGATCATTTTGAGCAACATCGTGACTTCGGAAGAGAAGCAGTTCTATTCCGTACTCAGCGTAGTCTCTTTGATCTGGGTATTTTTCTGGATCATTCTTGCCATGGGACAGATCCATGAATTCTCCGTAATGAAGAATGCGCTCTTTACCATCGCAAGTTTGGCGGCAATGCTGATCATCGTCTTCCTGCTGTTGCTTTTCTTCAGTATGATTTCCCAAGGCGTTGCATATTTCATTTCTCTTGGACGAGAGATAATATTCCGATCATTATAACTGGAATTGATTCCGATAACGTGGAAGGATGGGCGAACAATGAACGAAGATAAGGAAATCAAAAAATCTGAATTGGAGCAGCCGGAAGCTGAAAAGGCCGATGAGAAGAAGCCTGAAGCTCAGAAGGCGGATGCGCAAAAGCCCGAGGAAGTGAAGGCTGAGAAGGCAGACGCCAAGGATTCTGAGGAGAAGCCGGAAGAGAAAAAGGCTGAGGAGAAGAAAGCCGACGACAAGAAGGCCGACGAGAAGAAGGCCGACGATAAAAAGGCTGAGGAAAAGAAAGCTGCACCCAAGAAGGCTCCGAAGGCGGAAGCTACGGACAACGTGATCAAGAAACCTTTGCTGAGCGAAGCGGCAATCAACAGGTTAAAGGGCTTGATCTTCCCCGTTGTCGTGACTTTGATCCTCTTGGGCGGCGTGTATCTGGTTCTTCACATGAAGAATACCGGAGAAAAGGAAGCAGCGATCAAGATCAACGTTTACGATGGCGGTAAGGATCCCATTATCTTGGAAAACGATAAGCTTAAGCTTACCATGGATCCCGTTACGACGGCTTTTGACATTGAGGTTAAGAGCACGGGCGCCGTTTGGCATTCCGTTCCTACGGATGAAGAAGTCAGTGCGGATCCGCTGGTTGGTTTTGAGACGGATGAGTACAACAAACTGCATTCCACGCTCCTGATGTCTTACACAAATGAAGCCGGTGCAGAAACGAAGTACAATAACTACAAGAACAGTATCCAGAACGGCGTTTATCAGATCGAGGCTACGAATGATTACATCAAGATGATGTATTCCATCGGTACGATCGAGAAGGAATATCAGGTTCCTCCCGTATTGACTGAGCCGAAGATGAAGGAATGGCTTGACTTGATCAGGGCAAACGATGATGACGCTGATACGGTTAAGATGTTCTATAAGAAGTACGACATCAACAACCCTGGCAAAAAGGACAACGTGGAAGAACTGAAGGCAACGTATCCGCTTTATGAGACGGAGATCATCTACGTTCTTGATCCTAAGACCAAGGAACAGTATAAGAAAGAATTTGCGAAGTATTTTGAGAGAGCTGGATATACTGCAGAGCAGTATGAAGAAGACAAGGCGCTGAGTTCCCGTGAGACCACTTCCAAGACGCCCGCCTACAACGTAAACGTATATTATCGTTTGGACGGCGAAGATCTTGTGGTTGAGATTCCTTACAAGGAAATTGAGTACAAGGCAGCCAACCCCATTTACACCCTCACCGTTCTGCCTTACTTTGGCGCAGGCAGTCAGGATGACGAAGGATTCCTCATGGTTCCTGAAGGCGGCGGTGCCGTCATTAGGTTTAATAACGGAAAAGGCCAGAACTCCAGGGCATATTACTCCGACATGTATGGCTGGGACATTGGTCTGGTTAGAAAAGAACTGGTTCACGAGACCAGAAGTGATTTTAACTGCTTCGGCATTTCCAAGGGAGACAATTCCTTCATCTGCATTATGGAGGATGGTTCCTCCTATGGTTACGTGCAGGCTGACGTAGGCGGAAGAGACAACAGCTTTAACTTTGTCAACACCACCTATCACGCAGTTCTCCGTGAGCAGTACGACGTTGGTTCCGTTGCAAATACGGCCGTGTACGTATTTATGCCGGAGCTGCCGGATGAGTCCTTAAAGCAGAGATATCATTTTGTTAACTCCGGTTCCTACGTTGACATGGCGAAGGAGTACAGCGAATACCTGAAGGAAAAGAATCCTGAGGCGTTTGCGGTAAATCAGGAGACGGACGCTCCCGTTGTCGTGGAGATCGTTGCGGCAGCTGATAAGATTAAGCAGATTCTGGGCGTTCCCACCAGCAGACCTTTGAAGCTTACCACCTATAAGGAAGCACGGGAAATGATCACCGAACTCAAGAATGACGGTGTCAACAACCTGTCAGTAAAGCTTTCCGGATGGGCGAACGGCGGCGTAAGCCAGAAGATCATGAAGAAGGTGAAGCTGGTAAGCGCCTGCGGAAGCAAGAAGGATCTGACCAATCTTGCACAGGAAGCAAAGAACCTCGGAGTTGACCTTTACTTAGACGGCGTTACGCTTTTTGAGTACAACAGTAAGCTTTGGGATGGATTTAATTCCTTCACCGACGCGGCAAGATTTATCAGCCGTGAAAGGGCGAAGATCTACCAGTACAGTAAAGTAACGTATGCCCAGAGAGAGAACTCTGAAAGCTACTACATGCTTCACGCGGATCTGGCAAACCAGATCACGCATACCTTGTTTGACGCAACGCAGAGCTACGGCGCAAACGTTTCCTTCCGTAACATCGGTCAGGATTTGGCGGGCGACTATTACATGAAGAAGATCACGACGAGAGAGAGCGCCAAGAATACGGAAGAGCAGACGCTTTTCGAAATGTCTAAGTCCTCGAAGATCATGATCAACAATGGTAACGAGTATGCGGCAGTTCACAGTGACGTCATTACAAACATGGACTTCCACGGAAGTGAGTATACGATCATTGATGAGTTTATTCCTTTCTATCAGATCGCGCTCCATGGCTACAAGAACTACGTAGGTGAGCCGATCAACCTGGCGGCTAACCCTGAGAAAGAGCTTCTTCTTTCCGTAGAATATGGCGCAGGATTGTACTTCACCTTTATGAAGGAGTCGCCTTTTGCATTGCAGAAGACCTTGTACGATGAGTATTTTGGAGCGAATTACGATTCCTGGCATCAAAAGATGCTCAGCATCTATGAGCGATACAACAAGGAATTGGGACATACCTTCCATCAGGAGATCACGGATCACAAGGTACTGAACGATGACCTTACCTGCACCACGTATGCGGACGGTACGAAAGTATACGTAAACTATGGCAATGAGTCGCAGGAAATAGATGGAAAAGTAGTACCCGCGAGAGATTATCGCGTCGTTCGATAATAGACTGAGAAATCTAGAAAGGATCGTGAATTATGAAAAAACAGAAGAGCAAATTAGCTGGTCTTCAAAAACGTAAAGCGATAGCGGGTTACCTGTTCATCTCACCGTTCATTATTGGTTTTTTGATGTTTATGGTAAAACCATTGTTACAGTCGCTGAGCATGTGCTTTTGCCAGGTAGACCTGGGTCCTGCTACCTTTGAACAAACTTACGCCGGCCTCAAGTGGTTTAAGCATGCGTTTACCGTAGATGCAGACTTTGTAAGAATGTTGACGGAAGTAATGACGAAGATGGTGATCAATACCTTCGCGGTTATGGTCTTCAGCTTCTTCGTGGCCTTGATCCTGAACCAGAAATTCCACGGCAGGGCACTCGTAAGAGCAATATTCTTCCTTCCCGTAATCTTGTCCTCCGGTATCGTTCTTGGACTTGAGGATAACAACTCCGTTGTGGCTCAGCTTGCTGAGACCATTGAGCAGGCAGCTTCCGGCGTCAGCGTGACGGGCGTGATCGAGGAGATCTTTAAGACGGCCGGCGTTGGTACCAGGGCATTTGAAACGGTGTTCGAGGTTATCGACGGAATTTACGACGTGGCAATTGCATCCGGAATCCAGATCATTATCTTCCTTTCCGGTCTGCAGACCATTTCAGCCAGCATGTACGAGGCAGCTGACATTGAGGGCTGTACCGCATGGGAGGCACTTTGGAAGATCACCTTCCCCATGATCAGTTCCCTGTTCCTGGTAAACTGGATCTACACCATCATCGATTTCAGTATGAGATCTGATAATCAGTTGATCTCTAAGATTCAGGTCATCATGGCCGGTCAGCTAAACTATGGTTTGGCCTCTGCAATGTCCTGGGTGTACTTCCTGGTGGTCATGGCATTTATAGCAATTACTTCATTTCTGATCTCAAAGGGGGTTTACTATTATGAGTAAGGTGAAAGTAAAGAAAGACAACTTTTGGGAAAGAAATAGAAAGTCAAATGGATATCTGCTGAAAAAAACCATTATGAAGTACGGTATCAGCATTTGCCGATTCATCCTACTGTTTGGTATGTGTTTTTTGATCCTTCAGCCGATCTTCAACAAGATTTCCGTTAGCTTCATGCCAGAAGGAGACATTTATAACCCTACCGTTATTTCCATACCTGCGCATCCCACGAGCACGAACTATGAGTTGGCTGCAAAACTGATGAATTATCAGAAGAGCTTGTTCAATTCCTTCTTCATGTCACTGGCGATCGCAGTGATCCAGGTTACGGTGACTACCATCGTAGGATATGGATTTGCAAGATTCGATTTCCCGTTCAAGAAGTTCTGGTTTGCCTGCGTAATGCTGGTAATCCTTGTTCCTCCCCAGACGGTTTCGGTATCCTTGCACCTACATTTTAGATTCTTTGATATTTTGGGATTGTCAAAATTGATAACTGGTGATACAATAAACCTTAAGGGATCGGTTTTGCCCTATTTTATGATGAGTTTTCTGTGCATGGGATTGAAGAACGGCTTGTACATTTACATGGTAAGACAGTTCTTCCGTAATATCCCGAAGGAGTTGGAAGAGGCTGCATACGTTGACGGCTGCGGCACGATGAAGACCTTCCTTCGCATTATGCTTCCCGATGCAAAGCCGATTTTGACTTCTTGTTTCCTGTTTGCTTACGTATGGCAGTGGACGGACGGATTCTACTCCAGCATGTTCCTTGGCACCACGCCTCTGCTCAGCACCACGCTGAACGGCCTGGTAGATGGATTGGGCGCATACATGACGCGTCTGGTTGGTAGTAAGACTTCCGTATCCGTGGCGTATTCCAACGCCGTATTGTCGGCCGGTACCATGATGTTCCTGCTTCCCCTCATTATTCTGTACTTGTTCGCACAGAAGGGATTCGTGGAGAGCTTGTCTAGTTCCGGTATTAAAATGTAAAGGATATATAATATCACGTTCGCAGGCATCCCGGATATATATATGCCGACGGACAGTGACGTATTATATATATAAAAAGGAGGAAAAAAATGAAGAGTAAAATGTTCAAGAAACTGATGGCAGCTGCATTGGCAACGACCATGATCGCTAGTCTTGCAGCATGTGACGGAAAGACTCCCGCAGACGGTAGCTCCGAATCTTCTTCCAGCCAGGGTGGCGGAGAAGTTAAGCCTGTCGATGGCGGGTCTTCTACTGACACTGAAGTATCCAAGTATACCATTCTTAAGGATGAGAATGGTAACGTTTACGATCTTGGCGGCATGGAGATCGTTATCCGTGACTGGTGGACCGCATGGCCTCCTACCGATGACGACGTAGCTAAGACCGAGTATGATGAAGCAAAAGAAGAGTATCTGGATTGGATCCAGACCACCTACAACTTCAAGATCCATCAGGAGAAGTTGGATGAGTGGGGTGATACTCCTCAGAAGTTCGTTGATTATGCATCCGCTCCCGATGACGGCGCTAACTATGTTTGGGTTCTGAGAAGAGATCCCGCAGTTATGTCCGCTATGTCAAGTGGCCTGATGAAGGACCTGTCCAAGCTGAGCTGCCTTGACTTCAGCCAGAAGAAGTTCCAGCTGAACAAGATGCATGAGCTGTTCAAGTACGGTGATGCCATCTATGCTATGTATGGCGACTACTCCGAGCCTCGTACCGGTATGTATTTCAACGAGAGACTGCTGAAGGAAGCTGGCGTTGATCCTGAAGAGATTTATGATCTCCAGAAGAACGGTCAGTGGACCTTTGACAAGTTCGAAGAGCTGTGTAAGAAGGTTAGACAGGATAAGAACAACGACGGCGTATACGAAGTATATGCATTCGGTGGAAACAACGGCGTATTTACCGAGCAGGCTGTTTACTCCAACGGCGGTGAGTTCGTTGGTAAGGACGCAAGCGGCAAGTTCGTTTACAAGGTAGACGATCCTAAGACCGTTGAAGGCCTTAACTGGGCAAGAGACATGTTCACCGAGTATCGTCTGCAGGATCCTGAAGGTGCTGAGTGGGATTACTACAAGAACGCATTCCTGAATGGTGAGTTCGTATTCCTTCCTGACCAGGCTTACCTGATGAACAACGATCTGAAGCCTGCTTATGATGCAGACGGCAATCTTACCAACCCTGGTATGACCGATCCCGTTGGTTTCGTAATGTTCCCGAAGGGACCTCAGATGAGCGATTACACCAACTGCTGGGATAACAACCTTATGTGTATCCCTGGCAACTACAGCGATGAGAAGGCTTGGAAGATCGCATTCGCTTGGAACCTTTACACCGATGCTAACGTAGCTCTTCCTGGATTCGAAGATTACAAGGCTTGGAAGAACCAGTATGCTAACGGCGTTGTTAGTGATCTGCGTGCAATCAATGAGACTCTGGATATGATGACCACCAAGGGTATGGTTACCTATCATGGCCTGATTCCTACCATCGACATGGGTCCTTGGCTGACCTGGCAGGTATTCCCTAACTGCCCGCCTATCTCTGAGACGATCGAAGCTCACAGAGCAGAGTTCATGACCGCAATCGAAGAGGCTAACAAGTAATTAAGTAGCTTACTATAATTAAATTACGTATATATAGGGGATGGTGTTTCCGGGACTCCATCCCTTATTTTATTCTTATTCCAAAAGACTTACAAAGATGTCCCAAATGGCAGGGCGTAAGGTTTATTAGCAGATTTCATTAGAAAGAAATGGTGGTTTTATAATGAGAAAAAGAATACACAAAAAAGGAATGATGGCGATTTTTTCCATCGCAATGATGGCAACGTTATTTTTGGGGGGATGCGATAACGGTAAAGGATCCGTGACGAAGACGAGTGAAGAGAGCGTTTCGAGTTCAGAAGAAGTAACGACTCCGGAAGCTTCCACGGAAGAGTCTTCCTCCGTGGAGTCTTCCACGCCGGAACCAGCTTCGCAGGAATTGAAGACGCCGGAACCCAAGGAGCCGTTTGTTGCGGACAGGTCTGCCGTCTTTGAACTTTTTTCTCACATAAATATTGGGTGGAATTTGGGAAATACCTTGGACGCACACGGTGCGGGTAACAGTTTGAATGCGGAAACGTATTGGGGTAATCCCAAGACTACCCAGGAGATGATAGATGCAATTGCCGCTCAAGGATTCAAAGCCGTGCGAATTCCCGTTACGTTTGCGGAACACCTGGGAAAAGCGCCGGATTACGTCATCAACGAAAAGTGGCTGGACCGCGTTCAGGAGATCGTGGATTACGCGCTGAATGCAGGTCTGTACGTGATGATCGACACGCATCATGAACCAGACTTTTGGCTGAAGCCGACGGCTGATAAGGAAGAAGCAGTGACGAAGGAACTGACGGCAATTTGGACGCAGGTGGCAGAGCGCTTTAAGGATTATGATGAAAGACTGATGTTTGAGGGCATGAATGAGCCCAGAAACAAGGGAACGGCGGAAGAATGGAACGGCGGAACCAAGCAGGAGCGCGAGATCATCAACCGCATGAATCAAGCCTTTGTGGATGCCGTTCGCAGTACCGGCGGAAATAATGAAAAGAGAATCCTGATCCTTTGCACCTATGGAAACAATGCAGGGTATACCGCCATCCAGGATTTTAAGGTTCCGGAAGATAATTATATTGCCGTGGCAGTCCACATGTACACGCCGTATTACTTTACGTATGCGGGCACGGACGCAAGTTTCTATGATACCTGGGACGGATCGCAGCGCGCTTCCATCGTTAACACGCTCAAGCAGCTCAATAATTTCTTTCTGAAGAAGGACGTTCCCGTGATCGTCACGGAATTTGGTGCCGTGAACAAGGGAAATTCCGAGGAAGTCATTAAGTGGGCTGCGGACTATCTGGGCGCCATGAATGACTGTGGCATCAAGTGCTTCTGGTGGGATAATGGTTGCTTTAACACCACGGGAGAGAATTTTGGCATCTTTAACAGAAAGACGCTTGATTGGTATGACAAGAACCTGGCAGACGCTCTGATCGCAAATTCCGTTAGTGAATAGATGGCGGTGGAGAATGGCTGACAGGAACAAGATAAGATAGGATAGGGATAAGTGAGACCGGCGAAAAAGCATCGCCGGTCTTTCTAATTACTTTTATCGAATTACTGATTCTATATTTGTTTGCAGACATAGAATGTATTAGATGATGCTATCTTAGGAGAACTGCATGACTTGTCAGCAAGCCATTCTTTCGGAGCAAACCTATGATTACGTGACGGACTTTCCAGTGGATGGATCGGAATTCGCGCCGGTACTGTGTACGGAGCAGATCAATGACCGCTACCAGGTGATTTACGTGGACAATGGCTCCTTGCCGAGCCTGGAAACGGATTTCTATGAATATCAGGGAATCCCAAAGCTTTACGGCCTAATGCAGATCGAGGGGGATGAGCCCATGTTTCCGCCAACGCAGGCGCCGTTGCCCTTTGATCCTGCGGCATTGATCGCAAGCGGAATTTCACAGGTGCAGGGGCCCCCGCTGAATCTTACGGGCTTTGGCACGCTGATCTGCCTGATCGACACGGGAATTGATTACCGAAGTCCGTTATTTCGCGATGAACTGGGAAATACCCGCGTTGAAGCCATTTGGGACCAAACGGATCAGACGGGAACGCCGCCGGAAGGATTTCTTTATGGTAGCGAATATACAAGGGAACAGATCAATCTGGCGCTTCGGAGTGCAAATCCATTGGAGGTTGTGCCTTCCGTGGATGATGTGGGCCATGGAACGGCCCTCGCAAGCGTGGCGGCTGGCAGTGTTGCCGGGTTGGGGGCGGGAGGTACCATGGCGGGCGGCGTAGCCGGATCTGGTGCGGGAGGAATTCAGGCGGGCGGCGTGGCTGAATCTGGTGCAGGAGGTACCATGGCGGGCGGCGTGGCTGAATCCGGCACGGGAAGCGTTTTGAACGTATCCCGCATGATCCCCCAAGGCTTCCGGGGAGCCGCGCCAGAAGCAGGGATCGTCGTGGTGAAGCTCAAGCCCGCGAAGGAGTATTTGAAGAATTATTATCTGCTTCCGTCGGAGGCGCTGGCCTATCAGGAAAATGACGTGATGCTGGCAGTAAAGTATTGCGAAAGCTTTGTAAGGCTGTTTCAGCGTCCCGTGGTGATATGCCTTGGCATTGGAACCTCCATGGGAAATCATTCAGGGACTTCCCCGCTGTCTGCGTATTTGAACCAGGTGGCGCTTAAACGTAACTGCGCCGTCATTGTCTGCGGAGGGAATGAAGGGAATGGCGCGGGACATTTCCGCGGGAATTTGGCCGTCTCTGCGGAAAACGGAGCACTGACGGTTTCAGGCGACGCGGGAAATGCAATGGGGGCGGCGGCTTCCAGCGCAAGGAATGTGGAGATCCGCGTGGCGGAAGGCAATGGCGGTTTCTATATGGAATTGTGGGGGAGGAGAACCAACGTGTTAAACGTTGAGATTAGGTCTCCGGGCGGAGAGGTCATTCCGCCGATCCCGCTGGGCCTTCGTCAGAGCATTACCTTTAGCTTTGTCTATGAAAGGACGCGGGTGACCATTTATTCGACTCTGATTGAACCGAGTTCCGGGGAAGAACTGATTTTCTTTCGCTTTGTGGAGCCAACGCCCGGCATTTGGACCATACGCGTCATTGGACAGAGTGACGGGACGGGGGACGCCCAGGGTGGCGTGTTTGATCTTTGGCTTCCACTGCTTCAGTTTCAGCAGGCGCCTGTCTATTTCCTAAGTCCCCAGCCAGACGTGACGCTGACGGAGCCCGCCATGGCTTCGGAGGTGATCGCCGTATCTGCCTATCATCCCGCAAATGCAAGCTTTTACATTGAATCAGGCCGGGGTTTTTCAAGAAATGGTTTGCCTCGGCCGGACGTCAGCGCGCCCGGAGTGGATGTCTCCACGATCTACGGAAAGCAGAGCGGTTCCGGCTTTGCGGCGGCCCTGACGGCAGGAGCCGTGGCCCAGCTGATGCAATGGGCGGTCGTGGAAAGAAATAATATTTTTGCGGACAGCCGCGTGGTGAAAGGGTATCTGATCCGCGGGGCAAAGCGCCAGCCTGATCTAAACTATCCGAATAAAGAATGGGGCTATGGGCGTCTGGATTTGGTCGGCACCTTTACGAGTCTTCGGACGTAGGCAAATAACGTACTTTGGAGATAGGCATAATGTCGATAATAACGTACCTTAGGGCGTGGGCATATTGGCGTGCCTTAGACATTGTCATAACGCTGCGCAACTCGGAATAGAATAACGTAAAACCAGAAATGGAAATGACGATGAAGACGTATCCTTTTCAGAAAGTCGTTCCAGCATTACTTTTTCTGCTCATGGCGTTCCTGGCCGGAAGAGGGTTGGCTGATTACGTGGAAGAGTACGGTGAAAGGACGCAAGCCCAGTCCAGTTCCGGCGCAGTGTTGGGAGAGGTTGGAATGACTGGTCAGGATGCCTGGCCCTTTGCCTTGAATTCCCCCATGCTGCCGGGGACGGAGAACTGGGGACTTGGATTTGGAACCCAGGGAGCAAAGCCGGCGGGGAATGCCACGCCGGAAAAGATGAAGGAATATAACGCGTATTACGTGGCGCCGGGAGACGAAAAGAAGATTTATCTGACCTTTGACTGTGGCTATGAGAATGGCAATACGGAGGCAATCCTGGATGCTCTGAAAAAGCACCATGCGCCGGCAACCTTTTTTGTGGTGGGCCATTTCTTGGAATCCGCGCCGGAGTTGGTAAAAAGAATGGTGGCAGAGGGTCACGCCGTGGGTGACCACACCTACCACCATCCAGATATGTCTAAGATTTCTGATCTTGCCACTTTTCAGAAGGAAATGGACGACGTCAGAACAAAGTTTTTTGAGGTGACCGGGCAGGAGATGCCGGCATATTATCGTCCGCCGCAGGGAAAGTATAATACGGAGAATCTGCAGATGGCGAAGGAACTGGGCTATGCGACCTTCTTTTGGAGCCTGGCTTACGTCGATTGGAACGTAAATGATCAGCCCACCCATGAGGAAGCCTTTTCAAAGCTGACCACGCGCATCCATCCGGGCGCCATCGTCCTTCTCCACAACACTTCCAAAACCAATGCGGAAATCCTCGATGAACTCCTCACCAAATGGGAAGAAATGGGGTATTCCTTCGCACCTCTTTCTGATCTTATTGGTTAATATAGATTTATACGCGCGATTTTGCAGTGATGATCCAAGGAGCGGGCTCCTGCTTGAAGGTGTTGTTGCTGCCAAGCTTTGCGACGGAGATCTGGATCGTCTCCACGTCCTCCAGGCCGAGCTCCTGGAGCGTTGCCTGAATGTTGGCGGCCACCTTGAAGTCCAAGGTATATACGACTACGTTGATCTCGGGATTAAGCTTTGTGAGGAAGCGAAGCTCCTGGTCCGTGCTGGCGGAAGCCACCAGGAACACAAGCACGGGCTTCGGGCAATCCTTCATGGTCTCCTCGTCCACGTGATCGATGATCTTCACGTTGTGCAGGCCGAAATGCGATACGTTGTCCTCGAGGGTCAGACGGTCTGACTTGCTGTATTCCACTGCGATGACGCTGCCTTCAGGAGCCTGCAGGGCTGCCTCGATGGCAATGCTCTCGCCGCCAATGATCACCAGGTCGTCCTGGGGATCCACTGCCATTTTGTTCAGGATCACGGCGCGGATCTCGCTGCCCACGTAATGAATGGAGCCACGCTGGAACTTCTCATTGCTCAGGCCAATCTTTGCCGTATTTCTTGCATTGGGATTCAGGATTAGCATGCCGGCGGAAGCATTGATGCCACGGTCGATCATGTCCTTCACCTGCTGATGCAGAATGGGGCCGTCGGGATCAGACCCCTCGTTATACCATACCTCGCACTCGCCCAAGCCTACGCTCCACAGGCGATAGAAAATGTCATCGATTCCTGCGTTGGTAAACACCATGGTGGTCTTGTGAGCCTCCACCGTGGGGATCAGGTTCTTGTTCTTCTTCGTGATGTCGATCATTTTTACGTGCTCCAGGTCCAGAGTCGTATTCTTTGCGAAATACTGCATCCAGCTTAAGATCACTTCATTCGTAAAAATCTGCTTCTCCATGGTAAATCCCCCTTACGTTGTATGTTTTAGCGAGAAGATTCGCAGCTCGCGGGCAACCAACCGTTTCCGTATGGAAACAGATTGTGAAACGTGCCTGCTCACGTATAGTATACCACTTTCTTCCATGTTTGTAAAAAAAATCTTGTCATAGCGATATTGATATTTTATAATAGTCGCAGATTTACGAAGTGAATCCGCGATCCTGAGCAAAGCGTGGGACGTGCCACAGGGCACGCAGTGCTGAATTACGAACCAAGTTTGAAATCCCAAAGCAAGGGGAGTGTTGGCAGGCTCATGCCAGACAAGCGAGGGGCGCGCAATACCAGGAGGAAACGTATGGAAAACATCTCCCAGGAGAAGGTACTGGTCATTGATTTTGGCGGACAGTACAACCAGCTAGTCGCAAGACGCGTGCGTGAGTGCAACGTATACTGCGAAATTTATTCTTACAAAACGGACATTGAAAAGATCAAGGCCATGAACCCCAAGGGAATCATCCTGACCGGCGGCCCCAGCAGCTGCTATGAGGAAGGTGCGGCAACCTGCTCGCCCGAACTCTTTGCGCTTGGCGTTCCCGTGCTTGGCCTGTGCTATGGCGCCCAGCTCATGAGCCACGTGCTCGGCGGCAAGGTGGAGCGTGCGGCGGCAAGGGAATACGGCAAGACGGAAGTTGACGTGGACGTGACTTCGCCGCTGTTTGCAAACGTAACGCCTCACACCGTCTGCTGGATGAGCCATTTTGATTACATCTCAAAGCTTGCGCCGGGCTTCCGCGCGGTTGCAACGACGGCAAACTGCCCCGTGGCGGCAGCAGAGTGCCAGGAAAAAGGTCTCTACGCCATCCAGTTCCATCCGGAAGTGCTCCACACGGCAGAAGGCTCCAAGATGCTGTATAACTTCGTGAGAAACATTTGTGGCTGCGCAGGGACCTGGAGAATGGATTCCTTCGTGGCAAGCACCATCGAAGAGATCCGCAAGAAGGTTGGAGAAGGCCGCGTTCTGCTCGCCCTTTCCGGCGGCGTGGATTCCTCCGTTGCGGCAGGACTTCTCTCCAGAGCCATTGGAAAGCAGCTCACCTGCGTTTTCGTTGACCACGGCCTGCTCCGCAAGAACGAGGGCGATGAAGTGGAAAGCGTCTTCGGCGAAGACGGACAGTTTGACCTGAATTTCGTGCGCGTGAATGCGCAACATCGTTATTACGTAAAGCTTGCGGGCGTTACTGAGCCGGAGCGCAAGCGCAAGATCATCGGCGAGGAATTCATCCGCGTTTTTGAGGAAGAGGCTAAGAAGATCGGCGCCGTAGACTTCCTTGCACAGGGCACCATCTATCCCGACGTGGTGGAGAGCGGCCTTGGCGGCGAGTCAGCCGTGATCAAGTCCCATCACAACGTGGGCGGACTTCCTGATTTCGTAGACTTTAAGGAGATCATCGAGCCTCTTCGCAGTCTTTTCAAGGATGAGGTGCGTCAGGCTGGACTCGAGCTTGGCATTCCCGAAAAGCTTGTATTCCGTCAGCCCTTCCCCGGCCCTGGCCTTGGCGTTCGCATCATCGGCGACGTGACCGAAGAGAAGGTTAAGATCGTGCAGGACGCTGACGCCATCTACCGTGAGGAGCTGGAGGCGGCAGCAGATGCCTATAAGAAAGAGCATGGCGTTGAGGCACCCTGGATGCCGAACCAGTACTTCGCCGCCCTCACCAACATGCGTTCCGTCGGCGTCATGGGCGACGAGCGTACCTACGACTACGCCATTGCGCTCCGCGCCGTTCAGACCATCGACTTCATGACCGCCGAGTGCTCCTGCCTCCCCTGGGAAGTTCTCCAGAAGTCCATGAGCCGCATCATCAATGAGGTCCGCGGCGTCAACCGCGTACTCTATGACGTCAGCTCCAAACCGCCCGGAACCATTGAATTCGAGTAGTACATTTGTGTTATCTCGTCCGTCTGGTACAGATAATGTTAATAGATTGCAGGTAATCCACGTGATTACCTGCATTTTTTATATTTCAGGCTTAAATAAATCCAGATAGTTCATATCGATATTTTAATTGCATCATAAAGAGTTTAACTGCATCATTATGACGATAATGATGCAGTTAGTGTTGACGATGAGTATAATGAGTGTTATTATTTAAATGCATCATTATATTCGATTATGAGTGAATTGATGTTTGAATGAGGATATTGAAATGAGAAATTTTGATTACAGTAAAAAATGGGAAAAACTACTGACGCCGGAAATCGTGGCATTGCTTACGCAGATTCATGAGTATAAAGGCGAACAGTCGTTTTTTATAGAAGCAAAGGCAGATGCTCTGACACAACTTGTGGAGATTGCGAAGATCCAGAGTACCGAGGCATCCAACAAGATTGAAGGTATCTACACCTCTGATGCGAGACTCAAAGCGCTTGTAAAGGATAAAACCACGCCTAAGACGAGAAACGAGCGTGAGATTGCCGGATACAGGGATGTGCTTAATACAATCCATGAGAGCCATGATTATATTTCGATAAGACCGAATATGATTCTTCAGCTTCACAGAGATTTATATAAGTTTGAAGGTTATGATATCGGCGGAAAGTATAAAGTAGCGGATAACATCATTGAGGAAGAGGACGAACAGGGCAACAAGTTTGTAAGATTCAGACCGGTTCCTGCATGGGAAACACCTGAGGCAGTAGAGAACCTTTGTAATGAATTCGACAAAGCTCTCGGAATCGGGACAATAGATCCGCTTCTTCTGATACCAATGTTTATATTGGATTTCCTTTGCATCCATCCGTTTAATGACGGCAACGGAAGAATGAGCAGACTGCTTACACTGCTGATGTTATACAGAGTCGGATACATCGTTGGAAAGTACATCAGTATCGAGCATCTGATTGAAAAGACCAAGACATCATATTATGAATGCCTGCAGGAAAGCTCTCTTAACTGGCATGAAGAAGAGAATAATTACGTTCCGTTTGTGCAGTATATGCTCGGTGTTGTGGTTGCCGCATACAGAGATTTTTCTGACAGAGTAGAGACTTTGGTTACCAGCGGACTTTCAAAGCC
>JAFZNO010000081.1 GCA_017552985.1 Lachnospiraceae bacterium
ATTGGAATGCCTTTCCCAATCAGATTTTTTATCTGTTGGAACATCATATAAGATTTACCCGTTCGTCTTATTCCCACAAAACAGTAATTGACGTGATCTTCCAGTCCAAAATCACGCATGACGATCGAATTGTTCAGATATATTTCCTTTTGATCTAATATCACCTGTTTTATATAATCTCTGTTCATTGATCCTCCCATTCCGTTTACAATACAATTTCCGTTTTGTTGTCTTTTATATAGTATATTATTTATGTCATTTTCGTTTTTTTATACAAGACAATAATAGCACAATATTGTCTTGTGTGCAAGACAATATTGTGCTATAGTTTCAACAATCTATTTAATCACTCGTTTTCCTCTGCCGAGATCTTCTGAAACCCTCTTTTTTCAAGGATGTCATCAATCTGCAACAGATCATAAATCCGATGATGGATTGCCACGATCAGGCAGGCATCCCTCGGATCCTTTGCATAGAGTTCGCTCATGCCATAAAGTTTAAGGGCCCGGTTGGTTTCCTCCAGGGAAAATTTCCCCGCCAGGCAAATGCGAAGGATCAAATTCCGGTCCTTTGTGTGTTTCTCCATGCTTAGAATCTTGCTCCCGTAGGATTCCGAGACGCCGGCAAGCAGATAGAGGTCCTTCAGCTTCATTCGTTTCTCATTGAGCAGATCCTTTACGTAAAAGGAAAACTCCTTAGGATCATTCATCATGTATTTTTTGCTGGATTTCAGGTAGGCATCCAGCTGATCGGGATCCACCTTTTCGAGAAGGGCATTCAACTCATCTGTCGGTATCTTTTGCATGTTTATTCCTCGATTTTCTCCAATGCTTCCCTCAGTTCCCTTGCAGAGAATCTTCGCTCCGCTTCCAGACTGATGCATCTTTCGATCAGGGGCCATAGTTTCCCGGGCGCTTTTTCTTCCTTGGGGAATTTACCCGTGAGCATAACGTTCATGAGGATTCCCACGGCGTAAACGTCAGACTTTGGCGAAGAGGCCTCAAAGCCATAGCCCACCTGCTCCGGCGCCGCATAATACTGCGTTCCCAGGTATCTTGTGTCATCCTTTTGCACAGGATCATGCCATTTTGCCACGTTGACGTCCAAGAGCCAAACCGCTCCGGCTTCGTCCAGCATCACGTTTGACGGTTTCACGTCCCGATGGATCATGGCCTTCGGGAGGGAATGCAATTCCTCAAGGATCGTACACAATTCCATGATGATGCGAATGGTTTCTTTCTCCGTAAATGCGCGGCCTTCCAAGAGGGATTCCAGGGTATGCCCCACAACGTATTCCTCTAGTATCACCAGACCATTGGTTCCTTCATACACGCCAAGAATTCTCGGCATGCGTTCAATCGGATGACGCGTCAAAAACTCGTACACGCTTTTATTATACGTGGTAAGGAGCTTTTTCACGCAGAGCTTTCCCGTATCACAATGCCTTGTGAGGATCACGTCTTCCCTGCCGTCAACGTTCTCAAGATCCTCATATTGCAATAATTCCATCAGGTCTTCATCCGTCAATCCCTGATATGGATCCCTTAGGAATGCTTCATATTCATCCTCGCTTCGAAAAATCTCTGAATCCGAAATCGGATTGACCGTCCCGCATTCCGTACAAATCCACTCGCCGCAATCCTCATGGAATCCTTCTTGCAGATTAAGCACGCCTCCACACTTATCGCAAATCCAGACAACGTTTGATTCCGTTTCGTTATTTGGATTGATGAGCATTTCGCCGCAGCCCCGGCACTTCCAAAAAGGCAAGTCGCTGCGGTATCCCTTTTGTAGCGTAAGGTTCGCATCACATCGCGGGCAATATTCATATTCGTCCATGAAGTTCATCGAATCATTTTCGCCCATCATTCCCTCTCTCTCATCGCCATCATGCTGTTCCTTGAAGTCATGTGAAACGTAACGTCATGATCAGGCATGATAAACGTAAAGACAAAGCCCTTGGAATCAAAGCTCTGCTGGAAGTTGACGTCCTTCTCGTCCACGAAAAAGCGATAGTCCGTATCCGTGGCGAATAAGCGGAAACGAATGGTCACGGTTTCCCCGGCGCCGTACTCCTTGCGTATGGACTCTAATCCAAAACCATCTAAATGCAGTTTATACAGTTGTCTACCCATGCTCATTCTTCGTCGCTCCTCCCTTCCAAACCATCACTGTTTCAGTGTTATCGTCCAGCCAAAACTTCCTCCACGTACCTTTCCAGATAGGGATCCGTCCCCTCTGTCAGGCCATTCTCCCTCAGCATCTCGCAAATCATGGAAGCAATCTCTTCCGCGGCGGCCACCATCGGGTCTCCCAAAATAGGTTGGACCGACTGGTAGGGTATGTCTTTCCAGCTGAGCTCCCAAACATCCTTATCGCATCTGATCCTTGCAAAGTACTCCACAAATCTCGAAAACCTGCCATTGTGATCCAGCTGGGCCATTCTTTGGTAGGTCCATTTATAATACGGCGGATATTCCCTCTTCATGAGAAAGAACAGTTCCATCGCCGACTCAATTCCCTTTGCCTGGCAAAGGCGTGCTGCCACAAAATCTCTTCTTTTCATGGAACGCGCATAGTTGACTTGCATGGACGACGCGTACTGGTGCAGCGCGTTGGCGATCCGGATTCTCCAAACGTGATCCGGATAATAATCCAAAAGCTTGTTACGAAAGGCGCTAAAGATGCCGAGGTCGTCCCGGAACACCTCTCCATTAACTGCCGTTGCCAGGCAGGAATGATCCAGCAGTTGCCATTCCCTGTCACCAAAAAATGCTTCTGCCTTTCGCTCACCCTCTGGTTCTCTCCCGGCTAGTACAAATCCCTCCGCGTCAATCCTCGTACCCAGCACGTTGGAATAAAAATCATTGATGGTCATGACGCCGCGTCTTTCGCGAAGGCGCTCCGAGAGGTTATTTCCAGGTATGCCGTCAATAAGCTCGTTGTACGCGATGGAGAGTCTGCGGCCAAAGAGGTTCAAGTCTTCCTCCGTGATCCAAAGGCAGACGCCTGTCCCGAAATCATGGTCCCTGGACATGAAATCGTCATATCCAAAGCAATCCGACCCTTCGCCTGCAATGCCAACGGCGATGCGATCCTCGTACTGTCCAAATTGCTCGTGGATCAAATTTTTCACTTGTTCTTCGTAAAACCGCCTGCTAGCTTCCATCGAATTCATGCGTCAGTCGCTCCCCATGCCATCTCACTTGGCATCAACTCATTTCTTCCTTACGATTAAAACTGAATCTTAAACTCCACCTGGATCCCAGGATCCACGCATGCCTTAAAGGTTCCGCCATCCATCACGTCGCCGACGAGTCCGCCGTAATGTACGGGAATCGCAACCTCAGGGCGGATTTCGTTGATAAGTTCAGCAGCCTTCTTCGCATCCATCGTGTAGGTTCCTCCGATCGGCACCAGCGCCACGTCACACTTCACGGCCTTCGCTTCCTTCGTTGCGTCCGTATCGCCTGCCACGTAAACCCTTTTCCCGTTTGCCGTGATAATGTATCCAACCCATCCCGCACTCTTTGGATGGAAGGGCTTTAGGATATTGTAAGCCGGAACCGTTTCCACCTTTAGTCCGTCCAGGTCAATGCTCTCGCCTGGCGTCACCGTGACCATTTTCATTGCCATTTTTTCGGCATCACGCGCCTTTTCCTTCATGCGTTCCGGCACCACAAGCGTGCACTTATAACCGATGACCTTCTCAATGTCCTCGATCGAGAAATGATCGTAATGATCATGGGTGATCAAAATGTAATCCGCGTCGTGAAGCTCCTCCTTCACCTGAAACGGATCCACGTAGATCACCTTGTCCCCATCCATGATCCTGCTACTGTTCTGCCCGTAAACCTTAATGTTTTCCGTCATCCTTTTGTCCCCCTTGTTTCCACACAACGTTATTCCGTCCTGAATCTCCGCTCTTCTTCATCCACCGGAATGGTTTTCACTTCCAAATTTGTGATCTCCACGTATCTCCCTGCTTCGATGGCAAGGATCACTTGATCGATCGCACTTTCCTCCCCCTGGATCTCCATGGTCACGGACCCATTCCATTCATTTCTGCACCAGCCCGTACAGCGATACCGGTCCGCAGCATTCTTTGCGCGCCAGCGAAATCCGACGCCCTGCACCGAGCCATAAAATACAATGTGTTTCCGTACCATTTTTCCCTCTCCGCCCATCCTTTTGCACTACAATTTTGACCTAAAAAAGAGATACCGCGGAAGGAAATTTCCGCGGTTATGAATGATTGCTTTTATAAATAAAAAGTACCATAAACCAGTCGTAATTGCAAGTTGAAATTACCCTGCAACGTACAGCTTGGCCTGTGTTTGGAACAGGTCTGCGTAGATGCCGTTCCTGGCCATGAGTTCTTCATGGTTGCCGACTTCCTGAACAGTATGATCGCCGATGACAACGATCTTGTCGCAGAACTTACAGGAGGATAATCTGTGGGAGATATAGATGGCCGTCTTATTCTTGATCAGATCGTGGAAGCGTTCGTAGATCTCATATTCTGCCACGGGATCCAGGGCAGCCGTGGGCTCGTCGAGTATCACCACGGGGGCGTTGCGGTAGATGGCTCTTGCGATGGCAAGCTTTTGTGCCTGCCCGCCGGAGGGCTCCACGCCTTCCATGTCAAACTCCTTCCCGATGATCGTCTGGCCCTTCTTTTCAAGACTTGAGATCCACTCCGACACACCGCTGAGTTCATAGACGTCTTCTAACTTCCGGCCCTCTTCTCCCTGGATTCCACCCATCCTCACGTTCTCTTCAATGCTATATCCAAAGAGTTTGAAATCCTGGAATACTACGGACAGGAGCTTTACGTATTCCTCATAGGAGTATTCTTTGATATTCTTTCCGCCGATTATGATCGCGCCTTCCGTCACGTCATATAGCCGGCAGATCAGCTTCACCAGCGTGGATTTTCCGCTGCCGTTCAGCCCCACGAGGGAGATGCTCTCACCCTTCTTAATCTCAAAGCTTACGTCCCGCAGAACCCACTGCTCCGTCCCGGGATACCTGAAGGAAACGTGCTCTAACGTGATCCCGTCAAAGCCTTCCGCGCCAAGCTTTTCCGTGCCTTGGTCCTTCTCTTCTTCCAAGGCCTCGTATGCAATAAACGCACTCATGAAATTACATTTCATCATCAGCTGCTGCGCATTGGTGATGAAGGGGATGAGGCACCCGTTGGTCAGCGTCTCCATGGCGGTGATGCAGGTAACAAACTCCGCCACGGTGATGGTTCCCTTCAGTGCAAGGATTCCCAGCCACCCATAGGAGATGCCGTATCCCACCGCCGACATGGTGCTCCCAAGGATTCCCCAGGAAAACTGCTTTCGCGCGCACTCATTATCCATTTGATTTAGCGATTTCGCATTCTCCACTGCCTTCTTTTCCACCAGCGGACTGGCGTGATACAGCCGCAATTCCTTCGCATATTCACGGCCGTTGATCTTCGTGTAGATATATGAATAAAACTTGTTGATGGCAGGCGTTTTTTCAAAGACCTCCTGGGCCGCAAGATTGATCTTTGAGGTGCAGATCGCGTTGACCAAAACGGCCGTCACCGAAAGAAGCAAAAGAACCGGCGAGATTGCAACGACGATCCAGATCACGCCAAAGATGACGCAAAAACTGGTCCCCAGCTTCACAATGCATTCCGACATTCCCTTGATGCCGCCGGAATACCATGACATCCCCGTCTCTGCCTTTTGTCTTGCCGAGAGGGCGCTCTCGGATTCCGTGTGTTCAAACTTGATCCTCATGGCTTTCTTTGACATCTCCAGGTCGATCCTACGAGAAAGCGCGTCCTCCCAAGTCTCACGGATCTCCTGTAAGATGCTAATCAAAGTCTTTAGTAAAAAGGTTCCGCCCACGAGAAGCCCTACCAGTAGGCACAGTCTTGGAATCTTTTGTTCCCCCATGAGTTCCTCGATCATGCTCTTCGGAATGAGGATGCCAAGGAAGGGCAGAACCGAAAGCAATATGACGTTCATGGTAAGCAGCGCAAGGTACTTAGGTTTCTCCTTCGTCGCGAACCGATAAAAGTATGCACATACCATTCCGCTTCCCTTAAGGCTAGCAAGCAACGTTTTCATGGTTTTCCTCCTCCTGATAATACTGTGCCTGAAGTTCAAACAAATGCGCATATTTACCGCTGCGTTCCATCAGTTCCTCATGCGAACCGTATTCCACAAGCTCGCCGCCTTCAAACATGGCGATGCAGTCACAGAATCTCGTGCTGGCAAGGCGATGCGATACGTAGACCGCAGTCTTTCCATGCACGAAAGAATCAAAGCGCTCATAGGTCTCGCTCTCTGCCCGCGCATCCAGTGCTGACGTCGGTTCGTCAAGCACAACGATCGGCGCATCCTTATACAACGCCCTCGCCAGCGCCATCTTCTGCTTTTCCCCTCCGGAGAGCAAAATCCCGTCATTATGCAGGATCCTGAGCATGGGGGTCTCGATTCCCTTGGGCCATTCCTTGAGCTTTTCTCCTAATCCCGCACGCTCTAAACATTTCATGACGCGTTCCGGATCCGTTTCCTCCGCCGTCTTCATGGAAACGTTTTCCGCCAGCGTAAAGGCATATAATTCCAAATCCTGAAAGACCGGTGCAAACAAGGCATAATACTCTTCCGTCCGTATGTCCCTAAGATCCACGCCATTTAGAAGGATCCTGCCCTCCGTTGGCTGGTAAAGTTTTAGGAGGAGCTTAATGAACGTCGTCTTTCCTGCGCCGTTGAGTCCTACGACGGCAAGCTTTTCTTTGAAGGGCAAGGTTAGATTTAAGTTCTTTAACGCATATTCTTCTCTGCCAGGATAACGAAAGGAAACATTCTCAAACGTAAAGTGCCATTCTGCCTCCTTGGGAACTTCCTTTTCCCCCGCAGGCTGCGCGTCACAGAATTCATTATAAGCCCTGTAGTCATTCACCTCCGCGCTGCATTTCCGAAGCTTTGCAAAGGTTCGCATCAGGATCTGAAAGGCCTCCGCCAGATTTCGGACGCATCCTGCGTAGAGCAAAAAGTCACCGATGCCCAGTTGGTTTTGGAGGATCAAATAGACGAGAAGCCCATATAGACACCCTTCTCGCAGGAGTTCCATAAAGTTGCCAAATAAGTCGCTCTTTAACCACTGGAGTCTTGCCTTGCGGACCTTTTTGTTTAGGATTTTTTGAAGCCCTTCCTGCGTTCCAAGAAGCTTTTCCGTCAGCCGGAACAGACGCACGTCCTTCCCATAGGTAAAGTCCGTGCTGACCTTCTTAAAGTATTCCAGCTCCCGCTTTTCCCGGACCACTTCATCGTTGGTAAGTTTCTTCTCCTTCCTTGTCGCCTTATCGACGGAAAGGTAGGTCAAAACGCCAAACAAAAGAACGCCGACGGCCAGCAGAATGCTGATCCTGCAAAGGAGGACCACCGCCAAAATACAAGTAAACACGTGGGTACAAAACTCTATCGTAAAGCGGATGATTCCTTCGATTCCCACGTCAACGTTTCTCGTCGCCTCCTTGGACTTTTCCAGCATGTCCAGAACCTTTCGGTTCTCCATGTTCTCATAAAACATGGCGATGCTCTTTTTGTTCCTCTCTAGCATGAACATGGGCCTTACGTAAAACGCTGCCGGCTCCTTGCCAAAGCTCACCGCGTTTTGACCGATCATGCAAAGTACGTTACATCCCGTCAGGATCAGCACCAACCGGATCAACTCTTCCAGCGGGATTCCCTTTCCCACGTATTCCACCAGATATTTTCCCAGAAACAGCCCGATAAACTTACTTCCCGCACTACAAAAAATGGCAAGCACAAGTAACCCGATCAAATAGGGTTTGTGCTTTGCCACTCCTTGATATACATATGTTACGTTCTGAAGTAACCGATACTTCCTTGCGTTCTTCTTTTCCATCCGAAACACTCTCCTTTCCTGCTAAGAAGAGTGTATCGCATCTTCCGCCGCCTTCCAATAACGCCATTCTCGAGAAATATTCGCCCTACGCGCGAATTGGGTCACGGGGACGTGTCTACTGACACATTTTTTAACTAAAAACTCGGGGCCGAGGCTTGATAGTGTCCCTCCGGCACGCTCGCGCTATACTTGCAGCGTATCGGTACTAAGGAGTCACGAACGGATCCAGCATAAATGCTGTCTCCGTTCGTATACGCCTCCTAAGTACCGACGCTTGGCAAATATGCCTGAGGGATACTATTCAAGCCATCCCCTCGAGTATGTTGCAAGTCAAATTCCCCAATGTGTCAGTAGACACGTCCCCGTGACCCAAACACGATTTATTTAAGCCCTGACCAGATGATTGAGGCCATGCCCTTCACCGCCCGGTAATCCCAGTCGAATTCCTTGCGGAAACTGGTTTGGAACATGGCTGCGAAATCTTCCTTCCGGTCCACCAAAAAGACGCTGGTCCCGGCGCCCTCATGATAGATGGTGCCTTCCGTAAGGATCTGCTCCCTGTCATATTCCGCCGAAAAGATCGGCATGCCGGCGCCATAGCGGATCCCCGCATTTCTTCCAAAGCTTACGTCCCTCACGTGCTCCGGGATCAGGTTTGTCCAAAGAAGCTCCAGCGCATTCTTTCCAAGGACTCTCTGCCCGCGATATGTGCCTCCGCGAAGAATCATTTCCGCGAGATGCATCATTTCCCTGCAAGTCGAGGTTTGGCCGCCTGCCATGTCCGGAATCCCTGGCCACGTGGGATAAGTCGGTGCCGCCATCCTACGGATTCCATACTGCTGTGCCGCCTTAACCATCGCAAGGTCCGTCTCGTTTGCCACGTTATATCTTCGAAGTTGCGCATCCGTCGCGTCCTTTCTCCAGTGCGTATCTATCATCTGGCATGGTTGGAAAATGAATTTCTTTACATACTCCTCCGCTTCCATGCCTGACGCACGCTTTATGATCTCGCCAAGGATCACGTATCCTACGACGGAATAAATCCACTTTTCTCCCGGTTTCGCGTGAAGTCCCGTCTTTACGACTGCCCCCAGCCATGTATGCTCCGGATCTGCCTCGTCCATCTGCTCCCACCAGCGCCGCTCATCCTGGGGATAACCTCCTTCCAGCGCGCAAATGCCGGAGGTATGGGTCAGCAAATGCAATACCTTGATCTCACGGAAGTCACCTTCGTCAAACTCCGGGATCCAGTCCCTTACCGGCTGATCCAGATACAGCCTGCCATCCTCCATGAGCTTTAGGATTGACAGGGCCGTGAAAACCTTACCGACTGACTGGATCTCGAATAAAGTATCCGGCTCGAACGTCGTGCGCCCCATCCAGGGGCATGCCAGTCCGCCGATGGCAGCATCAGCAAAAACCTTGCCGTCCTTCCATAGGCAGTAACTGCCGGACCAGATTCTCTTTTCGTCGATCAAAGCCTGAATATGTTGATTTAAGAAGCTAAGCCGCGACACGTCATATCCCACCTCTTCCGGCGATGCGTCGCAAGGTGCGCTCCTAACCATGATTTTATTCTCACAGATTTGCATAGACAAAATATACCCCCGCCGTCTTTACTGCAATGGAATCCTCCCTGTCAAAGTAATCACTGGTCCTTTGATAGAAGTCGATCACTTCGTTTGCCCGCTGCAGACTGTAGCCATGATTCAAGAAATATCCCACGCCGCCCTGCCGTGAATCCTGCTGGGAATAAATGTATCGGAAATCCTCGTTCCGCTCCTTCTTAGCGGGATCGGAGGGCTCATAGATCATGACCTGATCACTGATGCGGGCCTGAACGTTTTGAAAACCCGCCTGCTTTAGAAGGTACGGGATCTTAGTTCCCATGCGATAATCCCGTTGGCCGCGAGCCAACTCGTCCTCCCACAGCGGGACGAAATCCGGCTGACGCACGCCGCTCTCCTGCCTTTCAAGCCCCGAATAGTATCCTGCCTGTTCCACCTCTTCGTTGGCATCCATGATCAGGATCATCCCGCCCGGCTTCAATGCACTCTTCATCTTTTCAAGTACCGTCTGAGGATTTGGCATGTTGGACAAGAGGAACAGCGCCACGACTAAATCATATTTTTTCTTAGGTTCGAACTCATAAAAGTTCTCTTGGAAAAACTCGCACTCGTAATCCGTCTTGGCAAAATACGCTTTCGCTTCCTCGATCTGTCCCCCGTCCAGCTCGATGCCGGAATAGGTGCTTCCCTTGGGCAACAGCGGCAACAGAAGGCTCCCAAGATACCCGTATCCGCAGCCAAAATCCAGCACGTCCATGGGTTTGGAAAACTTCCATACGTCCCTGACCAAAAACCGGAAATAATCCTCGTTCCAGTAAAACTTTTTCCAAACCTTGATCACGTCACGCTTTTGCTTCCAGTATTCCACTTCGTCATATTTGACCGCAGTTTCCTCTGCATGCAGCGGTTTCATGCCTAGCAGCACGTCCGCGCTGACGCCAAAAACGTCCGCCAGCTTAGGAATCTGCGTAATGTCAGGATAGTTTACGTCATTTTCCCACTTGCTGACGGTCTGAAAGGAAACCTGCATCAGATCTGCCAATTCCTTCTGCGTATATCCTTTTGCTTCCCGTAGTTCTTTGATCAATAGTTTCATGCACGCACCCCAATCCGCCGTAACGCTTTGCATCTTTTCCGTATTCTATCACGTTTGTGCAAAAACTTCAATGAAGCAGGATGCGTCTCAGCTTTTTCCGCCTGCCTTGTAATTATAGACGGGCCTGATGATCTTATCGACCTTTACCGTCTCGCCGATCACGCTTTGCAAATCCTCAAGACTCCTGTACGCAAACGGGGCCTCGTCCAGCGTATCCTTTCCGATGCAGGAAGAATAGATACCCTGCATGGTCTTTTTGAAATCGGATACCGTATAGTGGGATGCAGCCTCCGTCCGTCGGTAAACGCGTCCTGATCCGTGAGGCGCGGACTGGTTCCACTCAGGATTGCCAAGTCCCGTTCCCAGGATCACGCCGTCGCGCATGTTGATGGGAATGATCACCTGCTCCCCGCATTTCGCGCTGATCGCTCCCTTTCGAAGGACCGGTTCCTTGGGATCGCTGAAATCCACGTAATTGTGAATGCAGTCATAACTCTCCTCAATTTTCCATTTCATGCCCTTTGTAATGGTTTCTGCCATTGCCTCCCGGTTAATCTGAGCAAACTCCTGCATGATCTCCAGATCGTGTAGATAATCCTCCATCAGCGCTCCGGAAAGGCAGGTCATCTCGTATGAGGCATGCCCCTGCTTTGCCATCTGGGCTTCCTTCTGTCCCGTCCGGAGATAATGATCCGCCACCTCCATGCCAAGGTGTCGGCTCCCGGAATGAATGATCAAATAGGCATTTCCTTCCTCGTCCTTGTCCACCTCAATAAAATGATTTCCCCCGCCGAGGGTTCCGATGCTGCGGATCGCCTTGCGCGCGTTGATACTCTTGTAACACTTTAGTCTCGACAGATCGATCCTGTCAGAAAACTTGTGCTCCGTCTCCCGAATTCTTGGTCCCACGGGAACTCCTTCGCGGATCACCTTATCCAACTGCTGGAATTCCATACCCTTCGCCTTAATCTTCGCCAAGGTCATTCCGCAGCCAATGTCCACTCCCACAAGGCTGGGTAAAATGGAACTTTTTACCGTCATGGTAAGTCCCACCGTGCCAACCTTTCCAGGATGCACGTCCGGCATAACGCGGATCTTGCTTCCCTCACTGCTCGGATGGTTGCAGATCATCTGGATCTGCGCCCTGGCATAGTCCTCGATCGCATACTCCTCGTTCTTTACGGTATAAACGATCGCATTTGCATATTTTCCATAAATCGTTAACATAGATTACTCTTTCCTCCAATTATCATGCCTGTCCCTGTCCTTTTGCTTTCTCACCTTCACGGATTCCTCTCTTTTTGAGCTTTTCCTAGGTTCGTACTTGGGACAATTCTTACATTTCTTCAAATCTACTTTTACAAATCCCTTCTTGCAGTCTGCATCCTTGCAGACGTAATAAATACATGGGTTCATTCTGTCTTTCATTACTCTATCCTCCTAAATTTGGGCATACAAAAAACACCTCTGCGCTGACTATTGCAGCGGGAACAGAGGTGTTTGTCATCCCAAAGCTTTTATTTTCTAATTAACGTATGCTTAATAGCGCGCCAGGGACAACTGCCGCCTCTGTACCGATATGAAATTAAAGTTTCTTCCTAACAGCATGTTGTCCTCCTTTCAGTGCCATTGTTAACAGTTACAAAGAGACCCGTGCCCGTCTCCGTTTTCAACAGTATATCCGCAAACCCAGCATACGTCAAGCCCTAACCGGTCATTCCTCCCAAGAGATCAATTCACAATGGTAATGACGTCTTCGAGTATGTAATGAAACAGCGGATATGACGTTTTCTCATTCTCTACGTAGCCATTTCGCAGATCACACGTATCGGAAGGATTCTCTGGATTTACGCCGCAATAATCCCCCTTAAAGACGAAATCACCGTTGCCGCGCTTGAACTTTTCAATTGCAGCGTCCATGGCTTCCTGCGTGCCAAAAGCCGCAACCTGCCGGTTCAAGTCAAGTATCTCAATCCAGCCTTTTTCAAATCCGGCAAACGCATCCGTTCCCCGCACGTTTCCTGAAACATAGGATTCAATGCTCTTGTTTGCCATGATCGCTTCCACTGCCGACAGCACGTACTGTTCCCAACAGATTCTCGCAGTAACCAAAGAAGCACCGGGAGCCACCTCCGACATGCTCTGATTAAACCCAACAAAGTATACGTTCCGTTTCTGCAAGGCCTCCTCACATGCAATGGCAGGTCCTATCGTGTCAGTATATTGGGAAATGATCACACATCCATCTTTGATCAATTGTTGCGCGGCATTTTTCTCCTGTGCATAGCTGCTCCACGTTTCCGTGTAGCTGACGCGCATCACGGCCGTTGGAACGATGGAGCGAACGCCCATAAGGAATGCCGTATATCCGGAGATAACCTCTGAAGTGGGAAATGCCGCAACAAAACCAACAATGGCCTCATCTTCCGTAATCATTCCCTCCTGGATCATCTGTCTGATCTTCATGCCGGCCGCAATTCCGCTCACGTACCTGCCCTGATAGGCTTCGCCCTTAAACGTATGATAATTGGCCGGAACCGTTTTATCACTCATGTCCTCGTAGGAAGTCTGACAAAACTGAACGTCCGGATACTCCGGCGCAAGCTTTTTTACCAGCTCACTGTAACCATTGAAAAAGATCACGTCGCAACCTGCACCGGCAAGCTCTCTCAGCGGCTCTTCCATCTCATCGTCCAGCACGTTGCTGCAAGTCAGGATCTCCACGCGCTCTCCGTATTTCTTTTCCAATTCATCCTTGGCCAGGGAGAAATTATAAGTATAGGGAGTGCTCTCATCATTGTCGTAGATAAAACCAACCTTTAGGCTCTCCCTGCCGCCGGAAAGATTCAGCATGCGGAAACAGACAATGAGCGCTGCCAGTATTACCAAACACGTCAGCACGGTTGTTATATATACTCGCTTCATGCCTTGTCTCCTTTCCCGCTTTCTTCATTTTTCCCTTTTGCTTCCATCTCCGATGCCTGGATCTTCTTGTCTTCTTCCACGCGCCGTTTCAGTTCTGCCTGCGCCTCTTCATCCGCATTCTGGATCTCCTCGCGTCTGTGCGCGTAGATCTTATCCGGATTGATCACGCCCTTTTCAACCAATCGAAGGAATGCATCCAACGCGTCGGGATCAAACTGCGTGCCCCGTCCGCGCTTCATTTCGTTCATCACGTATTCCGTATCCATTGAGCTCCGGTACACGCGGTTGCTAGTCATGGCATCAAAGGTATCAGCCACGCTGATGATCCTTGCATACAGCGGGATTTCCTTGCCCTTCAGGCCCTCCGGATATCCCTTGCCATCGTAACGCTCATGATGATAATGCGTTCCCTCCTCAACGTTATCCACCAACGTGAAATCCTTCAGGATTTCCGCACCGGTGATGGTGTGGGATTTCATCTTTGCATATTCTTCATCCGTTAAACGTCCAACCTTATTCAGCACGCTGTCAGGCACGCCGATCTTTCCGATGTCATGCAACTGGGCTGGTTTCTTCAGATTCGAAAGAGCTTTTCCTCTCTGCCACCATTTGAAACAGTTCATCTCTCTTGCGATCAGCTCTGAATACTCCGCCACGCGCGTGGAATGCTGATGCGTGCGCACGTCCTTGGCATCGACGGCGTTTGCGATTGCCATGACCGTTTCATTTGCCATGTTCAGCTTGATCTGCTGTTGGTTTAACTGTCTTTGGACAACAAGCCAGGTAAACCAAATGATGAACAGGGAAAGAACAACCAGCATGTAAAATCCAAAGCCTGGCCGCTCATAGAATTCGCCTTCTTTGACCAGATCAAATTTCCGCTCTTCCAGAACTCTCTCACCTGCGCTGTCAAAAATGGCCAGATGGAATACGTACTTGCCTGCCGGGAGATTTGCGTAGATAATGTTGCCCAAGCTTCCCTGGGGCAGGATTGTCCACTGTGAGTCATAGCCCTCCAGAAAATATCCAGCATTGGGCTCCTGAATTGTATAGTTTAGGATCTCAGGGCTGAGTTCCACGCGGCTCACGCCCTGTCCCACCGTAATTGCACCCTTTCTTGCAATGGGCTGCACCACGCCATCCAGCTTTACGGAAGCCAGTTGCATTCTGTAAGAACGGACGTCGCTGTTATACTTGTCAACGTCGATCACGTAAACGCCCGTGTCACAGGGAAGGAATAATTCTCCGCTTCCGTCATAACAGTTCCAGGAATTGGCAGTCAGCGACGTACCTAATCCCCTTCGGGCATCCAAGAGTTCCCAAGCGATCTCGCCACCCGTGACCAGTTCATCCCGCTCCACGACATAGATTCCGGCACTGGACATGACAAACAGCGTATCCTCATCCTTCACGAAAATGTCATAGTTGTTAAAGTACGGGAATTTGTCCAAAATGCGGACCGAGTTGTTGGGTTCCAGATAACACAGGCTATTGCTGGTAACCACAAACACTCCCTCGGATTTGGGATCCTTGACCGTGCGCAGGATCACGTCACTGCTAAGCCCGTCCTCGCGCGTGAGCATTTTCGTAGCCTTACCGTCCTTGATCACGGCAATGCCGTCTCCGTCCGTGCCTGCAAGGATCGTCCCGTCACTGCGCTCGGTCACGGTCAGGATCATGGAATTGATCCACCCTTCCTGATTGTGGATGGTCTGCGTGATCTTGTGATCCCGGATGTAACTGATCCCAGTATCGCCTGCCGCCAGGATCGTTCCGTCTGAAAGGCCAGTCACGATGCGGGCACGGTTACCAAAGCTGCCGTTGTCCTTGTTATATGCCCAGGATTCCCCGCTGGGCGCGTATTCCATCAGGCCACTGCCGTACGTACAAACCCACAGGTGATTCTTCCCGTCCACGTACATGCAGCGGATGCGCTTCCCTGCCAGAGACTTAGTCAATTCATTCTCGATCTGCCGGCTGCAGGTCTTATCCACCACGTCGAGACCCTTATCCGTTCCGATATAATAGTTGCCTTGCCAGGAAACGATCGTGTTGACTACCTTGCGGTCCATGCCGATGGAACCGTATACGTCCTTAAACGGGGACTTCGCAAGGCGAAGGAGTCCAAGTCTCGAGGACGTGAACCAAAGATTCCCCTGATAGTCAAACAGCATGTTGTCAATGGAGTTATTAAATCCATTTGTATTCAGCTTGTGGTAGCCTACCCCGTCGACGTAGGATATTCCGCTGTCTGTTGAAATAAACATCGTTCCGTCGTTTAAGAAATTCAGATTATTAATGCTGGTCACGTCCGGACAGGTCATGATCTTGATCCGTCTGAGATCATCCTTCTCTACGTCATAATAAAAAATATGGTTGGATGACGTACCCACCATCAGCGTGCCGTCCGGTGAAAATGCACAGCAGTTGAATATCTCCTGCTCGTCCGGCAAGCGCAGGGAACACAGAATGTTTCCCTTTTTCATCAAGAATAATTCACCGTCAGAGGCAACGACTGCCACGTGCCCAAGCTCGTCCGCAGCCACGCTGTCCGTGTAATTTATCTCAGGGAGGGTGTTGGTTGCCTTAAGGCCGTTGTTCATCACAAGGATCTGCATGCTGGACGTGGTGCCGACGTAATAATATCCGTCCGTTGCGCGAATAATGCATCGTACGGAATTGGAGGGAAGTCCGTCCGCCTGATCCAGAACGTTGACGATCTTTTCACGGATCATGATGGAGAGTCCGTTGTCATTGGTTCCGATCCACAAGCGTCCCTCTTCGTCCACGTAAAGACAGTTCACGTTCTTTACGGATTCATAATCATCCACCCATCGGAACTCGCGGCCGTTAAAGCGGTACAGACCGGCATACGTACCGATCCACAACACGCCGTCATTGGTTTGCGCAATGTCATTGGCCTCGCCGCAGGGCAAGCCGTTATTATTACTGTAAATGCTCTGAACGTAATCGTTGTAATCCACCGAATCCCGGGAGGAAGACGCGTCTGCCCTCAATGGAGCAAGCAAGGAAGCGCCAAGCGCCAGAACAAAAAGCAGGATCGTTCCCGTGGGGGTTTTCTGCCCCATGAGCCTGTTTTTCTTTTGATTCTTCTGCCACCGCCTAAGGATAAGGATGAAATAAACTGCAGCGATCGTAAGTAACTTATCCACAAATTCCAATGCCAACTGACCAATAACGCAACATAGGAAAACAGGCCAGTCCTTATCCAAGAAATAATCTACGATCCCGTTTCCCCAAACGTTGCCCGTATGACCATTGTCAAAAATCATGTCTGTCGGTACGGACACCACCAGCGCCGTGAACATTGCCAGGGAGGCCGCCTTCATAAATCCGTAAAACTCATCAAACCATTTCTTTTGAACCGCAATGCCTATGATAATGCCCAAGGCGATGCTGGTAATGGAATAGGCCGCTGAAAGCCGGTTGACAACGCAATAGGCCATGTTACTCGTAAAGCCCACGATTGCTCCGCAAACAGGGCCTCCCACGCACGCACACAGCGCCGTTCCAAAGGAATCCCCCCAAAGCGGTAATTCCAGCCAAACCGTCAATAGCTTTCCCCCTACGTTCATGCATACGCACGCCGCAACAAATAGAACGATTTTTAACGTATTCCATTTCCTCATATGTTTATCCCCTCCCGATCAGTACCCTCGGCAGAAATAAATTAAAAGCCTTTTCTTTCCTTTGCCTTTTCGATCAGCTCCGTAGCTTCCGAAAATGCTTCCGGCAGATAATCCGCATGCCATTCCTTGCCAGCCTTTTCCTGTTTCTTTATGGCATTCCAGGCCGCATGACGCTCCTCGTCAGATGCAAAATTTACGCCGCTAAATACGTGCGGATGACGTCGCACCATCTTTTCATTGATCGTTTTCGCCACGTCCTCAAAAGTAAAGAGTCCTTCCTCTTCGGCAAGTACCGCGTGAAACATCACCTGCAAAAGAAGATCACCAAGCTCCTCCTTTAGGTTCTCCGCATCCCCCGTAGCTTTAAGAATGTTGATGCCGCAGATCACCTCCGCCGCTTCCTCGATGCATTCCGGCTTCAGACTCTCATGCGTCTGGACGCGGTCCCACGGACACCCGTCTTCAGCTCTTAGTTTCTCTACAATTTCTTTTAATCTTTCTACTTCCGTCATTCGCTTTCCCTTCTGTCGTTTCTCCCTATAAATTAATAGAATTATACCAAAAGTTCGCGTTTTCGTCAAAATCCTTTTTGTGCATTTCACCCCCCGCGGGATGCAACTCACCTGCAGTCCACTTGTAATCCGCCGGAAATCTGTTATGGTAAGCTCATACAGGCCAAAACCATCGCAAAGAAAGGATCGTAAAGCCATGAATGCCATTCAAGTTGATCATTTAAGAAAAACATATCAAACGCACGTAGCCGTAGACGACGTATCTTTTGCCGTTCCGGAGGGTGAGCTCTTTGCCTATCTCGGTGAGAACGGTGCCGGGAAGTCCACCACCATCAACATGCTAAGCACCGTTCTCCAAAAAACTTCCGGCGAGGCTTCCATATTCGGCCACGAGCTGGGGAAGGAAGACGCTAAGATCAGGGACCTGATCGGCATCGTGTTTCAAAAGTCCGTGCTGGATCCCAAGCTGACGATCGCTGAAAATCTCCTCACGAGAGGCTCCTATTATGGCTTTTCCAAGAAGGAAACCATGAAAAAGCTGGAACCGTTTTGGGATGCGTTTCTCCTTGATGAAATCTGGAAGCAACCCTATCAAAAATTGTCCGGCGGTCAGCGCCGTCGCGTGGACGTGATCCGCGCCCTGATCCATCACCCGAAGCTCTTGTTCCTGGATGAACCGACAACCGGCTTGGATCCGGCCACGAGAAAGCTTCTGTGGGATTATTTAAGCGACCTTCGGAAAAAAGAGGCCCTCACCATCTTTCTGACTACCCACTACATGGAGGAGGCTGCCCAGGCAGATCACGTCGTGATCCTTGATCACGGAAAGGTGATCGCCGACGGAACGCCTGCTAGTCTGAAAACGACTTATGCCAAATCCAAGCTTCTCTGGTATCATGCGCCGTCAGAAAGCGCGGATGCCATGTTGCAAAACTTTGAGCATGACTATCATACGGATCATTACGTTGCATATTTCGACGGTACGATCACGGATTTTCTTTGTGACCACAAGACAGAGATCCAAGACTACGAAATACTGAAAGGCACAATAGATGACGTTTTCTTGACGCTTACGGGAAAGGAGCTTGCAAATGCGTAAATTTATTGGACTGACTCAAAGAAATCTTCTGGTATTTTTCAAGGACAAGACCATGATCTTTTTTTCCATGCTGACGCCATTGATCATCTTTGTCCTCTATCTCCTTTTTCTAAAGGGTAACTACGTAAATGCCCTTGAGGAATCTGCCGGCGTTCTCCTGCCCCTTATTAACGGGAGTGACGTTGACGCATTTGTAAACGGGCTGCTCCTGTCCGGCATCATGGGATCCGCCCTGATCACGATCCCTTATAACTGTCTGGTGACGCTGATCAGCGACCGTGAAGCCGGCATTGACGTGGATCTCACCGTAACCCCGGCAAGCCGCCTGCAGATCATTCTTGCCTACTTTACCGCCGCCGCGCTCTCGGCCTTTCTGATGACCTCGGTGATCATGGGGATCGGCCTGCTTGTATTAAGACTGACCTCATCGACCTACCTGACGGTCATGGCCATCCTAAAGCTTATGTTTCTTTTATTGATCGGCTCGGTTTCCGCAACGGCTATTTTCATGCTCATTGTTTTGTTTATCAAGACAACCTCCGCCAGCGGCGCATTACTTGGCATTCTCTCCGCGGTGTCAGGCTTTGTCATCGGGGCCTATATTCCCCTCGCGGATTTTGCTGACGCCATCCGGAACTTCTGCCAGCTCATTCCGGCAACCGGGATCACCGTACTCCTTAGGGAGACGCTGCTTTCCGGAATTCTGGATCACGTAAACGACTCCATTGGCGGCATTGACCAGGGAATGTTTGCCAGCGGCATCAAAGATTACTTCTCGTTTCAGATCGAGCTCTTTGGGAATGCATTTTCTTGGCATCAAACATGTTTTTACGTTATAATGATCACGATGGTTGCCATCCTTGCCATCAGTCTGATCTATCCCATGGTTTATCAGAAGAAATAGGGGGACAATGCATTGAAAGTTACGATTCAAAAGGTTCCGGCAAAGGAAATGGAAGAGGCCTCCATCCGCGTTGCGGACTTAACGGATGACGTGCAAATGGCCATCTCTCTTTTGGAGAACGGCGAGCACACGCTCATCGGCTTTCGCGACGGCGAACGGATACCCTGCCCTTTTTCAAAGATTTACTACGCTGAATCCGTAGACGCTAAGACCTTTGTATATACAAAGTCAGATTGTCTGGAAGTAAAATACAAGCTTTATGAACTTGAAACACTTCTGGATCAAAGATTTTTCCGTTGTTCCAAATCCATGATCTGTAACATGCGGAAAATCAAAAGCGTGAAGGCAGGTGATAATGCCCGCCTTCACGCCACGCTCCTAAACGGCGAAAGTCTTGTCATCACCAGAAGCTACGTACAGGAGTTCAAAAAGCGCCTGGGATTAAACGTTTAATATGTCTTGGATTACCGGAGGTATCTTTCATGAAAAAACTAAAACTCATTGCTGAACAAACCTTTTTACTCACCTTTCTTATCATGCTCGTCATGGGATTGGAAGGACTTGTCTCCTATTTACGGCACGATCCCATCCAATTTGACTGGTATATCCCCTTTTCTGCCATTATCGGAAGCTTTTTTTGCTGTCTTCCGTCGCTCCTCTTTTTTACGGAAAAGCCGTTGAGCAAAAACCAATATCGCCTGTTGCGCTTGTTCCATTTCTTACTGATTTACGGTATTGTCATCGGCTTTGGCTGGCTGTTTCACTGGTATACGAATTTTAAGTATTTCCTGATCATTTCCATTGCTTACGTCATCAATTATTTTTTGATCTGGAACTTTTCCCTTTTGATCTATAAGCATGACGAAAAACTGATCAACGAAGCCTTAAGCTCCATTCAAGACGAAGATTAACGCACAATGCTTTCTGACGCGTGCTATGCTTTACAAAACTGACCTGGCGATACCTGCTTTGCCATTCCGGATAACGTAAGCTCCATGAGCCGTATGTTACAATCCTGGATGGAAAGGGGCTCCGCTAGGTTTTTTTGTAGCTCTTCCACGCTTTTGGGCGTGTGATCCAACAAGGTCCACAACCCCTGAAGTTCCTTTGGCACTTCCGGCGCTTTCGCTTTATTCGCCTTGCTTTTCTTAGGACCAACGCATTGCAAAAAATAGGTCTCCTGAAGCTCCTCCACAAAGCTTTTGGGATCCGTAAAGACAAAAGCCCCCTGCTTGATCAGGCGGTTGCAGCCATCGCTGAGCCTGTCTGTCACGCGCCCCGGGACCACGTACACGTCCCGCCCCTGATCTAACGCCATGGAGACCGTAATGCTCGTGCCACTTTTTACGGCGGCTTCCACCACGACTACGGCCTGGGACAATCCGCTCACGATTCTGTTCCTTGGCGGAAAGTTAAAGGGCGCCGGCGGCGTTCCCGGCGGATATTCTGACAGGATGCCGCCATGTTCCGTCAACTTCTGATACAGTCGTTCGTTTGATTTTGGGTAACAGACGTCCACGCCGCATCCCAATACGCCGTAGGACAGCCCTCCCGCCTCTAGGGCGGCTTGCTGGCTTATGCCGTCAATGCCTCTCGCCATGCCACTGATGACGGGAATACCTCTTTCCCCAAGATACTTTCCCAACCCACTCGCCACGTAGCTTCCATACTCGGAACAATCCCTGGATCCAATGATGGATACGGCGATCTCATCCTCAGGCAGTTTCCCCTTGTAGTAGATCCCAAGTGGCGGATCCGGGATTTCCCGCAGTCTCTTTGGATATTCCACCTGTTCCATCGTCACAAAGGAAATCCCGAGCCTGCCTAGGTTGTCATATTGTTCTTTGAGACATGCCCGCAAGGAACTTCCCGTCGTTTCTCCCACTCTGGCCTTCACGTCCGCCAATGCTTCCTCCTGTCTTCGCAGGATGATCTCCACTTGCTTTGGTGCCAAGAGTTCCTCCCACCCGTCCTTCGTCACGCGGAACAGCTCCTCTGGATCGGGAAACCTGCTTAACAGCATCTGCTTTGTTTTCCCCGGAAATTCCCATAAGCTGGCAATCCATTGTAAATACCATAACCGATCCTCTGTCAAATTCCTTTTCCTCCTTATCGCGATCTTACGTGATCACGCGTCTGCCACATAATCCTTTTCTACCCAGACTATGCCTTCCAGATTTCCTGCACGGGCCGGTACATGGCCGCTTCCAGCAGATGTTCCGTGCGTATCCGCTCTTCCCCTGCAAGATCGGCGATCGTCCTCGCGACCTTTCGGATCCGGTGATACGATCTGGCGCTAAGCCCCATCTCACCGTAGAGCTTTTCCATGCATTTCTTTTCCTCTTCGCCCAAAGTGCAGTACTTGTCGACGTCTGCCGCCTGCACGTCGCCGTTAAACCGATAATTCGCCCCGCGAAAGCGCTCCTCTTGGGCCCGTCTTGCACGCTCAACCTGTTTTTGCAGGACCGCGCTGGACTCACCGGAATACGCCTCGTGAAGACTTGTGATCTCCACTGACCGCAGTTCAACGCATAGGTCGATCCGGTCCAAAATGGGCCCGGAAACGCGTCCCGCGTAGTGTTTGATCTGTGGCTCCGTGCAGCGGCATCTGTTGCGGTCTGGAAAATACCCGCACGGACATGGATTCATGGCACAAACAAGCATAAAATCGGCAGGATACACAATGTTTCCACCCACTCTCGTGATCTGCACTTGTTTATCCTCTAATGGCTGACGCATGCCGTCTAAACTATTTCTTTGAAATTCAGGAAGTTCGTCCAGAAAAAGGACGCCTCGATGTGATAATGAGATAATGCCGGGCCGTGGGATGGTTCCTCCTCCCATCAGTGCCGGCGGAGATATGGTGTGATGCGGGCTTTGAAAGGGCCTTCGCGTAATAAGGGACCGTTCGCCAAGAAGTCCCGCCACGCTGTAGATCGCCGTTACTTCAAGACTTTCCTCCAACGAAAGCGGAGGCAAAATTCCCGGAATCCGTTTTGCGATCATGGATTTTCCCGCGCCCGGCGGGCCTAGCATCAAGAGATTGTGGAATCCGGCGGCAGCAATTTTCGCTGCCCTCTTGGCGACCTCCTGCCCTTTTACTTCCGCAAAATCATCTGCCTGGCGGAGCGATTCGTCTGTCGTGAGCTCTTCTGCCTTGAGGGTTACGTACGGCAGGATGGAATCCCGCTCTCCCTCTCCTGCCAAAAGGAATACCATGACCTGCTCCAGATCCTTTGCTCCCCTAACGTGGATTCCAGGGATCACGGCGCCTTCCCGCACGTTAGCGTAGGGAACAATGCATTCCCGGATGCCCTGCATTGCTGCCTCCCGTACGATGGGAAGTACGCCGCGCGCCGAGCGGATCTCCCCGTTCAGGCCCAGTTCTCCCAAAAACAGGATTCCCTTAGCCTTCCCTTCCGGAAAGAATCCTAATGCCTCCAGCATTCCGATCGCGATCGGAAGATCATATGCCGTGCCTTCTTTCCGTAGATCCGCCGGTGAAAGATTTACCGTGACGTGTTTTGGAGGGACGTCGATTCCCGCGTTTTTTAAGGCAGCAAGCACGCGTTCCCTCGACTCCCTGACCTCGGCGCCCAGGGATCCAACCATGCTCATGGCAGGAAGACCGGATGACGCATCCACTTCCACCTGGACCATGCACGCCCGGATCCCCAAAAGCGCCCCAGATAAAATTGTACTGTACATAAAACCTCCTTTTCCATTATTTTGTAGTGCCATATTTACTACTGGGCATAAGCCGCCGCGCTGTTTCCATACCGCATCATCGCGTCAAGCAGTCTATCCAGGTTTGCGTTCTTTCCCTTCATGGAAGCCGCATAAGATTCAATGCTGTAACGGTACGTGTTGCTGACCTTTTTGTTGCCCTTCATCACCGTGGCGTAGATTGTTTTTTTCATTTGACCTGCATTTAAGGCGTCCACGTTGACGTAATATAATCCATCGTCCATTTGCTGCGCGCTTGCCGGATACTCGCCAATTACGTTCGTACATGCCGCATTATCCGTGATCACCACGCGAAGGTCATAAGGACCGTTCGCTCTAAACTTAAACTGTACGTTCACTGCTGCTTCAAGGTACAGCGTCGCCTTTTCGATCGTTGCCCACGACTCGGATGAATTTATCGTCTTGTAATTCGGTTCTTTTACGGTGTTGTAATTCATGGCCACGCTCACGTCCGTTCCCATGGCGTTTTGCGCACTTGTCAGGTTGCGGCTTGCCAATTCTGCCGGCTTATAACCCACGTAAAGCTGCGCAGCATCACCATAGCGCAGAATGTCGACGAGAAGCCTTCTAAACGTCGCATACTGCGAGCCTGCATATTCATCCTTGGATAGCATATTGTAGCAATATTGTGCAACGGAATATTCCATGGTCACGCCCATGACGTCCTTTCCGTCAGCGCACAATGCGTGCGGTACGGCAATGGCCACGTCACCAATCTGGTGCGGAGCCACCCTGTAAGTAAACACAAGATCGTCTCCGTCTTCATCATACTCCGTCAGTTTCGTCATGCTGCCGCCCTGAATCACCACAAGGTAAGGATCGTGATATTTTCCCTTAAGCGCCGTTTTGGACAACTTGTAATTTATGGCAATGGTATCCTGCAACGACAACCCTTTCTTAGCAATCTGCAGGTCGGTAACCGTTTCTCCGATTCTCACGCTGCTGCCGGTTTTTCCTTTTCCGCCAGCCGTTGAAACATGAATGACGGCATATTTCTCAACGTGATCCAGAAATTCCTTTAAGCCCTTCTCCATTTCAGCAGTGGTCAGTCTTCCATGAGGATAAACGTAATTATTCTTTGTCTCCAGAATCTCCCACTGGATCGCATAGGTAACAGCTCCCCATGCATAATAATCCACGTCAAAGAAATCTGCCTTATCATCCGTGCGGCCGTAGTCAAACGCACTCAGCCACACCAGACCTTCTGCATAATGGTGTACCATCAACGCAAAATCCTGTCTTGCGATCACAACGTCACCGCAAAACGTATCGGAACAGAGATTCGGATAGCCGTAACAGATATTATTTTGCTCGCCCCAGATCACGGCCTTCTCGTAAAAGGTACCTGCCACGTCCTTAAAGCGGGACTTTCCGTAAACGTTAGGGCTTCCCGCCAGCTCATACATCGTCTGAATCGCTTCCCCGCGGGTTACAAAATCTTCGTTCCCGGTAAAACCGTCGTTAGTATTAATATACACGTCATAGACGTCTGCTGCTTCATTCGGCTTGTCCGCGATCAGCTTCGTAGCCGGCTTTACGCTGATAAAATATCGCAATTCGTCCATATACTCCCGGTCTCCGCCTAAATCGACCAAGTAATCATTGGACATCGAATTGGGGTCATATACCATGGAGCCGTTCCCCTTTTCCACCTGATCAAGAATATAACGGAGACGGCAGTTATTGTTGATGTTTACCGAACTGATCGGATTGCCAAAAATCTGGAAATAATACAGCAGCGGGTTATGGGAAATATCCAGGCTCGTGAGCTGATTACATGCGCAGCGCAGATCACAAAGTCTCGGATTGTGAGACAGATCCAGTTCCGAGATGTCATTCCAATCGCAGAAAAGTGCCATCAGCTGCGGATTGTGGGAAACGTCAAGACGCGTAAGGTCATTATCGGCGCAGTTAAAGAACTCCAACCCTGACAAGCCTCTGACGTCCACGTCCAGTCCGGGATTTCCCCAGACGTCAAGTCTCTTCATATTCGGATTATTGCCGAGATCCAAGTGTTTTAAGCCAGTCTTAAATGCATCCAGATGGGAAAGCTTTGGATTGCTGCTCAGATCCAGCGATTCCAGCGGACACCCAAAAATGATCAGGTGTTCCAAATCCGGGCACACGCTCAGATCAATTGATTTCAACCTCGGATTTTCGCTGATCTCAAGATATCCCATCTTGGGATTGTGGGACAAATCCAAGGTCTCCAAGTCACACTGAAAGCAATAAATCCACTCTAGCTTCGGATTACCGGAAAGATCGATCTCCGTGATCGGATTGCCCGAACACCAGATACCGGTGATCTCCGGATTCTTTTTGAAACTCACTTTTCCGGTAATGCTACAATTCTCACACCACACGCCGCGCACGTCCGGAAAGTACTCGATTCCCTCCAGTGATTTTACGTTCGGATAGTTCTTACAATAGACGTTATAAACGCCGCGTTCCTGATCATTCAGGAAACCGTCCCGATCCCAGTCATACTGTTGGGAAGCGATCACCGCCCGGAAACCAGGATCCGGAAAATGATCTTTGTCAATCGGTATTTTATCGTCCGCCGAGACCTGCATGCCGTTCCCTAACAAAAAAAAGCCCAGCATAAAAAGAGTTGCACCAAAAAGTCTCCAAAAATTCTTCCGTTTCATATGCTTTTCTCCTTTGTATCATGATACAAATTCCTTTTTTATGTTATTGTATCCGCTTACGTTTGTCAAGGAACGCCATACTTTCTGTCAAATTCGTTAAACTTTGAAAAAAGAACCGAATCGTTCTCGGAGCAGCCACCCGCTTAGTACGGCGCCGCGTTTGAAATGAATAAGATGGGATACCCGTCACGGATTAGAATTAACCCGTGACAGATACGGCAGATTTTATTATAACTTGTGATGCTGAAAATTTCAAGTCTCTTGTTGAAATCCCCTGCGGAGCTTTCCCAACGCCCGTTTTTCGATCCTGGAAACGTAGCTTCTCGAGATCCCCATGCGTTTTCCGATCTGGCTTTGCGTCTTCTCCTCGCCATCCACCAGACCATACCGGAGTATCATGATCTCTCGCTCTCTTTTTGTCAAAAGCGTTTGGAGCATTTCCCTTAGTTTCTTTACGTTCTCACTCAGCTCAAAACGGTCGCAGGCATCCATTTGGTTTTGCTCGATCACGTCCATGAGCTGAATCTCATTGCCTTCCTTGTCTTGGCCAATGGTCTCATATAACGATACGTCACGGGCCGTTTTCTTCTTGCCGCGAAGCAGCATCAGAATTTCATTTTCTATGCATCTGCATGCGTAGGTTGCCAGTTTCCCCTTGCTTTCATCAAAACTGCCTATCGCCTTGATCAGCCCAATCGTGCCTATGGAAAGCAAGTCGTCCGGTTCCTCGTCAGATATCTGATACTTCTTGATGATATGGGCCACCAGTCGTAAATTATGCTCGATGAGCATTTCCTTTGCGGCATTTGCCTCCTCTGGGGTTCCCTCTTTCAGCAGACTGAGCTGTCTTGCTTCTTCCTTCGGAGTCAATGGATGCAAAAAGGTTTGCAACGAAGCCTCCACGTCACCTATTGGCCTTAGTTAAGATAGTATACGCGCGGACATATTATGAGTTGCAAGTCCTTCCGTCCTCTTTGGTACCGCGAGCTTATTCTTCCAGCAAAAACTGTGCCGACACGTAATTGCTAAGGTCCATTCCCCTTGCAGTTAGGCGGATTCCTTCCCCCTCATCCAGGAGCAGCCCGTCCGCCACGTTCTTTTCGATCACCGCCTGCCAATACTGGTCCAAAGGCTCGCCAAAGCATTCCAAAAATTCTTTCCTTTTAACGCCCCGGCAGGTGCGCAGCCCAAGGAACAAAAACTCCTCCATCTGTTCCTTCCTGCCAAGGGATTGCGCCGTTCTGCCCGACAGGGGATCCTTCAAATATTTTTCCAGATCAGTCTCGTTGGAATACCTTATCTCATCCAAAAGTGACGCCGCACCAAGGCCTAGGCCTAAATACTCTTTTCTGATCCAGTAGCCGTAATTGTGCCTGCATTCACGACCTTCCCTGGCGTAATTAGAAATCTCATATTGTTCAAAGCCCGCTTCCCGCAATCTCTTTCCCGTATGGGCATACATTTCGCGGTCAAGCTCTTCCGACGGGATCTGCAGTTTCCCCGTAAATTTTCCTTCCCCGTCCCAAGTAAAAAAGCGGGTACCCTCCTCAAGGATCAGGCTGTAGACGGAAAGATGCTCCGGCACGGGCTTCAGCGCCAAAACCTTCTCCAGAGTCTCCTTCCAGGAATCCAAAGTCTGACCGGGAAGCGCGTTCATCAGGTCAACGCTTACGTTAGAAAAACCTGCTGCCCTTGCAGCCTGATACGTCCGAAGAAACGCTTCGTAATCATGAATGCGCCCAAGAAGCTTTAGTTCCTCGTCATTTGCAGACTGAAGGCCGATGCTGAGGCGATTGATGCCTGCTTTCAGGTATCCTGCAAGCCGTTCTTCTTCTGCCATATTTCCCCGTAGTTCTTCACCTTTTGAAGATTCCTGCTTTTTTTCACTGTCTGAATTGCCTTGCCGGCTTTCACCTTCTGGCTTTTCAGTCGATTTGACCGTTCCGGGGTTACACTCCATCGTGACCTCCGCATCAGACGCCACCGGAAACGTTTCCCTTATCACGTCCATGATCCCGGAAATCTGCGCAGGCAAAAGCAGGGAGGGCGTTCCCCCGCCAAAAAAAATGCTGGTAACGGTCCTCCCTGAATATTCCTTTCCTCTCGCACGGATTTCCGCGCAGAGCGCCTCTACGTAGCGCTCCCTCCGCTCCTCCGGATGAACGGCGGAGAGGAAATCACAATAATTACATTTCCGCACGCAAAATGGCACGTGCAGGTAAAGCATTAGCTCTTTCATCCTTTAGTCCCTATCGTCAAGCTTTAAGACGCTCATGAATGCCTTCTGGGGAATCTCCACGTTACCTATCTGGCGCATGCGCTTCTTTCCTTCCTTCTGCTTCTCCAAGAGCTTCTTCTTACGGGTGATGTCGCCGCCGTAGCACTTTGCAAGCACGTCCTTGCGCATCGCCCTGACGGTCTCTCTCGCAATGACCTTTCCGCCAACGGCTGCCTGAATGGGAATCTCAAACAGATGTCTCGGAATCTCATCCTTCAGCTTCTCACACATCTTCCGGCCGCGCTCATAAGCGGAATCCGCATGAACGATAAAGCTCAGCGCGTCAACCTCTTCCTTGTTGATCAATATGTCAAGCTTCACAAGCTTTGACTGCTCATAGCCCTTAATGTCATAGTCGAAGGACGCGTAGCCCCTGGACCTGGATTTTAACGCGTCAAAGAAATCATAGATGATCTCGTTGAGCGGCAATTCATACTTGAGCAATGCCCTGGTACCTTCAATGTATTCCGTCCCAAGATACCGCCCGCGGCGCTCCTGGCAGAGCGTCATAATGGAACCGATAAACTCGCTGGTCACCATGATCTCAGCGCTGACAATGGGTTCCTCCATGTAATCGATCTCAGAGGGGTCGGGAAGGTTGGACGGATTGGTGAGTTCAATGCACTCGCCGTTTGTCTTATGCACTTTATAAACAACGCCGGGGGCCGTCGTCACGAGATCCAGGTTGTATTCCCTCTCCAAGCGCTCCTGAATGATCTCCAGGTGCAAAAGCCCAAGGAATCCGCACCGGAATCCAAAGCCCAGCGCGATGGAGGTTTCCGGCTCATAGAATAGGGACGCGTCATTTAACTGCAATTTTTCAAGAGCGTCACGTAGATCAGGATACTTCGCTCCGTCTGCGGGATAGATGCCGCAATATACCATGGAAAGCACCTTCTTGTAGCCTGGCAGCGGCTCCGCGCAAGGGTTCTTGGCATCCGTCACCGTGTCACCCACTGCGGTATCCTTTACGTTCTTAATGGATGCCGTGATATAGCCAACCATGCCGGCTGAGAGCTCCTCGCAGGGGATAAACTGGCCTGCGCCAAAATATCCAACCTCAACGACCTCTTCCTTCGCTCCCGTCGCCATCATCAGGACTTCGGTACCCTTTTTCACGGTTCCTTCCATGATGCGGCAAAATACGATAACGCCTTTATAAGAATCATATACGCAGTCAAAGATCAATGCCTTAAGCGGTGCGGAGGCACTGCCCTTGGGTGCCGGGATCTTATGCACGATCTGCTCCAGTACTTCTTCTATGCCAATGCCGTTCTTGGCGGAAATGAGCGGCGCATCCTGTGCCTCAATGCCGATCACGTCCTCAATCTCTTCGATCACGCGCTGCGGCTCCGCACTGGGAAGGTCGATCTTGTTGATGACGGGAAATACGTCCAAGTCATGATCAAGCGCCAGATAAACGTTGGCCAGCGTCTGGGCTTCAATTCCCTGTGCCGCGTCCACGACCAGGATTGCTCCGTCGCAGGCTGCAAGGGATCTGCTCACCTCATAGTTAAAGTCTACGTGGCCCGGCGTGTCGATCAGATTGAAGATATACTCCTCGCCATCCTTTGCCTTATATACGGTGCGAACTGCCTGCGCCTTGATGGTAATGCCGCGTTCGCGCTCAAGCTCCATGTTGTCAAGCACCTGCGCCTGCATCTCACGGCTGGTAAGCAGACCCGTCTGCTCTATGATGCGGTCCGCCAAGGTGGATTTACCGTGGTCAATGTGAGCCACGATGCAAAAATTTCGAATTTTCGACTGGTCGATCTGGGACATCTTAAAACCCTCATTTTCTTTTCGTAATCTTGATTTTTTATTCTATCAGAAAAATGATGGCTTGTCCATAGTTTCTCAAGGGATCGCGGCTTCCGTCCATTCCCCTCCCGACAGCACGTGGTCCAAAAGACTTGCCAGCGGCCCGCAGGCGGCCAATGCCTCCTCATAGGTATTGTTTTGCGCCCCCAGCTCGATCAGAAGCGTTTTGGGGCATACGTGCATGTTATAACGGTATCCCTTGAGATAGATCTTCCTGGTAAGGCCGGGATAATACTCCTGCGCGGCTTTTTCCATCTGAAACGAAAAGGCCAGATTTTCTTCCAGCCACTGGTTTTTCAGATAATCCAACTCTCCCGTCTTTCTGGTGCGGCTGATGCCATTAAAGAACATGAACCTGGCCGTCTTTTTCCCCTCCACTTCCGTAACGAGTCTGACCTTTTCCGGCATCTCGTCCCGATGCAGATCGATCACGACCTGAATGCTTGGATTCTCCTCAAGGATCCTTTCCACCTCCGGCAATGCCCTGGAATAAGCGCCGTTGCGGGAGGGCTTGTCATAAACGCCCTCATGATGCAACACCCTGTATCCGTAATCCTCCTCCAAAATCCTGGTCAGCTCCCTGCCAACGCCAACAACGGTTGCCTCCGGATTCTCCTTGTCCGCGTAACCTTCCTGTGAATGGGTGTGATAGATCAGTATTTGCGGTCCTTCCCCCGTCTGCCCGATCCGGAGATCCTTTGCCAGAAAGCGTTCCGCGTTAAGGAGCGCACCATCTGCCATCGTCGTGGAATCAACCACGTAAAAATTTTTGATGAGGGATTCATAGGTATTCATGGTCACGGCTTCAAGAATCTGCTTTTTATCCGTCAGGCGGCTTTTCAGAGCGATCCCGCTCTCCACCCAGCTTCCTGCATCCTCCATGCCGGAAACGCCGCCGTCCATGAGTTCTTCTCTCGTCTGACGTAATACTTCCTCCGCGGCTTTCTCATTCTCCCACGTGATATCGTCATTTGAGAGATTCCCGTCTTCCCAAGTTTCCCCGTCATCAGTAATTCTCCCGTCTTCCCAAGTTTCCCCGTCATCAGTGATTCTCCCGTCTTCCCAAGTTTCCCCGTCATCAGTGATTCTCTCTTCTTCCAACGCCGTCCCGTCTTTCGTGCCGTCATCCTCTCCCTGCGCATTCTCACGATCAGCTAAATTCTCTCCGTCACGGCTTACCGCGTCTTCCGCAAGGTTCCATGCCCTCATCTCCTCCAGACAGGGAATAACCGGCGCCACGGTTTTCTCCGCCTGTATCAACAAAATCTGATGAATTCCATAGGTCGGACCATTCTTATTCCTGATATCCGGAAGCTTTCTCATCATACGGAAAAGCAGTGCAATGCACAGGGCACAAGCGATCAAAAACAAAGCTTTCCCAAGTCGCCTTTCTCTCATAGGATTCCCGTCATTTCAAGTTCCCTCTATCCTATGCCGTCCAAAGCCCGTCTATTCCCCTTCCGCGTGAAATGCTGCATTGATCCCTTCCGAAATCGTGAAGCTAATGCGTTTTACGACCTCATCCACGTCCTTCCCCGTTACGTACATGTTATTAAGATCCGCAAAAGAGCTTCTCCGAAAAATCTTTTCCGTTCCCAAAAGTCTTTCCAAGGCGTCTCCGACGATCGTTGCCGCGTCTACCACGGTTGGCACGCCGATGGCGATCACTGGAATGCCAAGGCTTTCCTGCGTCAACGCATTTCTGTGATTGCCAACTCCTGAGCCTGGCTGGATTCCCACGTCCGTGATCTGTATCGTTCTGTTCAGTCGCTTTGTACTCCTTGCCGCCAAAGCGTCCGCCACGATCAGAAGATCAGGCTTTGTCTCCTTGATCACGCCGCTGACGATTTCCGCCGTCTCCATTCCCGTTTTGGCCATGACGCCTGGTTCCAGGGCACTGATCAGGTGAACCGTTCTCTCTCCGACGGCTGCCGCTCCGTACAGCTTTACCATATGCCGCGTGACAAAAAGATTATCGAGGATTCGCGGTCCCAGGGAATCTGCCGTCACGTCCCTGTTTCCAAGCCCGATCACCAAAATGGCCATTTCTTCTTTTTTCTTCTTCTCCTCTACAAGTTGGCAAAGCTCCTTCCGAAAGCATTCCGAAATCTCGCGATGATACCCCTCATCTGGCTCTCCTAGCGAGTCGGCTTCCATGGTCACGTAGCAACCGATCGGTTTTCCCAACTGGTTTGCAGCATTTTTTGTCTCAACAAACACCTTTGTCACGCGAACGCCTGCTTTCTCATATTCATACTCCTGCGTCCGCACGCCATGCAGTTTCTCCCCCGCGCGCACCATTCCCTCGCGTGCCTCCAAGGCCAAATCCGTTCTGATTCCAAAAGAATTCATCTCTTACCTCTTAATAATGTCTGTTTCCATAAATTTATCCCTATTTTTTGCATTTTTTTCTGATTTATGTATTGACAAAAACAAAATAATTACCTAAACTACAAGAGTATGTTTGCATTAGTCCTCCGTGTCTGGCTGTGCAAACGAGTCCGAAACATACGTTTAATTATCAAATGGAGGTAAACTACATTGGCTAATATTAAGTCCGCAAAGAAGAGAATTTCCGTAGCGCGCGTAAATGCTGAGAGAAACAAGGCAATCAGATCTGGCGTTAAGACTGCGATCAAGAAGGTATTCGCTGCCATCGAGGCTGGCGACAAGGAGGCTGCAAAGGCTGAGCTCGCTTCCGCTACCAAGGTGATCGAGATGGCTGGAAGCAAGGGCGTTTATCACAAGAACAACGTTGCCAGAAAAGTTGCTCGCATCAGCAAGGCCGTTAACGAGATGGCTTAATCCCATCCACTACGGATCCTTTTATAAATTTATTAAGAACAATAAAAAGCATCCATGCCGTCACCATGGATGCTTTTCTTTTATCTTTTTATGAGGGTTCTTTATCTTCTGCGTCCGCCGCCGCCATGGCTAAAGCCACCACTGCTCATGTGCGAACCGCCCCTGCTTCCAGAGCTTGAGGAAGTCTCGATCTTTACCTTCGTTACGTTCTTGCGGATGAAATCATCCCTTTGTGCTCTCATCTCCGGATGGCCGCCAGGTACGTAGGTGGTCGCCGAAGTCGTGTCAACGCCTGCTTTTTGCTTCATGTTTGTCAAGCAGTAGATAATTGCCACGATCACGGGAATTGCCAAGACTACAACCCAGGGAAGCTGCTTGGATCCACCATGTTCTTCATTTGCATATTGTGCGATCTCCTTGATTGCCCTCGCATAGCCATCCTTTGTACTGATTTTAAATCCGGCATCTTCGGCATCCAATACCCGATCCCGCTCATAATCCGACAATCCAGAGATCATGTTGCCGGAAGTGGAGATCCACGTTCCTGCCTGAGTATCTTCTTGACCCATGTGATACCAGTTATCAAGGATCAACACGCCGTCACCATGCGGCTGATCGTAACCATAAGCCCGCTCGTCATAAAAATCATCCGCGAGATCCATCATGGTCTGTTCCCATGCGTAGTCGGAAGCGCCGACTTCCTGATTAATGGTCACGAGAATGATGTCGCATTTTCCGTAATCCTCCTGCTTTTCGATCAGTTCCGCAAGATCTCTTTCCTCTGCATCCGTAAGAACGTCAGCATAGTCAAACACTCTCTCGCTCGGTGCCTCGGAGTTATTTCTAGTCGCGTCTTTGTCATTCCAGTGGATCACCTTCATGACGCCAAAACCGCATACGGCAATTGCCGCTATGATCATCCAAACGCGAAAATAATGAAAATATTTTTTGCGTTCTTCTAACTTTACGTTATACTCTTCCATTTGCTGCTCCCCCTCCTATATCAATCCCAAAATTCCATTGATGGATGCCAAGATCGCCGTCAGAAGGGCCCATAACGTTAACGTGTAGCCCACCACCTTGCTCTTGGAAAGCGGTGCAGTGCCTATGATCTTTCCCGTTTCACCGTTTACGTAGAAGGGGTATTCTTGTTCCTTATATTGATAGACGTATTTCCAAACGGGCATTAATCCGTAATTTACGTTCCTGTCAAGCACGCTAATTCTCTGATTGTTCTTGATCACGGAGGAGTATCCGGAAATACTGCTCCTTAAGATTGCGGACGCGTCGTCCTCCATCTTCTTCTTTGCCCTGCTTTCAATTTCTTCCGCAGGCATGTTGTAGATCTCCGCATTAAAACCGGAAAGATATTCAGGTTCGAAATCCCGGAGTTTCGAATAGGTATAGGGCTCCATCAGGTCCATTACGTTATCCGGCATCTTAATGGATGCATCAGCCGGTAATTTTTCGAAAGGAATGTTCATGTCGCGGACCACGTTGTAGTAAGAAGTCTCCGTGTAGCGATAACTTCCGCTCGTCCAGGAACGAACCTTGGTTCCCTGTCCTTCAAAGACTGCATTCGTCTTGTAATCATAAAACCAGAAAGGAACGTAATCGCCCTGCATGGTATTCAGGCAAACCTCCGACAGAAAGTCAGCGGGGGCAAACGTCAATTTCTTAAACTTCTCACGGATCAGCGCCTTACAGTTGTCCTTTCCCAATTCAAAGGGAATGATAAACTTCGGAAGATACTCTCCCTGTACGCGCTCATCAAAAATAATGGAGTTGCCGCAGTAAGGACAGTGCATGGCGCTGTCAAACTGCTGCACGGGGATCGTACCGCCGCAATCCGGACAGTTTTCCATGTTGCTCACGATGTCATTCGCGTTCGTCTTACGGTCATAACTATTCTCGCTGTCGCAATAAGGGCAGATCATCCTTCGCTTTTCAGGACTGTAAACAGCATTACCACCACAATTCTTACACTTAAAAATCATGTTCCGTCTCTCCAATCCATTTAGTTTTGTCTTTGTGACAAGGCCTTTCGGCAAGCAAGCATTACTGAATTATTATAACAAAAAAAGGAGTTTCTTGCAATATGCAGGAAACTCCTTCTTGAAATTCATAAGTGACGATTCGCTGATTACTTGTTGTAATTTACGATCTGGCCAAAGTCAGGCTTCAGGGAAGCGCCGCCTACCAGACCGCCGTCGATGTCAGGCTGAGCAAAGAGCTCAGGAGCGCTGGATGCGGAAACGGAACCGCCGTACTGAATGCGGATACTTGCAGCCGTTGCATCATCATAAATCTCAGCGATGCAATCACGGATTGCCTTGCAAACCTCCTGTGCCTGCTCGGTGGTAGCAACCTTGCCGGTACCGATGGCCCAGATGGGCTCATAAGCGATAACTGCGGTAGCTGCCTGAGCTGCAGTCACGTTCAGGAAAGCGATCTTGATCTGCTGACGGATCCAGTCAATGGTGATACCCTGCTCTCTCTGCTTCAGGGATTCGCCGCAGCAGATGATAGGGGTAATTCCATGCTCAAATGCCTTCAGGATCTTCTTGTTAACGGTCTCGTCAGACTCAGCGAAGTACTCTCTTCTCTCGGAATGTCCGATGATCACGTACTTAACGCCTGCGTCAACCAGCATTGCGGGAGAGATCTCGCCAGTGTAGGCACCCTTCTCCTCGAAATACATGTTCTCAGCACCAATGTTGATATTGGTTCCCTTTGCAGCTTCCATTGCAGGAATGATGTCGATTGCAGGTACGCAGAATACTACGTCTACGTCGTTATTGACTACCAAGGGCTTTAAGGTATTTACCAGAGCAACTGCCTCGCTGGGAGTCATGTTCATCTTCCAGTTGCCTGCGATAATTTTCTTTCTTGCCATAATGTCCTCCTAATTAAAGTCCGCTTCGCGGACAGATACTTCATTCCGCCTATTTGTCGTCTGCTGCAGCTACGCCGGGAAGTACCTTACCCTCAAGGAACTCAAGGGAAGCACCGCCACCGGTGGAGATGTGGCTCATCTTGTCGCCAAATCCAAGATTGTTAACTGCGGATGCGGAATCGCCGCCGCCGATGATCGTGGTTGCATCGGTCTCAGCAAGAGCCTTTGCCACTGCGATGGTACCAGCTGCAAGGATGGGATTCTCGAATACGCCCATGGGTCCGTTCCAAACAACGGTCTTAGCGCTCTTAACTGCCTCAGCGTACAGCTCAGCGGTCTTAGGTCCGATGTCACAGCCCTCTCTGTCAGCAGGCATCTTGTCTACGTCGCACACAACGGTGTCAACGGGAGCATCGATGGGATTAGGGAACTCAGCGATGGTAACGGAGTCAACGGGAAGAAGCAGCTTCTTGCCAAGCTTCTCAGCCTTCTCCATCATCTCCTTGCAGTACTCGATCTTCTCATTGTCAACCAGGGACTTACCGATCTCATAGCCCTGAGCCTTTAAGAAGGTGTAAGCCATGCCGCCGCCGATGATCAGGGTATCGCACTTCTCAAGCAGGTTGGAAATAACGTTCAGCTTGTCTGCAACCTTAGCGCCGCCAAGGATTGCTACGAAAGGACGAACGGGATTCTCAACTGCATTGCCGAGGAAGTCGATTTCCTTCTGCATCAGATAACCAACAACGTTCTGACCTCCCTTAGCGGTGATGAACTTGGTAACGCCTTCCACGGAAGCATGTGCTCTGTGGGAAGAACCAAATGCGTCGCAAACGTACAGATCCGCAAGATCAGCGAGCTCCTTGGAGAATTCCTCACCGTTCTTGGTCTCTTCCTTGCCACGGAAACGGGTATTCTGAAGAAGAACTACGTCTCCCTCCTTCATAGCCTCTACGGCCTTGGTAGCAGCCTCGCCGGTTACGTTGTAATCAGATACGAAAACAACTTCCTTGCCAAGCTTCTCGGAAAGTCTCTTAGCAACGGGTGCCAGGGACTCCTTCTCATTGGGGCCTTCCTTTACCTTTCCAAGATGGGAGCAAAGGATAACCTTGCCGCCGTCATTGATCAGCTTCTTGATGGTGGGCAGTGCAGCCACGATACGGGTCTCGTCAGTGATCACGCCATCCTTCAGGGGAACGTTGAAGTCACATCTTACAAGAACGCGCTTGCCCTTTGCGTTAATGTCGTCTACGGATTTCTTGTTTAAGCTCATTGTTTTTCCTCCATTCATATTCATAAAAACCTCCTGCTGCGCAGGAGCCGCCGCTTCGCGGCTTTTGTTTTTATTTCATGTACGCTCGGGAGAAACCAAATGTCGCCTGCGGCGCCGCTTGGTTTTTTTCCTCGCTACACAAAAAGGGCCCGGTCCATAAGACCGGACCCCTAAGGTCTCTTTTTTGCTAACTCTTAGTTCAGCTCAGCGAAGTACTTAATGGTACGAACCATCTGGCTGGTGTAGGAGTTCTCGTTGTCATACCATGAAACAACCTGTACCTGGAAGGTCTCGTCATCGATCTTGGAAACCATGGTCTGGGTTGCATCGAACAGGGAACCAAATCTCATGCCGATAACGTCGGAAGATACGATCTGATCCTCGTTGTAACCGAAGGACTCGGAAGCAGCAGCCTTCATTGCAGCGTTGATGCCTTCCTTGGTTACGTTAGCGCCCTTAACAACTGCGGTAAGGATGGTGGTGGAACCGGTAGGAACGGGAACACGCTGTGCGGAACCGATCAGCTTGCCGTTCAGCTCAGGGATAACAAGGCCGATTGCCTTTGCAGCGCCAGTGCTGTTGGGAACGATGTTAGCAGCGCCTGCACGAGCACGACGAAGGTCACCCTTTCTGTGAGGACCGTCAAGGATCATCTGGTCACCGGTATATGCATGGATGGTGCTCATGATACCGCTCTGGATGGGAGCGTAATCGTTCAGAGCCTTAGCCATGGGTGCAAGGCAGTTGGTGGTGCAGGATGCAGCGGAGATGATCTGATCATCAGCGGTCAGGGTCTTCTCGTTTACGGAGAATACGATGGTCTTCAGATCGTTACCAGCGGGTGCGGAAATAACAACCTTCTTTGCGCCTGCCTCGATGTGAGCCATGCTCTTCTCCTTGGAGCAGTAGAAACCAGTACACTCAAGAACTACGTCAACGCCGATCTCTCCCCAAGGAAGCTCGTTAGCCTTAGCCATAGCGTAGATCTTCAGGGTCTTACCGTCAACGGTAAGGGTACCAGCTTCGTCATCAGCGGTAACGGTGTGAAGGTTCTCACCGATCTTTCCGCAGTATCCGCCCTGTGCGGTATCATACTTAAGAAGCTGAGCAAGCATGGAGGGCTTGGTAAGATCGTTGATTGCAACAACCTCATAACCAGGTGCTCCGAACATCTGTCTGAAAGCCAGACGACCGATACGGCCAAAACCATTAATCGCAACTTTTACTGCCATTTTAGATTCCTCCTAAAATATTAAATTATATTTCTTTTGACAATTTTCAGGGTTTCGGGATCACCTTCCCCTTCTTAGATTGTCAAAATTTTATCAGCAAACATATTTTACGTGATTCCATGCGATAATTCAAGAGATAAATCAAAAATAATTTCCATTTCTGAAAAATTTTACCGTTTGTTCATTTTTTAGCTGTTTTTTTCCTTTTTATCCGTTATACTTACCATTAGAGCCCCATTTGGGCCAATCTTTTACGTCAAAATCCGCGCAAGCGGTTTAGAAAGGACAAAACATGAGCATCCTTACTTCTGATTGCCACATGCACTCGCACCATTCCGGTGACAGTACCGCGCCCATGGAGGCCATGATCCTCCGCGGCATCGAGCTTGGTCTCAAGACTATGTGTTTCACCGAACACAATGACTTTGATTATCCCGACAGTCCCGACGGTCCGGGTTCCATCTTTCTCCTTAACGCAGACTCCTATCTTTACGAACTGATCCAGTTAAAGGAAAAATATGCCAATCAGATCCAGGTTCTTTTTGGAGTGGAACTCGGTCTCCGGCCGGAATGCGTGAGAAAGAACGCCGTCTTCGCCAAAAGCTATGATTTCGACTTTATTATCGGCTCCTCTCATATCTGCCACGGAAAGGATCCCTACTACCCCGCCTTCTTTGAGGGACGCCCCGAGGAGGAAGCCTACCGGGAATACTTTGTTTCCATCTTGGAAAACATAAAGAAATTTCAGAATTTCGACGTGTACGGACATCTGGATTACGTAGTCCGCTATGGTTCGACAAAGGACGAGAATTATAGTTATGAGAAATACAAGGACGTCATTGATCCCATTCTCGAACTCCTTTTGGAACAGGAAAAGGGCCTTGAGATCAATACCGGCGGCCTCCGCCATAACATGAGGGATCTCAATCCCTGCATGGACGTTCTAAAGCGCTATAAGGCCCTTGGCGGCGAACTCATCACCGTCGGCAGCGACGCCCACAGGCCTGAGGATCTCGCCATTCATTTCGACCGCGCCGGCCAGGTCCTTAAAGACTGCGGCTTCAAGTATTACTGCGTCTACGAAAAGCGCGTGCCGCATTTCATCAAGCTCAGTTAGCGAAACTTTAGCCGGGTTTAGGCTATGTCAAAACAGGGACAAGGAAAACGCGTCACTAGACACGTCACCTTGTCCCTGTTCAATTTCACGCATATTGTCAGCGGATGGTTCCTCCGCCAAGCACGTGGTCACCGTCATAAAAGACAACGGCCTGTCCGGGAGTGGCGGCCCGGACCTTCACCTCAAACCGGCATTCCACCAAATCCTCCCCGATCTTTTCGATCGTGCAGTACTCTCCCCCGTGATTATACCGTATCTTTGCCTTCACGCGCATCGGCTCTTTCAAGTCTTCGATGGACATAAAATTCAATCGGTCGCAGATCACCCGATCCACAAACAGTTCCTCATTTTCCCCGATCACGACTTCATTTGTCTCGGGACGGATCTCCGTCACGAACACGCGATGCCCCATGGGAAGTTCGAGGCCGCGCCTCTGTCCAATGGTATAATGCGTGATGCCCTTGTGCCTTCCAAGGATCTCTCCGTTTGGCGTCACGAAATTCCCCGGTCCCGGCACGCGGTCACCTGCCGTCCGGTCAATAAATGCCGCATAATCATCCCCCGGCACAAAACAGATTTCCTGGCTGTCCGGCTTATTTGCCACGGGAAGTCCAGCCTTCGCCGCCAATTCCCTCACCATGGTCTTCTCATAATCTCCCACCGGCATCAGCGTATGGGCAAGCTGCTCCTGCGTCAGGTTATATAAGGCATAGGTCTGGTCCTTTGTCGCCGTCACGGAATTCCGGATGCAATACCTTCCGTTCGGCAGCTGCATGATCCTTGCGTAATGTCCCGTCGCGATATATTCCGCTCCCAGCTCCAGGCTCCTTCGCAAAAGAGCCTCCCATTTCACCATGCGGTTGCACAAAATGCAGGGATTTGGCGTCCTTCCGCACAAATACTCTTTTGTAAAGACGTCGATCACTTCCCGCTGGAACACGTCCTTGAAATTCATGACGTAATACGGTATTTCCAGGACCTGTGCAACCCTTCTTGCGTCCTCCACGGCAGAGGTGCCGCAACACCCACCGTTTTCCTGGATCCGGCTTGAATTCTCACCCTTCCAGATTTGCATGGTAACGCCAAGCACGTCATAGCCCTGTTCCTTCAAAAGCATCGCCGCGACGGAAGAATCCACGCCGCCGGACATGCCAACCACCACCTTTGGTTTCTCTTTTTTTATGATCACTTCCGGAAGCTTTTCCTGATACCCCATCATCTTTCGGATGCCGGAGACAATCTCCTTCAAGGCATCCATGGTCTGATCCACTTCTTCCTTTGTATTCCATTCCGAAAGCGTAAACCGGAGGGATCCCTTTGCCTCCTCGGCACTCCGCCCCATGGCAAGGAGCACGTGCGAGGGCTCGCTGCTCCCAATGGTACACGCTGATCCGCTGGAGGCACAGATGCCGCGCATGTCAAGCTGGATCAACACCGATTCCCCTTCCACCGGCGGAATGCAGACGCTTAAGTGACCTGGAAGCCTGTCCGCGCCTTTCCCGTTGATCAAAACGTCTGGGATTTCCGCTTCCAGCCTCTCTATAAAATGCCCCGAGAGCTTTGCCGTCTTCTCCCTGGCCGTCTCCATCTCTTCCATGGCAAGTTCCGCCGCCTTTCCAAAGCCTGCGATCCCTGCCACGTTCTCCGTTCCGGCCCTTCTGCCCCGCTCCTGGGTGCCGCCGTAGATCATGGGATCGATCTTAAGCTCCTTCCTTACGTACAAAAGGCCTACGCCCTTGGGACCGTGAAGCTTATGCGCACTGGCACTGAGAAGATCGATCTTCATGGCCTTTACGTCGATTGGCACGTGGCCAAAGGCCTGCACGGCGTCGACGTGAAAAAGGATCCCGTGCGTCCTTGCGATCTCACCGATTCTGGCAATGGGCTGGATCGTACCAACCTCATTGTTTGCAAACATGACGCTAATGAGCGTGGTGTCCGGCCGGATCGCCTTTTCGACGGCTTCCGCCGATACGCGTCCCAATTCATCCACGTCCAGATACGTCACGGAAAATCCCTTTTTCTCAAGCGTGTGACAAGCATTCAAAACCGCATGATGCTCAATCTTGGTCGTGATCACGTGCCTGCCCTTTTCCTCGCGTCCGCATGCAGCCGAAAACAATGCCCAGTTATCGCTCTCCGAACCGCCGGAAGTAAAATAAATTTCCTCCGGCTCAGCCTTGATCAAAGCCGCAAGCCTGCGCCTCCCCAAGGCCACGGCCCGCTTGGCATGGCTTCCCAGGGAATAGATTGCGCTCGGATTGCCATATTCCTCCTGAAGATAGGGAAGCATTTCCTCCAATACCCTTGGGTCTAATTTTGTTGTCGCCGCATTATCAAAATATATCATAGATCACGCACTCCGCATTTTATCCTTCTAATTTGTACGTCAACTAACGTTCTCTCGTAGTATACCATTTTTTCTCTCGTTCTTTCAACAGGGACTTTTGCGTATAATGACAAGGAGAATCGCGACCGCCCTTTTGATGGGCAGAAGGATGTTAAAATGAATTCACGCTTGCTCCCAAAGCTAAAAGAACTGATAAGGCGTCCGCTCATCACGGGCACCTTGATCCTGACGCTGACGGGTCTCCTCAGCCGTCTCATCGGCTTTTTTTATCGTATCTATTTATCCAGGCTCTTTGGGGAGGAAAACATGGGGATCTATCAGCTTGTCAGCCCCGTGATTGCCCTGTCCTTTTCCCTCACGGCCGGCAGCTATCAGACGGCCGTCTCAAAACTGACGGCGGAATATGCTGCAAAGCATGCCGGTTTAAGGAACCCACTTTCGAAGCGCCCGTTCTGGGCATCTCTCAGCATTTCGCTGCCTCTCTCCGCGATCTGCACGTTCGTTACTTATTCCATGGCACGGCCCATTGCCATCCATTTGTTAAAGGAGCCTCGCACCATCCCCCTTCTTCGCGTCATCGCGTTTTCCTTTCCCTTTGTGGGCATCCATGCCTGCATTAACGGCTGGTTCTACGGCATGAAAAAAGCAGGCCTTCCCTCCTTTGCCCAGATCGTGGAACAGCTCACCCGCGTCTGTTGCGTTTTCTTCATTACTGCCGGCGACGTCGCCAAAGGGCAGGTTCCTTCCATTGGCACCGCCATCTTTGGCCTGGCCGTAGGTGAATTTGTCAGCATGACCGTGGCAATCCTCACCTTTCTTCCTTATTTCCCCAAAAGGCCGGAGAATCCTCATTCGCCCTCTAATCCGCCACGGATTATTACCACGTCCCAAGCCAGCCGTCTGAACCCAACGCCTTCCCTTCCAGTCTCCTGGCGCTGCGTCTACGCCGGCCTGCTGTCCATGGCGCTCCCCCTGACCGCAAACCGTCTGACGCTAACGCTCCTTAGCAGCGCGGAATCCGTTGCCATTCCCGAAATGCTTCGCGCATATGGCTACACTTCAGAAGGTGCCCTTTCCGTCTACGGCGTGCTGACCGGCATGGCCCTTCCCTTAATCTTCTTTCCCAATGCCCTGACCGGTTCCATTGCCGTCATGCTGCTTCCAATGATCTCTGAAAATTACTGCCTTCACAAGATGGACGCGGTGCGTTCCCTCACTCTTCGCACCATAAAATACACTCTCCTCATGGGCTTTTTCTTTCTGGGTATTTTTGTGTTCCTCGGGCCGTTTCTTGGAAGGACCATGTTCCACAGCGTCCTTGCAGGCCAGTGCATACGCACGTTGGGATGGATCTGCCCCTTTCTCTATTTGGACGTCACGCTTTCAAGCATACTGCAAGGCTTGGGGAAAGCCGGCGCCATCTTTGCCGTCAACGTCTTAAGTCTAATGATGCGCCTCGCCTTTGTTTATCTCGCCGTTCCTATTTTCGGCATTCGCGGATGGCTATGGGGCATGCTGGCCGGACAGTTACTGTTGACCGTCCTTTACGGGATCTGCTTAAAAAGGTTCTTCAGGCACTCTACGTAAAAAAAGAACCGCAGGTCATTCCTGCGGTTCTTCGTTTCACTTCGATTATGTTTCGTTATTCTACTTACTACTTCAGCATTGTCTTCAGTTCATCCATGAAAGTATTGATGTCTTTGAATTCACGATAGACGGAAGCAAATCGCACGTATGCGACTTCGTCTAGGTCCTTCAGCTTATTCATCACGATCTCACCGATCACGCGACTGGGAATTTCCTTATCCTCCATGCTGAAGATCTCATTCTCTACCTCGTTCACAAGATTGGTCAGCTGCGTTGCGCTGACGGGACGCTTGTGGCAGGCACGGAGAACGCCAGCCTCAATCTTCTCCCGGTCATAGGTCTGACGATTGTTATCCTTCTTGATGATGATCAGGGGAATCGTCTCGATCTTTTCATAGGTGGTAAATCTCTTTCCACATTCGTCACATTCCCTTCTGCGGCGGATGGAATTGTTATCCTCAGCCGGTCTGGAATCGATCACGCGGGTATTTTCCTGATTACAATAGGGACACTTCACTTTGGTTCCTCCTTGTGCGTAAAAATACTCTTTTCCTGTCATAATTTTACGCTTTTTCTTAATCTACGTCAACCAGAATAATGTCTGGTCCGATCTGACGAATGTCCTTCCAACAGATTGCCACCTCCGGTTCGCACCGCAAAAAGCCAAACAGCTTGCAGGTTCCCGGAACCATGATCTTGCAAATGCAGCCCTTGCACTCATCAAATTCCAGGTTACAAACCCGTCCAAGCCTTCTGCAATCCCGGATATTGATCACGTCCTTGTTTTGGAGTTCCGTAAACGTCATGCTTTCCCCAAGACCGTTTTTTACAATATATGAAAGGTTTTGGCGATGCGCTACCGTAGGTCGAAGTAACGCTTACTCGATTCCCTCAACCCCTGAGCACATGGGAATGGTATTGATGGATCCGTCCTCATTGTACGTAAACTCAGCCACGCATACGCTCCGATGGAACAATCCTCCTCCGGGTAGCTCTCCCGTATGATAGAACAGATAAGAATGTCCCTTAAAGTCACACACGCCGGGGTGATTTGTAAACACGCCGCCTTCCTCCGTCATCAGCACGCCGCCGTACTTCCAAGGTCCCGTGGGATTCTCGGAAACGGAATATGCCAGATGCTCTTGATGTACGTTCTCAGCAAACGCCGCATAAACCATGTAATACAAACCATTTCTCTTATAGAACCAAGGGCCTTCGCCATAAGTCGTTCCGGTCATGTGTCCGCCTTTTCCAAAGGATTCCACCGTCATGGGAATCTTGCAAACGCCAACCTTCTCGTCATAAGAGATCATGTCCTCGTTTAAGAGCACGTAACGGAGCTCCGGATTTCCAAAATACAGATAGGCCTGTCCGTCATCGTCAATATAGACCGTGGGATCAATGTCATTCCAATCACCCTCATCCACCAGCGGATGACCGAGATCCTTAAAAGGTCCCGCAGGATTGTCTGAAACGCCTACGGCGATGGCCATGCCGCCGTTTGTCTTATGCACGGGACAATAGAGATAAAACTTACCGTTTCTCTCGATTGCCTGCGGCGCCCAGGCCCTGTCGTCCGCCCACTCTATGTCATCGAGAGAGAAAATCTTTCCGTGATCCGTCCAATGCACCATGTCCTTGGTCGAAAAACAACGCCAGTCAACCATGGTGTAAAAATCATTCACGAGTTGATCTTCATCATGCGTGGTGTAAAGATACAACGTATCCCCGTAAACCATTGGTGCCGGATCTGCCGTGTAAATTGACTGGATGATCGGATTCTTGCCGTATTCCTTTTGCTGCTGTTCCATCTTTTGCCTCCTAACGTAAGTTTCATCTAATTAGTCAAACGGATCCGCCGTTTCACTTCCATCACATTATAACAGATTCCCGCGCCGCATTCAATATTGTACCCCTTACGCTCCGTCAGATCAGGTTTTCTTTCCTATACTTGGAAGGTGCCATCCCCGTCTGCTTTTTGAACGTATTACAAAAATAATAGGGTGACTCAAAGTGAAGCTCGTCACTAATCTCTCCGATGGAAAGCGTCGTGGCCGCAAGCAGCCTTTTTGCCCTTTCCATCCGGACGCTGCAGTGATATTTCCAGAGCGTTGTTCCCGTTGTCTGCTTGAACAGAAGGTTTAGGTGCTTAAACGTAAGCCCCATGTACTCTTCCAGTTCTTCCGAAGCAAAGGGTCTGTCTGCCCGTTCATCCAGAAACGCCATCATCTTCTGCACCTTCTCCTGTTTTCCGTCCACGTGCCTCTCCGAGAGCGATTGCTCGTAGATTTCCATAAGGATCTCGTATAGATAGGCATTCAGGCTGAGATTGGCGCCGTACTCCCTGGATTCAAACATCCTCACCAGCGTCATAAAGCGCGAAAAGATTCTGCCATTCTTATCCACGCGCGCCATTTTGGGCAACGCGTGATAAGCACGGCTTCCGCTTTCGTCCGCTTCCGTAAAGAGAAACCTTTCATATGGAGCCAGTTCTCTCCCCGTTCCCGATTCATTCAGATGAAAGTGTACGAAAAACCACTTGGTCCCTTTGGGGCACTTTACGTCTCCATAATGATGGAGCCCCTGTTTTAAGAACAGCAACTCTCCCGGGTTAATCTCATACTCCTCATTTTCCTCGAAAACGTGAAAGCTTCCTTCCTCAACGTATAACAGCACGTTTACGTCAAGAATTCTGTCTGGATGTACAAATCCCGCATCAGTACTTAAGTAACCACAAAGACTGACTGACGGCAATGTGTCCGTAAATAATTTGATTTGATTTTCCATTCCCTCTCCCGCGGCGTTCATCATGCGACTATTTTATATAATTCTGCATATATTTGGCATTTAACATTGTTTATCGTGCGACTATAATGTAATTATAGTAACAAACGGCTCAGCTGTCAATCAAAGGAAAACTTAGGAGGCGAAAAAACGTGAAGGCTTTATTTGGAAAAGACGTGACGTTATGGGACGGCGAACTGCTCGCCAAGGAGGCTTGCAACAGAAGTTATCTCGATGAGTTAAAATCCCCCGCTCTGCTCCAGAACTTCTATCAGGAAGCTGGAATCAACCAGAATTTTGGAAGCAAACACATGGCACACACTGGATGGGAAGATCCTTCCTGTCAGCTGCGCGGTCATTTTCTCGGTCATTACCTGAGCGCCTGCGCCGTGCGGTATTTTGAAACTGGTGACGAGGAGCTGCTCGCCAAGGCAAATCACATCGTTCATGAGCTTAAGCGCTGCCAGATCGAAAATGGCGGTCTTTGGGCTGCCTCCATCCCTGAAAAATATTTTTACTGGATCGCAAGAGGCAAACAGGTTTGGGCTCCCCACTATAACGTTCACAAGACGTTTATGGGCCTCTGCGACACGTTCCGTTATACTGGCAACCAGGAAGCCTTGGACGTTGCCGTTTCCTTCGCAAAATGGTTTTATGATTTTACGAATGAAAAGACCCGCGAGGAAATGGACAACATTCTGGATTTTGAAACTGGCGGCATGCTGGAGGTCTGGGCGGATCTTTACGAATTCACCAAGGACAACATGTTCCTTGAGCTCATAGAGCGCTATGACAGACACAGATTGTTTGATAAGCTCTTGGAGGGCATCGACGTGCTCACCAACATGCATGCAAACACCACCATCCCCGAAGCGATCGGCGCCGCCAGGGTTTATGAAGTTACCGGCAACGAGCGCTATAAAAACATTGCCCTGAAATACTGGGAAATGGCCGTTACCAAAAGAGGTTCCTTTGTCACCGGCGGTCAGACCTGCGGCGAAATCTGGACGCCCTTGAAATCCATGGCAGAGCGTCTTGGTGACAAGAACCAGGAGCACTGCACCGTATACAACATGATCCGCCTGGCAGACATTCTCTTTAAATGGACTGGAAAGGTTGAGTTTTTGGACTATATCGAGCAAAACCTTTACAATGGCATTATGGCCCAAGGGTATTTCAGAGGCGGCCATGCCAACGGACAGACTGCAGAGTTCCCCGAGGAGGGACTCATCACCTATTTCCTTCCGATGTCCGCGGGACTCCGCAAGGGCTGGGGCCAGAAATTCTCTGATTTCTTCTGCTGCCACGGAACGCTTGTGCAAGCCAATGCGGCACATAACAGATATCTCTATTATCAGGACGGTGATCAGATCTACGTAGGCGTTTACGCAGCCAGCAAGGCAACGTTCGAGGTGAATGGAACCAGCGTGACGCTCCAGCAACGCAGGGATACCTTAAGCGGAAGCTTCCATTCCTCCAGCACCTCTTCCGCCCTTCAGGCCGTTGGCGAGAATACGCACATTTACCCGCACCAGCCTGACGTCATGAAGCAGTGCTTCAAAGTTTCTATGGAGAAAGATGCGGAATTCACCCTTTGCTTAAGACTTCCCAAGTGGCTTAAGAGAAAGCCGGAGCTCACGATCAATGGCGAGATCACTGATACAACCGCTCTGGAAAAGGATGGATTTATCAACCTGAGACGCACCTTCAAGAATGACGATGAAATTTGCATCTGGCTTCCCCTGGATCTCTATGCGACGAAGTTGGAAGGCTCTGATAACTATTATGCCTTCTCCTACGGACCAATCGCACTTGCCGGATTGTCTGACGCAGAGCGCACGCTTCACTTAAAAGGCCATGAACTGACGGAGCTTCTTACCCATGACAACGAACGCGAATGGGGTTCATGGAAGGACACCTTCAAAACCCGCTTCCAGGACGTTGGGATCAAGTTTATCCCCCTGAAGAACATTGGTTACGAAAGATATCAGATCTACTTCCCCGTGGAAGAATAAAAAACAGGCTGGTACCCGCGATTTTCCTGGGTACCAGCCCTTTTAACATAATATTTTCCCATCTCTTCTAACATACGTCATCACGCATCCACTCTCATGGTTATTTGATCCTGCCCTCCAATTCCTGCATGACTTGAATCTTATCCATGGGAAGGATCGCCTTCACGTCGTTATCACTGCCGTTGAAAAAGGCGATCAGCTCGTAACCGATTTTCCGGAGTTCCGCAGCCACCACGTTCGCTTCCAAGACGTCATATTTGAAATCGTCTCCCACCGGTTTTCCCTGAAAACTATACTTGGATACTTCTGAGCGGTATCGGTTTACGGTTGACAAGACGTCAAGCACGTTCGGAGAACCAATGCCGTTAAGGATTCCGTTTACGGCAACCACAAAAGCAGTTATGTCAACGGAGCAGTTCAATTCCGTTAGAAATCCTTCTTCCGTCAGCCGTTCGATCCACGCGTCATAGAATTCAAAAAACGTATCTTCCGTGGAATCCTCCGTCAGCGCGACATACTCTTCCATGCCGGTAACGTCAAATTGATGATTGGTGATCAGCTCCGTAATTTCGGAATAGATCGCCGGATCCGTAGTACCCTCTTCAAATACCAGATCATATCCTGAGTAGTCATATGGAATGCTAAGAATATCGTTCATCACGTCATGCCTCCTCCTTTTTCATGCCTAAGTTATATTTAACTAATTTATCGACTGTCCTAACAGAAAAGCCTTCTCCAAATCCTCCTCGGTGACGTCGCCCTTTTCTCTTGCTCCCCTAACAAGAACTTTTCCGGCTTCTGCCAAATGAAAGAAGTTTAGGATCAGATCGTACTGCGTCAATATGGAATCAAACAATTCCGGTAACTGCGCGGCGCCAACGAGTATAAGTCCGAGTTTTTTGACGCGAAATTCATTTCTCATCGGTGTGTGCAGCCTGTCGATCACAGCCTTGAGCTGAGCACTGATTCCGTAAAAATACACCGGCGAAGCAACTATCAATACGTCCGCTTCCTTCAGTTTTGCGTAGATTTCATCCATGTCATCTTTTTGAAAGCACTCATGCCCCTCTCGCGTAAAACATGAATTACAGCCTACGCACGGATTCACCTTGTGATCCGTCACCGAAATCACCTCAACCGCGTGATTGCCGGCAGCTCCTTTGACAAATGCCTCTACAAGCTTCTCCGTGTTTCCCTCTTTTCTGGGACTTCCTGCCAAAACAAGGATCTTACTTTTCCTATGACTGCTAAGGCATTCGTCCCTTAACTTTGTCAAATGTTCAATGACGTTGGCATCTGCCACAATGCAACCTGGGCACGAACCTTCAATCTTTTTTGCACAGCCCGTACAACATTCCCCGCAGGCCGTAATCGTTGAAAAATCCGTCATTTTATCTCTCTGCCTTTCTCTTTCCCCAAATCTCACATACCAAATGACGCGTGCCGTCCTGATCCAGCATCACGTATTCCCAGTGAAATCCCTGTGTTGAAATATCGGAGAACATCCAGTAAGTCCGCTCCTCATCCAACACTTTTCCCACCATTCTCGACGGGAAAATAAAAATATCTTGAATTCCTATGCCTTCCAAAACCCGCCGGAAGATCCATTTTCATCCCCCTTACGCTATAATTTCCAACAATTTCTCAATGCCAGATTCGGCCTGGGCGACTCCCGGATTTGCGTTTGTCATGACAATGCCGATCGTTCCGGTGCGAAGGTCCAGTTTGATCATGCACTGTCCATTTTCTCCCCAGCCTCTGGAGGCTACCGCATCTTCCCCTTCCGGAAAAATGCCCAAACCGGCCCAGGAGAATTTCTCCGCCGGTTTGATCATTTCCTGCGCCGTCTCTTTCCGCAAAAGCGTACTTTTCCCTTGGAGTGCCAGGTAAAACTCAGAAGTGATCGCAAAAAGGTCCTCCGGCGTGCTCCACAGTCCGGATGCTGCAAGATCAGGAATTACTGGAAATCTCCCCGGAATGGCCGTGCCTTCCTCATCATAACCGGTGGCCATTTTCGCCTGATGCTTTTCCATATTCTGCGTCGTTGCAAAGAAGGAGTTTTTCAGACCTAATCTTTCAAAAATCATTTCCTCCGCAACGTCCTCATATGCCTTGCCCGTCACGTTTTGTATCATTTGCTGCAGGACGCAATAACCGGCATCAGAATACTCAAAAAATTCTCCTTTTGGCATTTCGGCAATCGCAGGATTGCTATTATACCTTGTCTTTCCTTCCAAAACGTCTAACAGGGTGATTTCCGGATCAGACCTGCGCCATCCATAAAACCCGTCTTCACCATCCACGATCCCTGCCGTATGGCACAGGACGTTCCGGATCGTTGCATCGCTTAGATTTCCGTTCGGCGTTAGAAGCTTCCATTGCCCCAAGTAATCATCGACTTTCCGGTCAATATCGATCATATTTAATTCCTGCATTCTCATGACAATAAGTGCCGTGACGAATTTCGAAATGGAACAAGCAGGAAAAACCGTATCACGCTCCACCGGCGCGCCGCTCTCTCTGTCAGAAACGCCATAAACCTCCGTCTGGGCTTCTTCTCCTGCCCTCCCGTATGCCATGGTTACCCCAGGAAAACGACTGAGAACATTCTTTTTCTCTTCCTCACGCGTCATGCTTTACCCCCTCCACGTAGTAATCCAAAAGCTCATAAATCCAATCCTTTAAAACCGAAAATTCAAAACCCAAGGCCTTCGCCTTATCCACGTTGATGCTATATTCCGGTTCTCCGTTGTATGGCGCTTCCTCGCCGTCCTCACTGATCACGGCTTTCGCACCTGTTTTCTTCTCAACGTAGTCAAGGATCTCACGGATGGAGATCGTCCCCTCCGAACTGCCGTTGATCGCGCCGCGAAAATCCTGATCTGCAAGGAATGCCAAAAACTTTCCTGCTTCATCGGAACGGATAAATCCCATCTGGCAATCTACGTTGTCAATCTTCATGGGAATGCCTTTCATCACGTGTTCCACGTAAAATAAAAGCCTTTTCGTGTAATCATCTTTTCCAATCGCAAACGGATATCTGACTGCGATCCAATTCTTTTGGGGATATGCCTGCCACAGGGCGTATTCCGCCTGCCGTTTTATCTGCTCATAGGGAAAAGCCGACCTGTCGCACCAGATCAGCTCCTTTGACGTCCCGTCAAAATCCGTTTCCAAAGTATTTACGCGTTTCGGATCATATACCGACGTGCTTGACATGTAGATATATTTATCACAGTCCACGGCGTCCATCACGTACTTAACGTCATTTGAGCAATAGGCAATCTTGTCAATGACAATGTCGTAATGCGTGCCGGACAATGCCTCCTTTACGCTTTGTTCCTCCGTTCTTTGGAATACGATCCTCTTTACCTTATCACCGAAATCATCCGGCGTAAGTCCCCTTGTGGCAATGGTTACGTCATGTCCCTTCTCCAACAATTCCTTTACCATGTGAATGCCAAAAAAGCTCGTTCCGCCGATCACTAATATTTTCATTTACCCGTTCTCCAAAATCAATTCATTTTAATTATTATACCAAAGTTGGAAACTATGGTCAATTTGGTAATCCGCTCCTCGTCTGATCCCTGAAACGTATTTCAAATTTCTACCTCCGCATGCCCTGCGATTTGGCTATAATTCTTGCGAAACTGCAAGCCTTTTGAGCCACAGACTGCCGGCATTCACAGATTTTCTTAAGGTTCGCCACCGTTTTATGACCGGTAGAAAATAAGCTGCGACCATTTAACAAAAAAGTTACGGCCGGTAAAAAAGTTATGATCATTTAACAAAAAGCCACTTGCATGGTCACGGGAAAATGATAAAATGTCAATAGACGGATCTATGAGAATTTGCTTACGGAGGAAAAAGAAATGATAGTAGTGATCGAAATGGAGATTCTGTCCAAGTTTCAAGAAGGACAGATGAATGAATTATTGGCCTTAACGGCAAAGGATCAGATATTCTTGATCACGAGGGAGGACGGCGTACTTCCCGTCAGCATGCTCCCGATGCTCACGAAAATCAATGCAAAGCTTGAAGTCAAAACACTGCCCAGAAATGATTCTGGTTTCGAAAAGGGCTTTTTATACGGTTCCCTGTCCAAGTCAGCCGGAAAGGAAAAGGTGGTGATCCTAAGCGGCGAAACGGCCCCCTCTTCTCTTGACGAAAACTGCGCTTGGAACGAAGGCTTTGGCGTAAAGCCGAAGCGCAAACCCGCCAAAGCCCAAAAAGCAGCCGCTCCGGAAGTCGCGCAGAAAGCTTCCGAACCCGCCATGAAAGCTTCAGAGCCCGCCAAGAAAGCTTCGGAATCTGCTAAGAAGACTCCGGAAGACGGCCTGTTCTCCGCTCCGGCTCTCTCCGGATGCAAGGACTTGATCAAGGGCAAGGAGACCGTATTCCGCAACGTTCTCTCTGACGCAAGTGATTCCGAAATCGGTTATAAGATGCTCCTTACCCTGAACTTTGGCAAAGACGGAGAAATGATTTGGGAACAGACCCACAAACAGTTTAAGCAGTTAAGAAAGCTATTGTAACACGTAATCTTTTAGCACGTAGCCATACTTGCCTTCGGTCGGCGTAAGGGTAACCGTTACGCCGGCCAGGCGGTCATTCATGGACGTATTCCAAACGGATGCATGGACAATGCATTCGTTTTCTTTCTTTTCAAAATCATCCACTAAGACGAAGTAATCACCATCATCCAATCTACTGCAATACAGCCAGCCGTCCTCCCCGCAATAAATGCCAGCCTCTGGGGAGCTGCCGCTTCCCGTCTCGTAAGTTCTCTCCTTCCCGATCACTTCCCCGTAAAACCTGGTCACTTCCGATGCAGGCATTCGGAATATGTAATCCGTCTGCGAACCATTTTCATTTAAGCGGGAATAATTCGTCTCGTCTCCAAGGTTAGACACGACATGGTAATCCTCCATCGCATCAATTTTTTCCCCAGATTCAACGTTCCTGTGCTCCTCTGACCAGGCATAGCAGGAAACCAGGTAAAACACTGTCCTTTCTCTCAGCGTAGCATCTTCGATGAAGATTTCGTTTTCTATCCGAAGGATCGCAAGCGTAACGTCCTTATCAAGATACCCTGTCTCACTCAAAGGCATCTTTGATGTCTCTCCATAGTACTCCGTGACGACGAGCTCGTTCTCCTGCCAGTCAGCGATCAGGTAACTTTGCATGCCTTCACCGTCTCGTTCCGGATTGTAGTTTGTAGCCACTAATTCATCGGTTTTGTCTCCGTCAACGTCGATCAGAAGAAACCTTTTCCATTCCTCTACGGTTGAAAGGTAATCACTATATGCCTCATAGCAGTTTCTTTCCACCACGGGATCGGGTTCTTCAAACTTACGAACGGCTTCTACGTATTCATTCCGCACCTCGCGAAGTTCATCCTTCGGAATATTATCACGGACGCCGTCATACATCTTCAAAAAAGCCTTTGTCGTCGGCTCATAAGCACCGCAGACTTTTGCCACGTTCTCATCCTTGTCATACAAGATCAAAGCATAGGATCTTCCGTCACACACGTCTTGATTGGATTTGATCTTCATATTGTATAATTTCTTACGGTCAAGGACTTTTTCTATGTTGGAATACTGTTCCTCCGTGAGCGAGAGCTTGGCAATCTGCTCAAGCTCTCCATCCCGCTGATGGACCGCTTCCATTTTTTTGCCAAAAACCAGTACGTCGCGATTCGTGCAGATGATCACTCTGACGCTGAGGCAGTCATAAAAATCTCCCCAACTCAATCCGCCGAAATCAAACCCCACCAGATATTCATCCGAGAATTCCACTTCTTCCTTCGAAGACGTTTCTGAGGAGTCTCCGTCATCCAGGGGTTCCACGTCCGAACATCCGGCGATGCAAAGAACCATGACCGTCAAAAAACAGAGTATCATTTTTTTCAATACTTTTGTGCACATATCTCCATAAATCCTTTCTCAGATCAAACCTTTTCTATTAACGTTGCTTCTTTTTTCTTTGACAGCTTATAGAGCTCTTCCGCTGCAAGCCTTGTCTTTGCGACCACGTCGCGACCCTTGGTAAAACAATAATATAAACATTCATTCGTCCCAATGGATACGACGTCACCGATCTCATACCAAAAATAATCCGCATTGACGCTGTAGGACGCGTTTGGTGCCTGCTCGTAGTGAAGCTTTCCCTCGCATCCGTCAAGCACGAAACCGTTTGTATCATGACGTAGGGTTCCAGATCCGACCATATATAATGCCTTGGAGTCCTTTAGGATCGCAACGTCGCAGGGAAGGTTCAACAGGTACTCGCCGCTTTCAATCTCTTCTTTTACCTTCTCACGTTCCCACGCAAACCAATCTGGAACGTGAGTAAACTTTGGTTCCACGTTCACGCCCTTTAGCCTTCCATATTCATCAAGCTCATAGGTCGCCCCGCAAGCATTACACTTTAAGTGGATTCCTTTACCTTCCGTCTTTTCTTCCGCCATGCAGTGCGGGCACTTATACAGAATCCTGTTAAGGCCGTCCGCCCGGAAAGCTTCCCCTACTTTAACTTCATTCTCCTGTTGCCACTTAAAATAATCAAAAGTAAAAGCGTCCTCCAGAACTTCATTGATCTGTTTTACCTTCGTGTTAGCCAACTCATCCGGCGTGAACAGGCACTTCATTTTACAGGAAACCTTTATGTTTCTCTTTTGAAGATTATTGTAAAGGGGATCTCTCGTAAAAGCTCCATAGGAGGTGATCATCACCACTGGACGCTTTAATTTTTTGAGAAGGACTCCCAGTCTTTCCGGGATCTTGGTTCCGGTTCCGTCCAGGGAATACCCTGCCTCGGGATACATGAGAACGCTTGCGTGATTGACGTTTAGCGCATGATCCATGTCTGAGATGAGCGTCACGTCAGTTACAAATTTGCAAGTCGGGATGGCGCCTAAGAGTCGCATAAGCGCTTCCTTACCAACTAATGCATCCTTCGTACACACGATGCTGAAGGGCTTTCCTTTGAGCACTTCAAAGGCGATGGCAAGATCCGTAAAACTGCAATGATTCATCAGGATCATCCAAGGGCCGTCTCCCGCCTTATCCATGTCGATCTTCTCACAGGTAAACCCAACTTCCTTAAGTTCACCCTTAAGGGCAATGCGGGCAATTCCTGCCAATATTTTTGATGGTTTCCGGGGTTTCTTGCGTTCCCATGAGCGAAGGTTTGCGACCTCGTCATAGCTCATCTGCTTTGTCTTTATTTTCATGATTCCCGCCCCGTCCTTCCTTTCCCATGACCGTTTCCGTTCATGTCATAAATTCTGCCTTATTCAGTATATCAAACGCGGAAACTGCGGTCAATTCCGTTCTCTTTCGCCGTTCGCCATTTTCGCCTGACTCTTCCCTTTTTTGGTCTTACGTGCTATAATATTTGAATTGCGGAAGCTACCGCAACACTTTATGATCTGAAAGGCGAAAGAAATGAAAAAACGATCCGCGTTATCTGCGATCCTGGCACTGATCACCGCAGTAACGCTTACCTCTTGTGCCATTGTCCCTTCGGAGGATCCGGAAAAAACGCCGGCGCCGACCATTGCGCCCGGTCCGCTCTTTACGCCGCTCCCTCCCGTGAAGGAGTATACCTATGACAAGAAATCCTCCTACATGATCTATTACGGGGCATTAAATCAAAGCATCATCAATGAAGCCAAGCAATATGAAGTCGTGATCCTGCATCCGAAGATGGGCAACGTCACCCGCGATCAGATCCAGCAGATCCGTGCCAGCGGAACGATCGTGCTCGGATACATTGCCATCGGGGAGGATCTCCGCACTGCAGGCATGACCCCTGAGCAGATGCTGGCCGACTCGCGCTTTACCGGTGACGGAAGCGGTCCCCGGGTGGATCCCCGTCCCGCAGGCACCACTTCCTTAGACGGAATTGACCTTAAGGGAAAGGCATCCCCGGGCGGTTCCGGTTATGCTTCTTATTTTTTGGATGACAATAATTTTGACGGGAAACCCGACATCAACCCAATCTTCAACTGCGCCTTCACAAACATTGGAGATCCCACGTGGTTTGATGCCCTGGATCAGATGACGATCGACGGAAACGACCGCATTCCCGGCATCCGCGAAATTCTCTCGGACGATTACGGGCGCGCCCTTGGATGCGACGGTCTGTTCCTTGATACGATCGATACCTGTGCTCCCAACATTTACACGGATGACAGCAGCCCCAACAAGACAAAATTTGAGTGGACTGCCGCAGGCGTCCGGGATTTCACCAAACGACTAAAGGAAAAGTATCCCGACAAGCTTGTCCTGCAAAACCGCGGCATCTTCTTTTACAATCCGCAGTTGCCGCATTATAAGTATAATCCCCGCGAATACGTGGATTACGTAATGTACGAGAGCTACCATCTCGACTCCAATTCCACGGTACTTTTCTATGAGGGTTATTCCGCAGATAACCGTTATAATTACATGCCAAGGCTCGCCGCGGAGGCAGCAAGGCCGGACGGTTTTCAGGTTCTCTCCCTTGGATATGCGGAGGGTCCTGAGGAATATCATCTAAAGGAAACCTTGCTCGGAACATCTGAGGTCGGGCTTGACGTCCTGATGGAGGACATGAACCTGGCGCAGGAAGAAGCCGGCTTCATGCACTACATAACGGATGGCGGCGTCGTTCTGGTCAATGACTTCGTTATCAACCATGAATCTAAGGAAGACGTCACTGCTCCCGCTTGGAGCAACACTTACAACCCTTCCACGGCGTGGCCGCCAGAGGCACCAACGCCCCGCGTCGGCATTCAACAGGTTGTTCCCGTCAGCAAGGGCGTGATCGTGCGATGGGACGTGGCACTCGACAGAAATCACGTTGACTACGTGCTCTACTATCAGACAAAGCCCTTTGATTTCAAGAAGGATCCAAATCTGGAGAACGCTGAATCCATGGTCCTAGTACCTGAAGTTGGCGAGGGCTATGAAAACGGCGTTGGTCCAAAGGTTTATCCTTACCAGGCGACCATTGACGGTCTTGAATCCGGAAAAACCTACTATTTCCTGATCAGGGCGCGCGATGATTCCGAAAATCAGAATGAAGAAACCAATACGGTAACGCTGAAGGGCGTGCCTAAGTAAGGTGGATTCCAACTAATTCTTCACTAAATTCAAATAGTTTTTTCGCAAGTACGGCGTCTTTCGATCTCTTTGAGGAAGGCGCCACTTTGCATTTATAAAAGTATTCTCCCGTCACGTTTTGAACGGATTCGTCCGTCGCAAGAAAGATCGCCGTTCTCGCGCCCTCCGCCGGCGTCTGGAAGAATGGTTTTATGAGTCCCGTGATCGTTTTGCCAAATCCGGTTTCGCGATCGATTCCGATGTTTGTCGCAACGGCACCCGGATGACAGCAATTCACGGTAACGCCTTTGTCTGCCACGCGCCTAGCCAATTCCCGGGTAAACAATACGTTAGCCAGTTTGCTTTGACCATACGCCTTAATGACGTTAAATCCCTTGTGCAGGTTAACGTCATCGAAATGGATCTTTCCCACCTTATGGGCGCCAGAGGCGACGTTGACGATACGGCCTCCCTCTCCCATCCGTTCGAGAAGCTCCATCGTCAAGAGAAAATGTCCCACGTGATTGATGCCGAACTGTCTTTCCAGCCCTTCCTTCGTCTTCTGTCTGTCCAGGGAAATAAAACCGGCATTATTCACAAGCACGTCTATTTTTTCAAATTGCTCCTTCACTTCTTTTGCAAAGGAACGAATGGATGCATAATCCCCAAGATCGCACAGCTTGAGATACGTTCTGGTATTTCCGTCCTCCGTGAGCTTTGCATAAGCTTCCTTCCCGCGCTTTTCATTCCTGCAAAGCATGATGACCGTCGCACCTTCATCAAGAAGTGCGCGGCACGTGGCCAGTCCCATTCCGGAATTTGCTCCCGTTACGATTGCTACCTTACCCAGTAATCTCTCCATGCGTTTTTCTCCTTTTTTATTTCCGGTACGTTTAATTTTTTCATATCTGCCCATACTGAAAGTATCCCTACAAAAGATGACGATACGAAATCTTTTGGGGGCTTTCATGGCAATTGGAAAAGTTGAAATTTGTGGCGTTAATACTGCTAATCTTCCGCTTCTTACAAGCGCGGAAAAAGAGGAACTGTTCTCACGCATCCAGACCGGGGACGTACAGGCCCGGAAAAGGTTTATTGAAGGCAATCTGAGACTGGTTCTCAGCGTGATCAAACGCTTTCCGTCCGCGAATGAAAACGTGGATGATCTGTTTCAGATTGGTTGCATTGGCCTGATCAAGGCCATAGACAATTTCGACGTGACGCTGGGCGTAAAGTTTTCTACTTATGCCGTGCCCATGATCATTGGCGAGATCAAGCGTTTTCTCAGGGATAACGCTTCCGGCCTTCGTGTCTCCCGCTCCTTGAAGGATACGGCCTATAAGGCGATCCAAGCCCGCGAAGCGCTGACAAAGCGTAATCAAAAGGATCCCACCATCGAAGAGATCGCCAGCGAGATCGGCATCTCAAAAGAAGACGTCGTCTATGCCATGGACTCCATTCAAAGTCCCATGAGTCTCTATGAACCCGTCTATACGGAAGGCGGTGACGCACTGTACGTCATGGATCAGATCAGTGATAAAAAGAATAAAGAAGACACCTGGGTTGAGCATCTCTCCCTGAGCGACGCCATAAAGAAGCTGAACGCCCGGGAGCGTGAGATCATCCGCCTTCGCTTTTTCGAGGGAAAAACCCAGATGGAAGTTGCCGAAATGGTCGGCATTTCCCAGGCCCAGGTATCGCGTTTGGAAAAGAATGCCCTTCGCGTCATGCGTGGTTATTTGACTGCATGATGCGCGCCATTCTCGCATCCTTTTTATGCCATACGGTTTCCAGCGGCCAAGGCAGACCATTCACGTACTCGCGATCCTTGGCTTCCAATCCCTCCAGCCATTTGTCGTAGCTTTCGCAGTTCTGATACCGCCTTTTTCCAAAATCGCATGGCACGTATTCCCCTGATATGCGAATGGACTTGCGGACCTGCCGGAAGCTTATTTTTCCATACGCATCCTGCACCTTCTCATAGGAGGTTACCACCTTTTCCTCCAGCTGACCAGGATCTTGCAGACAGATCGTTCCCTGATCCAAATAATGTGCCCACACAAGCTCACCAATTTTCTCCCGGGCAATGGGAAAAGACAGTCTTTCATGGATCTCCTCCACCGTGCATCCTTTGTCAGCTAACGCCCGTATGGCATCGCCAGCCGCAAATTCAACGGTAAAACGCGAAAGTGCTTTTTGAAACCATTCATCTGACGAAGTCACTTGTCGCTCCTTTCAGAAAGAAATATCCTCTCGCCTTTTCAAGTAGATGGCCAGGATACTTTTCCTTAAAAACTTTTTCCTTTGCGATCGCATCCGTATAATATCTAAGTCCCAATTCAAAGCAAATCTTCCGGAATACCTGGGGTAAGAGCCGTATTTCCTCCTCATCGATCAAACCATAAGCTTCGCTGACGTATCCCCCCACCAGTTCACTTGCCGCCGCTTCGTCCAACGTTCCGTCCACAATGCAACCGGAACGGATACAGTCTGCCACGTCTTCCAGCAAAGATCCCTGCATGACCGTGTCCAGATCAAGGAACGCCTTAACCTTCCCCTCTTGAAACAATATGTTGGCAAGCTTTGCGTCACCGTGAACCACCTTTGTCCTGTCCAAGGAGAGCTTCCGGAACTCACGGATTCCCTCCCGGATCTTCCCCTCGATCAAAGCATCTCTTTGCTCTTCCACAAGATCCTTACCGCAAAGAAGATTCTCATAAATCTCATAATACCGTTCCAGATCGTGAAGCTTGGGATAAACTGCCTGCGGAGATGCCGCAAGCGTTTGGAGGATTTTGTGCATCTTTGCAAGTCCCTGACCGCATGAAAAAAGAACGTCCCTTGACAGAGGCGGCGTTTGCACGTCGCCCCAGATCAAGGGATACATTCTCCATCGTTCTTCGTTTTGATCCGTATAAAAATACTTTCCCGCATGCGTTTTAAGCCAAGCCGGATAAGTCCACCCAGCCTTATCGCACGCCTCGGAATACAGGCCGTAATTATGCTCTAAAACAGCCACGTTCATGGCCCTACGAACGTGCTGGCACACAAAATCACCGTCTTCGGTCATGACGCGATAGGTGTCATTTATGTGGCCGTCTCCAAAAGGTTCCGCAGATAAAATCCTGCCCTTTAGAAACTCGCTGCAAATTCCTTCCAAAGAATCCATGCTCAGCGCCCTCCGCGGCGAAATCGTCGTCTTGTATCATTTGCATGCTTTTATTCAAATGCCCGTCGTTACTGAATCTCCATCGTGAGATCCAAACGAACGTCGGGTAACGGAATGCGATACTCCTGCGCCAGTGCGGGACCGCAGCTGGAAGATCCAACGCCTGCCATCATGCCGTCCACGCATACCACCGTGCTTCCGCATTTTTCAAGCTCGTAATTATGGCGCTTCCCCGCAAGCTCTTCCTGCGTGTATTCCGAAACGTTAAAGGAAAATGGACTGGCTGCGGTAAACGTTACGGTTGCGTCACCATTCCAGATTTTCATTTCGCTGCAATGGTAGTGGGAAGAATTCTCCTGCGGTCTAATATAGTCTTCATGCGAATCTGCCACCTTGGATGAAAACTTGCCAAAATAAGATGCCTGATGCTTATCTACGTAGCTTTCATATGGGCCATATCCAAGATATGCAAAGTCATCAAAGCTTCTGGCAAGGAACAGGCGGATGCCAAATCTCGGAAGGAACGTCACCTTATTCGAGGTCTCTCCCTCGCTGATGATGCGCATCTTTCCGTCGCCGCTGATCTCATATCGCGTGGTTCCTTTATAAAAAGGCTGGTACATGCTCCAACCAAAGGATTCCTGTACGGTAATGATCACAGTTTGCTCAGACTTTTCTGCATGAACGGAATAAACCTTTACGTCGTAATCATTTAAGTGGGCGCGATACCATTCGCCGCGCATGTTGTCGTTATCCACCGGTGCCCGGAAGAAATTGAACTGCAGCGGACGATCAAGGATCTCCTTGCCGCCCAGCTTAATGGAGGAAAACGTTCCGGTTCTCTTGTCAAAATGGTAAAGCACCTTTCCTGCGCGGACGAAATAAGCATCCGGTTTCTCGGAAAGCGTGGGCTCTGCCGCCGCACGGGCATGTCCCTTTGCTTTATCTAAAGCGCCTTCTTCGGTTGTATTTGACGCGTCCGCGTCGTCACCTGCGTCCGCAAGCGGCAGCTGATCAAAGCAAACCTCATATCCCTTTTCGCACCATGCCTCCTCTTTCTTTGCATGGAACGTAAAGCGTACGTAAGCCTTTGCTTCCTTCGCCAGGTCCTTCGGAACGTCAATTTGAATCTCCGTTTTTCCAAGGGGCTTTACTTGAAAATCAAACGTTCCGCGGCCTGTCACTTCCCCATCGTTCGTAAACTCATAGCTTCCGTCGAGGAAATCTCCCGCATCTGCAAATGCCAGAAAACTTTGGATCTCGAACGTGCCTGGTTTCTCAGAGCGATAAACCCGCACGGGACGATAGACCTGCTTTACTTCCAGCAGACCCGTATGTGGTCTTCTGTCCGGATAGCAAAGTCCGTCCATGCAGAAATTGCCGTCATTATGTCTCTCGCCAAAGTCTCCACCGTACCCATACTGAATGCGGCCGTCTTCCGTCTTGCCCGTGGGAAGGCCATGGTCGCACCACTCCCAGACTAGTCCGCCGACAAAGCGATCGTCCCCGTAGAATACGTCTCTGTAGGCTTCCAGATCTCCAGGGCCGTTACCCATGGCATGACAGTACTCGCAGAGAATAAACGGTCTGGGATCTTTCTCCAGAATGTCCGGTAAGGCATCCGGCGCCGTATACATCTGGGAAACCATGTCAAGCACGTCCGTGGAGGTATTATCCAAATGATGCGTGCTCTCGTAATGCACAAGCCTGGTGTCATCCATGCGCTTGATCTCGAGGGCGCCGTCGCGGAAATTCGTTCCGTATCCGGATTCGTTTCCAAGAGACCAAAAGATTACGCAGGGGCGGTTTACGTCTCTTGCAACCAATAATCTTTCGCGGTCCAAAATAGCCTCGTGAAAGCGTTTGTCACTGGCCAAAAGCGCAATGCCGTTGTATCCGTTATTTGCGCTCCACTTAAAATCATTAAACACGTCCACGCAGCCGTGGGCCTCCACGTCCGCCTCGTCAATCACGTAAAATCCATACTCGTCACAGAGCTGATAAAACATGGGTGCATTCGGATAATGGGAGGTGCGGATCGCATTGACGTTATGCTTTTTCATCATAACAAGATCCATGCGCATCTGATCAACGGATGCCACGTAACCGGTATCCGGATAACTGTCGTGCCTGTTTACGCCCCGGATCTTCAATGGCTGTCCATTGACGCGGATCACGCCGTTTTCCAAAGTCACGTTACGGAATCCAACCTTTTCGCCAATGATCTCATCCTTCGTCTCGATCTCCAGGCGGTAAAGATTTGGCAATTCCGCGGACCAAAGTAAGGGGCTTGCGATCTCATAAGAAGCCGTGACGCCGTCCTTTGCTTCCGCTTCCAATATCTGTTTGCCTTCCGGGTCAAACAATCGGAGAGACGCGTCGGCACCTTGGAGCTTTACCTCCAGCGTCGCTTTGTTTTCCGCAAGGTCCAGTAAGGTTTTTACGCGATAATCCTCCAAGCGTTCCTTCGGTCTCGAAAGCACGTACACGTCGCGGAAAATGCCGGAAAGACGGATCTTATCCTGATCCTCAAGATACGTTCCGTCACACCATTTTAAAACGGCAACGGTAATCTGGTTTGCACCTTCCTTTAAGAACTCCGTTACGTCAAATTCACTAGTATGGTGCGCGACCTGGGAATAGCCTACAAACGCATCATTTACGTACAGATACAGGCAGCTGTCCACGCCCTCGAATCCGAGAATCCTTTGAAGCCCGTCCGCATGATAATCATAGTCCGTCTGATACAAGCCAACCGGTACGTCATCCGGCACGTACGGCGGATCAAAGGGAATGGGATAAACCACGTTCGTATACTGAGCCTTGTCGTAGCCATGAAGCTGCCAGTTTGCCGGTACCGGAATGTTCGCCCAACGCTTAGCCTGAAGGAAGTCGTCCTCCAGATCCATGATGCTTGGATAATACCGGAATCTCCAGTCACCGTTTAACAGTTGAAAAACAGAGGATTCTTCCCTGGGCAAAAACGGATCCTGTCCCTTTGCAAAGGGAATAAAATATGCGTGATCCCCCATCGTTCCCACGTGGAATTTTGTCAGGTCTTCGTGATAGATCATTTTACTCTTTGGCGTGCCAGCGCCAGAAAATGCCGCAACGTTCATTGCTTTCTCCTTTTGTAAAACATCGTCTGATTAATAATTTGACATATACTGATTATTCATTTACGCACTTAAAACGAATAGGAATTCCAGTTCTTCGGCGCCGCATCCCAGCGGTCCTTCTGTTCAAACAGGAGGTCATTCATCCACGCGATGGCGTCCACGACTCCGTCCTCATCAAAAGAAAACTGATTTCTCGTCTTCTGATCCTCAGGCGTGGTAAAATAATTAAACGGCTCAGGCCATACCGTGACAAGAAGGAATTTACCATCTTCCGTCTCCTTTTTTTCCAAGCGATATCTCATTCCCTGATGGCATCCGGTATATTCCGTTTTTTTCAAATATTCCATGGACAGAACGTCTTCCCTGTTGATCATCCGCATAGGCCTCCTTAGGCCGTTTTCCTGATTTCACGGCCCTCCCTCATTATAACCGTTTTTCCCGTATTTGCCAACTTGTTTCAACTCAATTCCCGCTTTAATTGTTTCATTATTTTCTTTTCAAGTCTGGAAATGTACGATTGCGAAATCCCTAGGAGCTCCGCAACCTCTTTCTGCGTCATTTCGATGCCGTCCTTGGTCCCAATGCCATACCTCAGACTGATGATCAGCTTCTCCCGGTCATTTAATTTTGCCAATGCTTTTTTCAGCAGGCTGCGCTCCACCTGATTCTCCACGTCACGGTAAATGACGTCTTCTTCCGTTCCCAAAACATCCGACAAAAGCAATTCATTACCATCCCAGTCAACGTTTAACGGTTCGTCAAAAGAGACCTCAAGTCTCGTCTTATTATTTCTTCTAAGGTACATTAAGATTTCATTCTCAATGCACCTCGAAGCATACGTGGCAAGCTTTATGTTTTTGCTCGGCTGGAACGTATTGATTGACTTGATCAGTCCGATTGTGCCGATGGAAATCAGGTCTTCCACGCCTACTCCCGTATTATCGAACTTTTTGGCTATGTATACCACAAGCCGGAGATTATGTTCGATCAGCGTGGCCCGGGCCTCCTTCGCCTCTTCCGTCTCCAGTTGATCGATCATTTGACTCTCCCTCGCCGGTTCCAGCGGAGGCGGCAACACGTCGGTTCCTCCAACGTAAAACAAATCTCCCACCTGTATTTTTTGCATTTTCAGTTCTCGCCATTTGAAACGTCGTCCCAGTCCATACGGTAGCGTTAGCTGCATGATCACGTTCTCTCCCCTTTCTTTTTTCCTTCCCCATCGTCTTTTCTGAAAGTATCTTAGGATGAACGATCAGCTCTGCGAACGCTTCCTCTTTATCCGTTATCACAGCTGCGACAAAAACGTTTTCAACGCATTTCACGGGGCCACCCAAATCCAAATAAAGTTTGGGGATGCGATAAGCCTGCAAGATCCCTTTGGGTACGTCCACGGTCTTATACGGAACGACACGGAAAAGCATTCCATCCGTCCATTTCAGTTCTTTTTCCGGCGCCCGCAACACGCAAACAGGTTTCCCGCTAATTGGTTCATAAAGAGAATTTCCCGTATCCACAAATGCCTGAAACTGCAATTTCTCTCCGTGAAGCTCCGCGCTGGCCCAACCCTCCCTCCTTCCCATTTTTTCTTCCGCGCATCTTAGAATCACGTATCCGAATAACGTCACCAGGATCTCCATTCCCAAAAGAAGCAACGCGCCGTCAGCCAATCCCCATACCTTCAATATGATCCGATAAGTCAACGCCACCAGGCCTCCCCATGCCATACTGCAGACCCAATACGTTTTTAAGACCTTCAGAATGCTTCTGAACCTTCTTATGGAAAAGATTAAGCAAACGGTCAAGCTAATGCCGAAAAACCAACACCCTTCCTTCAGAAAGCTTCTCAAGGGAAGAAAGGTAACGACGACGTACGCCGCCGCCCCGAACGCCGCACCCGCCGCGATCCGGAAAGCAGTCACTGTTCGTTCCAGCACTAAATTCGCCAGAAACACGGTGCAAAAGAGCGTAACAAACACGATCAAAAACTGGACGTCATAATAAATCTCAACCCTCATGTCAACATTATAAGGCTCATCCCTCCAAAATTTTGTCAAAAAAACAGCGGTAAGATGAAATTTCTTACCGCTGAGTTTCGACGTTTATAATTTTTGTTTTACTTTCTCTGAAGGAAATCAGGAATCTTCAGGGATTTCTCATTTACGTTGCTTTTCAAGTCAACAGGCTTATGTACCGGCTGGGATACCTGAATGGTAGGCTTGCTGGGTGCAGCAGGCTGTTGCTGCTGAACCGGAACCTGGTTCACCGGAACCTGATTGGTCATCTGAGGCTGTGCCATTCCGCCGCGGGACATGGGACTTGCGATCGGCTGGGTGAACATGGGCTTCTTTGAGAAGTTGCTGCTAAATCCAACCTGAAGTCCGTCGGTAATGCCGGTAGCGATAACGGTTACGGTACAGGAATCCTTCATGGACTCATCATACTTTGCACCAAAGATAACGTTCAGCTCCTCACCACAGATTTCCTGAATGTATCCTGCCGCCGTGTTGGCATCGAACAGGGAGATGTCTCCCGAAATATTCAAGATGATGTCAGACGCACCGCGGATGGAGGTCTCAAGCAGCGGGCTCTCAACAGCCATCTTCACTGCGATCTCTGCCTTGTCATCGCCTTCGCCGTAACCAATTCCGATATGGGCAATGCCCTTATTCTTCATGGCCGTCTGAACGTCTGCGAAGTCCAGATTGATGATCGCGGGTACGTTGATCAGATCCGTAATGCCCTGAACTGCCTGCTGCAGAACTTCGTCTGCCTTCTTTAACGCATCCGGCATCGTGGTACGCTTGTCCACGATCTCCAAAAGCTTATCATTAGGAATAACGATCAGCGTGTCCACGCTCTCTTTCAGGCGCTCAATTCCTGCCAACGCGTTATTCATTCTCGTCTTTGCTTCAAAACGGAAAGGCTTGGTAACAACGCCAACGGTAAGGCTTCCCTGATCCTTTGCCAGCTTCGCAACAACGGGTGCAGCACCGGTACCGGTTCCGCCGCCCATACCACAAGTAACGAATACCATGTCCGCTCCCTGCAGTGCGTTAGCGATTTCTTCCTTACTTTCTTCCGCAGCCATCTCACCAACTTCAGGCTTTGCTCCGGCTCCAAGTCCCTTCGTGAGTTTCTCGCCCATCTGAAGGATTCTGGGTGCCTTACACAGTCTAAGCGCCTGCTTATCCGTATTCATTCCAATGAAGTCAACGAGGTCTATTCCCTCCTCCACCATCCTGTTTACGGCGTTGTTTCCGGCTCCGCCAACACCTACGACAATTATCTTTGCTCCTGCTTCCGCTTCATTATTGTTTATTTCGATCAAGGGTCCTTCCTCCTTTTCTCTACTTATACAAGCATCTAATTCATCATATAATCATTTTCTGAAATAATCAACAATTTTTTAGTAAATTAGTAAAAATAATGCACATATTGACTCATTCAGTCGGTTCGAACCGGTAATTGCCGTGCATCTCATCATAATTCTCCATGTGAAGCATCCCGCGCTTCCCCTCCAGTTCCGGCAGAATCTGGCGCAGTCTCATGATCTTATCCTCTAATCTGCTCCTCTCGTTTCCAAGCTTGGCGTCTACTCCGCCAAAGCATACGGTAACGTCTCCTTTTTCAAATTGTATCTTATCAGCAGATAATTCATATTTTTTCAAAAGTTTGGTAATTGTCAAAATATCGCCAAACACCTTATCGTCGTCAACGGGAAGCGGCTGCCCGATGATCGCGTAAGAAAATGACAGTCCGGTGATCTGAGGGATGCCTGCCGTCCTCACGCTGGAATTCTCGATCAGGTATCCATCCTTGTCGAAATACATAAACGTATCCAAATATTTTACGTAACCGGCCAGCGCTTTCTCATACACCGTGATCTTGATCGTGTCCGGGGAAAGCGTCTCCACCGTGATCGCATCAATAAAGGGAACGTCCTTCGCTTCCCAGTTTTTATATTTTCGGGAAAGATACAGGGAATTATCTCCCAGCACTCCCGTCATGATCATTTCCTTGATCTCATCATCCGTGTAGTGTACGTTTCCGTCCACATAAACGTTCTCTACGTGATACTTGCTGAGCACGTAATTTCCAGCCCACAGCGCCGCGGCAATCAGTATTAAGATCAAAAATAATATAATACTCCACTTTTTAACTTTCTTACTCACTGACTATCCTCGCTCCCAGTTCCCTAAGATCCCTGCATATATTCTCATAGCCTCTGTCGATGAAACGTTTCCCCAACAGGAATGTCTCACCGCATGCACCCGTCGCTGCGGCAACCAGCGCCGCTCCGCCTCGCAGTTCCCTCGCTTCAACGCGCGCTCCGCGTAACCTTTCCATTCCTTTAACCAAAACGCTCTGTCCGTCCATGATCCGGATTTGCGCCCCCATATCCCTTAATCCATCCACGACCTGAAACCGGTTCTCAAAGATCGTTTCCCGTATCAAAGTAGTTCCCGTGCCGGTACATCGCACGGCCAAAACAATGGACTGCAAATCCGTCGGAAATCCGGGATATACGTCCGTCCTTAAATAAGGTAATTCTCCTGCCCTTTCCGGATACTGAACGTACAATCCTTCCTGATCTGCGACAAGCGAAGCTCCCATCTTTTCTGCCAATTGACACACCGCTTCCATGTGCTTGACGGGTGCGTCTTCTAAAAACACGTTACCGCCAGCGGCAAAGCCGGTAAAAAGGTACGTGCCGGCTACAATCCTGTCAGCCGGAATACGGAATCTCGCACCCACAAGAGGCTTTCCGCCTTCAATCTCGATCACGCTCGTTCCGATCCCTTGGATAAAGGCACCGCAGGACTTTAAGAACTCACAGAGTGCCTGAACCTCCGGCTCCTTTGCGGCGCCTTTTATCTTTGTCTTTCCCTTCGCCACCACTGCGGCCAGGATCAGATTCTCCGTCGCTCCCACGCTCGGAAATCCCAGTTCCACGTCAGCCCCACGTAATTCATCAGCAGACGCTTCCAAACGGCCTTTATCCTCCCGAAAACGGACGCCCATTTTCCCCAATACCTTTAGATGCAGGTCGATGGGACGTTTTCCGATGACACAGCCTCCCGGATAATCCAAGACAGCTTTACGGAATCTTCCCACCAGCGCCCCGAGCAAAAATATGGAGGAACGCATGCTTGCCGCCAGCTTCGCGGAGACGGTGCCAAGCCTTGCCTCTCCGGAATCAACCTTAAGAAGCCCCCGCTCCCACCGCACCAGGCATCCCAGTTCCTCCAACATGTGGATCATGCCGTATGCGTCCGAAATCTTTGGAACGTTTTCAAGATACGTCTGACCATTCGTCAAAAGGCACGCCGCCAAAATGGGCAGCGCCGCATTTTTAGACCCTTGAATCTTTACTTTCCCCTGCAGGGGAGTCCCGCCTTGCACTCGAATCGAATCCATTTCGCACCTATCGGTTGAAATTATTCTATTCTACGCAAGAGCTGCCCCCGCGGTAACTTGTATCTTTAATATCCCCGATATTCGATTTCCCTGGCAACGCTAAACACCAATCCCATCTCGACCAACAGGAAGATCACCGAAGAACCTCCGTAACTGATAAAGGGTAAGGAAATGCCCGTGTTGGGGATCGTATTGGTTACCACCGCCACGTTCAGCACCGCCTGTACGGCAATGTGCGAGATCACGCCCGTCACCAAGAGTCCGCCAAATAGATCCGGCGCATTATTGGCAATGATCATCATTCTCCAGATAAGGATCGTGAACATCAGCATGATGGCTGCCGCTCCCAAAAGTCCTAACTCTTCACAGATAATGGAGAAAATCATGTCGTTCTGGGATTCTGGAAGGAAGGAAAGCTTTTGCATGCTCTGCCCCAAGCCCTTTCCGCGCACTCCTCCGCTGCCGATGGCATAAAGGGCCTGCAAAGTTTGGAAGCCTTTGTCATCCGGATCGCTCTCAGGATTCAGCCACACGCGGATTCTGGTTGCACGGAAGCTGTCGAACACGTCGGTATACTTGACCAGCATGACGAGGCCAACAGCCGCCGCCACGCCAAGAAAACCTACCAGTATAAATTTCTTGTAATCAGGACTTGCCACGAACACCATCAGCGCGGCAATTGCCAAGACGATCAGCGCCGAACTCATGTTATCCGTGATCTTCCATATCATGAGGAAAAGAACGCCGGGAGCGACCATCATCACGATAAGTCCCTTCCAGGTCTTAATCCTGGAACCCATCTTACAGATCATCACGGCCAAAAACAGGATCACTGCAATCTTCGCCACCTCGGCAGGCTGCAGGTTAAAACCCGGAATACCTGTTTTGATCCAACGTCTCGCACCGTGAGATTCTACTCCAAGCGGCGTCTTCACTAAGCAGATCAAAACTGCTGACGCAAGCACGCCAAACAAAGAAAATCTTTCCCAAAAATGATATGGTATCCTGGAAACAAACACCATTGCGATCAAACCCAGTCCGGCCGCCACGGCCTGTCTTTTTAGATAATACATTTGGTCGCCGTAATCAGCGAACGCCGTGTAGGAACTGGCAGAATAGATCATAACCAAACCAAAGCACAACAAAAACAATAGCGCAAACCAAAGGCTCACGTCCACGTGATGTTCCGTTTTTCCTCTTGTTCTCTCTATGTTTTCCGCTGCCATGTTGACTCCTTACTCGTTCGGAAGGGCATTCACGTACTCCTTAAACAGCCTTCCCCTGGTCTCATAATTAGGGAACATTCCCCAGCTTGCGCACGCGGGAGACAAAAGCACTGCATCCCCAGGCTCCGCAAGCGTCGTGCAAAGTTGCAGACACTCATCATAAGTATCGGCAAATTTTATCTGCGTAACGCCATGCTTCTTCGCACATTCTGCAATCTTTTCCCTCGTTTGGCCGATCAGCACGAGCCACTTTACCTTGCCGTCAAAGCTTTCGATCCACTCATCATAAGTGTTCTGCTTGTCATAACCGCCTCCGATGAGGATCGTGGGACGGTCCATTGCCTTAATGCCCTGAATGGCCGCGTCCGGATTCGTTCCCTTGGAATCGTTATAGTAAACGACGCCCTTCTTCGTTGCCACGTACTCTATGCGATGTTCCACCGCCTTAAAGTCCTTGATGACGCGAAGGATCACGTCCATGGGAACGCCCATTCCCTCTGCCATGGCAATGCCGGCCATCACGTTCTCTGCATTATGTATGCCGACGAGATTCATGTCGGTCCGGATGTCCATCAGATCCGACTCTACCCCGTCAAACTTCCGGATGATGCGCGTCCCGCGAAGGAAATATCCCTCTTCCAGTTCCCTCTGGGAAGAAAAGAATACGACTCTCGCCGGACATCTCTTTCCAAAATCACGCGTATATTCATTCTCATAATTCAGCACGCACGTGTCGCCCTTAGTCTGGTTCATCGCCACGGCTTCTTTCGCCTGCACGTAGGCTTCCATGGTATGATGACGGTTCAAGTGATCCGGCGTCACGTTCAGGATGGCTGACACGTGAGGTCTAAAGGTATGAATGGTCTCCAACTGGAAGGAACTAAGTTCTCCCACGGTAACGGAATCCTTGCTCGTTTTCAGGACCTCGAGGGTGTACGGATTTCCGATGTTACCTACGACAAACGTCTTCTCCTCGCCAAGGTACGCCTTCATGATCTCCCCAAGCAAAGTCGTTGTCGTTGTCTTGCCGTTCGTGCCGGTCACGGCTGCAACGGTACCTTTTTCTGCCAAATATGCCAATTCTATTTCACCAAGGACCTGAACGCCTCTCTCCCGCATGCGGACCACAAGCGGTATGTCCGTAGGCACGCCAGGGCTTAGGATCAACGCTTCCGTCTCCTCCTCCACTTCCTTCGGGAGTTCGCCGACGATGCATTTCGCATTTACGCCCTGCGGCAGCTTTGCCGCGATTTCCTCCGGATTTAATTTCTCATTGCCGTCATACAGCGTGATCTTGGCTCCAAAATTTGCCAAAAGCCCTGCGGCGCCAATCCCGCTGATTCCCGATCCAATGATCAGGCAATTCCGTCCTTCCAACATTTCCTTGTTCCTCCAAAAACTTCCTATTGCGATGAGGCTTTTATTCCTCCTGACTAGTATAACTCATAATCCCCAAATAAGAAAGTATATTTTCATAAAGCTGCCTAAGGATCGGTGCAGCGATCTGTCCGCCGTAATACGTTCCCTTTGGCCGGTTGATGATGGCGATGGCAATCACCTCCGGATCCTCTGCCGGGGCAAAGGCCAAAAAAGAAGAAATATATTGTCCCGTACCTCTGGGAAGCGTCTGGCTCGTCGCCGTTTTTCCACCAATTCTAAACCCGGTCACGGCCCCGTTCTTTCCGCCGCCTTCGCTGACCACCTTTTCCAGTACGTACCGCATGGTCTCACTTGTTTCCGGCGATACGATCCCTTCCTCCACCGGATACGAAAATGACTTTTCCTCACCCGTTCCGGAATCCACGACCTTAACGCCAAAATGCGGAGTGACCCGCGTGCCTCCGTTTACAATGGCAGCCGCCGTCACAAGAAGCTGTATGGGCGTGATCTGGAATGATTGCCCAAAGGAGATCGTGGCCAGCTCCACGTTCCCGACGTTTTCTAACTTATGCATGATCGTCCCCGCCTCTCCCGGGAGATCGATCCCCGTCTTTTTTCTTAATCCAAAGGCATCAAAATAATGGAAATAACGTTCCGCGCCAATCCGTAGTCCCAGCGTCACAAATGCCGGATTGCAGGAATTCATGACGGCATGCGTAAAATCCTGGCTGCCGTGTCCGGCGATCTTATGGCACCGGATCCTGCGGTCGTCTACCACGACGTAACCCGGGCAATAAAATGAGCTGTCCGTAGACACGACTCCTTCCTCAAGTCCGGCAGCCGCCGTAATGATCTTAAATGTGGATCCCGGTTCGTAGGTATCGTTGATGCAGGCATTCCTCCACTTGGCATTCAGCACGTCCTGCTCTGATTTTCCTTCCATACCGATAAAATCATCTTCACAAAGCTCATATGGAGCATTCAAGTCAAACTCCGGTTCATTGACCATTCCGATCAATTCTCCATTTTTCGCGTTCATGACGATGATGCAAACGCCTCTGGCTTCCTTGGTTTTCAGCGCCTGTTTTGCCAGTTGGGAAGCATAACTTTGCACGTTAACGTCCAAACTGGTCACCAAATCTTTCCCGGCAATAGGCTCCATTCTGCGCTCACCTTCGCGTTCTACCTCGATTCCCTTGGCATCCGTCATGGTGAGTATTTTCCCCTTGCTCCCCTGTAGATAAGAGTCATATTTTACTTCCAACCCGAGGATCCCCTGATTGTCCGAACCGGTAAATCCGAGTACTTTGCTGGCAAGGTCGCCGTAGGGATAATGCCTCTTATAATCCTCGTCAACCTTCACCCCGGCCAGATTCCGTTCCCGGATCCTGTCCCCCGTCTCCTTGTCAACGTTGCTCTTGATCCGCTCCATGGAGGACCTTTTTTGTACTTTTTTCCGGATTTCCTCCTCCGGCATTGACAGTTCCTGGCTTAAAAACCGGATCACTTCCTCAGGATTCTCTATCTGATAATAGATGACCGATACGCTGCATACCGTACGGTTATCTGCCAAAACCGCCCCGTTTCTGTCGAGGATCCTGCCCCGTGCAGCCTTAATGCTTCTCTCCCTCTCATGAAGCTCCCTGGCCGCTTCCGCATAATGCTCCGAGCAGAAAATCATGAAATGCGTCAGCCTCCCCATTAGGAAGATGCATATGCCCGTCAAAATAAAAAACGTGATCGTGATTTTCTTCCGGTGATAAAACCTTAATTTGCTCCTTAGCCTTGGATCCGTGGTCTTTATTTTGTCTTCTGACATGGAAAACCTCATAAATAAGGGGATCAATTATCTGTATTCCCGTCTTTATGAGGTTATTACCAACTATTCCGTATGCTAGAAATCCACAGCCGAATAGGTGCCCTTCACCGGATCTCCCGTATCAGGATCAAGAAGCTCGCCAGTGCTCGGATCCTTCCTGTACCCCGTAGCCGGATCAATGGGAAAGCTCTTCCATGCGGGATCTTTTTCCTGCTCGCCCTGAGTGGTTTCGCCGCTTCCCTCGTCCGGATTTTCCATGGCCTTACCGTATTTCAGCGTGTTTTCCAGTTTTCTTTCTTCCAATTCCTTCACTTCTTTATCACTCAGTTCCTCCGTCATGAAGATGTTCATGTAGGGAAGAACCTCCGTGAAGATATTTCGAACGATCTCTCTTGCGTAACCTACGTTGTCCTGCTTTGCCTCATTCACTCTGTCGACCACGACGTAAACCAGGACCTGAGGATCATCTGCAGGCGCATATCCGATGAAGGATACCACAAAGTCATTTCCTTCTCTGGGGTAGGTCTGCGCCGTTCCCGTTTTTCCGCCGATCATGTATCCGGCTGGCCTTGCCGCCTTACCTGTTCCTTCCGTAACAACTGCCTTGCAGTATTCCCTAATGTACTCAGAAGTCGATGCGGAAATGGTCTGCTTTAAGATTCTGGGTTCAATGTTCTTTACGGTAACGCCGCTGGAGTTTGTGATCTTTGACACCATGTGCGGCTCGTAATAATATCCGCCGTTGATCAGGGAACAAAATCCCGTCGCCAGCTGGATCATGGTCACGTTAAAGTTTTGGCCAAAACTATACGTTGCCAGGTCGGAGGGATCCATCTCGTCAGCGCCGCGCAGGAAATCCGCCGTTCTCGCTTCACCTGCCAGATCTACGTTCGTCTTAAGCCCGAAGTTAAATGCCTGCTGGAACTTGCTGAATTTCTCTGCTCCCATGGTAGTTGCGATCTTCATCATTGCCACGTTACAGGACTGCGCCACCGCCGTCTTTAGGCTGATGGTACCGTCACCGTAACGGTTGTGACAGTGAATGTTGTGAGGGCCCACCTGCCAGGAACCAAGGCACTCATAGTAGGAATCCGTCGAAATGGAATCCGTCTCCAGCGCCGCCGCCACCGTAAACGGCTTAAACGTGGAACCCGGCTCATAGGAACTGGTGATGCAATAATTCTTCCAAAGATAGTTCAGGTTGGTCATGATCTCGTCATCCGTCATCGAATCGAGAAGCTCTTGATCAATGTATTTCCCAGTCTTCTTGATCTCGAAATAACCGTTTTCCTTATCAACCTGCTCCACCTGAACGCCTCCAAGAAGCGCGCTCAAGTCCTTCGTGTCGTTTAGGTCAAACGTGGGATAGCTGGCCATGGCAAGAATGTTTCCGGTATTTACTTCCATAACGATGCAGCCAAGATTCTCCGCACCATTTCCAGGATGATGATGGTCCTTATGGTCCTCGTTAAACTTCTGGAGATATTTCTCAACGATGGACTGAATGTTTACGTCTAGCGTACTGTGTACCGTATATCCGTCAACGGCTGGCTTAACGGTTCTTTGGAGATTCAGGTCATCATCCAGATATCCGTAAGTTCTGCCATCCACGCCGTTTAGTTCTTTGTTATAAAACTCTTCCAGTCCGTACAGTCCGTGATTGTCCGTTCTGGTAAATCCAATCGCGTCTGCCGCAAGGCTTCCGCCCGGATATACCCGGCGGAACTCTTCTTCAAACCAGATGCCCTTGATCTCCTTGTTTTCGCTCTGAAGGGCCTTGAATTCACTGATCTCGTCAAAGGTCAATTTCTTCAAAACAACGTGCCATTGATTTCCGGGATTCTGTTTTACAAAACTCCTGATCTCGCTGATATCAAGCTGCGGGAAGCATTGTCCAAGCGCCTCCAGCGTGGTTTCAATATATTTTCCGTCCTTCGTGGTCATGACCGACGCGTCTACCACCAAATTATATACCTTTTCGCAGGTGGCCAGCTTAACGCCCTTGGAGTCCACAATGTCGCCGCGTCTTGCCGGCAACGTGCGGGAATCATAGGATCTTTGCGACAGTACCTGCTTCTGGTATTCCATCTCATTATTCTTGATCAGGGAAACAATTCTCGCAAAAAGAAATATAAAGGCCGCCAGTACTAAAAAGAATAGTACCAGGACCTTTTTCTGACTAATTCTGCCAAATTGTCTCGTCTTTTGCTTCTGCACCGCTACTTAATCCTCCACAACTTTGCGCATGTAGTCCGTACCTTCGCCGGAATAATATACGATCTGGCCTTCCTGTGCATAGGTCATGCCCAGTTCGCCAATGGCAATGCGCTTGATCTCTTCCAGATCAACGCTGTTTTCAATTCTAAGGCTCTCCTCGTCATTTGCCTGACGCATGGTGTTTAATTTAGACTCCAGCTGATTCACAACGGATACCTTGCTGGTTACCTGAGACTGAAGGTTTACGTACCAAATGATAACGCCAAGCGTGGTGCAAAGGCAAAGCAACAAAACCATGACGTATGCAGGACTCATGGAATGCACGTGCTCTCTGTTTTTCTTCGTTGCCTGGCTGACGTGAACGCGTCTTGCGTCCTCCATCTCGCGGCGGATGTCAATCTTCGGTGCCGCGCTGCCATATACGTAATGATCCTGTCTTCCCGTTTGACGTCTTCTAGTCTCGTTCGCCATGATCTTGTTCCCCCTAATGCTTTTTACCCAATTTTTTCAAATACCCTTAATTTTGCGCTTTTAGATCTGTTATTCTCTGTTAATTCTTCCTCCCCAGGAAGAATTGGTTTTCTCGTGATCACCTTGCCCTTGCTGACCTTTCCGCAAGTACATACCGGAAATCCCGGCGGGCAAGTACATGGATTTTCATTTCTCCGGAATGCGTTCTTCACGATCCTGTCTTCCAGGGAATGGAAAGTGATAATGCAGAGCCTTCCGTTTGGTGCCAGCAAATCGATGAAACCATCTAATGCATTTTTCAGTACTTCCAGTTCGTGATTGCATTCAATCCGGATGGCTTGAAACGTTTGCTTGGACGGATGTCCGTTTGCTCTCATCTTCGCCGGTATCGCCGCCTTGATCACTTCATTCAGCTCAAAAGTGGTCTCGATTGGCTTTTCTGCCCTGGCCTTCGCTATGTGCTTTGCAATGTTCTTTGCGAAAGGATCTTCACCGTAATCCCGGATGATCGAGTACAACTCCTTTTCCGAATACGTGTTGACGATGTCCCTTGCCGTAAGGCTCTGTCTCTGGTCCATCCGCATGTCCAGCGGAGCGTCATATCGGTAAGAGAACCCTCGTTCCTCGGTGTCCAGCTGGTAGGAAGAAACTCCCAAGTCTAACACGATTCCGTCCACCTGCGTAACTTGCATTCCTTCCAGCAGTGCCTTTGCGTTTTGGTAATTATCCCGAAGGATGGTCACCCGGCTTCCAAATTCCTTTAGCCTCTCGCTTGCCGCCTGAATGGCTGCCGCGTCTTGATCGATACCGTAGAAGTGACCTCCCGTTAATCTCTTGCACACCTGATAAGCATGTCCGCCGCCTCCCAGCGTGCCGTCCAAGTATATCCCGTCCGGCTTTACCTGGAGTTCTTCGATGGTTTCATTTAGCAGTACGGAATAATGATTGAACTGCATCTCTTCCATTTCCGATCCCCCTTAATGCTCATCCTCTTGCGTTTCTTACTGGGTTAAGGTGATTCCCAGCTTGTCCATCGTCTCAGCGATCTCATTCATGTCACCGCTGATCGATTCGCCTTCCCATCTGTCCTTACTCCAGATTTCAATTCTGTGTCCAACACCCGCAAGCACCACGTCCTTATCTAATTCAGCGTAGGCCCTAAGGCTTGGCGGAACCAGGATTCTTCCCTGCTTGTCTACTTCCACTTGGCTTGCGCCGGAAAGGAAGAATCTTACGAACTGTCTGGCTTCCTTGTTGGTGAATGGCAAGGTGGAAAGTTGTTTCGCGAAAGCGTCCCAATCTTCATTGGCGTAAACATACAAGCAATGATCAAGTCCCTTACATACCACAAAAACATCTCCCAAGGTCTCACGGAACTTTGCGGGTACGATCAATCTGCCCTTTGCATCCACTGTATGGTTGTATTCACACATGAACATCTTGATCACCACCCATCAACCAGGCCAAAGCTAACGAAATTTCGTTTATCCTTCGTCAAATGCTTGCTTTACCGTTTAAATCTACCACTTTCTTTCACTTCTCACCACTTTTTACCACTTATGAGCTGATTTTACTCCATTTCTTAAGAATTTGCAAGTATTTTTATGAAGCGAATTTCCCGGAAAAGGCAATAAAATAAGGCCCTGCGGCTATCCGCAGGGCCCTTAGGCACAAGATATTGTGGTTATCGGTTTTTCGCACACCATATGTTCCAAAATGGCATGTTCAAAATTATGAAAAAAATTTTTTATGATTTCTTAAGAAATCTTAATTCACAAGTTTCAAAACCGCACCTGCAGCGCGTCCCGCTTCCGCGGCTTTACGTTTTGAAACTGTACGCCCGCTCAAAACCAAATGCCGCCTCCGGCGTCGCTTGGTTTTGCTTACGGGCTACACGTTGAATCTGAAAAGAATCACGTCACCGTCTTTTACGACATAGTCCTTGCCTTCCATGCCGACAAGTCCCTTCTCACGGGCAGCGGCAAGAGAGCCTTGCTCCAGGAGATCTTTATAATTCACAACCTCTGCCTTAATGAATCCACGCTCGAAGTCCGTATGGATCTTTCCGGCTGCCTGAGGTGCTTTTGTTCCGATCTTGATCGTCCATGCCCTGGTTTCATCCTCACCGGCCGTCAGGAAGCTCATGAGGCCAAGCAGGGAATAGCTTGCCTTGATCAGCTTTTCCAAACCGGATTCCTTCACGCCAAGTTCATTTAAGAACTCTGCCTTCTCATCGTCATCCAGCTCAGCAATTTCTTGCTCGATCTGTGCGCAGATGGCAAACACCTTACTGCCCTCAGCCGCAGCAAACTCCTTTACGCGCTGTACCATGGCATTGGACTCGCCGTCATCCGCAAGATCATCCTCGGAAACGTTCGCCGCATAGATCACCGGCTTGTAGGTCAGAAGATTATAACCCTTCATCAGAGCCTCTTCATCCTCGTCATCGATCTCCATGGCCTTCGCCATCTTGCCGCTCTCCAGCCATTCCTTCACGCGAATGAGAAGCGCCTCTTCCTTGGCAAGGGTCTTGTCCATCTTAGCTGCCTTGGTCACCTTGGAAAATCTTCTCTCCAACACTTCCAAATCAGCAAAGATCAACTCCAGATTGATCGTCTCAATGTCACGAATGGGATCAACGCTGCCGTCTACGTGAATCACGTTATCATCCTCAAAGCAGCGAACCACGTGAACGATGGCATCTACCTCACGAATGTTGGCAAGGAACTGATTGCCCAGGCCCTCACCTTTAGAAGCGCCCTTCACCAGACCCGCAATGTCCACAAACTCGATCACGGCAGGCGTCACCTTCTTTGACTGATACATGTCACCCAGAAGCTTTAATCTTTCATCCGGCACGGGCACGATTCCCACGTTGGGATCGATCGTACAAAACGGATAGTTTGCAGATTCTGCTCCTGCCTTCGTCAAAGAATTGAACAAGGTGCTCTTTCCCACGTTGGGAAGCCCCACGATTCCTAATTTCATGGTGTTTTATCTCCTTCCAAAAGCCTTATTTTACAAGCTTTCTCTGTTTTCATTTTTCAGGCGTAACTTTAGCATTACCTTCGGTATTACTTTTTACGTTACTTTATGTGTTATCCCTAACATTATTTACGCAATGCCACACTCCCCACTCCTAACAAGCCGCATGACATTTTCTACTTTAACTATGGAATTATAGCAGAAATAGTGTTGAAAGTCAATTATACGGTTGAAAATCAAACTTACCATTATACGGTTGCAAAATCAAACTTACCATTATACGGTTGCAAAATCAAACTTACCGATATGTATGCCTTCCCAATAAACCGAAAGCTATCGAGCTGTTTTGTCACGACAAATTGGAAGCTGTTGCTTATCTTGGCGGCCCGCAGGGACGGGGTTAATGGGTCAAAAAATGGCCTGCCAACCCCGTCCCCATGGTCCACCTTAGCTCGACAAACCCCGATTTAGCAAACAAATCAACTCATCACCCCCGCTCATCGTTGAAATGTGCCTCACCTATAAAAAATGCTTGCCAAAGCACAAAATCTTCACAATTTTCCCACTTTTCCATTCATCACCTTTTCCGAAAACCAATAGATTAGTGCTTTATTCGGAAGAAATCGCTTGCCAGGGCACAAAAGCTTCATTTCCACCCTGCTCCTCCATCCATCAACATCCCCTTTAGTCCAAAAGTTTGTGCTCCACGAGCAAGAAATCACTTATCAAGGCACAAATGAATCTTTCCAACTTCTTTTTAGCTTCTTTTCAGCTTCCTTCATGCCCGAATAGCCCTCGATCCAAATAAACCATCAATACAAAAAACGCGCCGGCATTCCCCGCCAGCGCGTTCTTTCATAATACTTATGCATTTCCCTTGCCATCATAGGCGTTGTTCTCAACGTACGTCATCATGGCATTGTTTCTCCAGCAGTGAGCAATGATCAGCAGCAAAAATGCCCCGTAACCAATCCACGCATTTTTAAGGAAGCATCCCGTCGCGGCCACTCCCAAGATGCAAATTCCAAGAAATACCATAATGGCGACATGGTTGTGCACCTCCTTGGGAAAAACATAGCAGATTCCACCCAAAACGTCTTCCCCACAAACAGCGAATCGTTGGACGTTGACAAACGTTCCCTCTCGAGCGAATCATCCATGTCGCGTCAAAACGACTGGCTTTTAATCCTCCAATTCCTCCACAACGTATTCCATCTTCTCTGATTCTTCCACGCGCACCTTGCCTTCTCTGGGTGTCATGCTAAAGATGGCTGCCAGGATCCAACAAGCGATCGGTATTAAGATCAGTACAAGAATGAGTGCCTTGACCATCTTCCAGATGGCGTTGCCTCTCTTATTTCGGATGGCCATCTGCTCGCTGATCTTCGCCAACTGCTCCGCGACCTCGTTGCGATTCTCCTCCTTGGGAACCTGGGCACCAAGCAGTTCACTCACTTCCACGTCCAGCGCTTCGGCAATCCTCTGTAAAAGATCCACGTCCGGGATGGACAACCCCTTCTCCCACTTTGAAACCGTCTGCCTTGCCACGTGAACCTTAATGGCCAGTTCCTCCTGCGTCATACTCTTTTCTTTTCGAATTCTCTTCAAAGTCTCATCAAACATTCTTTTTCCTCCATTTTCCGGGCAGCCGGTTTTAACACTCCCCTGGCGGCCCTTTCTATGGTTCCAACCTACCGCAAGAAGGCATGCCACGCAAGCAACGCAAATTAACGTTTGCCGAAATGCCCGTAATAAAGGCGATTTTTTAGTTTTATTTATGTTTCTCCCATGCCTTTAACATGTTTTCAACCATCTCAAAGTCCTTGATTGCTTCATTTCTGTCATAAGTAAAGTTCTCCGGCACGCCATCAAACAGCTCAATCTTTCCCATCTCGCTTTCTGGAAGTTCTCCCAACGAACGGGCCAGGGCAAGATAGACCCGGCCATTATTTTTATGAATCCCGTCATCCCATGGCTGTTCATAATCCCAAAGCGGTATGAGCTCACAGTCCGTAATGCCCGTCTCCTCATACAGTTCACGCCGCGCCGCCTGCATGGCAGTTTCACCCGGCTCCACGTGCCCTCCAGGATTTTCAAAACTCTGCCTGCGCTTATGCCAACAAAGCACCCATTTGTTTTGATACTTTGTAAAAATCACCACAAACTCAATGTGATCAAGTTGTCCCAAGAAAAAATTTTTCTTAGCCATAAATCATCCCCCGTTGCCTTCGATCCCAATTTTCTCTTTCCTTCTACATAATATATGAGTATATCAAAATTAGAAAATATGGTCAATTTCATCTTTTCATCATTGCCTTACCAATAAAAAAGGCACTTGGCCGGTTTCCCGTTAAGTGCCCCAAAGTACGTGATTCTAGTTTTTCTTTGCAACAAGCTCCACCGTCATGACGTGCCTCGTCGGCCAAAACTCATACAAATATAGCTTTGTCACTTCGCCCTCCAAGGGAGCAAAATTCTCCAAAGCGACAGGCAATGCCTCATGAATGACCTCTGGCTTGTCAATCAGAAGCGTGGTGTGCGCCGACCACTTAAACTGATCCTTGTTATCCAGAAAGCAATCCTTCAGCTTCAGCATCTCCTTGCTGACTTCCGGCGCAATAAACAGCACGTCATTTGTCGGAAGCCGGAAAAGCCCCAAATGATTAAAGGAGACGTCGAACGCCTTGTAACTCTCTCCGATTTTCGCGAGTCTCTCCTTTAATTCCTCCTCGCACTCCGAGTCATAGGATCCCAAAGTAAAATGCATGGGAATGCCCTTCGTCTGAACGCCTTCGAATCCCAACTCATAAAGCTTATTCTGCATGCCTGCCAAAACGGCTTCCGTCTCATCATCATATCCCGCCAGTACGTAAAGCGCCTTATCTGCCATATTGCCTCCTATAACAAAAACTTTTTCTAATCCGCGTTACCTTCCGCTCAACGTGTTTCATCCAATCGTTATCAGACGCGTTTCATCCAAGCATTATCTGACGCACTTTATCCATGCATTACCTGGATTCATTTGCGGCAATAACCTCTTCCAGCACGTCTACGGCATCCGCCACAACCTTTGGACAAAGCTCTTTAAATAAGTTGTTCTCCCTCGCGTGCCGGACTCCTTCCTCGGTTGAGACGTCACACCCAAGGACGTCCCTGCACAGACAGGAACCCATTTTCTTCGCGAATCCGTCCATCATCTCGTCATTCACCTTATTTGAGCGTCCCCTGCTCTCAAGGTCTGCTTCATCACATTGTCCGTACAACGCTCCCAAAACCATTAATGCCCCCGTACACGCCCCGCAAACCTCTCCCTTGCGCATGCCGCTTCCAAAGCATCCTCCGAGCCTTAATGCCTGTTCTTCCGTTAGGCCACACTTGTCGGCATACGCAGCCAAAACCGCCTGGGAGCAGTGAAAATTCCTGCTAAAATAATCTAACGCTTTTTCTTTTGTTGTCATAGTCATTCTCCTATAGTTTTTTCTGCATCCAAATAAGATCATACCATCTGTCAAATTTCTTTCCGATGGTCTTCAAATGGGCTACTTTCTCATAACCCTTTGTGGCATGAAACTTGTAACTGTCATGCGTTAGATATTCGTCCTCCGTTTCGCAGTATGCCGCACCTGCAAGAACGTTAACAATCCCTTGCTCACGCAACCTTTTCTCCAACTCTCCGTATAACAAGCTTCCAATCCCGTGTCTCCGATAATCCTTGTCGACGTAGATCGAAGTTGTCGCCGTCCATGCATATGCTGACCGGACACTGTATGCGCTTGCATACGTATATCCTACCACGTGACCATCCTTTTCGCATACCAAATATGGAAATTTCTCCACCGTATTTCTGATTCTGTTTTCAAATTCACTGGCTGACGGAGCATCATACTCAAAAGAAATCGCAGTATTCTGAACGTAATAAGAATATATTTCTGCCAATCTCCCGGCATCCTCCATTCTCACTTCCCTGATCGCGTAATCGTTCACGTTAGTTCCTCCTTTTCTTGTTGTAATATCGTCTTCCGTCGGGCCCTTAACGGTATAACGCAAAAATAAAAAGAACCGCATCGACTTAGTCATTTACCAAATCAATTACGGTTCTGTTTAGCAATATATTAACAGCACCGTACGGCAACAAAGCATAAGCTCCTGTAACCATACGGATTCCTGTATGATCACAAAAACTTATGCTTTCTCTGTCTTTGCTTCAAATTGTTAGTCAAACGTAGATTCATATATTTATCCTCGCCGAATAATTTGAGTCCTATAATACACCCCAAGGCATCTTACGTCAACGTAAAAATTTTAAAAACAAAACGGTCCTGCCGCTTAAGCAGAACCGTCTCTTTTATAATATCATAACCCTTCTCTCTAAACCCTCATCAAATGGCGTCCTTCCAGACTTCCTCGGCAATCTCCTTGACCAGCTTCAGCTTTGCCCACTGTTCTTCTTCCGTCAGCTTATTCCCGATCTCACATGACGCGAATCCACACTGGGGACTTAAGTACAGTCTCTCAAGCGGCACGTACTGCGCTGCCTCACGGATCCTGGCGATCACCGCGGCCTTATCCTCAAGTGCAGGCGTCTTCGTCGTGATAAGTCCCAACACCACCTTCTTATCTTCTGACACCTTCTGAAGCGGCAGGAATCCGCCCGAACGCTCATCGTCATATTCCAGGAATAGGGCATCCACGTTCTCCTTAGCGAAAACGTAATCCGCCACGGTGTCGTATGCGCCGCTGGTAAAATATGCAGAATTATAATTGCCCCTGCAAATGTGTGAAGTGATCACCATGTCGGCCGGCTTTCCTTCCAGGGCAAGATTATTAACCTTAAGGAGCTGTGCCTTCACCTCTTCCAGATCAATCCCCAGTGCCTGATACCTCTGCTTTGCCGCATCCCCAACGATCGCGCCCCAGGTGCAGTCATCCAACTGAAGATTACGGCATCCGGCATCATAAAACTGTCTGATCACGTTTTGATATGCTTTTCCGATGTCATTGATCAGCTCGTCATTCGTCGGATAAAACTTTCTAGTCGTCTCAAAATTGACGGGAATGATCATCTGCTGGAACATCTGCGCCGGTGCCGGAATGGTATATTTTGCAACAGTGTTTTCATCCTCAAACTGCTTTAAGAATTTGAAATATTCCACGAAGGGATGCTGCTTTGCCTGAATCTTACCCACCAGGAAAGTGTCATCAAGAACGGCCAGCACGCCGTTAAACTGTACGCCCTTTCCGGTGTGCCGATGGTCCACGCCCTCGAACCCCCACATAAAATCAAGATGCCAAAAGGTTCTTCTAAACTCGCCGTCCGTGATCACGTGAAATCCAAGCTCCTTTTGCTTGGCTACGACCTTGGTGATCTCCTCGTCGATCACTTTGTCCAATTCTTCTTTTCCAATTTTACCTACCTGGAAAGCCGCCTTGGCATCCTTCAGTGCCTGAGGTCTTAAAAAGCTTCCCACAAAATCAAATCTGCATGGCGTCGTTATCTTGCTCATAAAATATCCTCCATTTGTCTTCTTTTGTAGGATATCTTATCAAGCATGCCTTTCCCTGTAAAATATGTCTTAACGGCGCTTCTCCATAGTTTTAAACTATGGACAGATGGTCTTTCAATGCTTGCAAATAGGACGTGGCATATCTGCTAAGGATCGCATTCTTCTTTCTCAAAATACCCACGTGCATGTCACGATCGATCTCCAACGGTTTCGCGATAATGCTGCTGCCGTTTAGTTTCTGATCGATGATGCCGCTGCTCACGGTAAATCCGTTTAATCCTATGACGAGATTGAACAACGTCGCTCTGTCGCGAACCTGTATGATCTTCGGGAAATCCAGCACGCTCACAAACTCTTCCGCAAAATAAAAGGAATTCCTGTCCCCCTGTTCATACACAAGATAGGGATATGGTCTCAGTTCCTCCATCTTGATCTTCTTTTTCTTCGCAAGAGGATGTTCGTTGCTAAGGAACACGTGCGGTCCCGCAACAAAAAGCTCCTCAAATTCAAGATGATTCTTCTTGATGAGCTTTCCAAGGATGTCCTCATTATGCTTGGCAAGATAGATCACGCCGATCTCACTCTTCCCGCTCGCCACGTCGTCAATGATCTCGCCAGTCTGCGTTTCCCGGATGATAAATCCATATTCATCCGCGTCATACTCCTTGATCAGATCCACAAAGGCCTTGACGGCAAAGGAATAGTGCTGACAGGATACGGAAAACTTCGGAGTTCTCCCATCTCCCGCGCCAAAGTGATCCTTCATGTTCTCTGCCTGCTCCAAGAGTTGTCTCGCAAAAGAAAGTAGCTCCTCCCCTTCCCTTGTCGCCACGACTCCCTTATTCGAGCGCACAAATGCCGTGATCCCCATCTCCTTCTCGAGATTATGGATCGCCGCGCTAAGACTCGGCTGCGAAATATACAGTTTTTCAGCTGCCTCGGTGACGTTTCCGCACTCCGCCACAGTTGTCAAATATAATAATTGTTGTAACGTCATAGTTTGCCTCTTCCAAAATTTACTTTCTCAAGTATAGCAAAAAAGCAAATCTGGGTCAATTCGGCTACTCCCTATTCTTTAAGATCTCCGCCGGCGAATAAAATTCTCCATCCTCCAGATTGGTCTCCTTTGCCAATCTCTCCGTTCCCCTGGTCAGTGTCTCCGCGGAACCAAGTTTCATGTCTTCGTCCTCCAAAACCTTGTTTTGTCACATAGTTTCAGCCCTTCCAAAGGGTATATTTATTGTACTTCCCTATAGTAACGACAGTTAATTGGAGGCGTGCTTATTGAGAAATCCTATCATTTTGTAAGAATGACCTTACCCGTGCTTCCGTCCACCAGGACGAAATCTCCGTCCTTTAGCTTTTTCGTCGCGTCTCCCGTTGCAAGGACGGCGGGAATCTGATATTCCCTTGCAACAATGGCAGCATGAGAAAGGGTTCCGCCCGTATCGACTACAACGCCTGCTGCCAGGCAAAAGAGCGGCGTCCACTCGGGATCGGTGTAGGTGCATACCAGGATATCACCCTCGCAAAGCTTATCAAACTCCTTGGGTGATCTGACAATGCATACCTTGCCTGACGCCTGCCCAACAGAGCCACCTATGCCGGTAATGCCATCCTCTCTGTTTTCCAGGGCATCCTTCATGGATTTTTGCCAATACGCAACGGCCAGAGGCCGCATCTCTTTTCTGTGCTCCACAAGGGCCTGTTCCTTCCCTGTCCACCCACGCTCACAAACGGCAAAGAATTCGTCCGCAAAGAGATATAAATAATCCTCATAGGAGTGATTTGTGATTCTTTCCAATTGATGCAGTAACATCCTGCAATACTCAAATTCCGATTCCCAGAGATACTGCGTTGCCTCGCGTACGTAATGATAGTGCCTGAGAGCCTCCGCGCGCTTTACAAAAGCCTCGAATTTCTTTGCTGACATGGAGTTCTTGGCTTTGCTTAAAATCGCCTGATACTTCTCCAGGCCTTCCTCCATGGTCGGTACCCGGCTCTCCGACTTTTTTACCATGGGCCGCAGGACCTTTAAGAACCTGTCCGGATCTTCCCGCCATGATTTCGAGATATAGCAATAACAGTTAAAATCGGATTTCCCGCCGTACTGCTCCAAAAAAGTGGCAAACCGTTCTGCCAAGTCAGGATACTCTGCACAGATTTCCTTATACTCTTTATTTAGAATGCATTCCTTCCTTCTCTCGTCTTCGCGAATCCACGCAGCAAGCCGTGCCATTTCCCTGTTCAGATCTGCCGTAACGTAGGATAATCCTTCCAACAAGTCATAGGAATTCCAGTTCTCTCCCCACTTTTTCAACTCCTTGTTGACACGCATGCTTTCGATGGCATTGGGGAAAAGCGCATATAAAAATCTGTCGTAAGCCGTCTTCCCAATCAGCTCTCGCATACGTTTTAAGGAGCTTCCGATCTCTCGTGCCGTCTTTGGATCTGCCTGCTTCTCTTTTTCAAACGTCGCTTTGTATTGTTCCAGCGAAGCATCCGCTCTCCTGACGTTCTCATCCGCATCATTGATCATCCTTAGGTAATGCGGAATCTGAAAGACCTTCCGCGTAACGCTGGGCTTGCTTTGCGTCAAGAAATTGACTCCGTCCTGATCGATCGGATACATGCTGTCACCAAACTTTATGCCGATCTCCTCGAACAGGATTCCCTTTTGCTCTCCCACAAGACCGCCAAAATCATGATCCAGCGGGAAGTACGGGGTCGGCGTTTTCTCCAGGTTAAAGAGAACGTTCTCACGCATTCTCCCTTTGGCGGGCTGTACCTTGGGATACTTTGCGAAGTCCTCCGCGAAGTTCCTTTCCTCCTGCCGGCTTAAGGTCGTAATGGCTCTCGCCTGAAGTATATAGATCCTGCCATCCCTCATCGCCCATTCAATGTCCATGGGATGCCCATAGTGCTTTTCAATCTTTATGCCCTCTGCCACAAGTGCATGAATCTCCTCCTCTGAGAGCACCTGCACCTTGCGCGCCGCATCGTCTACGGCTACCTTCTCCGTCCCATTCTCACCATAAACGATCTGCCATTCCTTGCTTCCAATAACGGATTTTAAAACCCTTCCATCTCTGTCGCAGACATATTCATCCGGACTGACGATGCCTGAAACCACGGCCTCTCCAAGACCATAAGAGGCATTCACGTGTACGTTCTTAGGATCCCCCGACGGATCGCTGGTAAACATGACGCCCGCGCTTTCGCTTTCGATCATCTCCTGAAGGACAACTGCCAGCGCAACCCTTTGCTGATCGTAGCCTGCATTTTTCCGGTAGCTGATGGCACGATCCCCCCATAGGGAGGCATAACAATCCTTGACCTTTTGAAAGATCATTTCCAGCCCCATAACGTTTAAATAGGTCTCCTGCTGTCCTGCAAAGCTTGCGTCCTCCAGATCCTCGGCGGTTGCGGAGGATCTGATGGCTAATCTTGCATTGCCTCCCAACGCCTCATAATACGCCGTAAGCTCGCCCTTAATCTCCTTAGGCAGATTTCCCTTGCGAATGCAATTTCGAAGCTCCTCGGCGTCATTATGGGTCTCTGGCGCGATTCCATTCTCCTCCACATATTTCTCATAGGCTGCCGCCGTAAGAACCGCCCCCTGGGGAACAGGAATCCCTGCTGCCGTCATCTCTCCGAGATTCGCACCCTTTCCGCCGGCAATCGCCACGTCCTCTTTTCTAATCTCCTCAAAAGGAATACAATATTTCATAGCCACGTTTCCTTTCCTATCATGTTACTTTATGATTTCATTTTAAGCTTTCGTTCTTTCACTTCATCACTTCCTCGGGCTGCTTCCCGAGATATTTCTTCCAGGCATAGGTTCCAACCCCAAGTGAGATCAATAGTGCCAACCCGCTGGAAATCGGTTTAAACCAAACCAGGCCCATCTCTCCAAACAAGGCACAGGACACATACAAAACAGGAATCATGCAAAATCCGTTTTCCAGCGTCGTTACGGAGGTTGCCAAGGCAAATCTTCCGATGTTTTGAAGCAGCATGCCAATGAGGACGTAATACCCCATAAAGGGAAGAATTACGCACTGTGCGCGTAGCATCCTATTAGCCAAGGCTGCCACCTCCTCTTCCCCCGTAAAGGCGCTGATAAACAGATCCCCCTTGCAGTAAAGCATCCCCGTTGTCAGGAGTAAAAATACCGTTACGGTAAGTAACGCCATAAAAAACGCTTTCTTAATCCTGTCATATTTTTGTGCGCCATAATTCATCGCACAAATGGGCTGAAAGCCCTGTCCAAATCCAATCACCAGTGCATACGCGATATAAGCGACCTTGATGGCAACGGTAACTGCCGCGATCGCTCCTACGCCAAACCCTCCCGCAACGTGATTGATAAGAACGGACGAGATACTGCTGATTCCCTGCCTGCAGAAATTTGGTGCGCCTCCTGAGAAGATTGTCCTTAAATGCGTCCAATCTAGCTTTGCTTTTTTCAGCAAAACCGGAACGTTTCCGCCCTTCTTCGTCTGATCATACAAAAGCATTAGGCCCACGATCTGCCCAGCCATGCTGGCATAAGCCGCACCCTCTACGCCAAGCCCTGCCCAAAGGATCAGCACAGGATCCAAGATCATGTTCAAAAGCATGCCGACCATCAAACCCATCACGCTACTTTTTGAACTTCCTGCCAAACGCAGCTCATTATATAGCACGTTGGACAACAGCATGAATGGTACGGTACAGATGGTGATCCGAAGATAACGCATCGTCGCGTTCAGCAGTGCTTCATCTCTCCCCGCCCCCATCAGGACGGCAACAGGTTTAAGGTACAAAAGTCCCAGAATCAACATGGCAATCCCGGCAATGACTGCCAGTACGATGCCCGTCGCCGCCATCTCCTCCGCTTTTTCATTTTCCTTCTTGCCAAGCATCCTTGAGATATAATTTCCTGAGCCATAGCCAAACCAAAAGCCAATCGCCTGAATGACTGAGACAAAACTAAACACTATTCCCACGGAGGCCGTTAGCGTTGCGTCATCCAGCTTTCCCACAAAATACGTATCCGTCAGGTTATAGACCGTGCTGACGATCATGCCAATCATGGAAGGGATTGCCATTTTGACAAGCAGTGGGTAGATCTTTCCCGTCGTGATCAAGCGAATCCGTTCTTCTCTTTTATCTATGTCACTCACTTTCTCACCACCTTAAAGAACCGATCCACCTCTGCTTCACAGAACGTTCTGTAGACATCCTTGAAATAGGTTTCCTCCATCGAATCCGCATTGGTAAACAGGATTCCCGCCGCCATGCCTACGTTCATAAGTCCCTTTACGTCGCATTCAATGACCAGCCCCTTCTTTTCCCAATAAGCCAGAAGCTGGCTTAAAAAATCCAGATAGGTTTCCCGTATCTCGTTCTCTCCCGTCTTCGAAGCTCTTGACCAAAATTCCAGCGTTCCGCTCTCACCATTTTGAAACGCCTTATTCTCTTTTAAATGCATGCCTTCACGATAGAGCAATTCCACTAAAAAGTCTCTCGGATTTTTCAATGTTTCTTTCTTCTTATCAAGCATGGCCTGCGTTTTCTCCCGCACCCTAAGACACATGAGATCCATGACAAAATCTTCTTTATCCTGATAAAAAGAATAAAAACCGCCCTGCGCGATCCCGACCTCTTTCGTCAATCTACGTATGGAGACGTTGCGGATTCCACTTTCTGCCAGTAATTTTAGTCCAACGCGTCTGAGCGCTTCCTGAACGCGCTCCCTCTCTTCTTCCGAAAATGCTTTACCCATGTTTTATCCTCTCAGTCATTAGTTAGATCCTTCTAATTATCTGTGAACATTATATCCATTTGTTCATAGAATGTCAAGAAGAAAAGCGGCAGGATTATGACATCCTGCCGCCAGCTTTGCACGTATTTTCTATCTCCCATGCTTCGCCCATGTTCTTAAAACCTTCTTCCGGCATGCATCCCTTGCAGACATCCCCCCCCTCTGCCGTCCCTTTTTGTGGGGTGTGCAGAACAAGTTTTGCAGTGATTTGGATCACAAGTTTTTGTTTGGAAGGATACTCGTTTGATCACGCCTGCGTTTTCAAGAAACTCAAGTTTTCTCTCAATGTTTTCAAGGGTGGTTAGTTGTCTCTAACCTCTTTTATTATATTGTCATGCATGTGCAAAATCAATAGGTCTTATTGAATAATTACCTCGATAAGTCACGTGCGGTCACAGGGGCAGGGAGTGACGGAAACACTGCGAATCGTTCGCTCACCAGAAAGGCCGCATGCCCTAAGTCCTTCCCGGATAACGGAATGCCATTTTTCAGCAGATAGCTCCAGAACCGTAGCATCCTCAAATTCAATGACGCACGCGTTCTCAACGCCACAGGTGTTTCCGCATGCTATTTTGTACATATTCTTTCGGTTAATGGCGCCAATTTCTTCCAGCGTATTGATCATGCGGTAAATGGTCGCAGTGCCAATGCCTTTGTCGATTTTGGAAGCCTTGTAAAAGATTTCCTTACAACTGGAGCACTCTTCTCCTAAGATCACGTCCAACAGCATAAGTCTTTGCTTTGTGATGCGACATCCGCGCTCCTTTAGCTTTTTGATTACCATTTCTCTTTCACTTACCATTTGATCCATCCTTCCCTTTCTTAGATTCTTCCTGTCCATTCCGCTTTTATTATCCCAATGCAACGTCCAGCGCCATCATTAGCGTAAAACCAAGTGCAAACATTATGACTCCTATGTTGGAATGTTCTCCGGATGACATTTCCGGAATGAGCTCCTCCACGACAACGTAAATCATTGCTCCTGCAGCAAAGCTCAGCAAATAAGGCATTGCCGGAACAATAAGTCCTGTCGCAAGGATCGTTAAGGCAGCGCCAATTGGTTCAACCGCACCTGACAGCACGCCATCCAGAAACGCTTTTCCTTTACTCTTTCCTTCCGCACAAAGCGGCATGGAAATGATGGCTCCTTCCGGGAAGTTTTGAATGGCGATACCCAGGGCCAACGCCAATGCTCCGCCCGCCGTAATCGACGCGTTCCCGGAAAGGAATCCGGCATATACTACGCCAACGGCCATGCCTTCCGGAATATTGTGAAGCGTGACGGCAAGAACCATCATGGTTGTCTTTTGGAAACCTGATCGTATGCCTTCTGCCTTTTCTGCGTACATGTGTAAATGCGGGATAATGGAATCCAGAAACAAAAGAAAAAGGATTCCCAGCCAAAAGCCCGCGCAAGCTGGGAGGAAGCTAAGCCTTTCCAACCCCTGCGACTGATCCATTGCGGGAACAAGAAGACTCCAAATGGAAGCCGCCACCATCACACCGCTGGCAAAACCCGTAAGCGCACGCTGCACTCCCTTTTTTAGTTCCCTTCTTAAGAGAAATACGCAGGCAGCTCCTAATGCCGTTCCCGCAAATGGGATCATAATCCCAATCAACACCTTCATCCTCCTCACCGCCCTCCTGGTTAGTCTTTCCTAACCTTCCGTCATGGTTGTTTTTTGATTTTTTCATCAGAGCACTTTTAAACATAAAAACACCATACCCGCGTTCGGCAGGTATGGTGCCTTAAGTTCTTCCCCTGTTTACCTTTTTACAGCGCCTCCGTCTTTTTAATAAATGCCTTGATGCACTTATAAGTGGAGTCACTGATCACGTGCTCGATCAGGCACGCTTCCTCGGCCGCCGTTTTTTTGCTTACGCCAATGTAAATCAGCGCCTTCGTCAAAAGCTTATGCTTATCATAAACCTTTTTTGCCAACTTGCGTCCTTCGTCCGTAAACTGGATCAATCCATTATCATCAAACAGGATCATGCCCTGCTCGCGCAGCTTTTTCATGGCAACGCTAACGCTGGGCTTCGTCACGCCAAGTTCGTTTGCCACGTCAATGGATCTGGCATTGCCTTGTCTCTCCTGAATGATCAGAATGCTCTCAAGATAATCTTCTGCCGACTGATTATTATTCATCTTTTATGACATGCGCCCCCGGCCGGACAATTGCTACAGTTACATCCGCACGAAGACTTTCCCTTTCGTTTATTCTTGATCATATTATACAGAATAAACGAAATTACTGCAACTAAAATAATGCAAATGATGATCGTTCCTGCATTTTCTGCCAACCAACTCATTATGCGATCGCCTTCTCCTTTAAGGTCACGGCCTCTTTATACGGTCTGAAGAGCAACCATATAAATGCTGCCAAGATTACAAACGCCAAAATGATTCCAATCACGTTTCCGTTTCCGGCAACCATGTTCATGAGATGATATACAACGAAGGATACTAAATAAGCAAATCCGCATTCATAGCCAATTGCAAACCAAGTCCACTTCGCATTGTTCATCTCCCGCTTGATCGCGCCGATGGCCGCGAAGCACGGTGCGCACAGCAGGTTAAAGAGCAGGAAACTCATGCCGGATGCGCTGGTAAACGCCGTGGCAAGTGCTGCCCACGCGGACCCTTCGCCGCCATACAAAACTCCCATGGTTCCTACAATGTTTTCCTTTGCAACAAGTCCGGTAACGGAAGCGACCGTCGCCTGCCAGTTGCCAAAACCGATGGGTGCAAAAATCCATGCGACTGCATTTCCCACGAAAGCGAGAATGCTGTTTCCAATTTCCTCTTCCTCCAGCAAGCCAAACGCGCCGTCGCTCCATCCAAGACGGGACAGGAACCAGATAACAACTGAGGAAAGCAAAATGATGCTTCCTGCTTTCTTGATAAAGCTCCAGCCTCTCTCCCACATGGAGCGGAGTACGTTGGGAAGCGTCGGCCAGTGATATGCGGGAAGCTCCATAACAAAAGGTGCGGGCTCCCCGGCAAAGGGTTTGGTCTTCTTGAGAATGATTCCGGAGCAAATGATTGCCGCGATTCCAATAAAGTAGGCACCCGTGGAGATCCATGCGCTGCCGCCAAAAATGGCGCCTGCGATCATGGCGATGAACGGAACCTTCGCACCGCAAGGAATGAAGGTCGTCGTCATGATCGTCATTCTTCTGTCCCTTTCATTCTCAATGGTTCTGGATGCCATAATGCCGGGAATGCCGCATCCAGTACCGATCAGGATGGGAATAAAGCTCTTTCCGGAAAGGCCAAAGCGACGGAACACCCGGTCAAGTACAAATGCAACGCGGGCCATGTAACCGCTCGCCTCCACAAAAGCCAGCATAAAGAACAAAACAAGCATCTGGGGCACAAATCCAAGCACGGCTCCAACGCCGGCCACGATGCCGTCCAGGATCAAGCTCTTTAACCAATCCGCGCAGCCAATTGCATCCAACCCGCTTTCGATCAGCGCAGGTACTCCGGGAACCCATACGCCATAATCCGCCGGATCCGGTTCCTCGAACCCATTCTTCTCGAAATACTCTACGGCGTCGAGATAACTCATGGCATTCGCGTCATCCCCGGCAGCCTCGGGAACGGATTCGTAGTAGACCGTAATCTCGCTTTCCTCCAAGGTTTCTTCATCTTGAACGACGTATGCCACTTCCGTTTCATCCGGGGTAAAGGCCCGCAAGTCATTCATCTGTATCTCTTCGTCAAATCCAACAAACGCGTCTACCGCCTGTACGGCAGCCACGTAGTCCTCCCCCGCCGCTTCTGCGTCAGCTGAGCCAATGCCAAGCAAATGATATCCGTCGCCGAACAATCCGTCATTTGCCCAATCCGTCGCGGGAGCTCCAACGCCAACCATGGCGATCCAGTAGATCAGAAACATCACCAGTGCAAAGATGGGCAAACCAAGGATCCGGTTTGTGACAATCTGATCGATCTTATCGGACTTGCTGAGAAGATTTGCGTCCTTTTTCTTATATATGCCCTTGAGCAGTTCCGCAATGTAAACGTATCTCTCGTTCGTGATGATACTCTCGGCATCATCGTCCATTTCCTTTTCTGCTGCCGCGATGTCCTTCTCCACGTGGTCCATCACGTCTGGAGAGATCTTTAATTTTTCAAGCACCTTGTCATCCCGCTCGAAAACCTTGATGGCGTACCATCTCTGCTGTTCCTCGGGCATGCCGTGTACAACTGCTTCTTCAATGTGGGCAATGGCATGTTCCACGGGTCCGGAGAAAGTATGCATGGGAATCTTCTTGCCATCCTTAACGGCAGTGATGGCCGCTTCCGCTGCTTCCAGGGTTTTCTCGCCCTTTAACGCTGATATCTCTACGATCTTGCACCCAAGCTTTTCTGCCAGTTCCTTCGTATTCAGCTTATCACCGTTCTTCCGCACCACGTCCATCATGTTGATGGCAATGACCACGGGAATGCCCAGTTCGATCAGCTGCGTGGTAAGATACAGATTTCTCTCAAGGTTCGTGCCATCCACAATGTTCAGGATTGCGTCTGGCCGTTCGCCGATCAGGTAATTACGGGCAACGACCTCCTCCAAAGTATAGGGCGAAAGGGAATAGATGCCGGGAAGGTCAATGATCTCCACGTCGTCATGTTTATTAAGTTTCCCTTCCTTCTTTTCCACGGTCACTCCCGGCCAGTTCCCGACAAACTGATTGGAGCCGGTAAGTGAATTGAACAGCGTTGTCTTACCACTGTTAGGATTTCCCGCAAGTGCGATTTTCATGCTCATGATTCTTCTCCTCTTCTACTTTACTTCTATCTTTTCCGCATCAGCCTTGCGGATGGAAAGTTCGTATCCCCTTACGGTAATCTCGATTGGATCTCCCAGCGGTGCAACCTTTCTCACGTAGACTTCCGTTCCCTTTGTGATCCCCATGTCCATGATCCTTCTCTTGATCGCCCCTTCGCCGTTAAGCTTAACGACGGTCACGGTCTGTCCTACTTTTACTTCTTTCAGATTCATGCTCACTCAGCCCTCCTGTTTATCATTCTTATTCCTTTCATGAGTTGGATTTATACCATAACTTTTCTTGCCAATGCTTCGTCGAGTGCTATCCTTGATTCCTTCACTTTTACAATGACGTTTCCGCCAACCATGCTGACAAGCGTTACGCTCCCTCCCGGCGTAAATCCCAGGTTTTCTAAGTGCCTCTTCACTTCAGGATTTCCGCCAATTTTCTTTATGACGCTTTCTTCTCCTTGAGGCGCATAAATGAGTGGCATCATTCTTTTCCTCCTTTTTTTCTTTCACGCAGCATATTAGTTATATCTAACTCGCGCTTAAAAATAATGTTAGATGTCTCTAACTATTACTGTTATACACAACTAACTTCTTTTTGTCAAGTATTAATAGGCAAAAAATAAAACCATCTTGAGATTTCTCTCAAGATGGTTTTCCAAATCTTTATTTGCGACGGCTCTTGATCTTTTTTGATATTTGTTTCAGCCAGTAGACAAAAACAAAAAGATACGTCGATTTCAATTGCAGGTTGATCAGCTTCCGTTCGTAATCGTTCACTTCTTTGAGATAATAAGCATTCTCCCGGAATTTCGGGAACGTTGCCAATGCCTCTTTCCCCAAATTCCGGATAAAGCTTAAGTCTTTTTTGGCGACGCCCTGCATGTAGGTAAAAAGCGTATTCCGGTAAAAGAGGATCCCGTATTGATATTCGATCACGTCATGAAACTCATCCAACGCCCCGTTCTTTGACGCATAGTCCATCATGATACGCATGGCCTCCATGCGATCCTCACACTTCTTCGGGCTGATCGCATGCGTCGTCGAAGCGTCGTGCTGATAATAAAACATGTTCACTTCCGGCAGGTACTCAAAATGTTGGATCCGCATGCCGATCTCCACGCCGGTTGCATTATCCTCGTAAAACATGTGCTCCGGAAAGTGAAATTCCTTTTCCGTAAAAATCTCCCTGGCGTAGATCTTCGTAACCAGCGGTCCCGACTTCATCAGATATGCTTTTCTTTTCTCGTGATCCATCGGCCCCGTCTGCGCCACGTCATTACACGCTACCCTTTGGGTGGGCTCCATTGTGTGTTCATAGACCAGACACATGTCCGTTCCCACCACGTCAGCCCCCGTCTCATCCGCCATCTTCAAGAGCTTCTCATACATGTCCGGCGTAACCCAGTCGTCTGCATCCATGAAGCCTATAAAACGGCCCTTTGCCTCTTTTAGGCCAATGTTCTTTGCCCCGCCCTGCTTTCTGTTCTCCGGGGAGGCAATGGCTCTAACGCGGCCAGGATAGTCCTTTTCAAACTGCCTTAGAATCTCCAGGGACCGATCCGTAGAGGCATCGTCCACCGCTATGATCTCCATGTTTTGAAGCGTCTGATTGATCAGCGACCGGATGGAATACTCCAGTTTCCCGCCTTCCGCCATGTTATATACAGGTACGATAACGCTCACGTCCGTCATTTTGCAGTATCCTTTGCTTTGCTAAATATCCTTTGAACCGCCTTGAAAAGAATCGACCGGAATGCATCCACCGCGATCCCAAGCAGGAACATCCCAATCACTGCTCCCAGCAATCGCAACAGGAACAGCGGCATGGATTCGGAGAGGGAACCCTTTAGTCCAAACCATCCCTGCCATTCGAATCTCAGCTTTAAATTCTCTTGCAGGAGATAAACTCCAAGCACCAGCGGCGAAATGGCACAGATCAGCTTTGCGACCTTCCCGCCAAGAGGTTTTGCATGCAGAAATGCCGCAAAAATGCCGATGGCAGCCATCAATACCAAGAACTGATTGTAATGCAGGGTTGCCATCGTAAAATCCTTTAGGCGTCCCGTAAGTCCCATGACCCAATAGAGCACCGCCGTCTCTGCGTAAATTAGAACGCAGGCTGCGAAATAAACAAGACTGCCCTTATATGATTTGTCCAAAACGCGGAACCCATATTTTCTAAAGTATGCTCCGATCAGAAAGACAATGCAATACCACAAGAAAGTATAACCCTCGTCATCTACCACGTATTTCACGGGCGAAATGCTGATAATGAAGCATTCATACGCCAAAAGGCACAGTATCACCGTGCGCAGCTGCTTTTTCTCCATGGAATGGATTCCCGCCGATAAAAACGGTGAAAGCAAGTACGTGACCACGTATGCCGTAATAAACCAATACGTATCCATGTGTACCGGCGCAAAATACTGCAAAAGGCTATAGATGCTTAGGTCTTCGCTCGTGACCTTCCCCAACGCCAGGAATACTAACAGCGGCGCCAGCGAATAAAACATTGTCTCCAAGATGATCTCAAACAGACGTCCCAGTTTAAACCTGGAATTGATCATAAAATATCCGGAGATCAGCATGAATACGTTGACCGCGCAAATGGAAAGGATTTCTAATCCCCACGCGAGCCATCCGTTTACGGAATCAATGTCATTCATGGGAAGCAAAAGATCACTTTTCCCCAGCGCGTGCAGCATGGTCACCATGATCATGGTAATGATCCTAAGGAGCTCAACGTTCGCATTTTTCTTTTTGGGTTCCGTTGTCTGATCCATGTTTCGTCAACCTCTTTTTATGCCCACGGATCCTCAGCCGCAGATTTTCTGATGCCTACCATGACAAACTGCTCCCAGAGGAACCACTGCTCGCCCTTCTTGCGAAGCTTGATCTGACGCTCGGAATCCGCGCCGCCGGACTTCACGTGAAGCATGCAGTATCCGTCATTCTCATAGGAATAGGGATTGGTGTGGAACGTAACGGTAAAGGGCTTGCTCGGCGTATAATTATTGGAAGGCACTGCGCCCTCAAAATAAGAGAAAGGCACGTACTTCTGATCCCTGAATCTATCCTTCAGGAAGCTGAGGTCATAAGCGCTCAGCGGCTGGGGTCCCTTAAGGAAATTTAACATTTCGATTCCCGCCTCAGGTGACGACGCATATGCGCAAAGTGCACAGATCGTCAGCGCCGCAGCCTTGAAAGGCGTGTCAAGGGAAGCTTCCGGAAGTGCCTTCAACTCCTCTAAGTTCTGAGGAAGTGCCTGAAAAGTAAAGGTCTGTGATTCATTTGTCATGTTCTTTCTCTCCTTTGCATTTTTATTTTTGGAATCTTTTAATATTTTTTCCTTCTGTATATTTTAGCATAAACCCTCGCGTAAGGCAAACAAACTTACGCATATTCAGGATTTCTTAAGGATGTCTATAATGCGGTCGTAATTCTCTGCCTGATGCGGGAACGTGCAATTCGTACAAACCTTGATCCTACGCTCCCCCTTATCAATATAAGTAGGATTCCCAGGACAATTCTCCAGGCGGTACATGGGGCAATAACAAAAGAGACAATTGAGTTGCTCCAAGCCTTTATGACAGGGATAATATTTGCACTCCTTATTTTCAAAAAAACGATGTGAATTCTTTTCCACGTTATTTCCTCCAGCTTTCGCACTGATCCACGAACCATTTCGCAAATCCAGGGTTAGACGGATAATACAGATGTCCAAAGCTTAAATATCGTCCGTCGCCAAAATACCCACATTTCCAGTTCCTGCCCGTCACGGGCTTTACCGCAGTACAATCCTCTCCGCAGGCATCGCTGTCATAGTAATGAAATTCATGACCCCGGATTTCGTTACTGGCGTTTCCATCCATTCCGTCCAAAAACGTAGCAAAGGATCTTGGCATCTGGAACGTTGCATATCCAAATCGCACAAGCTTTCCGGAATTCCGACAGCCTCCTGAGATCACTCCTGCCATGGGATACTCCTCTCCCTCCGGAGACTGAATGAAGTCATGCAGATACATGAATCCACCGCACTCCGCCAGGGCAGGCATTCCGTCCGCGAGCTTTTGTTTGATCTCCGCGCGCATCGCCCCGTTTTCCGACAGCTCTCCCGCACGAAGCTCCGGGTAGCCGCCTCCAAGGATCAGGCCTTGCACGCCCTCCGGCAACTTCCCGTCCCTCATCGGGGAGAAGAAACAAAGCTCCGCACCCGCATTTTCCAGAAGCCGGAAATTATCCTCGTAATAAAAGCAAAAAGCCTCATCCATGGCAACGCCGATCCTGACCTTTTTAGCATTCCCGCCGGGTGCGTTTAACCACTTATATTCTCCCACAGTCAACGGGTTCTTTTTCGCAGCTTCGTTTGCAAGTTCGAGAATCCGATCTATGCAAACGGATTTTTCGAGTTGCCCTGCCGCCTCCTCCATCTTAGACTTTAATTCGCTTAACTCATCAGGAAGCAAAAGTCCCAGATGTCTGCTCGGTATCTCTAACTCTTTTCTTGTCGGGAAGCAGCCAAACGTTTCGATGTTTAATTCCTCCCGGATGATGGGCGCGATCGACTGATAAAATGCTTCACTCACCTGATTTAGGATAACGCCCTTGATCAGCTTCTCGCGATCTAAGGCAAGGAATCCAGCAATCTCCGCAAGAACGGATCTCCCCATGCCCCTGCAATTTACAACCAATAGAATCGGTGCATTCAGCGTTCTTGCAAGATGGTATGCCGAAGCTTCCTCACTTGTGCCCGAAAGACCATCATATAATCCCATGACGCCCTCGATCACGGAGACGTCACTGTCGTTATCCTTTAAGAACAATGCCCTAGTTACGTCCTCTCCCGTGAAGAAAAGATCAAGATTGCGGGAGGGCACCCCCAATACCCGTTTGTGAAACATGGGATCAATGTAATCAGGACCACATTTAAACGCCTGAATCTTTAGTCCTCTTTTCCGAAGCGCCTCGAGCAAGGCGCACGTGATCAGGGTTTTCCCGCTGCCACTCTTTGGAGCGGCCAACATGATTCTTGGATTCGCCAAAGCTTCCTCCCCCTTACTATTCTGCCTTTTGAAACGTAAATGAAAAGATCATCACGGGATTTGCCGCCTGCATCAGATGGTATGCCCCCGCCTGCTTTGCCTTGCTGACGGAAACATTGGTGATTTCCAGATCCTCTACAGGAAATTCCTGAACCAGTTCCTGCATCTTTGCAATGCTCTCCAGGCTGATGGCATTCATGACAACGCGCGCGCGCGGATTCTTTTGGTAAATGGCTTCCAGGATCTCCCGAAGGTTTCCGCGGCTTCCGCCGATAAATACGTGCGTTGGCGCCGGCAATCCCTCCATCCCTTCCGGTGCCATTGCCTCGATGACCCGTACCTGATAAGCGCCGAACTTTTCACGATTTCTCCGGATCAAATCCACCGCCTCCGGATTGCACTCGATGGCATAAACCTGAATCCGTGGCGACAAGGCTGCCATCTCCATCGCAATGGAGCCCGTTCCGCTTCCCACGTCGTACGCCACGGCGTCTTCCGTTAATCTCAGCTTACAGATCGATATTTCACGCACTTCTTCCTTGGTCATCGGGACTTTCTCACGCAAAAACGCCTCATCTGAAAATCCCGGCGTGATCTGACCGAAGGCCGCGCAAGGCTGCCCTGCATCCGTTCCGGCGCAAGCACTTTTTCTTGGTACCATAAAACCTGCATACAGCCCTGGCTCCGTGATTTCCATTGCTTCTTTTGCCGTAGGCGTAAAGCACTTTTCCTCCGCATAGGAAAGCTGATACCCAAGTTTCAGATCGTAACGTTCGTCAAATCCACGCTCCACGCAGAACGCTCCGATCTCGCGTACGTCCTCCGGACCGGAGGTTAAAAAGAAAAGCTTTCTCCCCCTTCGCATGGCAAACAAAAGCTCTGCCTTCCATTGGTTTTGTTCCACGCCGTGAGTACTAAGGATCATGGCATCCTGCCAGCTTTCCCCAAACTTTGCGGCAAGGGCTGAGATCGTCGACGTTCCAGGCAAAAAGCGCACCCTGATTGTATCCATCTTTTCAAGCGCCGCACTCAGCTTTGCAGCGCCGCTGTAAAATCCCACGTCTCCCGAAAAAAGAATCGTCACATTCTGTTTGCCATTTTCTTTTTCCCGTATGTCATTTAGCCAAGGTACGATATCCTTCTCCAGATAATAAGGGTATGCGTTCTTCTTCGCGCTAAGGCCTTCCAGCATCCGCTTTGCCCCAAACAAATAATCCGTTTCGGCCAGTCTTTGCTCCAGGGCTATGGTCCGTTGCTCCCTTGTACCCATGCCAATGCCTGCCAGAACCACGTCAAGGAAAGCCTTTTCGCCTTCCGCATCGCCCTCCTGCAAAGCAAGCTTTTCAATCTCTTTGCATGTTTCCAAAAAGGAATAGGTTTGATCTGTTTCCGGAATGGGCCTTCGAATGACACAGCACGTGATGCCTGCTTCCTTCGCCGCTTCCAGCTTCTCGTCAACGCCGCCGACCTTTCCGCTTTCCTTTGTCACCATACAGGTAATGCCATATTGTCGGATCGTCGCCAGATTCATCTCCTTGGTGAAGGGCCCCTGCATGGCTATGATCTGTTTTCCTTCCAACCCATTTTTCCAACAAAGCTCCATGCTCTCCCTGCCAGGAAGCACGCGAACCACGAGACGGGATCTCAGTTCCTCTCTTTGGCAAAAGGCATCCAGCTCCTTGCTTCCCGTCGTCAAAAAAATAGTTCCTTCCATGCTACAAAGCCTTTTTGCGCAAACGCTTGCTGAATCAAAATAAATACAGTCCTTTGTCAAGTCTGTTTCTTCCTCCAGATTTCTCTCCAGACGGAAATAGGGAACGCTGCTTCCCTCCATGCTTTGTCGAATGTTTTTCGTCACTTCCGTCGCATAGGGATGCGTTGCGTCCACAACGGCAAAGAGCGCTTCCGCCTGCAGGAGGTCTTTCATTTCCGTGACGGAAAGTCTCCCCTGCCTTACGTCGATCTCTTCCCGCACTGCCGTGTCTTGCATAACCTGGGCTCCATATTCCGTGGCAACGCAGACAATCGAAAAAATGCCTTTTTCAGCAAGCCTTTGCGCCAGTTCACGGCCCTCCGTCGTGCCCGCATAGATCAGCACTTTCCTCATATCGAATACCCCCGCTTCGTGATCAGTTTACCGTCTTGCAAAATGGACTGGGAATTTCCCACAAACACCGTGGTAAACATGTCTGCTTCCGTCTCCTTCAATTCCTTCAGCGTCATGACGCGGCTTTCCATTCCGTCCCTTCCGATGTTTCGCACGTAGCCACAGGCCCTGTCCGGGCTGGCTCCCGCGTCCAACATGATCTCGCATGCTCTTTTCAAGTAATCCTTTCGCTTATGACTGGAAGGATTATAAATGGCGATCGCAAAATCTCCCAAGATCGCCGCGCGCAGACGGCTCTCAATCGTCTCCCAGGAAGTCAGCAGATCGCTTAAGCTGATCACGCAATAATCATGGTTTAAGGGTGCTCCAAGCACCGACGCGCCGCTGTTTGCCGCCGTCACGCCGCCAACGATCTCAATGCTGATTTCCACGTCAGAAGTCCCAGAGGCATATTCCGGCAAAAGCTCATACATGGGTGCAGCCATCCCATATACGCCTGCGTCTCCGCTGCACACAAGCGCAACTTGTTTACCTTGCGCCGCCAACTCAAAACAAAGCCTGCAACGCTCTATCTCCTGCCGCATGCCCGTCGTCAAGTATTCTTTGTCCGGAAAGCTTGGTTTTAACAGATCCGTATAGGTCGTATATCCTACGATCACGTCGCACGTCTCCAAAACGTGCTTCGCCTCCAACGTCATTCCTTCCAATTTTCCTGGCCCAATGCCCACAACGTAAATCGTCTGTCTCATTTGATCTTCCAACCCGCGTTTATAATCTCTACCGTCAATCTTCACGTGCTGCATTCCTTCATCCGTGTTCAAAAATGAAGTACCGTGATTCTCTTGGCCACTGCCACCGTCATGCCCTGCGACGCCGTCTTCTTTTGAACGAGCTCCCCGCCTGTTCCTGCATGGCAAAGCGCAGCCCTCTCACACACGTTCGCCACGCCCGTGGTTTCCCGGACAAACTCAGACTCCGTAAATTCTCCCTGCACCTTCTGAAGTTCACTTGCCGGATATGTTACAAAGGGCAAGTGATAATATTGCGCCAATTCCCACAGTCCTTCTTCCCTGACCTTCAGATCAATGGAGGCGATGGCACAGGTTTTCTCCAGCCACCCTTCCGGAAGATTTTCCGCCAAAAAAGCATTGAATTCTTCAAAGGTCTTTCCCTTCTTGCAGCCAATCCCTACGACGTATTCCTTTGCCACCAGCAAGAGTGACTGACTTACGTTAGGATGCCGCGCATGACCTTCCTCCGTAACGATCCGCACGTCTGTCGTCTCAGAAGAAAAAGGCACAAAAACAAGTCCCTCCGGGAGCTCCGCTCCTTCCGTTCCGCTGCCTTCCGTAATCGCCGCCCGGATTCCGTCTTCCCAAGTGATGGTTACCTTCTCCCCTCGGAGAAGCTTCGCAGAAACCTTCCGGATACCGTCCCGGTTTTTAATCTGCAGGCCGTTCTCCATGGCAAATACGTCCACGGAAAACGTTCCTTCCACGTCCGTTGCCGTCGTCAGAACCAGAACGGCTCCCGTTTTATCCGCAAGCTTCTTTGCGAGCGCATTCGCGCCTCCAACGTGACCGGAGAGAATGGGAATGATAAATCTCCCCTGCTCGTCCATGACAAGCACCGCGCTGTCGGAAAGCTTGTCCCTCACAAAGGGCGCGATGGCCCGCACTGCGATCCCGCAGGCTCCGATAAACAGAATGGGGAGGTGCTTCTCAAAACACGCTCCCGTCCATTGCTCCAAAGAAACGTCCGCGCTTCGATACTGCGGGATCATTTCCGTCCATTCTTCAAATGTCTTCCGCGCCAAGGCTTCCCCTTGGGCAGTAAAGGTACAAACGCGAAGAATCAAACCTGACACCTCCAAAATCATGAACCGTTATGCACTCATTCTTAAACCTTTGCCGGACGGTATTCCGTCGCGAAATCCGGCGCGTAAAGCCTCGATCTTGCATACCCGCTCTGGGCGATCGCCGGGCCAACCAACACAACGGCAATCTTGTTGATCCCATGCTCTGCCGCCACCTTTGGAAGGCTCTCCACGGTACACAGATACCGCTCCTCCTCCGGCCAGGTAGCTTTATACACCAAGGCTACGGGAGTATCCTTAGCATAACCTCCCGCCATCAGACGCCGTGATAATTCCTCCAGCATCCCTGCGCTCAGATAAATCGCCATGCTGGCGCCGTGGGCCGCAAAGCTTTCTATGGATTCCTTTTCCGGCACGGGCGTCTTGCCAGCCATTCTCGTAATGATCAAAGACTGTGACACCTCCGGCAAGGTATATTCCAGATTTAAGGATGCCGCAGCTCCAAAGCATGCGCTAACGCCAGGGCAGCTCTCATACGGGATGCCGCGTTCGTCCAATGCATCCATCTGTTCCCTGACGGCCCCGTAAATACTGGGCTCCCCCGTATGAAGGCGAACCGTCATCTTCCCGCCTTTTTCAGCCACTTCCATGATTTCCAGAATCTCTTCCAGCGTCAGCTTTGCACTGTTGTGAAGCTCACAATCCGGCTTCGCGTACCCAAGCAATTCGGGATTCACCAAGGAACCTGCGTATATGATCACGTCCGCCTTCTCCAAAAGGTTCTTTCCCCGCACCGTGATCAAATCGGCAGCGCCGCTTCCGGCGCCCACAAAATAAACCATTCCCGTCCCTCCGAAATCTATATCACCGCTTTACTTATCCTCAAAAGCGAAATGATAATTTAATCCAAGCGCATCCCTTACGGTGATAATGTCCTTTTGCACGGCCTCGCCCACGGGAACGCCCTTGTCCTTGCGGAAGAGCCAAACGTCATGCTCCTTTTCACCAGCCGTATAGATTCTGCTCTCGCCGGGGGCTTTCTTTGAAGCGCGCAGCGCGCGGCAGATCTCGCCGGCAATTTTCTTAAACTCTTCCCGTCCCATAAATGCCTCGGGATCGACCACAAAGAAGAAATGACCCAAGTGATACATTCTGGGCTTTCCGTTGTCATCAACGCCTGACAGTGCCTTCATAAACTCACCGCCCGACAAAGCCGCGGAAAGGATTTCCACAACCGTCGCGTAGCCATATCCCTTATATCCCGCCATCTCCTCGCCAATGCCGCCGAGGGGCGCCAGGGCTGCCGTTCCCTTCACCAGATCCTTTAAGATCTGTGCACTGTCCGTCAAGGCTTCCCCCTGCTCGGAAACCACCATGCCGGCCGGCACGGGCTTTCCTTCTCTCGCATAATATTCAATCTTTCCACGCTGTACGATGGAAGTCGCGCAGTCCAGACAGAAAGGGAATTCCTCATCCGTCGGGATGGAGAACGTGAGCGGATTCGTTCCAAGCATGTTTTCCACGCCAAGAGTTGGCGCAATGGAGGGTCTCGCATTGGTACCCGTGATGCCGATCATTCCCGCATCGCTCGCCATGCCGGTCCAGTAGCCCGCGATGCCGTAATGGGTGCTGTTGCGGATCGCTCCACCCGCCATGCCGTAGGTTTTCGCCTTTTCGATCAGCTTCTTCATCACGTGATAGCTGGCCACCATGCCCATGCCGTCATGGGCGTCAGCGACGATTGTCGTTGGCGTCTCCTTGATGATCTCAAGCTCAGTCTTGGGTAAAAGCGTTCCCTTCACGATCCTGTCAATGTAGATGGGCTTAAAGCGATTGCATCCGTGGCTCTCGATGCCTCTCCTGTCAGACTCCAAAAGGACGTCAGCGCAAATCTTCGCATCCTCCTCCGGGACGCCATACCCCTTAAAAGCGTCGATCATAAAGTTGTTCATTTGCTCCCACGGTACAAAAGGTCTGGTTTCCGTCATAGTTACTTCCTCCTGCGTTTTCCATAATTATCATTTCAATACGTAGCCGTTTTCCGGCGTCCATTCCAATTTCTTTGGCTTGTCCGTAACTTGAAAGCTTCCAAGAAAATTCGCCCTCAGTTCATCATTCCATACTTCCCCGTCATTGGCAAGACGCACGGCGTAAATGGGCTTCTTTTCCTCGTCCAAAACGCTCGGCGTTGCAATGGCCAGATAAACCTCGTATTCTCCAAGCGGAGCATCCTCCGGCAGAAAAGCACTCACGCAAAAGCTTGTGATTCTCTGGCTGTCCCATTTCGTCGGATCTGAATTCTCAACCCATTCCATGAAAGGATAATGATATTTCACGCCATTTCCAACAATCAGCAAACTCAATTCCTTCGGTTTTACCAGATTTGCAAATCCAACGTTCTCCACGTCTGTCTCCAGAATAAGATTCCACCCCTGCGGCACTTCCTTTGTCATTCTGACGCCTCGCACGACAAACCGATATCCAAAGTGATTCCTTACGTATTCATAACCCGAACGACCTTGATATCTTGGATCGCTCCCTTCGTACGTTTCCTGCTTTAAAACGTCCATCGTCTGTTGGTTCCAAGCGCCGTTTAGATACGTAAGATGCGTAAGAAACGCCTCTTTTTCCAAGTAGGAAACCGTCAATCCGATCTCGTCCATATTATCGCGGGTCACGCCCGCCTCTCCTCCAAAGAGCGTATGCTTTGCCTGATTCGAAAGCCACGTAAGCTCTTGGTCTCGATTCACGTAGGTACCAAGATCAGACTCGGAAGCCATATACCCGTCATCATAGATTCCGACGCGATATTCCCTTTGTCCTGGCGTTGTCACTTGCGCCGCAAGTTCGTTTAAGCCAATGCCGCACCATCCTGCATATTGGCTCGGCGTCCTAACGCTGATGGGAATGGATTCCGGTAAAACATCCAGCCATTTGTCGATCACTCTGTTAAAGTTTTCCTGCGTGCATGCTTTCGATCCGTGCATCTCACCCCATTTCCCAAAGAGGCCGCACTCGACGGAAACCACTGTTTCTCCGTGTCTGCTGATCACTTCACCTAGCTGTTCCTGATGCCGCAGGATCATTTCCAGGCTTGGTTCATAAGTATTTTTCCCGCTAAACCATGGATCATACGAAAAGCGAAGAATTGCGCAGCGTTGATCCTCCTCCAGCATCTCCAGCGTCTCTTCGAAGCATTTTAAAGCATCCTCCGAAAGTTCCTTATCGGAGGAATGATGATAGGCACCCGAAAACTCCGCAAGATCCATTCGGAAATGGATCAGCGGATCAGACGTCTCCGGCATGGCATTTCCATTCTCCTGAAAATGAACGTAGACGGGGGAATAAAACCCCATGCCTGGATTCTCCACGTAGTCCAGCGTCTCTTCATAGCTGATTTCATCCACGGATTCAAGCCGTCTGTGATCCTTCACCATATATGCGCTGCCGATTTCCGCGATCATAAGATTCATCCCCACCCATGCAGGAATCAGAATTCTGACCATCCTCCACAGGATCAACGTTGGAACCAGCCAAATTGGCTTCCCGTACAAAAATTGCATTTACGCATCATCCATTCTCTGTCTAATTTACTTTCCAAACACCATGTCCCGAAGCCTCGGATGGATCACGCCGTAGGCCATGCCGCAATTCCTCACGTGCATGATATAGACGAAGCTGGTTTTCGATGCCGTATCCATCTGGATGCAGGCACCTGCCGCACCGTCCCATCCAAAGACGCCTGCGGGAGCCGTCGAACCGACCATCTCAGGATTTAACAGGATCTGCATGCCGCAGCCGTAACCATAGCCAACTCTTCCCATGGTCCTCGCGATGTCGTTCATGGAATCGGAATACAAAAGATTCTGCTTGAATCGCTCCACGGATTCAGGCCTTAAGATCTGGACGCCCTTTGCCGAAATGCCGCCACATGCAAGGGCATCCGCGAGAATGGCATAATCCTCCGTACAGCTTACAAGTCCTGCGCCGCCGCTCTCATAGCTTTCCGAAAGCTGATAGTTACAGGTCTGCTCCATGGGCACGATTCCCGTTTCATCGCAAATATATTGCTGGGCGAGTCTCTCAAGCCCCATATTGTCAGGCTTTGCGAAGAAGGTATTCTTCATGCCAAGGGGCTCCCAGACATTCTTCTTCAGATACTCACCGAAGCTCATTCCCGTGACGACTTCCAACACTGCTGCCGCAACGTCATGGCTTAAACTGTAGCAAAAATGCGTGCCAGGCTGGAATAATAAGGGAGACTCCGCAAAGGCATCCACGATCTCCCTCGTCGTTGCCATCTGTCCCTTTTCATTTAATACGCGGACAATGCCAGGACGATTTAAGTCATAATCCAATCCAGACTGCATGGAAACCAGGTGTCTAACCTTCAGAGGCCATTTTAACGCTTCTTCCCCGTTCTCCGTTTTAACTTTGACGTCCTTGTATGCCGGAAGATACTTTGCGACCTCATCCTCCAGGGAAAGCTTTCCCTGCTCCACGAGCTGCATGATCGCCGTCATCGTCTGCACCTTTGTCATGGAAAACATCAGGTACCTTTGATCCGCTGCCACTGGCTGCGTCTTTTCCGTATTGACCGTACCGTTCATATGACGGTAGATCTGCTGATGGTCCTGGTAAACAATTAAATCCACCGACGGAATTCCCAGATCCAGTAAGGAATCCAGATATGCCGTCATCTTCTCTGCGTTAAATCCACTCATGTTTTACTTGCTCCTTTGCCGTTATAAAATGATTATCGTTTTTCATTCCACAAATTCACGTCAATAGTAGTAATTCGCCCATTGAAGCAGCCAGGTGATTACCCATATGGTAATTACGGTCACCATGGCATATGCCACTTTTCGCACGGTGCCCTTACTGCCATCCTTCGTCTTTAGCAAGAATGCACATCCTAAGCTTCTCAAGGTAATATAAAATCCTTGAGCGATGCCATTCAAAAAGATGCGGAAAAAATGGATGGCAGACATGCTATTATATCCTATGGTGGTCAACGTCTTAGTGACCGCGAAGCTCACCGGATAGGAAATCAACAAAATCCCTAAATGAATCAAAACTGCCATAACCAAGTTCCGCTTAGTGTCCAAGGAAAAGGCTATCAGCAGAATCATGACCACGGCTAAATCTATAAAAACAAGTGCGGCACTGCTAATGGGAATTTCATAAACCAGTCCCGCAATCGCACTGACAATGTTAGCGACAATGGCATAAATGATACATCTGCCATGCTTCTCATTCTTCTGCTTCATGAAGAAAGCATAAAGAAGACACTCTGCCAAAATGATCAGGAATTCCATGCCAAGAAACTTCCCAAGGTATCCCAGCCCGACGCCTTGATTTACCTGATAACGCCAAGTTCCCACGTGCAGATAAATTTGCGTTAAGATATTTGCGATAAAAAAGATAGGTAAATTACGGACCTGATTCAAACGGAATAAAATCAACAAAAGGCCTTCCATCAAAAGCGTTCCAACCAGATATTTCAGAGCCGTGACCACGTAGGTCTTGTCATACTTCCGATATGCCTCCTCATCCTCCGTCAACGTTCCCGCCGCGACGTCGTAAATGCATTGCGCGGAAAACCTTGTCGTGGTAATCTCGTTGCTGACGAATTCCGTGCCGTCTTCCGTGATCAGCAAAACCTTAAAATGGGATGGCGCGTAATAGTTGAAGCTATATTCCGGATTCGGGCCGTATCCGTACGGATCAGAAAAACTAAGGAACCCAGACCCGCCTCTGCTAAAACTCAGCTTCCAACCGTTTTGCTCATACGCAAAGACCTTATCCCTTAACTCTGCCTTAACCCCCGTTAATCCATCATTTCCCGGCTCTTTTTCCGGTCTCCCACCCTCCTTTGTCAGCAGGGCAATACAATAAAACTGTCCCGGCGCATTCTTAAGAGTGACGGATACGTTAGGTTTCGGCCCAATGTCAGCAAAGACAGTAACTGCCGCGCTGACTGCCAGACTGCAAACTAAAAAACACCAAACAAAAAACTTACCCCAAACCCTTTTTCCCCTCTTGTTCACATAACACCTCCCGATGTCTTAAACTTACAGCCCGACGTCCTTTCGTAACGACTCGATAAAATATCTCGTCAGCTTTGTCTTTTCATCCCAAAAAGCGATTCCCTCGGGGCTTACCATGGGATTGTCCTCTTCCTGTTGTCGCAGGGTATATCTTGTTATGTGATCCAGGCAATCTTCAAATCTGGCATCCGGATTCCGGCTCTCCGTGATCATGCAGTCCATGACGATTCCCTGCGCACCCATGTCGTCGAGAAGGTCTGCCTCCATCAGCATCAAAAGCCCTGGATCCAGCTTTTCCTTCTTCATGCGATACTTATCTGAATGCTGCTCCACCAAACTGCAAACATAATCAATTTGTGTGGCTTCATAACCCTTTTTCTTCAAGTACTCCCTTGTAATGGGTACGCCTGCCTGCGCATGCGGGATCCTCAGCTTGTCCGCCGCTTTGCGTCCCACGTCGTGAAAGATGGTTGCAATGACCAATTCGTCTAACGGGATTTCATTTTTCCGCGAGGACCTTTCATAAAGCCTAAGTGCCCAGGCCAGAACGCGCTTTGTGTGATCAAACCTGCTGTAGGCGATCTCCATTTTTCCACTCCCGGTAAACTCCGTATTGTTCTCCCCAAGCGTCTCCTGCACGAAGTCCAGCATTTCAAAATATTCCGGATGCCCCAAAGTTTTTAGCGTATTTCTCTCATGTTCCTTCCGCTGAAGCTTCCTGCTTTCCAGATCAACCAGATCTAAAACCTTCGCCTCGCGCTTTACCATGATCGCATCCAAACCTTCCTGGCTCAGATCGCAATACCTGTTCCTTTGACTAGCCTCGAACGGCTCCATCCATACGGAAGTAAAGCCTTCCTCCCGTTCATAATCATCAAGCTTTACTTCTGATCTTACGTCTTCCCGTAGCTCGCAGAAATAATAAAAATTATCCTGGGCAAAGATGCCGTTCTCATCCCGTGCGTCCTTATGGCGTCTGGGCACAAGTCCGAACTCGCGGATGCTCTCCTCGCAGACCTCGAAGCCCGTCTCTTCGCGCACCTCCCTGCAGAGCGTCTGGGCGTGAGCCTCGTCCCCCTCAATGCCACCGCCGGGGAATTTATAATACCCGTATTTTTTTGAATGAACGAGCAGAACCTTCCCGTCTTTCATAATGATTCCGCGAACGGAATCCCTCCGGAAAACTTTCCCGTCCTCTTTGTAATCATGCTGGTCCAGGGAAAACAATTCTCTCATCTAATGCACCCTTCCGCCCTATTTGGCCATGGGCCTGTTTACGTGTGCGCCCGTGAACGAGACTACTGCAACGTCCTTTCCAAGATCATCATAAATGGAGATCTCATAAAAGCAATTTGTCCTGCCATCCTTGATCAGCTTTGCCTCCGCATATAATACGCTGCCCTTGGACATGTTCAGAAAGCTTGCCTGTCCCACAAGGCTGACCGTCAGATTCTCCTGTTCAAAATTTGATGCCACCGCGAACGCAAAGTCCGCCAGCGTGTATATGCTGCCGCCCATGATCCCGCCATAGGCGTTTCTGTGATTCTCCGTCAGGGCCATGCTGCATTTTGAATAATGATCTCCGACTTCCTCTATCTGGATCCCGGATTGCTTTGTCGCATAGAGATCCCTCGAAAAAATCTCCCGTGCCTCTTCCAACTTGCTCATTTCATTTCCATCCTTTTTGCGTTATCTTTTATTGCTTCATTATAGCATTCTTTGGTCTGAGCCACAATTGCCTTTTTCACGTCCTCAAACGCGATCGGCGCATAACCGGACCGTTCAACACAGACCACGTAGTGTTGACTGCTAAAGTTTACGTACTGCTTGGATCCATGCACGTGTCCAAACAGATTCGCGTAAGGCATGTTTTCATTGACGTACAAGGGTTCGTGGGAAAGGATCCAGAATCCTTCGTAAAGGACTGGCAAGTCATAAACCTCATAAAATCCGGCGCGGCGATACTGCTCGTTCGAAAGCTCGTCATGATTCCCCCTGACAAGGATCACCTTTCCATGCAATCTTTTTAGGTATTCCGCCTCTTTGCCAAGGGCGCAGAAATCACCAAGGTGCCATACCACGTCCTCCTCGGAAACCTTCTCATTCCATCTCCGGATCAGTTCCTCATCCATCTCCTGCACGCTCGAAAACGGTCTGTTCTCATAGCGTCTTATGCTTTCATCCCCAAAATGTGTGTCCGACGTAATAAAGATCATGCTCCCTTCTCCTTTCGCATGCAGTTCTTGTCAAATAAAATCTATGGAAAAACCCGTTCCGCCTTGCGCCGCCCGCTGCAACAGCAATGCCTTCAGCTCCACGCATTCCTCCGGCAACCTCTTCAGCAGTTCCTGGCAGTTTTCCCGCGTTAACAGGCCTGCCTCCCCGAAGACGCTGACCACTTTTGCCGGATTCTCCGGATGATTTATGAGGAGCTCCAATGCCACGTCATTTTCCCGGAGCTTTTCTTGATAATACGCTTTTCTTTCCGGATTTCCGTCTGCGGTTAGTCTCACGTAAACGGCCAATGCCTTCCGGAGACGCGTTGCCCTGCAATGCTCCTTAAGCTTTTCCTCCTCGTCCGCGTAATCCTCCTCGCCGCCTGCGAGAAACGGACGAAACCCTTCTGCGTCAGAACTCTCTAAATAGTTTTCGCACAACTCATCCCACAACGCCGTCCATGCTTGCCGGCCCAGGCGCCGCTCAGTGATCAGCCTTGCGTCCGCCTTGAAAAATCGAAGTGCAACTGCCATGAGCCCGGAAAGCTCGTCTTCCTCTTCAAGTCTTTCCTGATACCAAGATGCGTACGTAAGCTTATCACAGCCTGCAAACGCATCCCTTCCAATGCACGTCACGCTCGCAGGGATCTTGATCCACGCGAGCTCCCTGCAACCTGCGAAGGCCCAGTCCCCAATCTCTTTCGTGCCCATGGGGATCACGTAGCTCCTAAGGGACTTGTCTCCCATAAACCTTTTCTTTTCGATCATCATGGTCTATCCTATCTTACCATCAGTCATTAACGCGGACAGCATGTCTTCCGCGCCTTCACTCTTTGCAAGCAGTCCGTATTGATTGCAATAGGTCATGCACTCGATCCGGAAGCCTTCCCCACCGCGCTTTCGCAGAAAGAACAGGATCCTCTCCATGACGTAATCCATCGCCTTCTCGCAGCATCCTGCCTCCTTCAAAATCCGGATGCCCTCCTCCGTCACGGCAGTCTCCAATACGGCTCTTGCCGCGTCTGCGTCGCAGCCGGCCTTTAATCCCGCCGCCGCAAGGAGCTCCATGCGACAGTCCCCCTCCTTGGAGTGCGTGTTCATAATGCCGCCGGAAACCTTGATCAATTTTCCAATATGTCCCGTGAGGAGCATTCCTGAAAAACCAAGCGCTTTCGCCATGTCAATGGTATCGCCGATGAAGTTCGAGCACTTCACGCTTTTATCCAGATCATAATCATAAGTCTGCTTCATAAAATCCAGGCCGTAATTTCCTGGAGACACGGCTGCAATCGCCTGTCCCAATGTCCTTTTTTGATTGAGTTCCACGCGGATTGTCTCCAACAATGCCTTAGAACTCATGGGTTCCACGACGCCGCTTGTTCCCAAGATGGAGATGCCTCCAACGATCCCAAGCCTTGGATTGAAAGTCTTATCCGCAAGGTCCTTTCCTTCCGGCACGGAGATGGTCACGCGAAGTCCGCCGTGATAGTCACAGACGCTGCAAACCTCCAGCACTTCCTTCCCGATCATTTCCCTTGGCACGTGATTGATCGCCGCATTTCCCACGGGCTGATCCAATCCAGGAAGCGTAACGCGTCCCACGCCCTCTCCGCCGTCGATTATGATCCATGCCGCTTGAACGTCAACTGCCTCGATGCATGTCGGCGACGCACCGTCATTTACGCCTTTTTCCTCGATTTTATGCGTTGCTGGCTCGTAGGTTACCTCCGCAAACACGTGACATCCCGTCGTCACGTCAGGGTCCGATCCGCCGTCCTTGATCACGGCGCACCGCACCAGGTCCTCTAGCCTTGTGATCTCTACGATCTGGGCGTGATACGGAATGCCCTTGGGCGTCTCTATGGTGATCTCGTTTTTAAGTTTTCCCGTAAGGAGCATGTACGTCGCTGCCTTTGCAGCTGCTGCCGCGCAGCTCCCCGTCGTAAAGCCAAGCCTTACCGTACTTTCCTTCTCTGCCATTGCTGCCACCTTATACGTTCATCCATACTGCCGGAACTAATGCAGAAACACGTCCGCCATTTCTCCCAGGCCATGCCGGGAGGCAACGTCTTTCAATCCCTGCATGACTTCCTCACGGCTAAACCTGTGTTCCTCCAAAAAAGCGTCTGACTTTTCATTCAGGTAAGAATAAAACAAAACGGCAATCTCCAAGTCACTCCCATTGCCATTTTCCGCCAGTTCGATCACGCGGTTTTCTGCTTCACAGATTTCCCCCGCGTCCACCAGGTCGTATAATTCCTCAAGCGTCTGTTTTTGCTCCGTATCCTGCAACAATTCCGCCGTGGGCGACTGGGTGTCAATGCCAAACAAAAGCTTTATGATCGCCCTGACCATTTCCTTGATCATGCGCATGATATAATCCCGTTCAAACATGTTCTTTCGTCCTCCACTGATACTTCTCCAGATCAACCCTGCCGTCCGTAACGACGATGCCTTCCGCCTTCAGAAGCTTTGCCTGGGCGCCTCTTCCGCCAAATGCGAATTCTCCGGCGAGCTCCCCCTTGGAATTGACTACCCGGAAGCATGGGACATTGTCCGGGTCAGGATTTTTATGCAATGCATTTCCCACGGCCCGCGCCATCTTCTTGTCACCGGCGAGCTGCGCGATCTGCGCATACGTCGCCACCCGTCCGTAGGGGATCTGCTTTACCGCCTCATAAATGCGCTTGGAAGGACTGTCGCTGATCAGGTCATAGCTCTCGGCGATCATCATCTTCACGTCCTTGTCCGGGATGCTTCCATCCAAAATAACCGTATTCCAATGATCTTTATTCTGGTGATAGCCCGGGATCACGGAATCATAAATTTTCCGCCAGAAATAAGCCTTCTCGGGGTCCACCTTGACGTTAAGGCAGACTTGTCCGTCCTTTTCATACGTCCAAAGAAATGCTTTCTTATTTCCCGCATGGCGCACCAACTGCCAGTTCGCGTCATGAAAAGGCGCGTCCTGATAAGTATCCGGAAAGGAAAGTCCATAGCGAAGTGCCTGTTCTCTCGTTCTCATCATTTCTGATCTACCCCGTAAAGCAATGCGTTACAAATGGCGGCAGCGACGTTGCTTCCACCCTTTCTTCCCCTGTTAATGATAAAGGAAACGTCCGAATCCAAAAACAATTCCTTGGCCGGAACCACGTTCACGAATCCGACGGGAACGCCAATCACAAACTGCGGCTTGAAGATTCCTTTTTCCATGAGCTCATATAAAGAGATCAGTGCCGTCGGCGCGTTTCCGATCGCAAAAATCACGGGACCCGGAAGAGCCGCAGCGCGTTCCATCGAGACGGTTGCTCTCGTCACCTGCCGCTCCTTTGCTTCCTTGGCTACGTCCTCGTCCGCCATAAAGCAATGGACCTGGCCGCCATATTTTGCAAGCGTCGCCTTGCTGATCCCGGCCTTGGCCATGTTGGTGTCCGTCACAATGTCAGCGCCCCGTTTGATAAGTTCTCTTGCGACGTTCACTGCATCCTTGGAATAGGTTAGCGTCTCGGCGTAATCAAAATCTGCGCTGGTGTGGATCACGCGTTTCGTCACTGGCTCCTCGTCCGGCGGTAACGTAATTCCTCTTTCCCTTAATTCCTCCCCGATGATCTCAAAACTCCGCTTCTCAATGTCCCCGGGCAGAATGTATTCTATCGTTTTCATTCCCGTTTATCCCTTTGTCTCGTGTCCTTTTTTTGATTCTCCAAAATCGCTTCCATCGCCTGTAAAAGCATCTCATTCTCCATGCGGTTTTTCACGGCAATGCGATAATAACCTTTGCCGAGGCCCTCGTAATCACTACAGTCCCGGATGAGAAATCCCCGTTCCAGCAACTGGCCGTACAACGCTTCATCCTTCCACAAAAACAGGATAAAATTCGCATCGGACTGGATGACTTTTGCGCCCAGGTTCCGAAGTCCCTTCTCCAGATAATCACGCTGCGTTTTCACAAAAACCTTGCTGGCCGAAAGGTATCCCTCCTGCTCCATGGATGCCATTCCTGCTGCCTGTGCCAAAACCGAAACGTTCCATTCCGGAAGCTGCATGGCAATCTTCCCCGCGATTTCCTTGTCGCCGCAAAGAAGATATCCCAAGCGGATCCCGGGGATGGCAAAGGTTTTGGTAAAAGCCCTGAGCACAAGGACGTTCCCATACTCTGACACATCCTTAGTCATGCTGTAATTCTCCGGCTCCGCAGTAAGTTCCATAAAGCACTCATCCACGACCAGGACCGTCCCCGCTTCCTTGCAGGTTTTTGCAAGCATGCGCATTGTCTCTAACTCCGTAAGCTTTCCCGTGGGGTTGGCGGGATTGGCCAAAAAGAAAAGGTCATACGCCCCGCTTTTGATCGCATCCAGCAGTTTGTCCGTCATCCCCTCCGACAGGGCGAACTCCTCGTCCTTTCTGAGGTAAAAGTGGGTGATCCTGCATCCCTGCGCCCTCAGCGCCCTGGCATAGCCCGAAAATCCCGGGGCAAGTAAAAGTGCCTTTTTCGGTTTCTTCCAACTGCAGACCGCGCTGATCAATTCCGATGCGCCGTTTCCGCACAGCACGTTTTCAGTCCCCAGGCCATATTGCTTGGCCAATTTCCCGCGAAGTTCCTCACATTTCACGTCCGGATACGTCTGAACGCGCGAAACCGCGTCAGTCAACGCCTCCCGGACCTGCTCCGGAATCCCCAGCGGGTTTACGTTCACGGAAAAATCCGTATGTACTTTATTGCGATAAACGTCTCCGCCATGCATCCTTCTCTTTTGCTCTCCTTAGTGATCCGCCCTGTTAAATCCGTTCTTCATGTGTTCGCTGGCGATCTGCAGGACCTTGTTCAGGCAATCCGTCGTCTGCTCCTTTGCCATCTTGCAAAGCTTCTCATTCGCTTCGCCTGCCAGCTTCTCACAATCGCCGGCTTCCTTCATCTTCTTGTCATACTCTAAAACGATCTGGCGGCTCTTTACAAAAACGGCCTCCTGATATCTCTCGATCTGTTGCGCGCTGGTTGCAAAATTCGCATCCGCGTAGGCGCCGATCATTCTGCTCGCCCAATAAAAATTCTCCGTGGAAGCATCCGTCGTAACGTTGCTCAAATACGCCGGAACCTTCGGAACGTTCGGATATACCGGGAGAATGGCGTCAAAGGCCGTGGATCCAAAGCAGATCCATTCCAGTCCCTTGATCTCTTCCGGCACGTCGCTCCGGATCTGACAGATGCTGGTAACGCCCGTGCGGTTAATGCCGATGGAGCGGTACTTTCCACGCTTCCCCGTATCCTGCGCCATATAGGGATCAAAATCCGTTCCCTGGTAATGCCCGGAAAGAAGATACTTTACGTCCTCCACTGCGATCTTTCTTTCAGGCACGAAGCTCCAGGGAATATGATCACTCTCGGGCGTAAACTCAGCATTCTCGCCCTCCCAGCGATGACCTTGCGGCGTCAGATACCTTCCCATAAACCAGGCTCTCGGCGTGTTATAGATATGATCGCTGTCATCATGGGATCCAAAAATATCCCTTGGATTCCACTTTCCGTCCTGATTCAGGTTCAAATGATTCTCTGCGACAAACTCGCGAAGATCGGCGGAGCACATGTGATTTTTCTTAGCACCGAAAGCATCCTTCAGGTCAAAGGAATCCATGCCAAACTGATTTGGCATGATCACGCAAACCTCATCCGGCACGCGTTTAGCCATCCAATGATGTCCTCCGATCGTCTCCATCCACCAGATCTCATTCTCGTCATTAAAGGCAATGCCATTGGATTCATAGGTTCCATAGATTTCCAAGAGGGATGCCAGTCTTAGGACGCCCTCTCTCGCGCTGTGAATATAGGGCAGTACCAGAACAACGATATCCTCTTCACCGATGCCGCCCGGCACGTCCTTTTCCTTTTTCGTCTTTGCCTTTTTGTATTCCACCAGCGGATCTGCAGCCAGAACCCTGGGATTGGAGGTAATGGTTTCCGTCGCCGTCATGCCAACGTTGGCTGCGTTGATGCCCGTTGCCGCCCAGATGCCCTCCTTTTTATCCACGTTAGGACATGCCGTATACCGCATGGGATTCTCCGGAAGTTCAATCTCTAAATGCGACAGCACGCTCTTGTATTTTCTTGGCTGTTTCTTTGGTTCAACGACGATCATTTTCTTAACGTCGAAATGTCCGTCATCCGTCCTCGCAATCATTGTGGTATTGTCATTACTGGCCTTTTTCCCGACCAAAACCGTTGTGCATGGCATATGTTTATCCTAGTCCTTTCCCTTACTGCCGGAACGTTACGCGTCCCCTTTCCCTACATACATACTACGCAGAGGTGATTCTCATGATTTCGATCATTTCCTTGCCGCCTAGCCCAAAGTAACAGATCAGCAACATCACGATCAAACAAATGAGCAGGCAAAGAATTGCCGCTCCGTACATCAGACGATTCGCGCGCCGGATGTCCTCAGGCTCGATCGCGCGCTTTGCGTCTCCGATGGTGGGCTTATGAACAAGCTTGCCAAAATAGCTGGCATCTCCCGCAAGCTGGATTCCCAAGGCTCCCGCACAAACGCTTTCCGTCTGGGCGGAGTTGGGACTTGCGTGTTTTAACCGGTCTCTCAGATAAATCCTCTCCGCCTCCGGTGCGTCAAAGGAGGAGCCAAGAAAATGACAGGCAAAGATCATGAGTCTTGCACTGATCCTGGAGGGTAGATAATTTACAAAATCATCCAGCTTGGCAGCTGCCCGTCCAAAATCAAGATATCTTTCATTCTTGTAGCCGATCATGGAATCCATGGTATTGATCGCCTTGTAGACAAGACCCAAAACCGGCCCGCCTATGGCAAGATACAGCAAGGGTGCGATCACGCCGTCGGAAGTATTCTCCGCAACCGTCTCCACCGCCGCGCGGGTAACTCCCTCCTCGGAAAGATTCGCCGTATCCCTTCCAACGATCATGGAAACAGCCCTTCTGGCATCCTTGAGTGAACCCGTTTTCAAAGCCTTGTATACCTTCATGCTTTCGACGCGAAGGCACTTCGCTGCCAAGATTTGATAAGTCAAAAACGCTTCCACCAGACAACCTGCGACGGGATGGATAAAATAGCTTCCCATAAAGAGTACGTCCGCCGCGACAACCGTACACAGAAGGACGATCAGCACGGTGGTGCGACCCTGTTCCCTCTTCTTTTGGGCTTCTGGGGAAAGAGCTTCGTCCGCGGTAACTTTCTTTCTTTCCACGGCAGTGACAGCTTCCTGAACGGATTCCTCTTCGATTTCTTCAGATACCTTTTTCTTCGACGTCTGGCTCCAGTCAAATTCTTCCATGTTTTCAGACCAGATTACGTCCTCATGCAAATTCTTCCAATCCTCGAATTCGTCAGCCTCAGTCGCCGATCCCGTTACCTCTCCGGTTTCATCTTCGACGCTCCTGGTTTCTTGGTCTAACGTCTCCACGCTCTCATCAAACGCGCCTTCCATCTCCGGCCTGTTAGCTTCTTGACCGTCACCGTCCAGATTCTCACTTTCCTGGATTTCATTTTCTTGATTATCGCTCTCTTGGCTTTCACTCTCTTCATCGGCCGCAGGTATTGCCAAGGTCTCCTTAGGACCGAGATAGCGCTTCTCCAGCGTGCTGATCAGCTTCCCCATTGCCTTCACGGGATGCGGCATAAAATATGGGTCCCCAAAGATGCAATCCAAAATAAAACCTAGCAAAAATGCAATTGCGTGATAAAAGTATACTGGCATGGTATTCTCTCCGTTCTAGATCCTTTCCGCTGAAAGAATCTGAAAATTATTCTCCTCCAGTTTCATGCAAACCTTGTATCCTTCCCCATTGGGAATCTGATAATCATAATAATCACCGCCATACGCACCTGACAGGATGGACATGACGGTACCGCCGTGAACCACGGCAGCGGCCTTGAGTTCATCCTTTGGGTGCTTGCGTAATTCCATCAGCAACTCCTGAAAACCCGCAAGATTTCTCTGGATAAAATCCTGTCTGCTTTCGCCTTGCGGAAAAGCCATGGTCCCGCCGCTGTCGATCCATGCCTGATAATCTTTGTTCCCTGACAATTCCTGATAATTCTTCCCCTCAAAGGTTCCAAAATCGATCTCCCGGAAGGCATCGATCACGATTGGTTCCATGCCGGGATACAGGCACTGACAACTTTCCACGCAGCGCTTCATGGGACTGGAAAACAGCACTTCCGCAGCCGGCGCCTGCTTTCCAAGAAGTTCCCTTCTCCCTGTTTCCGAAAGGCTCTCCTCCGTTCTTCCCACGTATCTTTTCTCTTCATTTCCCGGCGTTTTCCCATGCCGGATCAAATATAATTCCACAGTTTTCACGTTCGCGCCTCCGGCGTTTACTTGATCCTCACGGGAATCCCGCAAAAGATTCTCTCCACGCTGTCTGCCTTTGCAGCCAGTTTACAGAGCATTCGCCCCGTCTCCTCCCGATAGCGTCTTTCCTCTGGTTCCATGGGAACGATGCCATTTCCAATCTCATCACAGATCACCACCAGGTCAGGTCTTTCGTCTACGAAGCTTGCTACCTTCTCCCATAGTTCCGAAGGTTCCATTCCCAGCGATAACGCCCGTCTGACAAACAGGTGAAAATGATTCCAGACAAGCCGTTCGTCTTTCGGTGCATCCTCTAAGGACCGTAAGAGTTCCTCCTTGCACTTCGCATCCGTTTCGCTCACGTCCAAGATCTTCGCTTCTGGCCATTTTTGCTTGGCCAGCGCAAGCTTTCCCTGGGCGCGGCCGCCGATCCACAATACCATAAGACTGCCCTCTTCCTTTTGTTCTAAGCTCTTATTCCACTCCCAGCAAATGCCTTTCATCTCCCAGGATTTCCATGTGTGGCACGTAAACGTCCCCCGGCGTTCTGGAAAAACGAATCGTTGCAATCCCCGTAAATCCTAGGTGCACGGTAGCACAAAGGTATGGGAACGTCAGATTAAACATCTGGGCGAGCAATGCCGTCGAGGATCCGCCGTGGCAAAACAATGCCACCGTGTGCTGTACGTCATCTTCCCTCGTGCAGCGATAGTACAGGCCTTCCCGCTGAAGGCCCAGCGTCGCGAGCCATGCGTCCGTGCAGGGTGCGATTCCCTGTACGGCCTTCGTCACCACGTTTCTCACAAAATATGGGTGCTCCGGCCAGTCGGTCCGGTTTAAGTCCCAGCCCTGACGCACCAGCTCGTCCGCTATATTCCAGGGATGACCATCCGCGTAAAGCGGCCCTCCCTCCGTTCCCCAGGGAAGTTCATGCATAAAATCCAGGATCTTGATCTCACGGATCCCAAGCAAATCTGCCGTCTCCTGCGCCGTCTGCCTGGCCCGTCCCATGGGGGAAGAATAAATCTCCTCAATCCCTTCGTCCTTTAATCTCTCAGCAGCTGCCTTCGCCTGCCGGATCCCCAGAGGCGTCAGACAGTCCTTTTCGTAATTTGGTTGTCCATGTCTAACTATGATGATTCTCATCTATTTATGAATCCTCGTTTTCATATCTTTTCTACGCATTAATCCGAAAAAATTACGGTGTCACGTCCATTGCCCTGTTTACGGTTTCTACCACATCACCTTCCCTTAAATTGAACGCATGCCAAACCCTCCTGTCTGCGCTGGATGGAGCTTCAAAGACCTGGATCAACTCCTCATTTTTGTATAGAGATAACTTTGCCTTATCCTCATTTAATCTTTATGTATATCTAGTTGCAAAACATCTGTACTTTCTTCAATCTCATTCCACGCTTTTTTATCTGTATTATATGTCTGTTTGCTGAGGATTAATGTCGCAGGAATTATTTTTTTCGAAAAATTATATTCATATTCCATCACGACAGGCACTAAATTATTTATTAATTCATAATGAAAGTCAGAAACCCCATTTGTAAGATAGAATCCTTCTATTATGCTCCTTTCGTCTGACTTTAACTGCAAATATTGTCGATAATCATCCTTTAGTAATTCATACTCACATATATCTACCGTATTTCTTTCCGCATCTCTTCCAAACACTCTAAATCCATCTTCCATCGAATAACCCGCGAGGTCTTTCTTCAAGTCAAAAACATAGATTACTTCTGACGTGGTATTAACATAAATCGCACATAACCCAAGCAGATTATTACTGTCATACTTATATATTTTCGCATCAGACGCTATTGCAAAAGGCATGGTTTCCTCTATTGGCGGTATCTCCTCTTGACCCAAGCCCGTACTGGTATTTCCGTCCGAAGTACTCGACTCACCAGAATACTCGGTTGACGAATTTCCTTTAGAAAACTCACAGCCACATAATGCCATGATGGCAAAGCATAAAATCAACACCCGCATTTTTCTCATAATAGTCCTCCCCTTGTACACCATTCACAGTGTCAAATCTGTTACCATTATCTGATAACAATTTCCAAAATAGCAACAACACATAAGATCACTACTTCGGTAAGGGACACAAAGTATCCTGCCAGGTCTCCCGTAATCCCGCCAAATTGCTTCATGCTGACGTGATGATAATATGCAAAAGAAAGGCCGGCTGACGCAAGTAGCGTAGTACCCATGACGGGACTTAGCACGATGGCTGCCGCCGCGATCAATACAAGCTGCAGGATCAAAAGAACCAGGACTGTTTTCTTTCCTGCCGTGTCGGAAAAGGTTTGGAGCATGCCCTTCTTCTTGGCGCCCGGCATGGTGACTACGCTGATTCCGCTGAGCGCCCTGGAAAGAAAGAAGCTCATGCAAAGCACGGCCACTCCCCGCCAATCCTCAAAGAGCGTTGATGCTTCCTGAATCGCCGCGTCAAACAGAATGGAAAGCGCTCCTGCCGCCAACAAAAAATATCCGGCAAGGCAGATCACGGCAAAGGCCCCTATGTGCGGATCCTTTAAGATCTCCAGCTTTTTCTCCCTGTCCTGATAGGAATGCAATGCATCGCAGGAATCCATAAAACCGTCCAGATGGAATCCACCCGTGACCAATATGGGAATGGCAATGGCGATAAAAACATAGGCACACGTTCCGAGCTCCCTTTGTGAGCACAGAAAGTACCAGAGCCACTCCAATCCGCCGATCACAGCTCCAACCCACGGGAAAAAGCACAGATGATATTTCATGTCATCCGATTCCCAGTTAAAGCGTGGCATTGGTATTTTTGAATAAATGGAAAAGGCAACGACAAATGCTTTTCCAATCGACTTGATCCATTTCAAGGTTTTTCTTTCTCCTACTTCCACACGTATTCGCAGTAAACTTGCTGATGGAGAACATAGTCTTCTGCCCGGCTGCTGATCAATCCCCATTCAATCTCATCCCAAGTCAGAGCATCATCATTGACCAGAACGTATCTTTCATAAGAGCTGAACAGTGCGCTCGTACCCGGCTTTGGTTCCCCCTCATATTTCATCAGATACTTCCAATTTTTGATCGGATTGTCGTATCCTACCTGTTCATATACGTAATAACCATCTTTTCCATAATGTACCGGGCTTAGCGTAAATTGCTCCCCGTCATATTCCAATTTGACGTAAAAAATCATTGGATAATTATCTTTTTCAGCTTCATATAGCTCAGGCGAGACGCGCTCGGGATCCAACGTATGGTATTGCATGATCATGACGTCTGCCGCCTCTCCTAATAAGACTTTCTCATAAAAGGCAAGCCAAATATCCTTTCCATTCGTAACGCTCCCGTTTTGCATGACGACAAGACCATTATCAATCGCTATTTGCAGTTGCTCCTCGGCAGATGCGTCCGTAGGTTCTCCCGGCGTATTTATCGCCGTCTCTTCCGCTACGGATTTCTCGGTCTTTTCCATGGATGATTCCGCTACGGATTCCACGCTTTTTTCCGTAGACGATTCTGCTACGGATTCCACGCTTTTTCCGCTGACGATCCCGCGCTGCCTTGCGGTTCCCGTCCCGCACACCCTGCCATGCCCGTCAAGGCAACGGCAATAAGTATCCAACACGTTTTTCCCTTCATGGAATCACCCCTTATCCTTTCACTGGCAACGCAATTCCGGCAACCACTTCCACAACCTGCGCCGCATCCCCGGCGAGTTCCGCGTTCACCTTTCCCAGCGCACGCAGATAATCCCTTGTTCCTTCCTCATAATCGATACCATCTTCAAATACGTTATTCGAAACGATCACAAGATGATCTAAACTGGAATTCATTTGACGAAGCTGCATTACGATCTTATCCGCCACGATCTCCCAGGGCGTCATGGCGCCGTCTTCACCAAACATTTCGTTTGCGACTAAATTTCCCATGTCCTCCAGGAGAACGACTTTAGGGCCTTCCTGCATCTTTGGAAGCGCCTCTGAAACGTCGCGGGTCTGTTCGATCGTGAGCATGCCCTTATTCTTACGCAGTTCCACATGGCGATGCACCTTTCGGCGCCCTTCCTCTCCATAGACCTGCATGGTCGCAAGGTAATATCGCATGGCGCCATCTAAGCTCAGTTCCATGATTCTTTTTTCCGCATACGCTGACTTGCCGCAGCCGCTTCCTCCCACGATCAAAATCATCATGGCCGTCATTCCCTCATGTCTTTCCCTAATACCTTGCCTAAGCCGGTGCGTCTCTAATCATTGAAAGCGCTCATACCGTCCTATGCCTGCCCCTTCAAATGACACGCTGTTTTCATAAACCGCATTCGCCGTTTTCAAAAGCTGAAGCATCATCACTGCACCCGTGCCTTCCCCAAGTGCCATTTTGGCATAAATCACCGGCTGCAGGCCCAGTTCTTTCTCAATGGCCTTTACGGCAGGTTCCTTGCCGGAATGGGAAGGGATCAAGTAAGCTTTCACTTTGGGCTCGATCCAGCATGCCACAAGTGCCGCGGCAAGGCTGATAAACCCATCCAAAACGATCGGCACGTGATGCTTTGCACCGCCGAGGCAAATGCCTGCCATGCATGCCAAGTCATATCCTCCCATCGTTTCCAATGCGTCTAGCGCAAGCTCTCTTTTGGAATACGCCGGTTCTCTTTTTTCACCGAGCTCAACTCCGATCTTTTCCGCTATTTCCTGCGCTTCGCCCAGTTCCGTCTGATAACCGTACTGAAACAATGCCTCCCGGATGATCGCTTTTTTTCGTGAAAGCCCCGCGTCATCAAGGCCTGCACCCCTGCCCGTCACGGTGACGGAAGAAAGTCCGAGAAGCGCTGCCGTTACGGCACTGGAAGTCGTCGTGTTTCCGATTCCCATCTCACCAATCCCAAGAATGGCATAGCCCGCTTCCTTGCTCTCCAAAACCAGCTTCTCGCCGACGCCAAATGCTTTTTCAACTTCTGCCGCCGTCATCGCCGGCTCTTTCCGGAAATTTCTGGTACCCTTCCGGATTTTTTCATCCCGGACGCCGCTGATCTTTTCGTCCGTATTGATTCCGACGTCAACGCACAAAACGTCAACGCCTGCCTTCCTTGCCATGATGGCTACGCTGGAGCGCCCGCCCGCAATGTTGCCGGCGCAGATCGCAGTGATCTCCTGTCCGCTTTGGCTTACGCCCTCCTCCACAATGCCATTGTCCGCACAGCAAACGATCACGCGGCTTCTTTCCACCTCCGGAAGAAGCCTCCCCTGGATCGCTCCAATGCGGGAAAGCAGCTCCTCAAAGCTTCCCATGCCGTCCAAAGGCTTTGCCACCTTGTCCCAGCCGGCTTTGATCTTTTTGTATAACGCCTGATCGATTTCCTCGATCTCCAGCGCTCCCAAATCTATCTGATCCATTTCGTTCTTCCTTTTCCCATATGCCACGCAGCATGGCAGCGTCAACTAAGGTTCTAAATGGCTGCGTCGCGAAGCATTGCGTACACGGCATCTACGTCCAAGTGCTTTCTCATCTCTGCCGCCAAAAGATCATACTGGCTCTCTTTATAGGCGCGGTAATCCGATTCCTCCGGTGCCCGCAGGGTAACGCCCTTCCCGTCAGCCAAGGCCTTTGCGATGCGATACGCCACGTCACCTTGATCAAAAATGCCGTGTACGTAACTTCCGCATACGTTTCCGCAAATGGCGCCGTCCATGCGAAAATCACCCGCGGCAGCCGTCTGTGCGGAACCCTCTTCCCTCTGACGGATCTCGCAGATCCGGGTCAGGCTTTTTTGACCATCAGTAGCCCTCGTATCCCCCATGTGGATCTCGTAGCCTTCCACCGCCAGTCCTGACAGGCAGGAAAAGAAACCCTCCAGTTCTTCAAACGTTCCGCGAACCTGCAGGGTCGTCTTTTGAGCCTTTAAGGTCGTCTCGACGCCTAAGAGTCCCAAGCCCCGAATGGAGCCGCCTTCTTCCAAGCTCTCCGGATCAGCGATCACGTTTCCCAGCATCTGGTATCCGCCGCAGATTCCCATCACGGGCTTTTCCTGCGCAAAGCGGTAAATGGATGCCTCCATGCCGCTTTCCCGGAGCCACTTTAAGTCTCCGATGGTATTCTTGCTTCCAGGCAGAATAACAATGTCTGCGTCCGCAAGCTCCTCGGGCCTTGTCACGTAAGTTACCTTTACGCCGTCAATCCGCTCAAACGCTGAAAAGTCCGTAAAGTTCGAGATCCGCGGCAGCCTGATCACGGCCACGTTCACCGCTCCCCGCCCCTTACTCGTAAGACGTTCGCTTAAACTGTCCTCGTCATCCAGCTTTACGTGCATATAGGGCAACACCCCCGTAACGGGAATGCCGCCGCGCTCTTCCAACATGGTGATGCCAGGATCTAAGATGGTCTTGTCTCCGCGGAATTTGTTGACGATCAGTCCCTTGATCCTTGCCTTCTCGTCCTCCTCAAGGAGCATAATGGTTCCAAGGAGCTGGGCGAACACGCCGCCGCGGTCAATGTCGCCGACCAAAAGGACGGGAGCGTCCACAAGCTTTGCGATTCCCATGTTAACAATGTCATTTTCCTTTAAGTTGATCTCCGCAGGGCTTCCCGCGCCTTCGATCACGATCACGTCGGCATACTCCTCTAGCTTTTGGAAGGCCTTGACAATGTCAGGGATCAGCTTTGTCTTATACTTAAAATACTCTTTTGCAGGCATGTTGCCGAGGACTTCGCCGTTGACAATGACCTGGGAGCCCTTGTCCGTCGTAGGTTTCAGCAAAATGGGATTCATGCAGACCATGGGTTCCATTCCTGCCGCTTCCGCCTGCATGACCTGCGCGCGCCCCATCTCAAGTCCTTCCTTCGTGATAAAGGAATTCAGGGCCATGTTCTGGGACTTGAACGGCGCAACGCGGTAGCCATCCTGCTTAAATATCCTGCAAAGACCTGCGACCACCAGGCTTTTTCCGGCATTGGACATCGTCCCCTGCACCATGATCACCTTAGCCATTAGAAATTACCACCGTTCCATCCCCAATCGCTCACGGGATGATACGTTACGTAGATGCAATTCCCGGGAATGCCGAGTTTTCTTGCATACAGTTCACAGATCTGTCCCGTCAGCTTGTCATAGTCGCCGGAGGATGCGTTTCCGAAAAGGCTTACTGCAACGTATGCCCCCTTCTCCAGCTTCTTGCCGCCAAGCCACAGATCATAATTATCCTCGATGCCCACCATCAGATAAGTCTCGCTCTTGTGAAGCGTTGTGATCAGCTTGCCAAGTTCGCTCTTTAACTCTTCCTTCCCGGAAGCACTTACGGGTACGGTGATCTTTGAATCAATAAATGGCATATTGGTTTCCTCCATTCTTTTTTATGATTTATGTTTTAATGCGTTCTTTTTATTCTACCACGTTTTCCAGTTTCCCGCAATTTTTTGCGTATTCTTTAAGGGCTTTATTTGCCTCATTTAGCGGTCCAAACGTCTTTAACGGACAAATTACCGACTCGCACTCGTCGATAAGCTTCCTTGCCCTTTCCAAAGCTTTGGCGTCAATGGGCGTGAAAGCCTCCGCGCTGACCACCTGGCTTGCACAGGCCCGCGCCGCATCCATCTCCAAGTCATTCTCAAAAAGAATGCCTGCGGCGAAAGGAATTCCTTCGCGCAGAAGCTTGTAATACGTAGGGATCCCCACTCCTCCGCCGCCAATGACGAAGATCTTTGGCTGCGCCTTTCCCGCCTTTAGATACAGGGCTCCCGTCATGGGATTAAAGCATTCCTGGTCAACGCCGTAGAGCTTTTGCACGTAATCTCCGGAAAAAATCTCCTCCGGCGTTCCCTGTCTTGCCACCCGGTCTCCGTCCACGCAGGCAATCCAGTCAGACACCTTCATGGCCAAATCCAGTTCGTGCAGGGAAGTGATCACGGCGATTCCCTTTTCCTTTGCCAGTCTTCGGATTGACTCCAAAATGTCCAGTTTATGGCGCAAGTCCAAATATGAGGTTGGCTCGTCCAGCACCAGAACCTTGGGTTCCTGGCACAGAGCCCTGGCAAGCATGACGCGCTGTCTTTGTCCGTCGCTGATCGCATAAAAGCTCTGGTCCGCCACCTCCTCCGCGTTCATGATCCCCATGGCATCGTCCACCTTCTGCCAGTCTTCTTTCCCAAGAATTCCCAGCATTCCCACGTAGGGATATCGTCCCGTTGCCACCATTTCGCGACAAGTCATGAGTTCCGCGGCAGGTCTTTGCGTCATTACCATGGCGAGCCTCTTTGCAATTTCCGTGCCCGTCATCTCTTCCACGTCGTGCCAATTTTCTTTCCCCGCGTCCGTCTCCGCAGATCCGTCCTTCTCCAAAAAAAGGATCCTTCCGCCAAGGCTCTCCAATTGCCGGGTGAGCGTCTTTAGGATCGTGGATTTTCCAGATCCGTTTGGTCCGATCAGAGTCAGCACGCTACCGGCGCGCACCTCCAGCTCCACGCCCGAAAGAAGTACCTTTTTCTCATAGCCGACGCTTAGTTGTTCCGTTTTTAGTCCATTTTTTATCTCCACGCGTTTTCCATCCCTTTTACGTGTTTGTTACAGCTGCGAGCGGTCATTTACTCCTTTTTACCTCCCCGTGTCGTTACTTCCTTAAAAATTCTCAGATCCATGATCAGATTTACGACGGATCCGGCAATATAGGCTATCATGTCTTTCCAGGAAAAGGAAGTTCCCATGACCACCCGGATAAAGCGATTCTTTATGCCGAGAAGGTCCACCAGCGGGAAAACCTGCGTCGCTTCCACAAAAACGGCAAACAAAAAGATCCAAAGACATAAAAATGCCGGTTTCTCAGGGGAGATGCTCCTGATCAGGAAATAAAGGACAATCACGACGATCACGTCCCCCACGTAAGGCCTTATGAAACGGTCATGAACGAAGATCCCGATGAAGAATTCAACGGCCAGCAAAATCAGAAAAACGATAAAGTAAATCCACTTTTTTTTCATGTCCTTGCCTCCTTCTTCCGCAGCATCATGACAATGACCACGGGAGCAAGAAATACCGCAGTGACGGAGCTGATGCTGACCTCCGTCGGAGCAAACGCGCATCTCGCGATCCCGTCACAAAACAGCGTCACTACCGCGCCGCCGAGAAAACAACCCGGAATCAGAATTAGGGGCTTTGCCGTTTTGGTGCAGAGCTTTACCAGATGCGGTACGGCGATCCCGACAAAGGATATGGGACCAGCGAATGCCGTTACGCAAGCAGACAACAGGCTAGACAAGAGGATCATTGCGATCCGGAGTGCCTTCACGTTCACGCCCACGTTTCTCGCATATGCTTCGCCTAACTGATATGCTCCCATAGGCTTCGACAACAAAAAAGTGATCACGCAGGTGAGAATCACCATCCAGGCCATGAATCCCACGTTCGCCCACTGCATTCCCGAAAAGCTTCCCATGGACCAGTTGTGCAAATTTACGATGTTGGAGTCGTCCGCAAACGTGACCAAAAGGTCCGTCACCGCGGAACAGACGTAGCCGATCATAATGCCGCATACGATCAGCAGGGATGCCTTTTGTACGCGAAGCGAGACCAAAAGCACAAATCCCATTGCCATTAAGGAACCGGCAAACGCTGCCGCCATCAAGCCATAAGATTTCAAGTGAATGCCCTTGCCCAGGAAAAAGATCATGGTCAAGGCAACCACAAGTTTCGCGCCGGAGGAAATGCCCAGCACGTACGGACCCGCGATTGGATTTCCAAAAAATGTTTGCAGAAGAAATCCTGAAACGGCAAGGGCACCGCCCAAAAACAAGGCTGCGAAAATCCTGGGGAGCCTAATGTTCCAAAGGATCTGATAACCTGCGCCCTCCGTCACCTGCCCCGTTAGGATCTTCCATATCTCCGTTATCGTCATGGAATGGCTGCCACTCCATACGTTCCATAAGATCAGGGCAATGAGTGCTGCGGCCGCGCCGGTAAAGAAAATGATCCTTCGCAAATATGAAGTTCTGCGGGACTGCGTCTTTTCCTTCTCCGCCATGCTTCCGTTCCTCTCCGTAATCACTTAAAACCAATACTTCCAAAATTTATTTCGTGAGTTTTTTCATTTGATGGAATTCCGTTTGCTCCGGATCCCGGAGCGCTTTGCCCAGATCCTCTACGAAATCCGCGATGGCCGTGGTCTGCTGGAAGAAATTCTTCTCCGTGCAATAAACCCGGTTTTCCTTTACTGCCTTAAAATCCGCAAACAGCGGGCTTAACTCCAAAAGGTCTCCGACGCTGTTTAATTCACCGACGATGGTGCTGTTATAGACGATCACGTCAGCATCCTTCGCGGCGAGATAAAAGTCTTCCATCTGCATGTTCATGGTGGAGAGGGCATTCTCTTCCTCCACTTTGGCATCCGCCAAAACATACTCTCCGCCCGACAATTCAATCATTTTTGCAACGTAATCTCCAGGCTTTCTTACGTTGACCACGCCATTGGAATTCACGTAAAAAAACGCCACCTTGTAATCCGTTTTTTCTTGTTGCAACACAGGCGTAATTTCCTTGACCGCCTCATCAAAAAAAGCCGCCGCCTCATCCTCGCGGTCAAACAAGAGTCCATATAGCTTGATCCATTCCATTCTTCCGAAAGGGTGTGCTTCATAGCTTGAGGTTTCCACCAAGACAGGAATCCCCAGCGATTCCAATTTTTCTTTTGCTTCCGGGTTGTGATAGATCATGGTGTTTTCGATCGCAAGATCGCATCCTTCCGCGACCATAAGTTCATAATCCGGCTTATTATATTTCCCGGCATACAATAGCCTTCCCTCATTCATGGCTGACACGGCTTCGGAGATGCAAAGATCATCCTTTTTTGTTCCTGAGAGGCGAATGCTATCTAATGCTTCGGCTTCCCTGATCAGATCAAAGACGGAGGAAGATGCCAGATAAACGTGCCGTAAGGGTTTTCTAAGGATTGCAACGTCCTTGGGAACACCATCTGGAATTACTCCTCCTTCCGGTATCACCAGAAAACGATCTGCATCCGCAATCGTTATCAGATTATACTCTCCACATTTTTCCACAAAAAAAGTCGTAGCGTGAGAAAGCTCCAACCCCTTTTCCCAATGCATTTGGTCAAAGGAGGCAGCCATGTTTTCCCCGCTAGCGACCTCAGTTTTTACGTCGTTCCCGGATTGACTCTCCGTAACCGGATTGTTTTTTCCGGAACCCTGTCCCCCCGCGCTACACGCGCAAAGGGACAGGCAAATCAGCAAGGTCAGTCCTGCCTTAATAATTCTCATGTTTGTTACCTTCCGTCGTTCCTTACTCCTGCACTACAAACTTCACAGAATATTCAATTTCATGAGGCGTACCCATGGCAATGGTGTCTCCGATCACATTCAGTTCTTCCCCAAGACTCTTCACTGGAATGGTGAACTTGGAGTTTTCCCCCTCAGCTGCCTCATTTAAGTATTTCTCGCCGTCCACGATCATGTAGTCATAATTTTTGCTGCTCCAGGTCAGCTGCGCGTAAATCTTGGCATCCTTAACAACGATCTTCACGGGATTCTCAATCGTTGCCTTGCCGGATCCGCCAGTCACCGTAACCGTGGCAACGTATTCACCGTCTGCCAGAGATGCTGCTGCCGTCTTGACGGACACTACGCCGTTAAGGTTGCCTTCCGTCACCTCGGAAACGCTTACCTTATGATCATACCACGTACCCTTGGTTCCAACAAGTGCAAGGTCAAATTCCTGATTCAGCGCGGGCACGGGAACGTCAAAGCCATATACCTCTTCCTTCTCGCCGTCACTGTAAGTCACCTCATCGATCGAGGGCAGGATGATCGCATCGCCAAGGCCTTTCAAGTCAGCCACAAGTCCCTGGAAAAGCTTCACGGTGTTCTTGCTGGGCATGGTAATATGCAGGGTCATCTTGCCATCCTTGATCGTCAGGGTTCCCTTACCCTCACATGCCTCGTTGGTCTTGAACATGCCGCTGTCCGTGCTGAACTTTGCAAGATAGGTTACGCCTTCCTTAAGCTCTGCCTCCGTCAGTCCGGTTGCGGTTTCCGTGGACTGACCCTCAAGCGAATTTGCAAGCTCAATTGCTTCTGCAGCATGACGCACGTAGATTGCCTGTACCTCGGGAATTCTTCCAAGTCCCGCAATCTGTACGTCAATGCCCTCAAACTCTTCTGAGGCCGTAAACATGCTCAGCCAAGAATCCTCATCCTCACCTGCCATGTCGTTGTTTGCATGATCTCCCGCAACTACCATCAAAGGACGAAGAATAACCTTAGGGAACTTTCTCTCTGCAACCTTTTCGATCACTGCTTCGCAGGAAGTATCCTCCGGCTCCCCTTCCACGGTGCCAATAAATACGTTGTTATACCCAAGCTCATTCATTTGGGTCTGCATCTGGCTGTAAGTAATCTTTGCAGAGTGCGCGGTACCATGGCCCATCAAAACAATGGCGGTTCCGCCTGCCTCAGCCGCTGCGTTGTCTCCAAGACCAGCTTTTTTAACGGCATCATTGATCACGGCCTTAGCCACCGCCTGCTTGTCCTCATTGATCACATTGGCGTCACTGCCAACTTCGCCAAGCAAGGGCTCTGCAACCACAATGGTCGGGATCTGATTTTCATACTGCTTCAAAGCGCCGACGAGCTCATCATATTCAGCGCCGTGCATCAGATGCGTGGGCTGTACCACAAGTTTCTTTACGCCATTCTTAACGGCACGCTCCAACGCCTGCTCCATATTGTCGATCTTCTCGCCGTCTCTTGCCTGCACGTGATTGATAATGATCTGTGCCGTAAACGCACGTCTCACGGACCAATCGGGACAAGCTGCCTGTAGTGCCTTTTCCACGCTTGAAATGTCTTCCACGCGGCTGTCATTAAAGGAGGTGCCAAAGCTTACGACCAAGAGCTCCTTCTCACCAATGCCGTCCTGATTTAAGGGATCATCCTTGGAGGCATCTCCGGTATCACGTCCAAAGTAATCGGGATCTGCATTTTCGCCTTCCACCAATTCCTTTTGCGCATCGGTCAATTTGTCCCAAGCAGCCTTTGCTGCAGCACACTGCTCATCCGTTTTATCAGTTCTGGTCTGTACGTAAATGGCATCGATCAGGGCAGCCACCTCGTCTGCCAGCTCTTGATCCGTCTTTTCCTTGATCACTTCCTTGCTCTCCTCCGTCGTGGTCTCATCCTGAGTGCTTTCCTGCGTGCTCTCCTCCGTCGACGTCGTCGCATTAGGGTCCGGTGCCATGTTTGTGCAGGCGGCCATGCCCAAAGCGAGCGCCATCGCCGCCATCATTGCCAGTAACGTTTTCTTCTTCATCTTCTTCTCCTCTTTTCTCCGTAGGTCTGTTTGTTTGATTCATCTAAGAAGAGCAGCCATTTTATGCATCTTTGAATGATTTGAAAATAAAAAACTCTGCCTTTGATCAGCAGAGTCTTTCACATCAAAATTAGACCTTCTCAGGGCTTTTCCCTAAGACGGTTTTCTCTCGATACGACCAATGACTCGTGATCTGGAATTTCTTCCCGTACCATTATAACTGGCAGGTTTCCTGGCTGAAAGATCATCGCGGACGCGTCGCCTTCCCAATCCAACGGATCAGTGACTGACTCCTTATGCAAAGAGTCCTGACGCTCCCACTCCCTTATCACAGTGACGAGATCGTGCGGGAATCTCACCCGCTTCCCTTTTAACCCTTAGAGAAAAAGGACTTCTCCGCCGGCACCAATTACTCTTCTCTATGAAACTTGCTATATATTATCACAAAACGCGGACGCATGCAAGAAAAACCAGTAAACGCGCAAATAAGAAGGCAACAGAGCCGTAACGCCCTGCTGCCCGTAAGCTTTAGTACTTTACAATTGTCATGTTCATGGATGCACCTTTTTTTGAATACGGCCACGTAAACACTGCCTCGAGGTTTTCTATGTAATCATTGATTACAATCATGTGCGTCCGACTGGAGTCAAACATGATCTTGATGTCCTCTCCAATTTGTTTTCGCGTTTCGCCTGCCGTTTCATAAAGCCTTAAAGTAGCTTCACCACTAATATTTTGCTTCGGGACGGTCACCTCCACGTATTTCACAAATCCATATGGTTTTGCCTCAAACGTTTTGTCATTCTCGAGGTTAAACAAATCATATCCATCTTTCCCGGAAAGATTTACTTGCTGTCTACATTCATTTAATTTGGTTACGGTATGAACATAACCTTGATTATACAGGTAGAAATCATAGGAATCATCTACAATAATCCGAACATTATTGGTATTATTATAGTTGCCTGTTTCCAAAGTTCCCTTCACGCTTGATTTCGCAACCAGATTATCCACGTTTAAGTCAGAGCAGTCTCGAAAAGTTATCGTCGGCAGAACCATCGGTGATGTAGGCACTTGCCCTGAAATTGCTATTGTAGAGCATCCAAAGCAATCTTCGAAAAGCGCGTCAACACCTCCATTGATCACCAAAAGATTATCATCAGATACTGTCGTAGCATTTAAATTGCAAGATCTAAACGTAACTGCCGGAAAACTCTTACAATTATTTTTCACTTTCAAAAGCGACGCATTTTCCCAGATTTCAAAACGCGTGCCGTTACAAAATACTTGTGGAGCATTACCAGAATCTGATCCATGCCCGCTACCATCAGCATAGTCGAAATTAAAAGCGGAAACCGTTTCTGCTTTCAGGTCACCACTCTTAACGACAACCGAACCACCGTTCAGCATAACAGAGCCGGCACCCTTAAAATGGAAAACATTACCGTAAATTGATTCTATGTCGGTATAATCAAATCTCCAGTTTACGCCCTGTGGGCAAGTCAACGTAAACAGATCACACGGTTCTAACACATGTGACGTGTTATTTGGATCTCTTTTACCGCAATCATTGATCCTGCAATAGGAAAACGTAATTTCGGAGAGCATCTGTGATGCCCCCTCAGCGCATTCCAGGATTTTCTTAAAATGACTGAACCCGCAGGAAAGAAACTGCAGTCTCTGAGCGCCATTCGTACTGACACCGTTAGAATTCTTGTTTGAAGAAGCCAGATACATAAAGGTATTCTTTTGACTTTCATCAGCTCCCTTCCCATCAAATCCGATGTCACGGAAGGTACTGAATGCAAAAATCACGCTGGTGTCAGAAGAGGATGTGATATGATCGTTAAATAAAGTTTCACCATTTCCTATAAATTGGATGATCGTTGATTCCCTCCCCGCGCCAAAAACCTCAAACATTGCGTTACGTACTTTATGTCCGCCATCCGTCGTCAAATCCTCATCCACAATTGAACCCGAGATACGATATTTTCCGCTCGGAATATAGATGGGCTTGCATCGTCTCCACGGGACGGCAGGACTGTTTTCAGGATAATCAATGTCGTTATATGCTGCATATGCTGCGGCAAACATCCTTCGGAAGGACTCCGTGTCATCTTTGTCGCCCTCTTGCTTAAACTGCTGCGGCGTTAGATAGTCCGATGAAATGTCATAATTACCCGCGCTTTTCGTTTCAGTCGTTCCATTCTCCGCAGAAACCGGAAGAACAAAACGTGAAAAGAAGAATCCCAAAACGATACACGCCGTCACCGTTGCCAGGCTAGTAACAAAAATCCTTTGCTTCATATGCATCTCCCTCTCTTTTTATAATGAGAAACTCTGTAATCCCTCATAATGCTATCATGTTTTAAGCCGCAATGTCAACGGAATAACGCATGCGTAATCTCTAACAAATCAGTTTACTTTCTAAATTATCAGACTTTTGGTGCAATTGACAGACGAACTTAATTGCGATAAAATAAACCATAAGATACAAGGAGGTGAATCCGCATGGAAGAAACCATTATTACTGAAAAACAACTAGATGAATTATACGGAAAATTAAAAATGAATTCAGAATTGGTGGGTGAATGGAACAATCGCCTGATGGCTTCCTGTGAGGATGCCAACTGGTCCGAGGTCGTTTATGAACGTGCCAAGATTCTTCGCGAAGTATATCAGGAAAACGAAAAACTGTTCAATGAGTTCTTCTCTTCCCTTCCCATGCGGATGTCATGGCAGGAATGGGACCTGCTTTTTGAACTCCTTTGGAATCTGCATCAGAATTCCCTTTACGTCGTTTCCTTTGGCCTAAGGCTTGCGAGATATTTACTGCCCCATTATGAGGACATGCGGGATTTTGCGAAGATAGTCTTCTTAAACTATGCCATGGGCTGTGCGCACTATCTTCTGTTTGACCAAACGCTGAATGCCGACGGTCCCTCGGAATGGTTACAATATTTTGAAAGGATCACGACTTACGAAGATCATTATGCGGAGATTCCCCGGGAGGCTTATCGCGGCCTGTTCTTTACCGCTTACTTAAATCTGATCCAATATAGTGCGGAATACCCGTCCCTCTCCGGCCGCGCGAGTGAATTCCGCGACAGATGCATGGCCCTGTGGAACCGCGAGGAAGTACAGAAATTAGACGGCAATGCGCCTTACGTAAAGGCAATCGTAAGAAACGTGGAAGAACAATACTTAAACGTCCTCTCCATGAATCCTTCCTGCATCACCAACGCTGAGGAATATTGTGCGCTTGCTGAACAGGCACTGAATAAAATGGGCAGGATCAACTTAAAGAGCGATCCCCTTGGCTATTACAAGATCATGGAGAATAGCTATAAGCGGATCCAGAAGCAGACCTCCGAGGAAGCCAGCGTAGTCTCCATGTCTGACTACATATTGAAGGCGCTTCCCGCCATCAATTTTGAAAAGAGTGATTCCAAGAGAACCTGGCAATTGCTTCGGAATGAGCATTCCTGTTTCGCTTATGCCGCAAAGGCATTGAAAAAGCTTCCCGCGGAGAAAGGAACCTTATTGCAGGGTGCGCTGAACCGCCTGATCAAGGACAGCGTTCACACGCCGCATACCTTTTATCCCGAAGATTTTAATTGGACTTTCTATGAATTTTACGGGCTGGCTGCACCGCTCCTGGATAATGCCGAGGATAAGCTTTCCCTTCTCCTCAACCTGATCCTTCGCAGACAGCCTACGACCTACGTACACAGCATGATGGTTTCCAAGATCGCCCGCATGATCGGTGAATCCGTATTAGACCATCAGCCCTCTCTTTTCATCGGGCTGTTAGGATATGCCACGGAGAAGGAAATCCTGGAAAACCGCGAAAAGATCCTGTCCTACGTGGAACGGAGCGGTCTTTTGCATGACGTAGGAAAGTGCCGCGTGGCCATTATCATCAACACGCAGGACCGCAAGCTTTCCGAGGATGAATACGGAATCCTTAAGTATCATCCAAGTCTCGGTGCCAAGCTTCTGGAAGATGATCCCGATTTCGCGCCCTATGTCGACGTGATCCGCGGTCATCACAAGACCTATGACGGCAAGGGATATCCGAAAGATTTTGACAACGTAAACTCCCCGGCCCACGTTCTGATCGACCTGATCCGATTGGCGGACAGTGCTGATGCAGGCACGGACGTGCTTGGCAGGTACTACACCCACGGCAAGACCTTCCAGATGATCCTGGAAGAGTTTAAGGCCGGCGCCGGAACCATCTATAATCCCGACCTCGTCGCCCTGATAGAGAATGATAAGGAACTCTGTGAGAAGATATCCCATCAAACCTCTGACGGCCGCATGGAATTATACCAAAAGATCTGCATTGAAGTCATGAACATGCATAAGAACGCATAAAAAATCTGGGTCACGGGAAATTCCCCGTGGCCCAGTTCTTTTTAACTTATTTGTATAAAGCCTTGATCGTCTCCATGTCTCCGCCTTCTATCGTTCCGTCCGGGAGTCTCTTAAACTGGCTCATAAACTTCCATGCCTGCTCACAGGTATGGTGCCTCACCTCATGTCCCTGATTTCCCACGCACCCAAATACGGAATAGCACTTTCCGTTCGTGCTCACAAAAAGCTGTAAGGTCAATACGCTGTTCTCACGCTCCTCGTTGACTAACTTGTAGGCATAGTCACCGTCCACGCCCCAGATGGGATTCTCCCACTGTTCTTTTTCTTCCAGCTTAACTTCATAAGGCTTTTTCACCTGATTTACTTTGAATACGTATCTCATGCGGTCAACACATTTTTGTGCCTGGAAGGGCAATTCCGGAAGCGGCGTGATCTCTCCGCCGGCATAGAACGTGGGCACAAGTACGGTCTGGTTGTAACCTTCCACCGGATCGCCATAAGAATTGCAGCCTACCTCGAACGTTGCATCCATGGGTGCAACTGCCGCAAATACCTTCGGGTACTCCTGCATCATGTCCCATGACTTACAGCCGCCCATGGAGAAACCGCTGGCATAAATCTTCGTCTCATCAATGGAGTACTTCTCCTTAAGCTGGCTGAGCATCTCCATGTTCTCAGTCGCCGTGCTGTTTAAGTGATTTTCCACGCAGACAAGAAGAAATCCATACTTCGCCGCGATCAGATTCCAGCCGGAACAGCTCGCCATAAAGAAGGTGGAATCTCCGCCGCCGTGGAAACAAAGCACCAGCGGAACCTTCTTCCCTCCATCCATGATGCCCTTATTGTAATAGGCAACGTAGCCGATCCTATGCTCCTTCGTATCCTTATCGTCTCCGCGATTGTCTGGTGCAGTTTTTACGGTGACGTAAGAAGGCTCGCATACCATGCCCATCTTCTCCAAGTCAGGTTCCTCTTGGAGGTCTCCAAGAATGCGTCTGTAATTTCCAACAAACTCCTTAAAGTCGCCCGGAACGTCTGCGACCTGTTCGATCAATACGTCGTCCAGGCTCTCCATCAACGCTTCATTGATCTCATCACTGTTACCAACGGATACCACCGGCACGTCCCTGCGCTCCGGCTTAGGCATCACGCTAAGCCCCTGCAGGATGCAAGCGGCCGGCGTTACTTCTCCAGGCCCCCAAAGGAAAGGACCGTAAATGGTTTTTAGATAATTCTTTGCGATAAAATCTGCAGACTGCCCATATCCATAAAGATAGGTTCTGAGAACTGCACCGCGGATGTAGGGATTGCCCATCTTCTTTGCAAAGCGGTCGTACGTGATTGCCATGCCATCCTCATAATACTGGCTGATGCGGGACTCCCCTAGAATATCGGCAAAGAAGGAATCCGGCGCCTTTTCCCAACCGCCTTCATTCAGCGGATAGAAAAAATTCACGCTTCCCGCGAACCCGGATGCCACCTCCGAAAAACCATTCCTGTCAGCGAACTCCTTCGCCTCCTGCTTTGTGAGACGATTCTCTTCAAAAATCATGAGGTAGGGTGCGCGGAATCCGAAATTTACGATGTCTTCTGGCAAATCTGTTTTGGGCAGATAGGTCTTTACCGCGAAGGTTCCCAGTTCTGCTTCCCAAATTTTTGTTCCATCTTCAAAAACTGTAATTTCAGGCTTTTTTTCCATGTCTGTATTCTCCCTGTGAAAAGATAAGGGCATGCGCCTTTAGAGGATCATGCCCTTTCGTTATTAGAACTGGATGCTTCTGGAAGGAGCGCCAAAGGAGGAGAACGTCGCCGTAGCGTTTCTGAAGTAGAGAACTTCCGTATTGTCATCCTCTGCGGAATACATGCCCTTCAGGTGAGGATATGCTTCCAGCATGTGCTCTTTTGCTTCGATCCTGTCATCGCGGATCAGTTCACCTGCAACGCGCAGCCATCTGCCTTCCGCAAAGGCACAGATCTCTGCCTTCGGATTCTTCTGCAGCTGCTTGGAAACTTCCTTAACCTTACCCGTCTGGATATAAAGCTTGCCCTCGAACATGTCGATGGTGCCAAAAGGCCTTACCCTAGGCTGATCACCTTCCACCGTTGCCAGATAATAAACGCCAACTTCCTTTAAGAATTCATATACTTCCTGCATGGTAATCCCTCCTTTATTTTCCTCAGGCATTCCCTGTGCCTGGAAATCTTCTTCGCTTGCCTCAAACTTCCAGGGATTGATCTGATCCTCAGGAACAACAACCTTCAAAACTTCATAATACGCTTCCTTGGCCTCGCATTTTCCATGGAACAGCAAAGGATAGCTTGTCTCCTTGCGGAAACCGGAAAGCCAGCTGTTTTCATCCAACAGATTCCAGAACGTCACGGCAGTCACGTTCGCCTTGCCGGATTTCTTCGCCTCAACAATGATCTGGAAGAGCTCCTGATATCTCATGGCCAGCTGATGCATGGATTCCTCTGAAGGGTCTGCATTATGCAGGTCAAGCTCCGTGATCTGTACCTCGATTCCGAGCGCGCCATACATTTCCAATGCCGTTTTGAAATCCTTGAAGTCCGGATGATCCATGAGCAGGTGCGACTGCATTCCCATGCCGTCAACCAGGCCCTTTTCCTTTAAGGGAATCAGGATGTCCTTCAGGATGCAATCCCTCTTCCACTCCAAAGCAGTCTCGTAATCATTATAAAACAGTGATACGCCGGGAGTCGCATATTTTCTTGCAAACTCAAATGCCTTTTCGATAAAATCCTTTCCGAGAACCTTAAACCAAAGAGAATCGCGGAAACCGCCGTCATTGATGGCTTCATTGACAACGTCCCATGCATAGATGACGCCGGGATAATTGTCCTGTACAAAGCCAAGCACGCCCTTTACGTAGTTCTCCAGTCTTGCCAGCATCGTCTCCCTGCTTGCAAGCTTTCCGGAAGTATTATAATTCTCGTAAAAGAACCACTGCGGCGTCTGTCCGTGCCATACAAGAGTATGCCCACGCATGGGGATTCCTTTTGCCTTCGCCATCTCCAGATAGGGAATGGCATGCTCAAAAGTCAATGCCGGCACCAGGTTATACTTCCCCGGCTCCATGCGGTTTTTCTTCCCGTCAAGGAAATACATGGGTTTCATGTCATTTTCAACGGTGTAGCTGCTAAACTGTTGCGAAAGGAACTCTACGTGTGCAGGCGTATGGAGATTCCATCTCGACATTGCCGCGCCCACTTTAAAATATGGTGCAAATGCTGTTTTTAAATTCATGCGTAACCTCCTCATTAAGACTTTTCTTTGTACATTATCTCAGAAAAAATCGTTTTACGCTACGTTATTATTGTTATTCTTGCTCAATCCTTGCCAAAAATAAAGCCGGTCCCTTTCGGAACCGGCTCTAAGTACGTTCATTATTTGCTTTCTTTCTTTAACATGCTTCCCTTGCTTACGTCGAGCAGCTTTGCCTTCATCTCGTTCTCGATTCTTGCAAGCTCTACCTCTGCGTTTGCACGTCTCGTTCTGCCTTCCTCCTGGATCTTCATCACTTCATCCAAAGTGCTGATCAGGGTCTGGTTGGTCTGGGTCAGGGTTTCAATATCCACGATACCTCTCTCATTCTCCTTTGCAGTCTCAATGGTAGCAACCTTCAGGGTCTCCGCATTCTTCTTCAGAAGAGCGTTGGTCATGTCAGAAACTTCCTTCTGTGCCCTTGCAGCGTTCGTGGAGTGGTTCAGTCCAATTGCAATTACCATCTGGCTCTTCCACAGAGGAATGGTATTTACAAGAGTGGACTGGATCTTCTCACTCATTGCAGTGTCATTCGTCTGGATCAGACGAATCTGAGGAGCCATCTGAAGGGAAATGGTCTTGGTCAGCTCCAGGTCATAGATCTTCTTCTCAAAGCGATCGATCTGTGCGGAGAAATCCCTTGCAGCCTGCGTATCCTCAGGAAGTCCGCTCTTCTCAGCCTTGGCAAGTAATTCAGGAAGCTCAACGCTCTTAGCGTGCTCAAGCTTCTGCTTGCCGGCAAGGATGTACATGGACAGTTCCTTGTAGTAGTTCATGTTCAGGTCATACATCTTATCCAGCATGGCAATGTCTTTCAACAGGGTTACCTGATGGCCTTCCATCACCTTGCAGATTTTATTTACGTTTACTTCAGCCTTGTCATACTTAGCCTTCATGTCAGAAAGCTTTGCGGTGCTCTTCTTGAAGATGTTGCCGAAGAATCCCTTGTCTTCCTCGTTTTCAAAGCTTCTAAGCTCAGCAACCACGTCGGTCAACATCTTGCCGATCTCGCCCATGTCCTTGGTTCTAACGTTGCCCAAAGCGCTCTCAGAGAAATCTGCGATCTTCTTCTGGCTTCCGGAACCGTACTGCATTACCTGCTGCGTGTTGGTGATGTCAATCTGTGCAGCGAAATCATCTACCATTTTCTGCTCCTGAGGAGTCAGATTTACTTCCTGAACAACCGGCACTTCCTCTTCTTCCTTTGCGTTCGGCGTCAAGGTCATTTCAGCGATCGCGTCTGCGGGACTTGGAATGGGGTCCAGGGTAAGGCTGGGTGCTTGATTTAACATCTCGTCCAATTCGTTACTCATTTTGCGTATCCTCCATAGATTTCATTTATCTCCTAGCTTTCCCATGGTGCCTTCAGGGAAGGCAGCACCTCAGGTTGCTCTGGTTCCAGCGTAAGCTTAAACGGATTGTCATCCTCTTCTTCCTCTTGCGCCTCATATTCATCATATGCGTTTTCTTGCTTGGAGTCAATAGTTTCCGAACTCATTTCGCGACGAAGGCCCTCTCTTGAAAGCATTGCCTGCAATACCTGAGCATCCGTAGTGGCGTCGAACACTTCATCCTGGAAGAGATTATTGAGCAATTCCGTAAAGGCTTCGTTGATGATTCCCAAGGTTTTTTGGATCTCTGCCTTGGCATCCCGGATGTCCTGGCCGGGATTCTCCACCTTTTCAAACTGCACGTAAGCTTCCACAAGCTTTACCGTCGTGGGCAGGTAGTACTCCATCAGCTTGTGCATGCGGTTCATCTGCTCCGGATGCTCCTTCACGCGGTCAAAGATCTGACGAAGCAAGGTTTCCAACTGGGACAACTGCCCAGAGATCTCCTGACCGGGAATGGATTCATTCAACTGACGCAACTTCTGGATGTATGCCGTGCCTTCCGACATCATGGCATTTAATTCGTTCTCCTGCTGCAGTTTAAGCTCCCGTTCTTCCTCCTCCGCAGTGAGTATGCGGTTCTTCTCCGCATTCATCTGCTCGCGCATTCTAAACGCTTCCGCAGTCTCCGTATATTGACGGTATACTTCGTTGTTTAACATAAAGCAGGTTTCCTGAAGATCCAAATGACCTTCCGGGAACATGCCAAGGCGAAGCATTTTCTTGATGTCCTTTCTTATGAACTTGGAACTGTTTCCCGTCTGAACGGCAATCTCATCGATGTCCGCATACATTTTAGTCCCGCAGATTTGCATGTAACGCTGCGCCCTGTTAATCAGCCCGCGCTGCTTGCTTCCCTTGCTGAGCAATGCAATGGATATGCCCGCCACGATTGCCGTGGCAAATGCAAACGGAAACCAGGTGCGTCCGGTACTCATCAGTATCACGGACACGAGGGACATGCCGACCCCGACGCTGAGCCCAAGCGAACCAAACACCGTATTCAATACGTTCTTAACGCTTCCAACCTTCTTAAACCGAACGCGGTTTACCCTGGGAGGCGGCGGCAATGGCCTGGATCCAACGCTATTCGGCGTATACCGGTACTGCTGCGCCTCGCGGACCTTTCTCCACTCTTCCCGGCGTTCTTCCTTTCTGCGGTTCAGTTCCTGCTGCTGTTGCAGCCACTTTTCGCGGTTTGCGGCATTATTCTCCCGGTATTGCCTAAGAATTTCCTCCCGCGTTGCCCTCGTGATCTCAGCCTGTTTTTTGGCTTCCTGCACGACGGTGTCCACCGTACCGGAAACCAGACTGTTCAATTGCTGAAAGTCTCCCGAATTTAAGGCCCCCGCCACGGAATCTAAGATCTGTTCTCCAAGATTTTTCCAATCCTGATTGTTGCTCATGCGAATTCTCCAATTCTGTTAACCAGCGTAACTAGTACTTTCTTTTATTCTTTAATTCTCCATATAACTGACAATAATTTTCATACCGGATCCGCGGGATCTCCCCCGTCTCCACAGCCTGCCTGATGCCGCAGACCGGTTCCGTCACGTGACTGCAGCCCCCAAAGCGGCAATACTTTTCAAACGGAACAAATTCCTCATAATACGCAGCCAGTTCTTCCTTCTCAAGATCCATGACCTCAAGAGAACTAAAGCCCGGCGTGTCAAAGATAAAACTGTCTTGATCGATCCTCAGCAGCTCTGAGTGGCGCGTCGTGTGTTTTCCCCTGTCGATCTTCGCGCTAAGGCTTCCCGTCTCCATGGCCGTTTCGCCGAGAAGATGATTGATCAGAGAAGATTTTCCCACGCCGCTCGGTCCGGCCACCGTGGTGGTCTTTCCCTCAAGAAAGGCGCGCAATTCCTTTAAGCCCGTGCCCTCCTTGGCGCTGATGAAAAGAAGCGGATGTCCGCTCTTCTCATAAGCGGATCTGTAAGTCTCCATCAGCTTCCCGTCATCCAGATCCATTTTGTTAAAGCAGATCAGACAAGGAAGCTTTTGTCTGTCCATCATGATCAGAAAGCGATCCAAAAGATTCAGATTCGGTGCGGGAGAAGTCATCGCAAATATGACCATCCCTTGATCCACGTTGGCCACCGCCGGACGGATCAACTCACTTTTTCTTGGAAGGAGCTCCGTCACGTTGCCAATTTTCTTTTCCTCATCCAAAACTTCCAACAGAACGTCATCACCCACCAAAGGTTTCCGATTGTCCTTGCGAAAGACGCCCTTCGCCTTACATTCATACAAGATCCCATCCACGTTCACGTAATAGAATCCCGCGATCCCTTTCACGATCTTTCCCTGCATGCTTCCTCTATTCTCTCACAAAATCTATTCTTCTGGTAAAACTCTTTGTTTCCGTCTTTGCCTCACTGACAACGGTTTCTCCGGTAACCGGATCCGTGGTCGTTTCGCCGGGTATGGTCACGGTATAAGTGACGGTCAGGTTACCCCCGGGGGAATCGATGCTTTGATAGCTGACGGGATATGGAAAGCTCGTCGTCTTTGTATCCAGCAAAACCATTCCCGTATCTGCCACGAGCTTTAACCCAACGGTGCTGCCCGCCCTGTAATCCGGTGCCTCCGCCGCTGACGGCGCTTCAATGGTCACGTCACACTTATAAGAGCGCTTCTGCCCCATGCTGACGCAAATGTCGATGGCAGTGCCCTCGTCCACGTATACGCCGGAAGAATAGCTTTGGGTACAGATTCTTCCCTCCGCGTAATTGTCATTAAAGACCATTTGAATGTTGCCAATGCTAAGTCCGCTTTCAATGGCGCGAAGGGTTCCCTCCGACTGCTCTAATCCGATCAGGTCAGGAACCTTCTTCATGACGTTTTCCTTACCCTTGCTGATATAGACCGTGATCACGCTGCCTTTCGGGGCCTTCACTCGGCTGACCGGATTCTGGTTAAACACAAGACCTTCCTCTGCATCCGAATAATCTTCCAGTTTATTCACCAGAAAACCCGCCTGGCCAAGACGGCTTGTCGCTTCATCCAAGGTACATCCCGTCACGTCAGGCACCAAAACGCCCTCAACGCCGGAACTCACGGTAAGCACGATCTCACTGCCTTCCGGAACCATTAGTCCCGGTTCCACGTCAGCACTGATCACGTCGCCCGATGGGACCAAGTCCGATTCCACGTACTCCACGGAAACCAGCATCTTTATTTCCCGCAGCTTTCTCCTCGCTTCTTCAACGCTAAGTCCTTCCACTGTGGGCATTTCCCTGCTGGGAACGTCAGGCTTGGAAATCTCTTCTGACAAATTGCCCGAGGAACTTTCATCCGATATGATCGGAGAGGTGCGCCCCGAACCCACGGAACTCTCTCCATCCTTTTCAGGTAAAAAATAGTTGAGCAGCTGTTTGCTGAGAACCAGAATAATGATCAGGATCACGATTCCCACGATCACCGTGACGATGGCAGTGATCTTTTCCACCTTCGTCATGCCGCCGCGGCCATCTTCCCCGTCCACGTCATCGTATACTTCCGGTTCCGTCTCGTAGCCGTCCTGATACTCCTGATCCTTCAGCCGGATTCCTTCATCGGAATCGTCAGCATAAGTCCTTCCGCGCACCTGGCTAAGCTCCCAGTCATTGATGGCACGCGTTCCGCCATCCACGTCCGGATTGTCAAGCTCCACAAAATCCTCGTCCGGCGTAAGGAGCGATTGCTTCAAGTCTCTCAAGAGCTCTCCCATGTTCTGATAACGTCTGTCGGGAGATTTCTGACAACATTTCAGCACAATGGATTCCACTGCCACGGGAATCTCGGGAACGTAATCACTTGGATACGGCAGTTCTTCCTGAATGTGCTTAATGGCGATGGCAACCGTCGTCTCCCCGTTAAAGGGAACCCGTCCGGTCAACATCTCAAACATGGTAATGCCCAATGAATAAACGTCACTCTTCTCGTCACTGTATCCGCCCCGGGCCTGCTCAGGGGAGGTATAGTGTACGGAACCCATCACGTTCGAGGTAATGGTGTTGCTGGATGCCGCCTTTGCAATTCCGAAATCCGTTACCTTTACCTTTCCGTCCTTGGAAATAATGATGTTCTGAGGTTTAATGTCTCTGTGGATAATGTGATTGTTATGGGCCGCCTCAATGCCCATGCTCACCTGAATCGCAATGCTGACGGCCTCTTTGTACGAAAGGCGCGCCTTCTTTTCGATATATTTCTTAAGCGTGATGCCCTCGATCAGCTCCATTACGATGTAATGGATGCCAGCCTCCTCGCCAACGTCATACACATTCACGATGTTGGGATGCATCAGTCCGGTTGCCGCCTGCGCCTCGATGATAAATTTCGAAACAAAATTCTCGTTCTCCGCGAATTCCTGTTTCAAAACCTTCACCGCCACGTAACGGTTCAGCTTATGACATTTCGCCCGATATACGTCTGACATGCCGCCGGTACCGATCTTTTCCAGGATCTCATATCGGTTACCGATCATCATACCCATCTTTACCATAAGTCTTCTCCAAAATCTATTCTGCAGGGATCTCGATCAAAATCACGGAAACGTTGTCCTTTCCGCCGTTTACGTTTGCAGCGTCCACCAAGAACTTTGCCTTGTCCTCCAAGGATCCAACGCTGTCAACAATTTTCTGCAGTTCCTCATCCTCAAGCATGTTGCTCAGGCCGTCGGAACACATTAGTATTCTGTCTCCTGCTTTTAAGTCCACCTCAAAAAAATCCGGTTCCACGGTCGGGGCAACGCCTACGGCCCTGGTGATGATGTTTTTCTTGGGATGGTTACGTGCTTTCTCTTTCGCAAGAATGCCTTTCCTGACCATTTCCTCCACGAGGGAATGATCCATGGTGATCTGACGGATCTCCCCGTCAGAGATCAAGTAAAGCCTGCTGTCGCCTACGTTCATGGCCAGAAGCTTTCCGTCAAGAATGGTAGCCGCCACGACAGTGGTTCCCATGCCTTCCAGATCCTCTGACGCACTGGCATCCAGAAAAACCTTCCTGTTTGCCACGTTCAAGGCCTCCTGCAAGATTACCTTGGGATCCGTTTCCTTTACGGTGGAGATCTTCTCCAGCATCATTTCCACGGTTTCCTTGGATGCCCGGTCGCCAGCCTTATGCCCGCCCATTCCGTCTGCCACGATAAAGAAATTGGAAAGGTTCCCAACCTCCTCCGTCCTTGCACAGACGTAATCCTCATTTAGTTGTCTTTTCCTACCGACGTCGGTTAGGGAAAATGCTTTTAGCACCCCTGTTGTCCTCCCGTACCTTCCATGGAAATGGATTCCTTATGTTTCCTTCTCAACTGTCCACAGGCCCCGTCAATGTCCCGGCCCATTTCCCTTCTAATTGTAACATTTATTTTATTTCTTTCAAGCTTATTTTTAAAAGCAAGTACCCTTTTCGCCTCTGACTGAACGTAATCCCGCTCCTTGATGGGATTGACCGGGATCAGGTTGACGTGGCAGCAGAGTTTCGACGCGAGTCTCGACAGTTCCTCCGCATCCTCATCCGTGTCGTTTACGCCGCCCACAAGATTGTATTCAAACGTGATCCTCCTGCCCGTCTGCTTGAAATAATAATCACACGCTTCCATCAGTTCGCGGATGGAATACTTGTTGGCGATCGGCATCAGTTTCCTGCGTTTTTCGTCATTGGAAGCATGAAGGCTCAGCGCCAGCGTGACCTGAAGCCCTTCCTCCGCAAACCGCTTCATCTGCGGCACGATCCCGCACGTAGATACCGTAACGTTTCTCTGGGAAACGTTGAGTCCGTTTTCATCCGTCAAAAGCTTTAGAAAACGGATCAAATTATCATAATTATCCATGGGTTCGCCGGTTCCCATGACCACGACGTTGCTAACCCTTTGTCCCGTATGCTTTGTTATGGCATAGATCTGTTCGAGCATCTCAGAAGGCGTCAGATTCCTCTCGAGTCCGTCCAGCGTGGAAGCACAAAACCTGCAGCCCATGCGGCAACCAACCTGCGAGGAGATGCAAACGCTGTTTCCATGCTTATACTGCATCCAAACGCTCTCCACCACGTTGCCGTCGCGAAGGCCAAACAAGTATTTCCGCGTGCCGTCGATCTTTGATTCCTGCACTCTGACGGTTTCCAGGGATGCATACCAAAATCTTTCCCTGCACTTCTCCTTGAAGCCTGCGGAAAGGTTGGTCATTTCCTCATAGCTTCCTGCAAGCTTTTCATGCATCCACTGATATAACTGCTTCGCCCGAAAAGCCTTCTCTCCCATGTCCTCCACGGCTTTCTGAAGTTCCGCAAGCGTCAGGGATTTTACGTCTGTTTTTCCGTCAGTTTCCACTGTCTGCATTCATTTTTCTCCTAAACTTCGCAAAGAAAAAGCCATCCATCTCAAGGACGCCCGGAAGAATCTGTGCAAGACAATTCTCCCATGATGCCTTCTCTCCGCGATAAGCCTTTTTTTCCTCCAGCACGCCCGCCTGAACGGCAGCCGGGAGCTCCGTCTCCATTGGAACGGGCTCAAAAGGCAGGTTCTCCAATATCCACCTTACAGCGTCACGGTTTTCTTGGCTTCTGATCGTACAAGTACTGTAAAGCAGGATGCCTCCCGGCTTTACGTACCTTGTCGCACCGGCCAAGATTTCTTTTTGGAGTTCATCAAGACCGGAAAGCCCATCCTCCGTAAAGTGATATTTTACGTCGCGCTTCTTTCCCATTACTCCAAGTCCGGAGCACGGCATGTCCAAAAGCAGCACGTCAGCCTTTCCGATCAGATCCGTTTCCGGTTCTCTTGCGTCCCAAACCCGGACCTCTATATTGTTGCGACCCATGCGGGTCACGTTCTCACGTATTTTATCAGTCTTTTGAGGTGACACGTCGCCGCAGGTCACGCGTCCTTCTTCACCCGTAAGCTCCGATGCAAGAATGCTCTTTCCGCCAGGCGCCGCGCAGGCGTCCACTACCAAGTCACCCTTCCGGATTCCAGCCATTTTTACGGCCAGAACGGAACTTGCATCCTGAACGGTCAGCTTTCCTTCGCAAAAATCCGGAAGGCTCTCCGCCCCCTCTAAATCCCTCGCGAGAAGAATCCTTGCGTCATAGGGGGACGTTTCCGCCTTTGCCCCGCTCTTTTCAATGCGCTCCTTTACCTCAATTACCTCTGCCCCGGAAAGGCTTTCTTCCACGCGCAGCGACACGGGATGAATCTCCAAAAGCCCTTGCAGTATTTTTTCCGTAAGGGCTTCTCCATATTCTGAAAGCCATGTCTTCGTGATCACTTCCGGCATGGAATATTTAACGCAAAGAAACAGAAGAAAATCTTTCTTCCTGTCCGGCAAGGGAAGGGCCTCCTTCTCCCGCGAAACCTTCCTCAATACTCCGTTGACAAATCCCTTTAAGTTCTGGAATTTCCTGCGTTCAGCCAGCTTGCACGCCTCATTACAGACGGCGCTGTCCGGAACGGCATCCATGTAAAGGATCTGATAGGCACTCATGCGAAGAAGATTCCGTATCAGGGGCTTCATCTTCCTGACGGGCAAGCTGGAAAAATGATCCAGATAATAATCCAGTTCAATGCGCCTCTCCAGCGTTCCTTCCGCAACACGCTTGATAAATCTCTTGTCCTTCGCGTCCAGATAATCATATTTATTCAATACGTTGCCGATCAGCCGGTGAGACATCCCGCCGTCCTTTTCCAAGGTCAGCAGAACGTCCAGCACGATCTCCCTGACGTTCTCCATTGCTTCTCTCCCCGCACTGCCACGGGGCAATGCATTTGTTCTTATACTCCCAGCTTATCTCCAACCTGCACCTTCACTCCCAAAAGGAAGTCATGACAGCTCATTCGCTTTTTCCCCTCCAGTTGAAGCTCTTCGATGCGAAGGGATCCTTCCCCCGTTGCCACGGTGAAAGCATCCTTTGTGACCTCCGTCACCTCGCCGGGCTCCGCTTTTTTAACCGATTGCTTTAGCGGCACGGCCTTCCATATCTTCAGCTGCTTGCCATTCCATTTGGTAAAGGCACTGGGCCACGGCGTCATGCTGCGGATCTGACGGTCAAGACGCACGGCTGACTTTGAGAAATCAAGCTTTCCCATCTCCTTCGTGATCAAAGGCGCATAGCAACTCAGTTCGTCATCCTGCTTCACTGCGACAAGTTCCCCTGCCTCCAAAAGATCTAAGGCTTCCGTGATCGCCACGCCGCCAAGTGCTGCCAGTTTATCGTGAAGGGTCTCAAAATTATCTTCGGGCTCAATGGGAATCTCTTTCTGGTACAGAATGTCTCCCGTATCGATTCCTGCATCCATCTGCATAATGGTGATGCCAGTCTTTTCTTCTCCGTCCAGGATCACGCGCTGTATGGGAGACGCGCCGCGATACTTGGGCAATAAAGACGCATGGACGTTCAGGCATCCAAGTCTCGGCATGTCAAGGATCTCCTGGGATAGGATCTGTCCAAATGCCGCAACCACAAAGGCATCCGCTTCATATTCCTTAAGCTTTGCCACTGCTTCGGGGCGCTTGATCCTCTCCGGCTGAAATACGGGAATTCCGTGTTTTAGCGCACATTCCTTTACGGGAGGAGCGACCAGTTCCACGCTTCTGCCCTTTGGCTTATCCGGCTGCGTGATCACAAGCACTACCTCTCTGCCAGACTGGATGATGGCTTCCAGGGATTGTGCCGCGTATTCCGGCGTTCCCATAAACACGATCTTCATGCTTCCTCTTCCTCCTGAGCGGCGGGCGGAACCACGTCCTGCAGTTCTCCCTCAACCTTTTCCACGTAAAGATGCCCGTCCAAATGATCCAATTCATGGCAAATGGCACGCGCAAGCAATTCTTCGCCCTCAATCTCGTAAGGGCGCATGTTCACGTCAAGTGCCGTCGCCTTTACGTAATTAGGTCGCGTCACGATCCCGCTCTTTCCGGGAACGCTAAGACAGCCCTCCGGTCCGCATTGTTCCCCGGAAGTCTCAAGAATCTTTGGATTGATCAGGACGTAAGGATCCTCTCCCGTAACGTCGATCACGACGATGCGCTTCAAAATTCCCACCTGCGGTGCAGCAAGGCCTACGCCGTTCGCCTCATACATGGTATCGAGCATGTCCTCGATCAGTTCACGGATGCGGGGCGTCATTTCCTTTACTTCCTTGCAGGTCTTTTCCAGAATGGGATCTCCCATCTCTCTAATGTTTCGGATTGCCATGGTAATTTCCTTTCCACAAAACAATAAAATATAAGTCTTTTGGTTTTCTTAGCGCAAATATTATAGCACAAAATGCTCTTCAGGTCAAAGAAAGTTCATGGGATCAAAGTCAAATTGCACGTTTTCCTGCGTGATCCGTTCCTCGGAGAGATAATTCTCAAGCTGGTCTTTGATCTCAACCAGTTTTCGGTAATCCTCCGCCTTAAAATACAGCACAAATCTGTAAACGTCGTTGATCCTCCCAATGGTTGCCGCACTCGGTCCCAACATCTGGATTTTTTGCCCTTTGGCGTATTCCCGCACCTTTCCGGCCATGTAGGACGCAAGCCTCTCCCCTGCCCGCTCGTCAGGTGAGAATATCTGCACTGCCAGCAGATGATGGACCGGAGGATAACCTCCCAGTTCCCTGTATAGGATTTCTTCCTGATAAAAACTCTCATAATCCTGCGCCGCCGCGGCAAGGACCGCATAATGATCCGGCTGATAAGTTTGGATCACGGCGACTCCAGGCTTGTCTCCCCTGCCCGCACGCCCCACGGCCTGCGTGAGAAGCTGAAACGTTCTTTCGCCTGAACGATAGTCCGAAATACCAAGGGACAAGTCCGCTGCAAGAACGCCCACAAGCGTTACGTTAGGGAAATCATGCCCTTTCACGATCATCTGCGTTCCGATCAGAACGTCTGCCTCCTGATTCGCAAACGCACTTAGGATCGTCTCATAACTGTCCTTGGTTCCCGTCGTGTCGCGATCCATGCGAAGCGTCCGCACCCCCGGGAATAATTCTTTCAGCTTTTCTTCGATCTGTTCCGTTCCCGCCTTGAAGCCCAGCACGTATTTTGAACCGCAGGAGGGGCAAACGGCCGGCTTTGGAATCCCGTATCCGCAATAGTGACAGATCAGCTTATTCCCGCCATGCTCCGAGAGCGAAACGTCGCAATGCGGACATTTGATGACCAAACCGCAGCTCCTGCAGGACACAAATCCGGCATAGCCACGGCGATTCAAAAACAGCATGGCCTGCTCGCCCTTAGAAAGTCTGTCTGCCAATAATTCCTGAAGTTTTCTGCTGAAGATCGAACGATTTCCGGCCCGCAGTTCCTCCCGAAGGTCCACGATGCCAACTTCGGGAAGCGATCCTCCCGTCAACCTGTCCTTAAGGCGGAACAAGCCATATTCTCCCTGTAATGCCCGGTAATATGCCTCCACGGAAGGCGTTGCGCTGCCCAATACAAGACTTGCGCCCGCAAGCTCCGCCAGCTTTTCTGCCGTCTCCCTGGCATGATATTTGGGCGTGCCTTCACTCTTATAGCTCGCCTCATGTTCCTCATCCATAATGATGAGCCCCAAATTCGGAAACGGCGTAAAAAGCGCCGACCTCGGACCGATGATGACGTCGATCTCACCTGCCTTGGCGCGCTCGCACTGATCAAATTTTTCTCCCGGAGACAACATGGAATTCATGACGCTCACGCGATTTCCAAAGCGTCTGTAAAAACGAAGAAGCGTCTGGTAAGTCAAAGCAATTTCCGGGATCAGCATGATAACCTGTCTTCCCCTTTTTACCATCCCCTCCACAAGTCGGACGTAAACCTCCGTCTTTCCACTTCCGGTAATGCCATGGATCAAATAGGTCTTGTGAATGCCTTCGTCAAAATCCTCCAACACGTCGTGAATGATCCTGCCCTGATCCGCACTCAGGATTTTCTTTTCTTCCTCCTCGGCGCGAACCTTCACGGGATCGCGAAAAGAAGTGGTACTGTCGATCTTAAGCGCCCCCAGGCGTTCCAGCGAACCAATGGCCTGAGCGCTGACTCCAAGCTTTGAAGTCACCCATTCGTAAGGGATTGTCTCTTCCTCGAGAAGTGCCTCCAGAAGCCGGGCCTTTGCCACCTGATGCTTTCTTTGGCTCTCCCCCAACATGGAGATCAATTCCTCGCTCGTCGCCTTTCTTACAATGGTCCGTCTTTCCAGCTTTTTTACGGATTTCCGCATGGGAAGCACGGTTTTTAAGGCCTGAATCATAGTTGATCCGTAATTCTCCTTGATCCAGGCCGCCAATGCAACGCTCCGTCCCTCGTCACCGGCATCATTTTGGACGATTTCTGCAATTTCCTTGATCTTGGAGGGATCGATCTTGCATTTGTCCCCAAGACCAACGCAATAGCCCTTGATCAACCGGTTCCCCGCACCAAACGGGATCATGACGCAGCTTCCGAGACAAAGGGAATCCTGAAGTCTTTCCGGGACCTTGTACTGAAAGCTCTTATCCAGTTTTTCATGAACGATGTTAACTATGACGTCTGCATATAGCATATTTTATCTACAATCTCCCGTATAATGTCTCTTTCGTCCAAGGGATACGTCTTTCCCTTAATTTCCTGATACGTTTCGTGCCCCTTTCCCGCAAGCACGATCAAATCTCCGTCTTTCGCCATGGAAAGCGCCTGTCGTATGGCCTCACGCCGTCCCGGGATCATTACGTAGCTTCCCTGAACCTCCCTGATGCCCTCCGCGATCTGCTCCCGGATCGTCGCGGCGTCCTCGCTCCTCGGATTATCATCCGTCACAATGGTAAGATCCGCCTTTTCTCCGCTGATGCGTCCCATAAGTCTTCGCCTCATGACGGGTCGGTCACCCCCGCATCCGAACAGGCAGATCAGGCGCCCCGGATGGTAGGCCCGCAAGGTTTCCAGCAGGCTGGAAAGCGCCATGGGATTATGCGCGTAATCGATCAAAACAACGTAGCCGTCCTTCTCAAGAACCGTTTCGATCCGTCCCTTCACCCTGGCTGCCGCGAGGGACCTTTGCATGTCGGATTCCCTTACGTGAAAATGCTTACAAAGATAAATGGCGGCGAGGGCGTTATAAACGCTAAAGCTTCCCGGCATGGGAATCCTTGCCTCAAATTCCATAAGGCCCGCCGTCTGGAAACGTACGCCTAATTTCCCGTCAAAACGCTCCAGCGTTACGTTCCGGGCCCGAAGCTCATTTTCCTCATTAAGGCCATAGGTCTCGATCTTGCAGGTACAGCCCTCCGTGATCCTCTGCGCATATGGATCATCTCCGTTGACGATTCCAATCCTGCATTGTCTAAAAAGCTCACGCTTACATTCCAGGTATTCCTCAAAATCACGATGCTCGCCCGGTCCCACGTGGTCTGGTGACAGATTGGTAAAAACCCCGTAATCAAACAAGATCCCGTCCGTCCGGCTTTGCTTGATTGCCTGGGAGGAAACCTCCATCACGACGGTATCCGCCCCTTCTTCAACCATCTGCCGGAAGTAATCATGAAGTAACGTCGCGTCCGGCGTAGTGTTTCCGGCAACCAGATGCCTCCGTCCTATGATCACTTCATTGGTTCCGATCAAGCCGACCCTGCGACCTGCATTTTCCAATATGGACTTGATCAGGTACGTGGTCGTCGTCTTTCCTTTGGTGCCCGTAACGCCAATTGTGACAAGCTTCCCGGACGGGTGCCCGTTCCACGCGTCGCTTGCACGTGCCAATGCCTTTCGCACGTTTCTAACGCAAACGACCGCCACGTTCTCTCCTGCATTTGCCAGAAGCATTTGCAGCCTGTCGTCATGCATCCCCGGCTCCGGGTCAGGCATGGTCCCCGTCCTCCCCGGAGTAACGTCCGACTCAATTCCCGCGATCAATGCCACGGCGCCGCGTTCCACGGCTTCCTTGGCATAATCCGCCCCGTCCCGAGCCATTCCTCTGATGCAAAAAAATACCGTTCCGGGTGCTACCTTCCCGGAATCCGCAGTGATCCCCTTTACTTCCCGGTCTTCATCTCCCCGTAAAAACAAGGCATCTGATCCCGTCAACAGTTCCCTTAAGGTCACTGACTGCCCTCCTATCACTTTACCATAGGAATTCCTTCCATTCAAGGAAAGAATTCTTAAGGATTCCTATATATTAATATATGCAGAAAAAGCGGAAGAGCCACACTAACGTGCGGCTCTTCCACTTTCTTATGAGGGGGGGAGATAGTTAACTAGTAACTATCTAAATACATTGTATCCGAGAATTGTGTTCGTTTTGTGTTTAAAAGATTAAAAAAGTGTAATCGTTTACGTTATATTCTAAAATTTTAGTAAAACGACCATCTTCGCTTTCCAGAATTGGCTTCTCCTATCCTCCTGAAGCAACAAAAAAGAGCAAACACATCGTTTGCTCTCTTATCATTCGTGCAGAAAGAGGGACTTGAACCCTCATGGTGTTGCCACCACACGGACCTGAACCGTGCGCGTCTGCCAATTCCGCCATTCCTGCGAACAAAATGTATTATATCTTGTTCAGGTACAAAAGTCAATACTTTTTTTGATAAAAATGTTTATACATATAAACCATTTGCGATAATGTCCTATTAAACCACAAGGGAAAATGTCCCAATTGATGGTATAATGTTCCCATCAGCCAAGGATGGGAGGGATCAGTATCAGAAAGGTTGAAACGACAATGAATGAACAGTTTAAGTACGA
>JAFZNO010000082.1 GCA_017552985.1 Lachnospiraceae bacterium
CTTAGTTGAAGGGCCGCCCTGCCCATAAGTCTGTTTGTCCTGAATAGAATGGCCAGCTTTTTCTGCATGGAGTCGTTACCTGGTTCCGCTTCGTCATGGTCCTTCATGAAATCTATACAGGCTTCCCGAAGTCCTTGCAATTCTTCCTCCCTTGATCGATAACTGCGGACGTTTATGGTTTTCAAGCCGGTTGCTTTGTCCGTGCATTTTCCCTTCTCTAACTCCTGGCTGGAAATCAGATTCTTTACAAAGCGGTTTTTATTCTCGCCAATCATTTTCACGGATGCTTTTACAATTTCCGGTCTGCTTCGGTAATTTATGCCAAGCGTGATCTGTCTCGCATCATATTCCTTTGCGAACCTTTTCATGCAATCCGGGTCTGCTCCCCTGAATCCATAGATGGACTGATCATCATCTCCAACGGCAAATACGGCTTTGGGCGGAGGCGCCAAAAGTTTTATCACCTCATACTGCGCGGGATTCACGTCCTGGAACTCATCGATCAGTACGTATTCAAAACGATTTTGCCAATAGCGCCTGATTCCCTCGCCTTCACGCAAAAGTCTTTTGGTATCAGTAAGCAGATCATCATAATCATATTTTCCATGCCGCATCCTCTCTCGTTCATATCCGGAGAAGATTCCTTCAAACTTTTCCTGTAATTCCAAGGGCAAACGCATTGTTGCCTCTTTTCTTTTTCCGGAATTCTTATAAAAACTGATCGCACTGATGACCTGCAAGGCATAGTTATTCTGCATGACGAAAGAACAATTTGGTAATAATTTACCTATCACGGGCAATAAAAACTTTCGTTTTTCGCCTTCCGTAAGCATTTGTCGTTCTTGAAAGTTGGTGGATTGTTTTAAGACTTGATAAAAGATGGAATGAAACGTTCCAAAATTGACGGTTTGTGATGATTGTGAAACGTCAGATTGTTTCACGTTTTGTGAAACATTTGAATGTTTCACGTATGAGAAGTTTAGATATCGTTCTTTCATGGAGGCGGCTGCCTCACGGGTAAAGGTTAATACCAAGATCTTTTCAGGAGTCACGTCTTGGATTTCCGTAAGATACCGTATTCTTTGGGTGATGACGTAAGTTTTTCCGGATCCAGGTCCCGCCAAAACCAATACGGGGCCCGTTCCTTCATAGGTAATCGCTTCGAGCTGGGCCGGATTGGCATCCATAATGCCCAGCTTTTTAGCGATATTCTCAACCTCTTTAGGCGTTCTCAAGAAGTTCAATGCCCTTTCTGATTCTCTTTAAGGTCTCATCCTTCCCAATGACCTCCATGATCTCCGTTGCACCGGCCGGCGTCATCTGCTTTCCGGACACGGCCGTACGGATGGGCCACATAACGTAGCCGTTCTTTACGCCTTTCTCCTCCACGTATTTACAAAGAGTGGCATACAGCCCGTCATTACTGTAGTCCTCCTGCGCCTCCAGAATGGGAAGCATGTCCTTCAGCACTTGAAGGGACGTCTCGGAATTCGTCTTCATCTTCTTGTGCGTATACATCTCGGGGTCATACTCAGGCAGTTCCTCAAAGAAATCTACGAGTGCCGGAATGTCCGGGAATATCTCGATCCTTGTCTTTACCATGTTGGCAATCTTCTTAAGATCAAAATCCTTTGTCAATGCCTGCTTCAGATAAGGCTCTGCCATTTCATAGAACTTATCAAAGTCCATGGCTTTAATATACTCGCCGTTCATCCAGCGAAGCTTTACGATATCAAATACGGCAGGGCTCTTGCTGATCCTGTGATAATCAAATTCCTTGATCAGCTCCTCCAATGAGAAGATCTCGCGGTTGTCCTCAGGGCTCCAGCCAAGCAACGCAATGTAATTGACAATTGCTTCGGAAACAAATCCCTGCTCGATCAGATCCTCAAAGGAGGAATGTCCGGATCTCTTTGAGAGCTTCTTGTGATTCTCGTCGGTGATCAGCGGAAGGTGAATGTAAACGGGGCTCTCCCAGCCAAAGGCATCATAGAGTCTCTGATACTTCGGAGATGAAGAAATATACTCATTTCCTCTCACCACGTGAGTGATGTTCATGGTATGATCATCCACCACGTTCGCAAAATTATAGGTCGGGAATCCATCCGATTTGATCAGGATCATATCGTCGAGCTCTGCATTATCCACGGTGATCTCACCATAAAGCTCGTCCACAAAGGTAGTCGTGCCCTCATTGGGAATGTTCTGGCGAATGACGAAGGGCTTTCCTGCCGCAAGATTTGCCTCGACCTCTTCCTTCGAAAGTCCCAGGCAATGCTTGTCATACATGCAGATCTCCTTGCCCTCAACAACCTCCGTCTTCAGGGATGCCAGGCGCTCTTTATCACAGAAGCAATAATATGCCTCTCCTTTCTCCACAAGCTCTTTGGCGTATTTCATATAAATGCCGGTCTTAACGCGCTCGCTCTGAACGTAAGGGCCATAGCCTCCGTCCTTATCAGGGCCCTCGTCATGTACAAGTCCCGTCTTCTCCAGCGTGCGGTTAATGATCTCAATGGCACCGTCTACAAATCTCTCCTGATCGGTATCCTCGATTCTCAGCATAAAATCGCCGCCCTCATGTTTTGCGGTCAAAAACTCATACAGCGCCGTTCTTAAATTACCCACGTGCATCTTTCCCGTAGGGCTGGGCGCATATCTTGTTCTAATTCTCATGTCATTCACTCCTCTTTTCTGTTATAAAATCCCTTATAAATATGGGTCCATAATGCTTTTTATAATACGGTGCTCTGTCCGACGCCTTCCTCCGGAACAGGCCTTGACGCACTCTGCTTGAATTTCGCCACTTCTTTTGCCGCCTGAGGGATTGCTATGTTTGTGCCTGCACCGGCAATGCAACCGCCGGGACATGCCATTCCTTCGATCAGACAACCTTTCATGCGGCCAGCTTTTGCAAGGGCCAATACCTTTCTGCAGTCCGCAAGCCCCTCCGCGTGTTCGACCTTCACTTCCGTGCCTGGATAATATTCCCGAACGCACTTTTCTATGGCATCCGCCACGCCGCCCGCAACTCCGTAACCTCTTCCGGCTGCCGTCGCGTCGCGCATCTCATCCATGGCCTTGATTTCCTCTAACAAAATGCCCTTTGCCTCAAACATTCCCATCAATTCCTCGAAAGTTATGACGAAGTCCACGTCGGAACGTACGGTTCTTCTGCTGGCTTCCAGCTTCTTGGAAGCGCAAGGTCCAATAAAGACCACGGAAGCATTCGGGCGCTCTTTTTTAATGACTCTCGCCGTTGCCACCATGGGCGTCAGCTCGTTGCTGATCTTATCGATCGTTTCAGGGAAAAAATGCTTTGCCATAACGGACCAGGAGGGACAACAACTGGTCAATGCAAATTCCTGATTTCCTGTCGCAACTTCTTTGACGTAATGCTCCGCTTCCGCCATACATCCCATGTCAGCACCGATCGCCGTCTCATAAACTTCGGCGAAACCCAACTCCTTCAGTGCCGTCTTAAAGACGTCCGGCGTCACCTTCGGTCCAAATTGGCCAACAAATGCCGGTGCCACCTGGGCGACGATCTCCCTGCCGCTCTGCATGGCACGGATCAATTGGAAAATCTGGGATTTATCAGCAATTGCGCCAAACGGACAACTCACCATGCACATTCCGCAGGAAACACAAACGTCATTATCGATTGCCGCACGGCCATAACTGTCGGAACCAATGGCATTTACGCCGCATGCAGCCTTGCAGGGGCGTTCCTTATGACAGATGGCATCATAGGGGCAAACTGCCTTACACTTGCCACATTTGATGCATTTCTCCTGGTCGATCACCGATTTTCCGTTCACAAACGTGATGGCATCCTTTGGACAGACCTCCTGGCAAGGATGCGCCACGCAGCCCATGCAGGAACTTGTCACTTCGTATTTGTTTTCCGGGCAAGCATTACATGCGGACGGAATCACTTGCATCAGCGGCGGTTCATAATACTTCTCGTCGATGTTACTTTCTTCCAATCCCTCCGTAAGATGCCCGGGATGTTCGCGGTTTTCAGGCCTAAGGCTCATGCCCATGGCAAGGCGTATTCTTTCGCGGATGATCGCACGGTCACGATAAACGCTCTCCCAGTACTTAGGTTCTTCATAATCTACGATTTTATAGGGAAGTGCTTCCATGTCATCCTTCAAATTTTGAGAATGCCATGCCAAGTTAGCAACCTCCCGGAACACCCTGCGGCGTCTTTGACGCACGGGCGTATCTATGCCGCGCATGTCGCTCATTTTCTATTCCTCTGATCAATTAAACGTTATGTCTTCAATGCCGTCATCGGAACCGTCCGGCATCAATGAAGTACTGCTTCCACTGCTACTGCTTCCGGAAGGAGTAGCAGTCGGAGCTGCCGTAGGTTTTGCCGTTGGTTTCGGCGTAGGTTTTGCCGTCGGCTTCGGCGTAGGTTCCGGAGTCGGCTCTACCGTAGGTTCCGGAGTCGGCTCTACCGTAGGTTTCGGAGTAGGTTCTGCCGTAGGCTCCGGCGTAGGCTCTATCGTAGGTTCCGGGGTGGGTTCTTCCGTGGGTTCCGGCGTAACCTCCGCTACGGGTTTTTCCGTAGGATCGGGCGGCGTAAGCGTTCCCCAAGGCGTTGGTGCAGGCTTCTCCGTAACTACTACTTCTTCTGAAGAGCCTTCCGTCTCTGTCTTACTCCCACATGCAGACAATGATGCCACCATCACTGCCGTCAATAACGTTGCAATCAATTTCTTCTTCATCATTGTTCCCCTCTCCTTAATTAACAAAAACACGCAATTCATTTTCTATACCAAAATCACCTGATATGGTTTTACGTCCCATTCATTTGACGGAATTTCCTCCGTCATTTGACAGCTATGCCCGATGGCAATGCTGCGCGTCCAAAGTTTTTCCTTATCTGAAAGGAATCTGTCATAAAATCCCTTTCCATATCCCATCCTGTTCCGGTAGGGATCGAAGCCCACGCCAGGCATTAACAATAGAGTTCTTTCGGCCTTTTCCGGGTCATACGCGTAAACTTCCGTGGTGACCTCCGGCTCAGGGATGCCCCGATAGCCTTCCTTTAATTCCTCCAGGGACCGGATTCTAAAAAATACCATTTCTTCCTTTTCATTTTCCCCGCAAGGAACCTTTATGATCTTTGGCACGTATAATGCTTTTCCTTTTGCCAGCGTTTCCCTCAGGATCTCCCAAGTGGAAATCTCGCTTCCGTAGCTAACAAAAGCCAATATCACGTCTGACAGATAATACCACTGATGTCCAAGAATCCGCTCCGTGATCAGCACCTCTGCTCGCTTCCTCGCTTCAGGTGACAGGGCATCACGAATTGCCAACAGATCCTTCCTCAGTTTTTTTTTTGCTTCTGTTCCTCTTCTTCCAGGCGTTTTTCGCCTTCCACCCTTCTGCGGCGGTCGCTTACCTTTTCCCTGCTTCCGTCTTCATATTGAATGGTCATGCTTTCTAACTGGCTTCTCAGATTTCCGCGGATGCTTTCCACGTACTCTCTGCGAAGCTTCGCCTGTTCTTCCTTTTCCTCCGGCGTCAGGCCTTCTGCCTTGGATTTATGATATAATTCATTAATGCGCTTGATCTTTTCATCCATGTTCATGGCAATGCATTCTCCCATTTCTAATTCTTGTGAAGATTCTCCACAAATCCGGGAAGATCAAAGCTTTCATCCGGATTGGCAACAAACAGGGTGCCTATGGACTTTCCGTTCATAATGCGGTGCAGCACGCCAATGTCTTCACTGTTGGCAATGATCATGTCGGCTCCGGAAGCCGTTGCGATCTTAGCCGCGATCAGCTTTGTGCTCATTCCGCCCGTTCCAACGCCGCTTCCCGTCGATGCCTTTCCCATTTCCATCAGTTCCGGCGTCAAAGACTCAACTACGTCAATGAACTTCGCGTCTGGATTCTTATGCGGATCATCCGTGTACAGACCGTCAATGTCAGAAAGCAGGATCAACAGATCAGCTTCCACAAGGGCCGCAACAATTGCGGACAGCGTGTCATTGTCACCGATCTCAATTTCATAAGTTGCAACGGTATCATTTTCGTTTACAACCGGGATCACGCCCATCTTTAACAGCTGCGAAAACGTATTGTGCGCATTATATCTGTTTAGGTTATCAACAATGGTATTTTTGGTCATCAGTATCTGGGCGGCAACCTGATTATATTCCGCAAAAAGTCTGGAATAGGTCATCATCAACCTGGCCTGTCCAATCGCAGAGCATGCCTGCTTTACCGCCATGGCTTCCGCTTGGACGTCGCTCTTGATCTCCGAGATGCCAACAGCCTTTTTACCTGCTGCGATGGCACCGCTGGTCACAAGGATGACTTCCTTTCCCTGATTACGAATGTCGCTCAGCTCGCGAACCAGCTTCTCGAGCCTTATGTAATCCATGTCTCCCGTTTCCTTATGCTGGAGGGAAGAAGAACCGATCTTTACGACGATCCTCTTTTTATCTTTCATCAAATCTCTTAAGTTACTCACTGTCTTACTCCATGCTTTCGTTTGATATACTTGTCTATTCTACTTCTTTTTCATGAATTCGTCAATCGTTTCCATATCTCTTCACCAACCCGCAAGCCGTCCATTGCCGCCGAAGTGATCCCTCCGGCATAACCGGCCCCTTCACCGCATGGATAAATCCCCTGGATCGTCGAGGAATAGTTTTCGTCCCTAAGGATCCTTACCGGAGACGAGGTTCTGCTCTCGACGCCCGACAAAACGCAATCCGCCCGGTCAAAGCCTTTGATCTGCCTTCCAAACTGTCCCATACCTTCGATAAACGCCTTTCGGCATTCCACAGGCAACAAATCCCGAAGATCTGCCCAGGAAAAAGCTCCCTTACACTGAGGCAGTATTATGTCTGATTCAGTCAAGTCAACGTTGCTTCCTTCATCCGCCGTTATCGTTTCATCTTCTCCAGAAATCCCCTTACAATATTCCCCATATCTTTGAACGGGAATACTTCCATTTCCAAGCTTATATGCCTTCTCCTCAAGTTCTCTTTGGAATCTAATGCCAGACAGCGGTCTTACTCCTGGATAATCTTCCGGCGTGACGGAGACGATCACGGCACTGTTCGCGTTTTTTCCGTCCCGTCCGCTGTAGCTCATGCCATTAACGGCGAGCCTCCCTTCCTCTGAGGAAGCATTCACCACGTACCCGCCAGGACACATGCAAAATGAATAAACGCCCCTTCCATTGGATGCCTTTGCAGTTACCTTATATGGCGCCGCCCCGAGCGCTCCGGGATCCGCCATTCCATATTGGCTTTCATTGATCATTTTCTGCGGATGCTCCACGCGAAAGCCTACGGCAAAAGGCTTCGCCTCCATGGGGATTCCCCTCTCCAACAGCGTAAAGAAGGTATCCCTTGCGCTGTGTCCGATCGCAAGCACCAAAGAGTCACATGAAACCTTTTCCGTTCCATTTATGATAATGCCTTCCAGTTTTCCGTAAGAGATCACAAAATCAGTCACCTGGCTCTCAAAACGGATCTCACCGCCCAAGCGAAGAATCTCATTTCGAAGGTTGCAAACGATTTTCGAGAGTTCATCCGTGCCAAGATGCGGTTTTGCATCATATAAAATACTTTCCTTGGCTCCAAACTTCACAAAAGTCTCCAGCACGGCACGGTTTCTTCCATCCTTGTCCTTCACCAAGGTATTTAATTTCCCGTCCGAAAAGGTACCGGCGCCTCCCTCTCCAAACTGAACGTTAGAATTTGGATCCAGCTTTCCCGTCTTCCAAAAGTATTCCACGTCCTCCTGCCTTTTCTCCACGCTTTTCCCGCGTTCAAAAAGAAGTGGACGAAGTCCTGCAAGAGATAAGTAATATGCGCAGAACAAGCCAGCCGGTCCCGCACCAACGATTACTGGCCGGGATTGTTCGTTAACGTCTTTTCCCGGATTCCCGCTAACATTTGGGAACTGATATCGCACGCGAGTACTCAGGGAAAACTGTTCTTTTGCCCTTTTGTTCTTAAGCGCCCTATCTAGCGTCCTTTTCTCGTCAGGAACCTTTACTTCAACGGCATAGATGGCAAAAATCTCAGGCTTTTTTCTTGCATCCAGGGAGCATCTCAAAATCTCCATGCCAAGGATTTCTTCCTCGCGAAGAAGCAAAGCCTTTGCCGCCTTTTCCTTAATTTCTTTTTCTTCATGCGGAACGCGCAGTTTTAATTGCTGAATTAAAATCACTATTCTTCCCGCCTTCCTGCCGCGCTAATTCCTGCAATATGACCGCTGGTCCAGGCCCACTGCAGGTTGTATCCGCCGCATCTTCCGTCCACGTCAAGAATCTCCCCGGCGAAATAGATTCCACGCACAATCTTTGATTCCATGTTCTGCGTTATCTGGCCACAATCGACGCCGCCGGAACAAACCTGGCAATTCTGAAAGTCTCCCGTCCCAACTACCGTTACGCGAAAAGACTTTGCCAACCTAATAACCTCAGCAATTCTTTTTTCCGTAAGCGTCTTTGAGGAATCTGCCGGCTTTAACCCCGCCGTTTTGAGAAGAACTGCCATCACCTTTTTATTCAAAATGCCTGTGAAGAACTCTTCTATGGATCTCTCTCCGCAAAGCAATAATCTTTTTCTAGCCAATTCCGAAATTTCCGCCTCCTGAACGTCCGGCAGGAAATCAATGGATGCAGGAATTTCTTTTGTACGAAGAAGGCTTCTTGCAGCAACGGAACTTAGCTGGAACGTGGGAATTCCAGAAATTCCCTGTTCGGTCAGTTGCAGTTCGCCGCGCTCCGCGCAAAGCTTTTCGCCGTCTTTTTTGTACAACGTGATTTCGGCATCCGTCCGGACGCCGGCAATGGACTTAAAAAAGCTTTCCTTGCACTTTAAAAAAGTCAGTGCCGGAAGGACCTCCGTAATGCGATGACCTAATTTCCGAGCAATCTCGTATCCACTTCCGTCGGAACCCGTTTTAGGAGAAGCTTTTCCGCCGCAAGTAATTACGACATGGTCGAAATCCATCGATCCATGCTGGCTTTTTACCAAAAAGCCCTGCTTTTCCTTAGGCATTACGCCTGATACCTTAACGTCATATTCCACCCGAATCCCAAGTTCCTTGATCTCATGTCTTAAAACGTCAAGAACGGCACTTGCCTGCTCACAAAATGGATATAAATATCCATTTTTATCCTTGATCATCAATCCCAAACCCTCAAAAAAGGAAATGGTTTCCTTGGTTCCAAAGCTTGCAAGAGCCTCACGCAAAAAGCGGCAGGAACCACGATAGCATCCCACGTCCAGCATAAGATTGCCAAGGTTGCATCTTCCGTTTCCAGTGGCCAATATTTTCTTACCAAGGCGGTCTCCTGCCTCCAGGATCGTTACCTTTGCCCCTTCCCTTGCCGCCGTAATGGCAGCCATCATGCCGGCAGCTCCGCCGCCGACCACGCACACGCTCTTTTGTTTCATTTTATCTATCCGTCCCTTATGGTCTTAACTAGTATAGGCTTCCAAAAAATCGTATAATTCCTTTTCATTTTCCACGTAGATCATGTCCGCCAGATCCTCCTGTAGCTGCGCAGGAAGCATGTGGAGCGACACGTCCGTGGTCATGTATACCGTTTTCTTATCATCAAATAATACTACTACCCGATAATCAACTAGCGCCAGATAAAAACCATCATCTGGGCTTGCCCGCCTGTAATTCTTTTGTACCACGACCCGGTCTCTGGAAAAGCTGAGCACTTCTAATCCAATAAAACCTTTCTTTCGCTCCGAAAGAGGTGGGGCAAACGCATACTCTTCCATGGCTTCCAGGAAGCCATCCCTGTCCATTCCAACGTATCTGTCTGGCAGGCGTTCCACCAATTCCGTGACCGTTCCCTTTCTGACGTCCACTTCTTCCAGCACAAATTCCGTATCACTTCGGAGAAAGGGAGATTCCGAGGAGACGTCCAAAAAGCTCACAAACGGTTCGTCCGTATCCTGCACTAAGGAAGGCTGATCCGGCATTACGGTCTCCCGCGCCGGTGACAGGTTGTCCGTGACGGTAATTCCGCGTTCGCGCCCTTCCGGAAGCTTTGTCCTGATTCCAAAAAGATAACCAATCAGCATAAAAAACATTGCCGTGATAAAAAATAAACCGATACTCTTTATCGCTTTCATTACGTAACCTCCGTAACGCTCTTTTTTAGAGTATCAGCTTATTTTTTGGATTTTATGCTAAAATACGCTCATCATTTTACCAAGGGACAAAAGAATGCCTCCGAACGGTATGACACTGAGTTCTTCCTCACTAAAATTCCTAAGGAGAAGCAATGCGCACCAATATGCAAAGAAACCAATTCCGCCGATAAAGAGAACAACGTAAGGTCCTTCCAGATGCTCACCTAAGAATTTCACGCAAAGCGCCTGTATGATTCCGATAGCAATGGCTAATCCCGCGGGCAACAACACAACCTTTACCCATTGGAACCTTCCGCCCATCAGCTGAACCATAATGGCTCCAAGAAGAACGGCATAGACGGCTGACGAGATCAGACATGCGTACATCAAAGAAAGTAACGCCATTTTATCATCGGACCACAGGATCATGTATACCATGACAAACAGCACGTTGCTAAGAATTCCGATCCCAACAACAAGAATATTCTTTCCAAAACGCATCAGCATTCTTGCAAAGTAAAAGCCCAAGGAAGCAAACAGGATCCAGGCTCCGCCCTGAAAAGCGATCTTCGCGACGTTTGGTGAAGTAAAGCCGGCCAGTGCACCAATCTGTGAAGGCATTGCGGCGAAGCAGGCAGTAATAACGCCTCCCAGGCCAAGTAGCAGATGAATTCCTCCCTGAAAACAAACCCGTCCCAGCCGGACTTCATCTCTCTTGTAAAAACTGGAAACCTTTCCCCAGAAAGGAACGGCAACTGCATTCATCAAGCGGTAAAATAAAAGGCATACCGCAAAATAACCAACAAAATAAGTACCATAGGAAAGCGGTGCGGCATCCTGCATCTTTTGATAATAGATCATCATGCCGATTGCCACGGGAAAGAGTTCCGTAAAACATACTAGCGCCCGGAAGATCACGTTGCGGAAGGATGCGGCCGCATATCCCTGAAAGCTCACGGAAGCCCTCATGCTCTCCGCCTCGCTCTCCCGTTTCATCCTCCTTGTGCCAAGGAACGATAAAAACAGCACCAAGAGCACGAAAAGCTCAGCCATGACGATGGCAAGACACCATCCTGCGCCGATATACATTGACGAATACTTTTCCGCCTTTAGCAACGCACTCACCTTTGCGCCGTATTCACCGGTTCTGCTTCCAAGAACCGTTCCAAATGCATAGATCACAACCGGCCTAAGCAAGCAGCTGACCACCGCCGGCAATTCGAAACCTTCGCCTTGGCAATATCCCAAAAGGAGCTGGCTCATGCCACGCAAGAACAAGAGCGGCGAAAGAATCCACACCATCAGGCTGGCATAGGGACAGCCATAGACTTTATTTGCAAGTGCAGTACCTATGGTCAGCATAAGTACCGTACCGAGAATTCCGGTGAATGCCTGACAAAGAAAGGAATACAGCCTGATCTTACGAACGCTGCGATACTGTCCCTTTGCCCTGCGTACGCGTATCAGCTTGCCAAGCACGTCCGGAAGGTTTTCCCCCACAAAGGTCCAAAGCATGGAAAAGATCATGATCGGAACAAGAAAAAATCCGCTGCCTTCCAATCCCAGTTTGCGTTCAATCGCCAAGAACAGCACCACGTTCAGTGCCATGGCCAAATACTCGATCTGTCTTCTCTTGACCTCTAATTGTTTCATTTTGTATCCTCACGTTTCATCTAGTGATCCCAAGGCCTTGCAGGACTGCTTCCTGCTTTTCTTCCATCACGACCCTCTCATCATCTGCCATATGGTCATAACCACACAGATGGAGCATGCTGTGTGCAACGAGAAATGCAAATTCCCGCTTTTGGTCATGTCCGTAATTCTCTGCCTGCTCTATCACCTTATTCGCGGAGACGATCACGTCGCCGAGAATCAGTTCTCCTGAGTCAGGATCGAAATAATCTGCCTTATTCTCCGTCACCTTGCTAAAATCGCCCGGCGCGTCAAAATCCAAATTAGGAAAAGAAAGTACGTCCGTTTCCTTATCGATTTCGCGGTACTGTCTGTTATATTCACGAATGCCTTCATTGTCCGTGATCAGAAGATTGACCGTTGCGTCAAAAGGACATCCCTCAGATTTCAAAACCGCCTCGATCACTTTGGTCGCCGTTTCTTCCACGGGAAAGGGAAAAGTAACGTCCGTCTCATTTTCTGCGTACAGCGTCATCTCTTGTGCCTCCTTAAGTCAATTTGGCTTACTGTTTGCGCTCGCGAAGCCTGCCCTCACTGCGTCTTCTGCCGCTCTTTAATCGCTCGCGTTCCCTGACCCTTAACGCTCTTGCGTTTTCTTTCTCTTCGTAACTCTCATAAGCCTTTACGATCTTCTGAACCAACGGATGACGAACCACGTCCCTGCTGGTCAGCTTACAAAAGGCGATGTCATCAATCTTTCCGAGAACGTGTTCTGCAACGTCCAGACCAGATTTCGTCCCCTGTGCCAAGTCTTTCTGAGAAGAATCACCCGTTATGACAACCTTTGACCCAAAACCGATTCTGGTCAAAAACATCTTCATCTGCGCCGGGGTCGTGTTCTGTGCCTCGTCCAGAATAATATAGGCATTATCCAGCGTACGGCCTCTCATGTAGGCCAGTGGTGCCACTTCGATCAATCCCTTTTCCATGTTTTTGGCAAAGCTTTCCGCGCCCATGATCTGATATAACGCGTCATATAAAGGTCTTAAATACGGGTCAACCTTGCTCTGCATGTCACCAGGCAGGAATCCAAGCTTTTCTCCTGCTTCGATCGCAGGTCTCGTCAAGATGATCCTGTTCACCTCTTCTTTTTTGAACGCCGTAATAGCCATGGCCATGGCGAGATAGGTCTTGCCGGTTCCGGCCGGCCCAATGCCAAAGGTAATCATTTTCTGCCGGATGGCATCCACGTAAGCCTTCTGGCCCATTGTCTTCGGCTTAATGGGTTTTCCGGAAACCGTATGGCAGATGAGATCGCCGTCCATCTCTTCCAGTGCGTCTTCTTTTTCTTCTTTTCCAAGTTCTATCGCGTAATCCACGTTTTGCTCCTCTATCTCGTTTCCGCGCTGGATCGAATGACATAGCTGTTCCAACACGGCTTTTGCCTTCTTTGCGTTATCCGCCGTTCCCTTGATCATTACTTTTCCGTTCCGGTCAACAACGGTCACGTCAAAGTTTTGTTCCAACTTTTTCACGTATTTGTCTGATGCACCAAATACCATTTGCATTTGTTCGGAAGGGATTTCCATCTGCAGGGAAATCATCTCTTCACCGTTATTCAAGTCCTCGCTGCGTTCCGTCAAGTTCATCCTCCGTCTTTTGAAAAAGATCTTCTTTTTCCCGAATCATTATTTCACCGTACGTGAGGCTAAAATCTCCCTCGATACTTATTTTAACATCTTTTTCAATAATTTGTACCCCTTTTTCTTCTAAAGTTGTAAGAAATTTTAATATTTTTATCAAAGATTGTTCTTTTGCCTCGTCCTCATCGCGTTTCCTGAGCGTTACGCCGACCTCTCCGTGCGTAATTTTCCCGATTCTAATCGGCATTCCGAGCCTTTGAAGTAATTTGGGTGTCACGTCAGTTTCCAAAATGGATTCACGGTAAAAAACACTCTTTTCCACGGTATAATACTCTTTTCCCAAAAAGGAAAAGCGATATCCCGTTTTTTTTCTGCTTCCTGGTACCGTTTCCAGATAATATAAGGATTCGCAGTCCTCGTATTGCAGTTTGCGCTCCACCCATACGTCTGCATCAGGTTCCGTCAAGAGCCATTCCCTGACGGTACCGTCTTCATTCATGACCGGCACTCTCCCTTCCACCAGGATCTGATCTTTTTTAACCTCATCACCCTGTTTCACCTTGGGAACGCCTTTCCGGACGATCATGTCCGTGATCTTGCCGTCGCCAGAGCTGATCAGATTCATGCCTAAATGAGATTGCTTCTCCTTCTGGCCTTGCGGTACGTCCCTCTCTTTTACGTCAACGATCAGTGCCGTTCCAAGTATCCTGATGCTATTCCAGGTAACGTCCGCAAATTCATCATAAAGAGCCAGTTCCAGTTCCGTTACGCGAATACTCCCGAGCGGAACCATAAGGCATACGCCTCGTTCCTCCAGGAAACGTTTCAGTTGATCCGAAGTTATTTTCACGTTCCCTGAGAATTCCATGCTCCAAAGAAATCTTGTGGAGATCAACCATGCCGAGACTGCCAGCAATGCGCCCAGAAAAAACACCCATCTGTTCCGGAAACGATTCATCAAAAAAGGCAGTCCCTTCCTTTCCAGAATGACTACCTTTACTTTTGTTTTTCTGATGATCGGATGCAAATGATAAAAAGCGGAAAGGCAAAGGTCAAAACAAAGATTCTCCTCCGTCCTTTCGAGATTCCAAAGGCGAATGCCCCTGCCCGCGCAAACGTTCAGGAACCTTTCCGCCGAACCGCCTTTTATGCAGATCCTAAGATAACCAAAGAGGAATTCTGATACGCCAACCACTAAATTCACGCATCCTTTCCAGCGTCATATCGTACTGCCCGTATCTTTCCCCTGACTACCAGATCTTCACTGGTGTAATAATCCATCGACAACCCGGTTCCCTCCACGTAAATCCTGCCTGATTTTCCCTGCAGGACCAGCGAATTCCCCGTATATTCCAATATCCCTTTATAATGCTCTACCCAAATCCATCCGTCCCCCGCGATCGTAATTCTCGATTCCCCGTCACAGACGTCGGGTGGGATTCTCAAATGATCCGTCAAGAAGGACGCCGTTTGCTTTTTGATCTGTGAATGCCTGTTCTTTCTCATGCAAAATCTTATGCGTCAGGCAACAAAATCATGCTCTTTTTATAGTTTTCCTTTGATCAGCTTGCTTGGCAATGGCTTCTCACTTGAGAAGGAATAGGCTTTTTGGAATCTTTCCAGTGCCGACTTTGCCTTCTCTTCATCGTTGTAATACATGGTGGCAAGACTTTCTCCCAGACTAACGTAGTCCCCAACCTTTTTGTGGATCACAAAACCAACGGACAGATCAATCTCGCTCTCCTTCGTTTCCCTTCCGCCGCCAAGCATCAGGCAACAGATTCCAATCTCGTCACAAACAATGCCGGAAACGTAACCTTCCATGGGTGCAGGGATCTCAAAGCTCGCCTTCGCCTGCGGAAGCAGGGAAGTATCCCTTACGGCTCTTGCGTCTCCGCCCTGTGCTTTTACAAATTCTTCCAGCTTTTCCAATGCCTTTCCGTTTTGAACAACGGTTTCCAGCATCTTCCTTGCTTCTTCTGCGGACTGAGCTTTTCCGCCTGCCAAGAGCATCTCGCTTCCAAGGGAATAAACCAATTCGGTGAAATCCTCCGGACCTTTTCCCTGAAGGGTATTGATGGCTTCGATCACTTCCAGGGCATTTCCAACAGCCCGGCCCAGCGGCTGATCCATGTCAGTCACCAGTGCGCTCATCCTGCGGCCGGCACTTCTTCCGATCTTCACCATTTCTTCCGCAAGCGCAAATGCATCCGCTTCCTTTTTCATGAAGGCTCCGCTTCCCGTCTTTACGTCAAGCACGATGGCATCAGCGCCGGATGCAAGCTTTTTGCTCATAATGGAGCTGGCGATCAGCGAAAGATTGTCAACGGTTGCAGTAACGTCACGCAGTGCATAGAGTTTTTTGTCCGCAGGCGCAAGGTCCGCCGTCTGTCCCATGATGGCAATGCCGATATTATTTACGTTATCGCGAAACTGTTCCGTCGTAAGCGCCGTCGTAAAACCCGGAAAGCTTTCCAGCTTATCTATGGTTCCGCCCGTATGTCCCAGGCCTCTTCCGCTCATTTTTGCAACCGTAAGTCCGCATGCGGCAACCATCGGCGTGAGCGCGAGGGAAGTCTTGTCCCCTACGCCGCCGGTAGAATGTTTGTCAACCTTGATTCCTTTAATGTCTGACAGATCCAGCACGTCACCGCTTTCCGCCATGGCCATGGTAAGCTCATAAGTCTCTTTTTCCGTCATCTTTTGGAAGTAAATTGCCATCATCAGAGCGGAAACTTGATAATCCGGAATTTCCCCTGTTACGTATTTCTCGATAAAAAATCGGATCTCCTCCTTGGTCAGTTCTCCCCCATTCCGCTTTTTCATGATCAGGTCATACATTCTCATGCGAATCCCCTCCTATACTCCCACTTTTGCACATACGTCCTTCAGACAACATTTATCACAATATGGCTTGGTTCTGGCCGTACATACGGCCCGTCCGTGATCCACAAGCCTGTGACACAGTTCATTCCCTTCTTCCGGAGGAATGATCTTCCAAAGCTCCTTCTCAACCTTTCCCGGCTCCTTGATCCCGTCAACAAGCCCTATTCTGTTAGAGAGCCTGATGCAGTGCGTATCCGTCACGATTGCAGGTTTCCCGTAGACGTCACCCATGACAAGATTGGCGCTCTTTCTTCCAACGCCTGGAAGCTTTAGAAGCTCTTCCATGGTATCCGGCACTTTTCCCTTATGAACGTCCCTCAGCATTTTCATGCAAGCGCTGATGTCTCTCGCTTTACTGTTTCCCAGCCCACAGGGATGCACCAGTTTTTCAATTTCTTCCACGGGAGCCTCCGCCAATGCGTTAACGTCCGGAAAATGCTTGTATAGCTCTTCCACAACCACGTTCACGCGGGCATCCGTACATTGTGCCGCCAGGCGCACGCTGACCAATAGCTTCCACGCCTGATCCCTGTCATATTCCAGCGTGCAGTCCGAATTGGGATACTCTTCCTTCAGCAGTGCAATAACCTTCTTCGCCAGTTCCTTTTTCTTTTTCAGTCCGGTATCTTTCTTTCCACTCATTTGTGATACGGCTCCTTGTTTATTATGCGGAATCCCCTGTAAATTTGCTCGCAGAGGATCACGCGCATCAATTGATGCGGGAACGTCATGTCAGAGAAACTGACTGCCTGATCCGATCGTTTCATGACTGCCTCAGATAAACCAAGAGAGCCGCCGATCACAAAGAAGATTTGGCTCTTCCCCTGAACGGCGGCTCGCTCCATAAAGGAAGAAAATTCCTCTGAAGTCATTTTCTTCCCGCGGATCTCCAGCGTACAGACAAAGGCATCATCCTTTAGCTTCGACAACAGCCTGGCCCCTTCCTTATCCTTGATCTGGGCCTGCAGAGCAGCCGAAGCGCCGTCTGGCGTTTGTTCATCCGGAACCTCCAGAATCTCAAACTTGCAATAACGACTAAGCCTTTTTTCAAATTCCGCTATGGCATCCCTATAAAATTTTTCTTTGATCTTTCCAACGCACAGAATGGTAATCTTCATATTATCCGTTGATCTTACTTGTCCTCAGGAAAAACCATCTCGTAAACCACTTCATCAACAAACGTATCCAAAAAAGCCTGATCCAGGTTCATGAACTGATGATTAATCCTGGCCTTGATGAGTTCATTTCTTGGGAAGAACAACGACTCGCCCTCAAGACTGGGATCTCTCATCTTGATATACCGGTCAATGTCCTCGCCCTTGAGGTTTTCCTTACACCACTCCTCGAGGGAGGCTTTTATGCCATTCTCCGCCTCAACGTCTTTTGCAAATCCCTTTGCATGTTTGAAAGAAACAAAGCCCATGATCACGAAAAGCACGCAAAGCGCTCCCATGACGCCAAAGAACAGGTAGGATCCCTTGAACAGTTCCGGAACCGGTATGATTCCAAGAAGGCACAATGCGATCAGGATAATGCCAACGCCGCCGATCACAAGCAGGCTCCAAGCGGAAGCCTTATTCTCTTCCATCTTCTTTGCACTGCTTTCATAAACGGTGGCGGGACGAAGGTTCGCTTGCCTAACCGTAGCCATCTTGGCCATTTCTTCACGCTCTTCCGGCGTGGCATTGGCCATGGCCTGCTCGCGAGCCTTCTTTTCCATCCTGCTGGTATGTTCCTTCATGTATGCCTGCGCTACTTCCGTCGCCCTGTTTAACTCAGAATTGAACACCGACAGCGCATGCATGTTATGCTCAGGCGAAAAGGTGATCTCACCGCTCTTTACGCCACCTGCCTTAAGGAAATCGTTAACGTTTTGAAGCATGTCCTCATCCCCGGCAACAAGGGTTGTCCTAGGGTTTTCTTCCAATTTCTCAACCAACTCTGCCCCGCAATCCGCACATACCTTGATTCCGGGACGATATTCGTTTTTACAGATCGGACACCATGCCATACAGCGTACTCCGCCTTTCTTTTGAAAGTTTTAGCAAGTCAGTCGTACGTGAACCTATTCTTTATTTACTTAAATACTCGTCAATGCCCTTTGCAGCGGCCTTTCCTGCGCCCATGGCAAGAATTACGGTAGCGGCTCCGGTAACGGCATCTCCGCCTGCGTAAACGCCTTCCTTCGTGGTCTTGCCGTTCTCTTCGTCTGCAATGATGCACTTCCACTTGTTGGTCTCAAGACCTTCCGTCGTGGAGGAGATCAAGGGATTGGGAGAAGTACCAAGGGACATGATCACGGTATCAAGCTCCATTACGAACTCTGAACCGGGAACCTCTACGGGACGGCGTCTGCCAGACTCGTCAGGCTCGCCAAGCTCCATCTTAATGCACTTCATGCCAGTTACCCAGCCCTTCTCGTCGGCGATGATCTCGGTGGGATTGGTCAGAAGGTCAAAGATGATGCCCTCTTCCTTTGCATGATGCACTTCTTCCACTCTCGCGGGAAGCTCTTCCTCACTTCTTCTATATACGATATGAACCTCTGCGCCAAGTCTCAGTGCGGTTCTTGCAGCATCCATTGCCACGTTTCCGCCGCCTACGACTGCAACCTTCTTGCCTCTCATGATGGGGGTAGGACTTGCAGGATTAAATGCCTTCATCAGATTGCTTCTGGTCAGGTACTCATTTGCAGAGAACACGCCGTTGGAGTTCTCTCCGGGGATTCCCATAAACTTGGGAAGTCCGGCGCCGGAACCGATGAATACTGCAGAGAAGCCTTCCTTCTCCATGAGCTCGTCGATGGTCACGGACTTGCCGATGACTACGTTGGTCTCGATCTTAACGCCAAGAGACTTAACGTTCTCGATCTCCTTTGCAACAACTGCCTCCTTGGGAAGACGGAACTCAGGAATGCCATATACAAGCACGCCGCCTGCCTCATGCAGTGCCTCAAAGATCGTAACGTCATAACCAGCCTTTGCAAGGTCACCTGCGCAGGTAAGACCTGCAGGACCGGAACCAATCACGGCAACCTTCTTGCCCTTCTTCTCCGTAGCACCCTGGGGCTTAATGCCATTCTCTCTCGCCCAGTCTGCAACGAATCTCTCAAGCTTACCGATGGAGATGGGATCACCCTTGATGCCGCGGATGCACTTTCCTTCACACTGGCTCTCCTGGGGACATACGCGTCCGCAAACTGCGGGAAGCGCACTGGCTTCGCTAATGATCTGATATGCCTTTTCAATATTGCCTTCCTTCACCTCATGAATGAAAGCGGGAATGTCGATTGCAACGGGACAGCCCTTTACGCACTGTGCATTCTTACAATTGATGCATCTGGAAGCCTCACACATAGCCTCCTCTTGATTGTAACCAAGGCAAACCTCCTCAAAGTTCGTTGCCCTTACCTTGGCATCCTGCTCCCGAACGGGAATCTTTGTCATAACGTCCATGTATTTTCACCATTATCCTTTCCAGAGTTTTCGAATTAGTTGCAATTTCCGCATCCGCCGTGATGGGTGTCGCCTTCCTGCAGTGCAAGCATGGCACGACCTTCCTCGGTTCTGTAGATGGTCTGTCTTCTCATTGCTTCGTCGAAGTTTACCTGATGTCCGTCAAACTCGGGACCGTCAACACAAGCAAACTTCACCTTGCCGCCAACCGTAACTCTGCAGGCTCCGCACATGCCGGTGCCGTCCACCATGATGGGATTCAGGCTGACAATGGTGGGAATCTCAAGCTCCTTGGTAAGGAGGCATACAAACTTCATCATGATCATGGGACCGATGGCAATGCAAACGTCATACTTCTTGCCTTCCGCAACAAGATCCTTGATCACCTGGGTAACCATGCCGCTGCGTCCGTAAGATCCGTCATCCGTGGTAACGTAGAGATTTCCGGCAACCGCCTCCATCTCCTTCTCAAGGATCAAGAGATCCTTCGTCTTGCTGCCCATGATCACGTCTGCAGCAACGCCATTTTCATGAAGCCATTTCACCTGAGGATAAACCGGTGCAGTACCAACGCCGCCTGCTACGAACAGGATGTTTTTCTTCTTGAGGCTCTCAAGATCTTCCTTCACCAGCTCGGAAGGGCATCCAAGAGGTCCCACAAAGTCATGGAAGCAGTCTCCTTCAGAAAGCTCTGCCATCATCGTGGTTCCTGCGCCAACGGTCTGGAATACGATCGTGATCGTACCGGCCTTGCGATCGTAATCACAAATGGTCAGGGGGATTCTCGCCGCATCCTTGTCCATGCGCACGATGACAAATTGTCCGGGCAGACATCTCTCAGCAACCCTGGGAGCTTCCACGTCCATCAAATAAATGTTTGTCGTCAATTCCTGTTTCTTTAAAATCTTGTACATACTCCACCTCTCCATCCTCTTTGGATTTATATATTTGCTTATAGCAATTATTTCTTTTCCTGTTTGGGCTCAGGCGCAACGATCGTATAGGTTCCTTCAATGACTTCGCTCTTTACGCCGTAAGAATTAATAAGGCACGCCTTAACCGTGACCTCACCAAGGTCCAGCACAATCGGCATCGTGAAGGTTTCACTCGTCTCTCCGGGCACCGTGCCGTCCAAGGTATAATACAGCGTCCCCTCCGCATCGGAAAGAATGCTTAGGGACTGGATGTCCACGTAAGTGCCTTCTTCCAGGGAAAACCTCGGTTTCGGAGCCAGATACTCCTCGTTTTCCTTTAACAATTTTTCATTGGGATACTTTCCAAGCAAACGATTGATCCCTTCAAAATCGCCTTTTTTAATGAGTAACGGGATCATTCTTTCCAACGCCCAGTCAATTTGCTGCGCGCTTACGGACTTATGGGAAAGAATTTGAAGCAGCGTCGCTTCATACCATGCCTGATCATTCTTGAGATAATAAACCTCAGCCAGACGCAACAAGAGTTCAACGTTATCCTCTTCCAGTTCGATCGCCTTGGAATAACACGCAATCGCTTTGGAATACTCCCCGATCCCTTGATACTTTTCCGCCTGTGCAATTTGATACTCAGGCGATTGCATGCGTTTTAGATTTTTATTTGCGGCGATCGCCAATCCAATAACTACAATCGCCAATAAGATCAACAACGCACGAAGCAGGTAAAGCTTGGTCCGCTTCGGTTTTCCCGGATCAGGATCTGTTTCTCCCGGAGTTTTTTCTTCCTCTGGGCCCTCAATGCTGATGCTTACGTCCAGCGTAGGATCATAATCCGGTACGATATGGATTTCTTCCCCACACTTTTCACAGAGCAGGGCACCCTCCGGAAGATCCGTTCCGCATTTGGGGCAACGCATTTCTTCTTCCTCCGGTTCTATTGATTCTGAAGCGAATATGATTCAACACAATTCTTCATCAGCATGGCTATGGTCATGGGACCTACGCCGCCGGGAACAGGCGTGATGGCACTGCATTTAGGTGCGACGTTCTCATAATCCACGTCTCCGCAAAGCTTATTGTCTTCATTGCGATGAATGCCCACGTCGATCACTACCGCACCTTCCTTAACGTAGTCTGCGGTGATCATGCGAGGCTTGCCAACGGCTGCTACAAGAATGTCTGCGCGCTTCGTCACTTCCTGAAGGTTCTTGGTACGGCTGTGTGCCGTCGTAACGGTTCCATTTTCCCTAAGGAGAAGCATGCTCATGGGTTTACCAACGATATTGCTTCTGCCAACTACAACGCATTCCTTGCCTTCAATCTGAATGCCGGAACGCTTTAAGAGCTGAATGACGCCAGCGGGCGTACAGGAGACAAATCCCTTCCTTCCAATGCTAAGGTTCCCGACGTTCATGGGATGGAAACCGTCCACGTCCTTCAAAGGATCTATCGCATCCAGGATTTTCTCCTCATCCAGTCCCTTCGGCAAGGGAAGCTGAACCAAAATGCCATTGACGTCTTTTCTCTCATTTAATTCCTTGATCAGATTCAAGAGCTCCTCCTGGGTCGTTTCCTCAGGGAGCTCGTAGGATAAAGAATCAATGCCTATGTATTCACATGCCTTTTTCTTATTGCGAACGTATACGCAGGATGCAGGATCCGCGCCAACTTGAATCACGGCAAGGCAAAGCGTGATCCCCTCTGCCTTCATCTTTGCAACTTGTTCCTTTAATTCATCCTTGATCTGCGTCGAGATCGCTTTACCGTCAATGATCGTAGGCATGTTCTTCTCTCCATTTCTTTTTGAATATGTCAACGCTGTTAACGTTAATTTTTTATCATTCCCATTTTATCCGTTCTTGAGAATTTTTTCAAGTAAAACAAATAAAATCAGAACAATCCGGTAATCTTACCTTCTTCATTTACGTCGATGTTATATGCGGCAGGCGCCTTCGACAGACCAGGCATGGTCATGACCGTACCGGTCAGTACCACGACAAACCCAGCTCCGGCCGAAACGTATGCCTCCCTGACGTTCATCTCGAATCCGTCAGGTCTGCCAAGAAGCGTTGCGTCATCGGAAAGGGAATACTGCGTCTTCGCCATGCAAACGGGAAGATTTCCAAATCCAAGTTCCTCAAGCTTCTTTAATTGCTTTACGGCTGCAGGCGCATACTTTACGCATCCCGCTCCGTAGATTTCCTTTGCAACGGTCTCGATCTTTTCCGTAAGACTCAGCTCGTCAGCATACAGGGGATGGAAATGGCTTTCCTTCTCCTCCAGGGTCTTTAATACCTTTTCCGCAAGTGCGATTCCGCCCTCGCCGCCTTTTGCCCATACTTCAGAGAGCGCAAACTCGCATCCTCTCTCCTCACAGAAGTTTTTCACGTATTCCGTCTCTGCCTCGCTGTCAGTCACGAAGGAGTTCAGCGTAACGACTACGGGAACGTCATATTTCTGTAAATTCTCAATGTGCTTTTCCAGATTTACGATGCCCTTCTTTAAGGCATCCAGGTTCTCAGTTCCCAGCTCTGCCTTTGGAACGCCACCGTTATATTTTAGCGCACGGATCGTTGCCACCAGAACAACGGCATCAGGTTTTAATCCAGCCATGCGGCACTTTACGTCAAAGAACTTTTCCGCGCCAAGGTCAGCGCCGAATCCAGCCTCCGTCACCACGTAATCCGCCATCTTCAACGCAGCCTTCGTGGCACGCACGGAATTACAGCCGTGAGCGATGTTTGCAAAAGGCCCGCCGTGTACAAGGGCAGGCGTATGCTCCAAGGTCTGGATCAGATTGGGTTGCATCGCATCCTTCAGGAGCGCTGCCATGGAACCAACGGCCTGAAGCTGTCCCGCCGTTACGGGTTCCCCTTGGTAATTATAGGCAACCACAATCTTAGAAAGTCTTTCCTTCAAGTCTTTCATGTCCGTAGCAAGGCAAAGGATCGCCATGATCTCACTTGCCACGGTGATGACAAAATGATCTTCTCTGACTACGCCTTCCGTCTTTCCGCCAAGGCCAACGATCACGTTGCGGAGAGCCCTGTCATTCATGTCAAGACACCTCTTCCAAACCACCTGTCTGGGATCAATGTTTAAGGGATTTCCCTGTTGCATGGAATTGTCCAAGAGTGCGGCAAGCAAGTTATTTGCGGAAGTGATCGCATGAAAATCACCGGTAAAGTGAAGGTTCAGTTCCTCCATGGGAACCACCTGCGCATAACCGCCGCCGGCAGCACCGCCCTTAATGCCAAAGCAGGGACCAAGGGATGGCTCACGAAGCGCGATCACTGCTTTCTTTCCCATTTTTCCAAAGGCTTCTCCAAGACCAACCGTGGTCGTTGTCTTGCCTTCGCCTGCGGGCGTCGGATTGATGGCCGTCATCAGGATCAGCTTACCATTCGGTCGATCCTGGATCTTCTTCAGGTAATCCTCTGAGATCTTTGCCTTATATTTTCCATAAAGTTCCAAATCCTCCGGCTCAAGTCCAAGCTTTGCCGCAATCTCCGTTATGGGCTTCATTACCGCTTCCTGCGCGATTTCAATGTCTGACTTCATTTCCTTACCTCACAATTCACGTTTCCTTGTAATCATTTACAGGGTATCGAGCAACTGCTCGAATTCTTCCATGGTCATTCTGACCTCACGGGGCTTCGTGCCTTCAGATTCACCGACAACGCCATATTCACAGAGCTGGTCCATGATCCTGGCCGCACGGTTAAATCCAATCTTCAAAAGTCTTTGAAGACTTCCCACGGATGCCTTGTTCTTCTCTTTATTCTCGATGACAAAGCGCCCTGCCTGTTCAAAATATTCATCCAGTCCGGAGCCTTGTCCGCCTGAACTTGACGCTGCTCCTCCGCTGGATGCGTTCCCGCTGTTCTGGATCGCTTCCACGATCCTTTCGTCATATACGTTACCAATCATTTGATTCTTCAAGAAATCAACGACGTCGCTAACTTCCTTGTCGGAGACAAAAGCGCCTTGGATTCTGGCGGGCTTTGAATATCCTTGGGGATAAAAGAGCATGTCACCTTTACCCAGAAGCTTTTCTGCACCAACCATGTCCAAAATGGTTCTGGAATCAACGCCGCTGGAAACCGCAAAGGCCACGCGGCTAGGCATGTTTGCCTTGATCAAACCCGTAATGACGTCAACGCTGGGTCTCTGCGTTGCAATGATCAAATGAATGCCGCAGGCTCTGGCCAGCTGTGCCAGACGGCAGATGGATTCTTCCACCTCTCCAGGGCTAACCATCATCAAATCTGCAAGCTCGTCAACGATGATCACGATCTGAGGAAGCTTGTTCGGAACGTCTCCCTCGCCGCCGTCACGCATGCTTTCCAACTTCTTGTTATATCCCTTCAAGTCACGTACGTTGAAATCAGCAAACTTGCGATAACGATCCTCCATTTCCGACACGGCCCAGTGAAGTGCCGCGGAAGCCTTTTTCGGATCCGTCACGACAGGGATCAAAAGGTGCGGGATTCCATTGTAAACGGAAAGCTCCACGACCTTGGGGTCAACCATGATGAGTTTTACGTCATCCGGGTGGGCCTTATACAAAATACTCATGATCAAGGTATTGATGCAGACGGACTTACCGGAACCAGTGGATCCGGCGATCAGCATGTGGGGCATCTTTGCAATGTCTGCCACAACAGTCTGACCCGCAATGTCCTTACCAACGGCAAAGGCCAGCTTGGAATCAAAATCCTGGAACTGCTTGCTCTCTAACAGATCTCGAAGGGCAACCATCATGTTTTCTTTGTTCGGCACTTCGATGCCGATTGCTGCCTTTCCGGGGATCGGCGCTTCGATTCGGATGTCCGTAGCCGCAAGATTCAGCTTAATGTCATCCGCAAGTCCAACGATCTTGCTTACCTTCACGCCCTGCTCCGGCTGTAATTCATATCTCGTAACGCTAGGGCCCTGGCTGATGTCCGTGATGGTCACGTTCACGCCAAAGGTATGCAGGGTATCACGTAATCTCAGGGCAGTTTCTTTCAATTCAGCGCTGTTATCCGCAGTGGAAGTTGCACCCTTTTGCAGTCTGGACAGCGGAGGAAATACGTATTTCTTAGGCATTTTGGGGGCTGCCTGCATTTCTTTTCCGATTGCCTGATCCGGGGTAGCACTTTGATCTGCAGTCTGCGTTTTCCTGACCGGTGAAGGATTCTGATAACCTGCAGCGCCATGTCCTTTTCCGTCACCAACGTTTCCACTGTGAACCTGAATGTTCTCAGCTTCCTTCGGCAAGGGCATGCTGCCGTCCTTTTGGAATCGCTCTCTTCCGCTTTCGGAATTTCTTACGTACTGGTCGCGCTGATACTGCGCTTCCATGCGCTTCTTAGCTTCCAACAGTTCTTCATCCACGGCATTGACTGCCGCCATGGCCGTGTTCTTTTCCACTCTCTTACCGGCGATCATGGGCTCAGGAATGTCATTGATCGTCTGTGCTTTGGGCATTCTGGCTGCGGCTGCTTTTGTTTCGGGATCTTCGACGTAGATAATTTCATGAACGTCGTTCTTTTTCCCTTTTCCTTCAACAGTGCCTCCGCCATTTTTCAGAGCCGTATCCTTGCTAACGCCGGTTACCTTCTTGTCCATGCGCAGGATCTTCTCGTTCTCTCGCTCCTCCGCCTTTCTCCGGCGTTCTTCCTCACGGTCAAGCTCTTTTAACTTTCTTTCTTCCATTCTGGTCTCACGAAGGCTGTCTTGCTCTTCCCGCCTTCTCTCCGCCAGTTCTTTTCTGATTTCTGCATTTTCCCTTGATTTCTCACGGATTCTCTCACCGCCGTTTTTCACGCCGTCAAGAAGGGATCTCTCCGTAAGCAGGATCACGGAAATTATACTCAAAAGGATGACTACCAGAACGGTTCCAACCGTCTCCAAATAATGATGCAACAGATAGGCGATGCTTCCGGCAAAAATGCCGCCGCCCTTACGGTTCGTCTTACAGAATTCAAAAATCTTTCCGAGGGAATACTGCTCCATCACCTTTACGTTGTCAACAAACAGCTCGCAGAGAACTCCAGCCATCAAAAACAGAACCCCTGCGGCAATCATCTTGCGGATCGCCGTAGGACTTCCTTGATTTGCAAACCAAAACGCAAGGCCCAAAAAAGCAAGTACCGGAGCTACAAAAGCCGTAAATCCAAATAATCCAAACATTATGCTGCTGATAAAATTACCGAAAGCTCCGATCAGTCCAAAGTTACAAAGGAACAGAAAGACCATCGCTACGAACATAATGATCAGTCCAATCTCGTGGTACATTGCGCTGTCTTTTGCAGCCTGCTCGTAATCTATTTTCTTTTTTGATGCGGTGGAAGTTTTTCTTCCAGTACTTCCGCTTCTCGTCGACCTACTTTTCGCGGGAGAACTCTTTCTCCCGGAATTGTTTTTTCCAGAAGCTGCAGCCATGACGTAAACTACCTCTTATCCATACTTTTTCACAACAAAATGCCTGCCTGTAGGGCAAGCCTAATAAATGCACTTTTAGTATTATACCATTTCTACGTTCTCTTGTCACTTGTTTTTTGAAACGTAAGTGCTTACTTTCACCTTGTTTTCCATGGCATGAAAAACGCAAGGGCCAATGGCCCTCGCGCTATTCAAAATCATAATCATCATCGTCGGAAACTTCGTAATCATAATCCATTACGGTTGCCACGTGCTTTTTCGGTTCGGGCAGGGGATTATGAAGCGGTTCCGGCTTCTTTTCCTCGACTTCCGGCTCTTTTTCTTTGGTCGGCTCAGACTTTATTATCTTAGGTTCCGGCTCTTCCGCCTTAGCCTCGGGATTTGCCGTCTCAGGTTTTACCGCTTTAGACTCTTCTGCCTTGACCGTCCAGGTATTTACCGGCTCTAGTTTCGGTTCTTCTACTTTTACTGCCTTAGGAGTTACCGGCTCTTGTTTTGGCTCTTCAGCCTTGACTGACTCAGGAATTACCGGCTCTTGCTTCGGCTCTTCTGCCTTGACAGTCTCAGGAGTTACCGGCTCTTGTGTCGGCTCTTCCACTTTGACTGCCTCAGGAGTTACCGCCCCTTGTTTCTGTTCCTCCGTCTTGACCGCCTCAGAACGTACCGTTTCAAGTTTTATCTCTTCTTTAGGCGTTTCGTTCTTAAAGGGCTGTGCTTGTGCCTCTTCTTCCTTTGGTGCTTCAGGCTGAGCCTTCGACGGGGTTACAATCTTACTGTCAGGACGCGGTGCACTTTGCTTGGTTCTTACGCCGTCCGTCCATACAATGTGGTCTTCCGAAAGGGAGATCAGGGTATTCATTACCCTCTCCATATCCTTCTGCGTTTCATACTTCTTCTTGGCACGTTCAAAGAGAAGCCTTACAATGACGTTCTTGCCTTCCATCTCCGCAGGATGTTCTATGTAGTAAACCAGCTTCTGCCTATGTTCATCTTTGAAATCTTTGATTCTCTCAGGAATTGACTTCTTAGGTTTCGGTTCTGCCTTAACCTTTTTACGTTTTATTTCGTCCTGTTTCGGCTCTTCCCGTTCGATCTTTTCGTGCTTGATCTCTTCGTCCTTAGGTTCTTCCGGCTTAAGCTCTTCTGACTTGATTTCTTCGGGCTTAAGCTCTTCTGACTTGGCTTCTTCGGGCTTAGGCTCTTCTGACTTGACTTCTTTTAGCTTAGGCTCTTCTGTCTTGACTTCTTCGGGCTTAGGCTCTTCTGTCTTGACTTCTTCGGGCTTAGGCTC
>JAFZNO010000083.1 GCA_017552985.1 Lachnospiraceae bacterium
ACACGTTCTACAACATCAAGAATGACGAGCAGCTTCAGGCAGCTCAGGGCTTCATTACGGAAGGCGTTGACTATCTTCTGATCTCTGCAGCAGAGACCACCGGTTGGGACGAAGTTTTGAAGAAGGCTAAGGAAGCAGGCATCAAGGTTTATCTTTTCGACCGTATGATCGACGTAGATGAGAGCCTTTATGAGGCAGCAGTTGTTTCTGACATGAGCAAGGAAGGCGAGACCGCAGTTAACTGGCTGCTTGCACAGAACCTTTCCGAGTACAAGGTTGTACACATTCAGGGCGCTATGGGTTCTGACGCACAGATCGGCCGTACCGGAGCTCTTGACGCACAGTTTGAGTCCGGCAAGATGAAGAAGGTTGTTCAGCAGACCGCTACCTGGGATGAGGCAGAGGCTAAGAAGATCGTTGAATCCGTTATCAACAGCGGCGAAGACTTCAACGTAATCTATGCAGAGAACGATGGTATGGCTAAGGGTGCCGTTGCTGCTCTTGACGATGCCGGCATCACCCACGGCGTAAACGGTAAGGTTATCGTTATGGGCTTTGACTGCAATAAGTGGGCTCTTAGAGAGTTAAAGGCAGGCGCTTGGAACTATGACGGACAGTGTTCTCCTTTCCAGGCTCAGATCATCAGCGACCTGATCAAGGGCGTTACCACTGCATCCAGCAAGAAGATCATCAACGAGGAGAAGGGCTTCGACGCTAAGACGCTCACCGATGATGACATCAATACCTATGGTTTAGGCGAATAATTTAGAGCTGACCAAACGGCGCAGCTGGGCTGTACGTAATAGGCAGCTTCAGTTGCGCCTTTTTTAGGAGGAAAAAGGATATGCAGGACAAGGTCTTACTGCAGATGCGTCAAATAGAAAAAAGGTTTCCCGGCGTCAGGGCCCTTGACGGCGTTGATTTTACGCTGCGGGAAGGTGAGATCCACGCGCTTATGGGAGAAAACGGTGCCGGAAAATCTACGTTGATCAAAGTTCTTACCGGCGTGTATCAAATGGACGGCGGCGAGATCAAGCTCGACGGCGAGCTGATCACCATCCGTTCGCCGCAGGATGCCCAGAATAGCGGCATCAGCACGGTTTATCAGGAAATCACGCTGTGCCCGAACCTGACGGTTGCCGAGAACATCTTCATCGGCCGTGAGGACAGTACGTGGGTACGCCATAAGGATTATGAAAAACGTGCGGATGAGATCCTGGGGAAGCTCGGAATCCCGGCAAGAAGCAGACAACAGCTCGGAGATTGTTCTCTGGCCGTACAGCAGATGGTGGCCATCGCGCGTGCGGTGGACATGAAATGTAAGGTGTTGATCCTGGATGAGCCGACCTCTTCCCTTGATGACAAGGAAGTAAACATGCTCTTTGATCTCATGAGAAGCTTAAAGAGTCAAGGCGTAGGCATCATTTTTGTAACACACTTTCTCGAGCAGGTGTATGAGGTAAGCGATCGCATCACGGTGCTCCGAAACGGCGAACTGGTGGGAGAGTATCTGACGGAAGAGCTTCCGCAGGTTGAGCTTGTTGCAAAAATGATCGGCAAGGAACTGGATGAGCTGAGCTCCCTGCGCGAAGAACCGGACATCGTCGTGGAAGAAAAGGAAGTCTTCTACAATGCGAAAGGTCTTTCCAGCAGCGCTGCGCTTCCCTTTGATTTTAGCATCCGCAAGGGTGAGGTGAATGGTTTCACCGGGCTGCTCGGTTCCGGCCGAAGCGAGAGCGTCAGGGCGATCTTTGGCGCTGACAAGGTGACCGGAGGATCCGTATCCATCAAAGGGAAACCCGTGAAGATCACGCGCCCCGTGGAAGCCATGAAGAACGGGATTGGTTATCTGGCGGAGGACAGAAAGCGTGACGGCATCATCGCTGACTTAAGCGTACGCGAAAACATCATTCTTGCGCTTCAGGTCATGAACGGCTTCTTTAAGCCCATCAGCCGGAGCGAATCCGAAGCATTTGCGGATGAATACATTAAAGTCTTAAACATCAAGACGGCAAGCCGCGAGACGCCGATCGGCTCTCTTAGCGGCGGTAACCAACAGAAAGTAATCCTGGCCAGATGGCTGCTTACGCATCCGGATTATTTGATCCTTGACGAGCCTACCAGAGGCATCGACGTCGGTACCAAGCTGGAGATCCAAAAGCTTGTGCTAAAGCTTGCGGAGGAAGGCGTGAGCGTAACGTTCATCTCATCCGAGGTGGAAGAAATGCTTCGTACCTGCAGCCGCCTGATCGTCATGCGTGACCGTCACGTGGTTGGCGAACTGAAGGGTTCGGATTTGAATCAGGAGCAGGTAATGAAGACAATTGCGGGAGGGGAAGCTAAAGATGAAGAATAAAAATCTAAATGGCTTTAAACTGAATCTTGGGCAGCTGACCATTCCGATCATTGCCATTTGTTTGCTGATTATCTTTAATTTGATCAGGGATCCCGGCTTTTTTGCCATCGAGATCACGCACAATAATGACGGTAATGCGGTGCTTGCGGGAAATCTGATCAGTATCATCAACGGTGCCAGTGAACTTGCGATCCTTGCCATGGGCATGACGCTGGTAACGGCAGCCTGCGGCGGACAGGACATCAGCGTGGGCGCGGCTGCGGCCATTGCGGGCAGTGCCTTCGTAAAAATCTTAAAATCGACCGAATCCATTAACGGAGGGACGGTTCTCTTTGCGCTCCTGTTTGCGTGCATTGTTGCAATGCTGTTTGGTACCTTTAACGGTACGCTTGTCGCGGTGTTTAAGATCCAGCCGATGATCGCGACGCTGATACTGTATACCTGCGGACGATCCATCGCGTATTGGATCAACGGCGGCGCAACTCCTACCGTTAGCAGCCCGATCATAAACGCGATCGGAAGTTTTATTCCGGGCATTCCAGTGCCGACGCCAGTGTTGATCGTCATTACGGTTGCAGTCATATTCAAACTGGTATTCCACTTTACTTCCCTGGAACTCCTGACCCAATCCGTTGGCATTAACGGAAGCGCAGCCCGGCTGAACGGAATCAACGCTACGTTTATCAAGCTGTTGTCCTTTATCATTCTTGGCGCGTGCGTGGCGGTTGCCGGCTGCATCGGCGTGAGCCGCTTGGGACTGATCAACCATGAAACGCTCCTCATCGACGTTGAAATGGATGCCATTCTTGCAGTTGCCATCGGTGGAAATAACTTGGGCGGCGGTAAGTTTAAGATCAGCGGAAGCATCATCGGTGCATACGTGATCCAGATGCTGACCATCACGCTTTACGCAATGAAGGTGTCTTCCACGGACGTAAAGGCATATAAGGCGATCGTCATCGTTCTTTTGGTTGTGATCGGATCACCCGTGATCAAGGCCCGTTTTGCAAAGCTTTGGTCGCGATTCCAGAGTGGCAGACAAAAAGTATCAACGAAAGGAGCGGAATAATCATGAATCAAAAAATAGGCGTTCGCAGAGAGCCCCTTACAGATACCCAGCTCCTTATGACGATCACGATCTTTATCTTCTTCGGCATGTATTTACTAGCAATGCTCTTGCTTGGCGGCGGCTTCCTTCGCGCACAGCAGGTATTTGACATGTTGAATGACAATGCCAGCCTGATCATTGTATCCTGCGGTTTGACCATCGTCATGATCGGAGGCGGAATCGACATCAGCGTTGGCGCAGTGACTTCCCTTGTGGTCATGAGCTGCGTATTGTACTTAAACGGCGGCGGAAACATTTTTGTATCGATTCTGCTCGCATTGGGCATTGGTCTTGCATTTGGCCTTGTGCATGGCTTCCTGATCAGTTATTTGGAGATACAGCCATTCATTGTTACGTTGGCGGGCATGTTCTTTGCGAGAGGCATGACGACGATCCTTTCGGTGAATCCCCAGAAGGTGGCACATGAAGGCTTCGCAAAACTTCGCGACGTAAAGATTGAGATTCCTTGGCTTGGTTACGTGGCAAACAATGGCAACGTCGTTCCTGCGCGCATGGAGCTTGGCGTGGTCATTGCTCTTGTATGTCTGGTTCTTATCTTCATCCTGCTGAAATTCATAAAGCTTGGCCGTGCCTTTTATGCCATTGGCGGAAATCAGCAGAGCGCGCTGATGCTTGGCATCAACGTAAAGAGAACCCGCTTTATCAGCTACGTGATCAGCGGACTCTTAAGCGGTATTTCGGGATACGTATTCATGATGCATACCGGAGCCGGAAACGCAACGAATGCAGCAGGCATGGAAATGAATGCCATTGCTTCCTCCATCATTGGCGGTACGCTTCTGACCGGCGGCGTGGGTAACGTGGCAGGTACCTTCTTCGGAACCATGACGCTGACCACCATCAAGAAGATCGTGGTCTCCAGCGGACTCAAGGAGCCTTGGTGGCAAAGCATTACGACCGGCGGCATGCTGTGCTTCTTTATCCTGTTGCAGAGTGTTGTTCTTGGACAACGGGCAAAGAGGAAAAAATCATAAGATTTGGATAGGGACGGAACACCCTCGCGGGAAATTTTTATTGCGAGGGTGTTTTTTTGTTTTCTTTGGGAAGATAAGTATGTTATAATCGTAATAAGTAGTTTTTGTATTTAATGAATTTACAAACGGGAGGAAAAACATGGATTTTGACAGTCTGCTTTCTGGATATAAAGCCAAAACCTGCGTGATCTCCGTGGAAAGATTTCCTGAGGGAGGATACGGAAACATGCGCATTGTTGCCGGGAACAAGGCACATTGCGATGACATGCTTCAAACGATAGGCCGTCCTTTTGTTCCAGACTCGCCATATGAAGCATATTTCCCGAAAGATAAGAATTTTGAGGATTTTTGTTATCGAAGCGCATTCCTTGGACAGCCCCTGCATACCTATGTCAGCCTTCCGCAGATGGGCCTTTGGCTGAACATGTTTCTGATCCCCTTGGAATCAGACCGGGAAAACGTGGGATATTGCGCATATACTTATGACGTGACGCCGGAAGCGGATTCTGAGCAGAGGGCAAGCCTTTCCGCCGAGACCTCGTCCGCCGTTTTAAAAACTTGCATCAAGCTGCGCGGTTCCGACAACGTTAGGAAGGCATTTTATGAGGTCATTGAAGACATCCGGCAGATCTGTGATTCCGATCTCTGCTGTATTCTGCTCACGAACCAGGAGGAACGAACTTGTTTCAATCTGTGTGAAGCGATCAAGGAGGGCAGCGGTCTGCTTTCGATGGATAATTACGTAACCGATGCATTCTTTGCCATCACGCAGACTTGGGAGGACACCATTGGCGACAGCACGTGCATCATTATTAAGGACGAGCGCGACATGGAATGGCTGAAGACCGTGAATCCAAGGTGGCAGGCATCCCTTTCGGCGGCAGGCGTAAGCAGCATCGTTATGTTCCCGCTAAAGTATAATGGCAGCACGTTGGGTTACATGTGGGCGACCAATTTTAACGTGAGCAACACGGTGAAGATCAAGGAGACCTTAGAACTGACCACGTTCTTTATTGCTTCGGAGATCGCAAATTATCAGCTGCTGCAGAGACTGGAGACCCTTAGTTCCGTGGACATGCTGACGGGAGTGAAAAACCGCAATAAAATGAACGCGTTTGTGGATGACGTCATCAACGGGAAAGCGGAAGTGAAATATCCGTATGCCGTTGTTTTTGCAGACTTAAATGGGTTGAAGCACGTCAATGACGAGAATGGTCACAGTGCCGGTGATCAGATCTTGAAAAAGGCTGCGGAGATCCTGTGCGCAACTTTCCCGGACGGCGACGTATACCGTGCGGGCGGCGACGAATTCATGGTCATCGCCATGGGCATGGATGAAGAGATGGTGGAAGAGAGGCGTAAGCGCCTGAAGGAACAGGCAGCTGCCGTGCATGACCTGTATTTTGCCATTGGTACCCACGTCGTTCGCGACAACGAAGACATCCGCATCGCAATGCGCAATGCCGATCAGGGAATGTATGCCGATAAGAGGGAGTATTATTCCACGCATCCTGACCGCAGAATCCGATAAATAAATCATGAGACGTCCGGCGAATGCAAGTCATTCGTCGGATTTTTTTGCGGTTGGAAAAGCAATTTTCCCAGATAATCTTATGTTTTTAAGAACCTCCCAAAGTTTTTGTCGTTTATATGGATAAGTGCAGAACAAATTAAGTTTTGTATCCCTTATGACAAGTAGGGAAGGACTTAATGAATAATAAAGTGGAGGAAAACCAGAATGAAGAATTTAAAATTTACGTTGATTTGTGCATTGATTACGTTAACGATCGCAGGTTGCGGATCTGCAAGGATGGAAAATCCCTCTGATCAACCTGGAACCAGGCAGGAAACACCGGCAGCGACGGAGGAACCAGAGGTAAGAAGGGAAGAGCCGTCAGCAACGCAGGAGCCGGAGCTCGTTTCAACATATGTAGATTACAGGGTTCTGGCAATCCAGTCATCCAGATATGAGCAGGATGCGCCGAAGGATTACGTCATTACCAGCATGTCGGAATTTGAAAGCTTTCAAGAACGTTATCCGGAGATTTGCGGCGGAAAGGATTTTATGGAAACGTTCCATACGGAAATCAAGGGATATTTCATTGACAATACCCTTGTTTGCCACATGGAAACCGTTGGCAGTGGCAGCATCGTATTTGAGATCACCGGCGTTTCCTTTGATGAAAATCACGCGTCATCCATCGAGTTTAACCGGATTGATCCGAGCGGGGCCGGAACCTGTGACATGGCGACCTGGTTTATGTTTGCCGAAATACCCAATGGCGGTGTGCAAGAAGCAGAAGGTCTGTCAGCGCAAGACATTGAAGACATGAGCGTAGTAGACGAAGCAATGATTGGGGTTTTGAGAACAGAAGAGTTCATTAATGCGTCGGTCGCAGATCGCAAAAACATGGCGGAAGAAATGCTAAAAGAGCTTGAGGAGCAAGGTCTGATTTGTAACGTATACTTTGACGAAGAGGACATGTTTTCGTTCCAGTATAAGTGTGGCGTGCTTGGAGGAGTGGATATCCTGCTTGACAGTGAAAGATATTATGTCGGGGGCGAGGCGATTAATTAATTGTTTGGGGGTGACATAGGGGCGTTCCTTGATATATAATGGAGAGGATGATTCCAGTTAGATGGCAAAGGGGAAGGCCTCAAATGAAGAAGATATTATTTCTTGTAGTATTCATAGCACTGTTTGTGGGATTAATGTCCATGATCCCCAAATTGGCAAAGCCCGCGATCAAAACCGTGACAGGAGTTCCGGCACCATCCATGACCCAGACCGTTGGAGAGGAAGTCCTCGAAATAAACGGCATGAAGGTAAGAATCGAAAAAAAGTACGAATATGAAGCCACCGGAATTACAAAAATGGTAAAGAATTATACGGGCAACGGTTTCCTGGATCAGGTTGCACCCATGGATTTAAGTCTTCTTTGGGGCAGCGCCGCGGCATATAATGACAAGCTCACGTATGATTGGTTTTTCGAGGGAAGAAGCTTTTTATATACTGTTTACTCAAAAGAGGACATAGATTACGTAGATTATGACCAAGTGGTCAAAGAAACCATATTTGGGCGACTGATCCCCAAGGATGATTTTGTGCGGGCGGAAATCAAAAAGATTAAGATGAATCAGTACGTTAAGATCAAGGGATACTTGGTTAACGCATATTTCCCAGCGGAGGCGAATGCCGGAACTACGGGATTCTCGACGGATGTTGAGGATTGTCACGTGATCTACGTGACTGGCGTTGAATGGTTGAAATAACTAGAAAAGAATGAGGGGGCTAACCAAAGTGATACTTGTGATCGAAGATGACGTCATGATCAATAACCTTCTGTGCAAGGTGCTTTCCGATAACGGTTTTGTGACGGACAGCGCTTTAGACGGGGAAACGGGTCTTTCAAAGGCAATGGACAAGGATTTTGAATTGATCCTGTTAGACTTAATGTTGCCAAAGAAAAATGGAGAAGAAATCCTTGCGGAGCTGAGGAAGGTAAAGAATACGCCTGCCATTATTTTGTCAGCCAAGAACGAAGTGGTGAACCGGGTGGAACTGCTCCGGCTTGGTGCGGACGATTACGTCAGCAAACCCTTTGACGTGGACGAGGTGATCTTAAGGATCGGAGCCGTGCTGAGACGGACGGGAGACGCGAAGCCTGCCACGGAGCTTAAGTATAAAGACATGCGGCTTGACAAGGAGTCAAAAAGGGTTTATCTCGGCGAGAACGAGCTCACCTGCACCACCATGGAGTACAGCATTCTTGAGCTTATGTTAAACAATCCGAATAAGGTCTTTTCCAAGCGAAACCTTTTCGAGAGCATCACGGGGGATGAATACTTAAGTGAAGATAATACCATGAACGTCCACGTGAGTAATCTGCGCAAAAAGATAGCGAAAATAACGGAGGAACCGTATATTGACACGGTATACGGAATGGGATACCGCCTTTCTAAGTAAAGGCGGTTTTTCACGTTTCCGGAAGAATGCAATCTTTAGTTTTTCTTTAAGATTGGTGAATATTTTATTTAATCTCATATTTTATGATTGCATTATCAAAACGAAAGGAACTTACGAATATGAGTGAAATCATTCTTGAAACCAGAAATCTGACAAAGCATTATAAAAACCGGTGGCATTGGATAACGTCAGCATCACCTTAAAGAAAAACCATATCTACGGATTCATTGGCGAAAACGGCGCAGGAAAAAGTACGTTCATGAAAGTGATCTCAGGACTGATCCTTCCTACGGCTGGCGAGTATTCGCTGATGGGAGAGTCTTCAGGCAGTGCCTTGGATGACAAGCGCAAGTTAGTCGGTACCATGATCGAGGATCCCTATCTCTTTCCCAAGTATACGGTCAGACAAAACGTCGAGCTGCAAAGGATCCTGGTAGGCAATCCGGATAAGACGGCAACGGACAGGGTGATCGAGCAGGTTGGATTGGAAGAAAACAAAAATAAAAAGGCGAAAAAGCTTTCCATGGGCATGAAACAAAGGCTGGGTCTTGCCATGGCGATGGTTGGAAATCCGCAGTTCCTGATCCTGGATGAGCCGATCAACGGATTGGATCCCAAGAACATCGTAACGCTCAGAAACATGTTGAAGCAGATCAACAAAGAAAAGGAATGCACGATCTTCGTATCCAGTCACATCTTGAGTGAACTGTATCTTTTGGCAACGGATTTCATCTTTATCCATAAGGGCAGGATCATTGAGACGGTCACGCACGAGGAATTGGAAGAGAAGTGCAGCCAGTATATTCAGTTAAAGGATAATAACGTTCCGGAGACGGTGACGATATTGGAAAAGCATTTTCCGGACGTCGCTTATAAGGTTGAGGCGGAAGATACGATCAAAATCTACGGAAAACCTGAAATGAAGGCTGAACTGGCAAGACATCTGATGGAAGCCGGAATCATCGTATCGGAGCTTTCCGAAAAAGAACAGTCACTGGAAGAGTATTTTATGACCATCACGGGAGGTAAGGCAAATGTTTAATTTGATGAGAATAGAGAGTTTTAAGCTGAAAAGATTCACCCCCTTCTATGTTTCCCTGCTTTTTGTGGGATTCATGCTGGTGGAGATGCTGGTGAAGGGATTAAACCCTAACGCAGTGGCATATTGGGGATATACTTGCATGCATGACGGGTTTGTCGAGGGAGTACAGGATTGTTCCCTGGCATTCTTGTTCGGCATGTTGATTGCATGGTACGTAGGGATTGACTTTACGGAAAGAACCATACACAGGGCACTTACGACTGGCACAAAGAGATGGATGATCGTCGTGGCGAAGATCATGGCAACAAGCATTCTGACGCTGATCATGCATTTGCTCCTGATCTTAGAGGACGTGATCGTATATGGCAGAACGTTTGGATTCTCCTTGGATGGATTTGTTCCTAGAGATTTGCTCTGGCTGGGCGTGGTGGTGCTTCAGCTGATCGCGTATAACGCATTCTTCGTTTTGATCTCAGTTATTTGCGGAAACGTTTATTCGGCACTCTTTGCATGCGTGGCGGTATCTGCGATCTGCGGAAACATTCTCAGGAACTTTTTTACCGGCTTCTACGTTTACGAGCATTCCTTTTTCTGCTTCGCAAAAAGTTCTCAAAATTCGGATTTGATACCTTGCGCGATTTGTGCGATAATAGCCTTAGTATTGCTTGTTGCGGTTACGATCGTGGTCTTTAACAAGCGTGACGTGGCAAACTAAGACATGAGGAAAAGGAGGATCAGTTATGACGTACGTGGTGATAATGCTTACGGTGCTGGTTCTCCTTTTGTCTGTAAAAGTGATTCTTCTAAAACGCCAGATGAAGCATGTCGTGAACGGCATGAAAGACAATCCGGACAAACGGCAGCTGAGCGTGGATTTTGTTGACGGCGACCTGCAGAAGATGATCGTTGAAGTGAATCAGTTGTATGAATATGTTTTGCAGATCAAGGCGGAAGGCAAGGAAGAGGAGTGCAAGATCAGGGAATCCATATCCATGATATCCCATGACATGAGAACGCCCCTTACCTCGATCATTGGTTATCTTCAGATCGCAAAGAAATCCGCAGATCAAAAAGAAATGATCGCCAACGTTGACATAGCGCTTGAGAGGGCCAGATACTTAAATAAGCTGGTGAATGACTTCTTCGAACTTTCCCTGATAGAAACGGATCAGGTTGACATGGAGCTGGAAAAGGTAAATCTCTGCGAGATCATTTGTGAGGAAATCCTGGCCGAAAACGTGGAGATTGACGCCAAGGGACTGGAGCCAAGGTTTGATCAGGCGGAGCAGAACGTCTACGTTCATGCCGACCGTAAAAAGCTTTCCAGGGTCATTCAAAATTTGATTTCCAATGCAGTCAAGTATTCTGACAGAAGACTGGAGTTCCAGATCGACCGGGAACGCGAGGGATGCGTACGGTTACAGATCATTACGGATCTGGGCGATAAGATTGACGCGAACCGGATCTTTGATCGTTTCGTCAAGGGAGATTCGGCGCGGTCGAATGGCGGCGCCGGTCTTGGCCTATATATCTGCAAGCGCTTTGTTGAGATGATGGGTGGTACCGTTAAGGCTGAGCAGGATGAGAAGCATTTTGAGATCACGTTAACCTTACCGGCGCACGAGGCGTGAAAGGAGGATCACCATGGCAGAAGCGGATGAGAAGCTGATCGAGGAGATCATGAAACACTTGGACAAGGAAGTATCCGGCGGCAGCATGCGCATGAGCGTGGAGATGGATGACACGCAGGAGGAATACGCAAAGGTTTCCCATAAATGCTGTAAGGTTTACGGAAAGGATTCCACGCGCATGGTCGGTGAGCTGGACATGTATTCCGACCTTTATTTGACGGACATGAAGCAACGAGGGGAACTGGAATGAAGATATACGTTGACTTTGATGACTGCCTGTGTGAGACGGCAAGACATTTCTCAGGGCTTGTGGCAGAGCTTTTTGGGATAAACGTCCCATATGAGGAGATAAGATATTTCAATCTGCAAAAATCCTTTTCCCTGACGGATGAGCAGTATGAGCAAATGATGCTTGAAGCACATAAACCCGAGATACTTCTGTCTTACGAAGAGACGCCAGGTTCTTCTGCGACTTTGAATGAGTGGATTGACAGGGGCCACGAAGTATCCGTGATCACCGGGCGACCCAACAGTTCTTACGAGCCTTCCCGCGAGTGGCTTGACCGGCACGGACTGGAACGGGTCAAGCTATACTGCCTAAATAAATACGGCCGGGACGGTTTTATTCAAAAAAGCGATTTCAACCTTGAACTTGAGGATTTTTATAAAATGCATTTTGATTATGCCATAGAGGATTCGCCGTCGGCATTCCGTTTTTTTGAACGTTGGCCGGAATTGAAGGTGCTGGTCTGTGACCGGCCGTGGAATCATGATTGTGAGCTCCCGGGAAAAACATACCTAAGGTGTACTGACTGGGAGATGATCAGGAACGTGGTGAAATCAGAAACATAAGACATCGATTTAGTGAAAGCAAAGGGTTACGCAGCCGTTGAAGGGTATGCCATTCTTTCGGATCAACGAAATGAGTTTGAATATCAGGGCCCCATTCGTTTATGGCAAAAAGCGGGATTCGCGGAAGTAGCCAGGGAAAATGGGCAAGTGGTCATGCGAAAAGGGCTGTAAAAAGCATCTTTAATCCGGATCAGACGGAATACTTTTTCCAGCCGGTCGCGGATGGATTGGACTATACCAGCAAGCAGTACTATCGGAAGTCGCAGACGTTTACTAACGAAGGTCACGTTTCTTTGGAGACGCTCTCCCGCTTGGCGGATCAGGGGATCCGGCTGATTTGAGGAGAAGGGTTTCAGGAAGGATGCCACGTCTCATGGCAGTGATAAAAAATGATAAGCAAAGTGGAAAACATATCAGAAGAGCAACTTCATAAGATCCGCAAACTGGTTGGCGAAGCTTTTGTTACCAATGAGCTTTTTCATAATTGGGGATCAGTGGAAGAGCGGCGTGAAGACGTTATGAAGTACATGGCGCTTTACGTGGACTATGTTTATCAGGCAGACGAATTATATGCCAATGAAGACTTTACTGGTTTTATTGGATTGGAGGATTCGGGAAACGCGCATAAGATGCCGCAAGTCAGGATGCTTTTCAGAATGTTAATGAGTATTAAGTTCTCAAAGTTAAAGAGCCTTGTGGGATTTGCAAAGCAGATCGGAAGCTCGAATGAAAAGTATGCAAAGCATCGTCACCTGGACGCTTTAATGGTCTGCGTTGACAAGGATCATCAGGGACGTGGCATCGCATCGGAGCTGGTCACGTATGCAAAGAATATGTCTGATGAGCTTGGCATCCCGCTTTTGTTTGACACTGACGTGAAGAGTTATGCGGAGATGTATCAGCATTTTGGATGTGAACTATACAACACCGTTACGGCGGATAATGGAGTAACAAGATATAGTTTGTGTTATAAAAAATAACTTTACTTACCAGTTGGAAGGAGAGATTATGGATCGGAGAATCATTATTATCCTGTGTGTTTTAGCAGCTTTTGTTTTGGGCCTTTTTTTATTTTCCCGCAGCGACAAGGGAATTGAAGGGCATTGGGTTCTTGAAAAAGAAATAGAAAGCAATGGAAACGTGCTGAAGAAGGCGGAATTAAAGAATCTGGGAGTGTCTGAAGAGTACGTGATAACGGGGGAAAAGGTTCATTACGTTTGTTATATGGCGCAAACGTCAAAACCAATCGAGATTGATTTCGGGTTGGTACGTAACGGGGACAACACTTATGTTTTTAAGATGGGTGATTATGACTTTGCATCCAACGTCGTGGTGAAAGGCAACAAACTGTCATATTACGTTGGGGAAGGAGAAAACCGTACCCAAATGATCTTTGTCAGAAAATAGGGTACGGTCGTCATGGTTTTCGCCACTTATTCCTCCAATTCTTTTTCTTTCTTAAGTTTCCGGATTTTGAACGTCATAATGATGACAGGCAGCATGAATATTACTGCTAGGCTCCCGCATATTGCAGTCGGGAGCAAGTTTGGCCAATAGATAACCGCCAGCAGCAATGCCATAAACATTGCAAAATACCACGGTTGGTTCATTCTGTTATAGTAATCGATCTGGTCCTGTTTTTCCGTATGGAGTTGGAAAGGCTTTCCGTCATTTTCCTTTTCCACGATCAACAGCTCTTTGTTAAAAGTCGTTTTTAAGGTGGAAAACTTTCCGCCCTTATCCGCCCAAGGACGAAACGTCAGCTTGTTTGTTGAATAAGCCAGATTCATGTTTTTGTAAAAGACCTGGTAACCTATGTCTTCTAGGAATGCTTTATATTTTTCCTCTTCTTCAAGGGATCTGTCGCCCACGTATTCGACCGTGTAAACATATTTCCCAGGCTCACATTCGTCGAATACGTACTCGAGTTTTCCCGTCTTAACCAATCGGTATCCCTTTTCCGCCATGGAATTCAACCACTTTGTCTGCTGGCCCATAAAGCCTGCAAAAAATCTCCGCTTTACGATACTCATTATAATCTTCACCTCCTATTTCCGCATGATGCTTGCTGCAGTCTCGGTGAGATCACGGAGTCGTTGCAGTTCCTTCTCTGCAATCTGCCGGCCTTTTCCAGTGATCACGTATTCTTTTTTTCTCCCATCCGAATCACCGTAAGGTTCGATCCAGCCCTTTTCAGTCAGCGTATTGATCGCTCCGTAAAGGGAACCGGCTCCGAGAATCAGTCTTCCGCCCGTTTTTTCATCGATAAACTGCATTATGGCGTATCCGTGCTTCGGTTCATACAGTGACAACAAAATGAAGAACGTAACTTCGGTGAGTGCTCCGCTTTTGACGTTATCTTTCATGTCTTTTCCTCTTTTCGTTTTAGACTGGAAGCATTTTGCGCTTCCGAGGTAATAAAGTGATGATAAGTGCTCGAATATTACGTTTACTGTACTATCGTTAATCGTAATATAACACTAACCGTAATAAACTGTCAAGCGTTTTTTTACAGAGGGCAGAAACTAACGCGTGGGGGCAGACAATTGACCATGGTTTCCGATTTTGGTATACTTGATAAGAAAAGTAAGCACGCAAGAAGGATGTGACGTGAACAATGATAGAGATTTCTAAGATTACAAGACTTTATAAGACGAGAGAGTTACGGGAAAGTGACGTGGATGCCATTCTGGAGTTGTGCCGGAAGAATCCGTTGTTTTATGAACATACGGAGGCTGAAGCCACAAGGGAACGGATCCTGGAAGACATGAAAGCAACGCCTCCCGGCATTGGGCTTGAGGACAAGTATTTCTTTGGATTTTATGAAGGAGATGAATTGGTTGCGGTAATGGATCTGGTGGACGGCTACCCTGATCCGGGAACGGCATATATTGGTTTTTTCATGATGAATCCGTCATATCAGGGAAAGCAGGTGGGAACCGCCATCATCCGTGAGACGGTGGAGTACCTTGGTTCCATCGGCAAAACTGCGGTGCGGCTTGCAATTGACAAAGGAAATCCGCAATCTACGCATTTTTGGACAAAAAATGGATTTGAGGTATTGTTTGAAGCGGACGTAAACGGGTGGACGAAGCTTGTCGCGGAAAAGAAAATTCAAAAATCCATTAGGATCAATGAGGAACGCATTACGGCGGAAGAATACGTTGAATTCCTGAAAAGAACCGATTTGGGATCCCAGTATCCCAAAGAACGGTTCGCTGAAAGAATTGAAAAGCTTGTAAAGAACGTTTCGATCAGCCTTGTCGCAAGGAATGAAGCAGGACTTGTGGTGGGAGTGCTTTTTGGCTTGACGGATTTCTGTTATTGGCTGTACGTCACGGATCTGGGCGTAGACAGGCATTATGAAAGACAAGGGATAGCAACAAGATTAATGAAAAAAGCCCATGAATTAGCCGGTGGTGAAAAGGATATTGCAGTTTATCTGATAGCGAATGAAAATGCCGTACCCTTTTATCAAAAACTGGGAATGAAGTTTTCTGATGACGTAATGCAATACAACCATATTGATTGGACGGAGTGGACGGTCGAGTAAAAGGAAAAATCCATCGAAGAAGATAAGCGGTCTGATTCCAAGGAAGACTAGTGGAAATTTGACGTTAAGGAATGAGCATAAAATGAAAAAGTTTGTAAAAAGCAGCACGTTCAGATTCATAATAATGGCAGGCCTTTTATTATTGGCTTCCTGCATGATCTACGGGATGACGTTCTTTAGTGCCATTCCGCACGTTATGAAGTTTTTTAGACAGAACCCTTTTTGGCTTTTGATCAACGTTATTTATGTCTTTTCAGGGATGATCATCCTGAAGGCAATTTTTGGTAATTGCTGGAAAACGATCCTTGTTACGTCCCTGATTACTTTTGTGTGGTCCATTGCAAATTACTATACGGTCACGTATCACGGAAGCCCGCTTTTTTTGAGCGAATATGCTAATTTAATGACGGCCCTGGACGTGGCGGGGAGCTATTCTTTCGGCATCGATGGTGACGTAGTCAAATTGATCTGTATTATTTTGGCCTTACAAGGCGTGGCGTTTTTGGTGAAAATGATGGAACAAAAAGGCCCAGGCACAGTTGCGGGATCCCCCAAACGCCGTGTTTGCGGACTTGTCATCGGAATGACCGGATTAGGGATGGCATCGTTTTTGGTTTTGGGTCCTTTGAAGCTCAAGCCTGAAACTACCATGGGGTGGTCGTGGAAAGCAGGAGTGGAAAAATATGGGTTTTTGGTGTGCTGTCTGGAAGATGCGCATAATGGCATGGCCAATCCATATAAGATGCCGGAAGGATACTCGCTGGAGGCGCTTTCAAACGTGGAGGGCGGTAAGGAGGCCACGGCAACGGAATATCCGGATCTCATTGTGATCTTAAATGAGACCTTTTGTGATCTGGAAGCATTTTATGAAATCAACCCGGACGTATCACCTTTGGAGAAATATTATGCCATTGACGACGCTGCCTTTGGATTTGCGCATTCGGGCGGTGGCACCAATGACTCGGAATATGAATTACTTTTGTCTAATTCCCTTTATCTGCTAAATAAGACTTCTCCTTTTAACTTCGCGAAGTTGAAAGATCATTTTAGTATTGTCACGTACGTGGAGGAGTTGGGATATTCCACGATTGGCATGCACTGCGGACAGAAGGAAAACTATCATAGAAACAGAGCGTACAAGGATTTAGGATTTGATCGCATATTTCTTGGCCGGGATGACTTCAAATATCAAAAAGGGAATTTCAACCGGAAATGGCTTGATTCGGAAAATTATAGGGACATGATGGATCATCTTGAGGAAAATGCTTCAGATCCGCAGTTTGTTTTTCTTCTGACGTATCAGAATCATGGAGGCTACGACAAAAATGATGATTCGCTGGATACGGTTCATTCGGGAGTTGATTATGGGAAAACGACAAGCCGGCTGAACGAATACATGTCATCTCTCAAGCTTTCTTCCGATGCGTTCTTCGAACTGACGGAGAGCTTGAAAGGAAAAAGACCGACGGTGGTTCTTATGGTGGGAGATCATGGTCCGGCCCTTGGAGATACGCTGGCGCGAAAGAGTACGGAGAACGGATACAACGAGGAACTGATCAGAAGCTTGGTTCCGTACGTGATTTGGACAAATTTTAAAGAAGTTCCTGATCAATATAGTAAAATTGCGAGTATGGAAGATTTGATCCCGATGATGCTCGACGTTGCAGGACTCCCGCTTTCAACGTATTATAACGTGATCTTGGAACTCCGGAAGAACGTGCCGCTAAGAAATGGAAATGGAGCGTACGTTGATGCTAACGGCAGGGAGGGGCAGTATTCGGCAGAGTCGGAATACTATGATCTGATGAACAAGTATTTTTACTTGGAATATAATTCGTTTGACTTAGAAAAGATGAAAAAGGAATTATTTTTGCCGTAACGGATTTACCGTTATTCCCTTGATTTTTACCTTTCAGGACAAATATTTGCCTGATGGCGGAATTCGCGCCAGATTGCGATATTTCCTGCTATCATCCAATTGAAAGGTAAATGACGGGTGCGGAAAAACGCAACCTAAAGGAAAAATTAAAGGAGGGTTTTATTATGGCAAAGTTTACGATCGACGTTCCCGCAGGTCCTATTTGGAATCAGGAAGATGCAGAAAAGAAATGTCCCATGGTGTGCGCGGCGCACTTTGGTAAGTGGAACGGTCAGTGGAACACGGTTGTTCCAAATGAGATGAGTGTCTGTGGATGCGAGATTGATACGGACAGAACGGGTTCTTCGGAGCTGATCCTGGACGTGATTGCAGGTCCCATTTGGAATCAGGACGATGCAAAGGAGAAGTGCCCCGTAGTATGCGCTTCCTATGGCGGAGAGTGGACCGGAGGATGGCATACTCCTCAGGAAACTTGGGGAAAGATGAGCGTATGTGAATGTAAATTCAAGATCTAATTACGTAAGGATCGTTGAAGCGAAAAAGCACCTGCGAAAGCGGGTGCTTTTCATTGCGGTAAAATCGGAATTATGATAAAATAACGAGGGAAGTGACGTCATGCTTTCAGGGGTAGTGGGATGGGGAAGCTTTCTTTGGCAAAACAAGAGGTTTTGAAGTGATTAATCTGGACGGACAGGAAAATTATTGTGAGATAAATGGGGAAAAACAGTCGATATACTACGCGAGAAGAAAACCGGGAGATCCTGATATCGTATACTGTCAGATGCACGGAATATCGGACTATCGGAATCTTGTGCTTGTGAGAAGATGATTACAATAAAACAAGGGATAACAGACCTTGATCAATGGTGAGTTAGATGGTATTAGGTTAACGTGCGATTGAGGGGAGGGACGGACGTGAGCGATTTTATTTGGTATGTGATTACTGCTGTCATTTTTGTGGTATTAGGCGTGATATTCCTCAGGATTGGATGGCAGATCTGGAAGAAGCAGAAAATGGATCTTATCATTAGTTATCATTGTGACAAAGTTAGTGATGAAAATAAATCCGCATATTGTACGCTTGCAGGGATTGGAGTATTTATCATTGGGACGGGCTTTGGCCTTTCCGGGATATGTACCGTGTTGCTTCAGTCTGTTTACGCCTTCATGCCAATGACGGCTGGATTGGTTTTGGGAATGGCGTTGCTAATTTCAGCAGTGATCAAGTACAACCATTAACGGAAAGGATCGAAAGGGACGGTCAGACATGAGTGAATTAAAGGAATTAATATCCGCGATCAAAAGATATCATCTTCACAACAGGGGCTATGCGTTTGCGGCTTATTTCTTTGGCGTAATCGACATTGCTTTCACCAGTGTCATGGCGCTGGGCATGAAATATCTTTTGGACAATGCCGTCGGAACCGGAGACGGTGACCTGTTGTTGAAAGTGATTCTGTTCATGCTTCTCGGGATCCTTTTGGCAAAAGGCAGTGACGTTCTCCGACGCTACCTGACTGCCGTCTTCTCTTCCAGAACCGTAGCAGACTCACGACGTCGTTGCTTTACGCATCTTCAGGAGCTTTCCCTCCGGGATTTTTCTGACCTGCAGGTGGCTTATCTCATTGGGAGATTTTCTACGGACATGAGCGCCGTTCAGACCCTGACCAGCGTGACAATCCCCTCCTTTGTGACCGGAATCGTGCGAATCATAATCAGCTTTGTTCTCATCTTTCTTTTGGATTTCCGCCTTGCACTGATCAGCATTGGCGCCTTGCTTTTAAGTGCCGCAGTGCTCCTCATCCTTGGAAGGAAATCCCGCGCTGCAGTCAAGGCACTCAAGGATCAGGCAGGTCTGCTTACCAACATGCTCATGGAGAACGTTCATAACCAGCCCTCCATAAAAGCATTTGACTTGCAGGAGAAATCGCAGACAGACTATGAGCGCGAAAACAAAAAGCAAGAAGAGCTCACCATTCGCTCTATGTTTACCAATGGGTGCCTAACCGTTGCCTCCGGCGGGTTGATCGAGTTTTTCAGCATTCTGATCATCTGTCTTTGTGCCTTTTGGATCTTCTCCGGCACCATGACGGTCGGTACGCTTGTCTCATTTAACAGTCTCTTTTCTTCGTTGAGTTCAGCGGTCTTCGCGCTCATTGCTACGTTCCCGTCGATTGTGGAATGCAAGGTCTGCATTCATAATCTCGAATTATTCTTTGCGAAAAAACCGGGAATCACCACTACCCAGAATGCAGTGGCAGTTCCCGATCCCCTGATGGAGCTGTCCATGGATCACCTCACCTTCGGCTACGACCCAGAAAAACCTGTTCTGAAGGATATTCTGCTAAAGGTTCCTGCCGGAAAATCCATTGCCATCGTCGGCCCCAGCGGCAGCGGAAAAAGCACGATCGCAAGCCTTCTCATGCGTTTTTATGATCCTGACGAAGGAATGGTCATGGCAGACGATCAGGATTATAAGAAGCTGGATCTGCAATCTCTTCACAAGGCCGTCGGAATTGTTCCCCAAGAGACCATTCTCTTTAACGATACCATTGCCAATAACCTTTTGGCTGCCAGACCGGATGCTACCTACGGTGAGATCGTCGAAGCAGTGAAGGCTGCCGCGGCAGACTTTGTTTTATGCCTGCCGGGAGGATTTTCCTGCCAGGTGCAGAATGGAGGGAAAAATTTATCCGGCGGACAAAGACAGCGTCTGTCCCTTGCAAGAACGCTCCTCAGAAACCCGCGCTTCCTCATCATTGACGAAGCAACCGCCTCCCTGGATCCTGCCGCAGAGCGTGCCGTGAACGATGCCATTTTGCGGCTTCCTGACCGCGGTACCGCGATCGTCAACATCACGCACAGGCTTTCAGCCATTTCTGGCTATGACTATGTTTACGTCCTCTCTGAAGGGAGTATCGTCGAAAGCGGAACACATAGTTCCCTCATGGCGCGCAAGGGGATCTATGCCCAGCTTTTTGAAAAGCAAAGCGGCTTTATGGTCACGGATGACATGTCCAGTGCTACCATCACGCCGGAAAGGCTTTCCAAGATCGATCTTTTCAAAGAATTCCCCAAGAGTTCCTTGGCAGAGCTTTGTAATAGCTTTAGTTCGGCTAATTATCCTGCCGCAAGCACGATCATTTCTGAGGGAGACGAGGGCGACCTGTTCTATATCATTGTTCGCGGACGCGTTGAGATCCTAAAGAGAATTAATGATCAGGATACCCGGGTTAAAGTTCTTGAGGACGGCGACTTTTTTGGAGAGATTGCCCTTTTGTCAAATGTTCCCCGCACTGCCACGGTGCGCACGGTGGATCCCGCACTTCTTATCTCCCTGAAGCGCTCCCGCTTCTTAGAGCTCACCGACTCCGTGCCCGGCATGCGTGACAAGCTCGAAAAAACCATGGGCATCCGCCTCGGAGAACTCACGGAGCTCAGCCGGCAAAAGCAGTCCTAAGGCTAAATATTGCAAAGCTGTTTGGGAAAAAATAGTTAGGGAGACGGAAGGATTTATAGGTTACGGAAATGGGAGATGAAACATGAAGGTATTGTGTTTTGGGTCAATGAACGTTGATTACGTCTACAGAGTGGATCACGTGGTGCGGTTGGGGGAAACGGAAAAGAGCACGGAAGTGAGCGCAGGCTTTGGAGGAAAAGGGCTTAACCAGTCGGTGGCGCTCGCAAGGGCGGGGATCGACGTTTGGCATGCAGGCATGGTTGGCGTGGACGGCGAAAGCATGATCGGCAAATGCAGGGAAAACGGCGTTCACGTTGAGTACGTGCGCATGACCGAAGGGCGCTGCGGCCACACGATCATCCAGGTGGACGGAGACGGCAATAATTCCATTTTGCTCTATGGCGGTGCCAATCAGTGCATGACGCGGGAATTCGTGGAAGAGGTATTAAGCGGTTTTGAAAGCGGTGACTTGATCCTTCTGCAGAATGAGATCAATCTGTTACACGTGATCATTGACAAGGCTTTTGAAAAGGGCATGCAGGTGGTCCTAAATCCGTCGCCGTATAACGAAACCGTGGAGGAATGCAATTTAAGTAAGGTATCCTACTTTCTCTTAAATGAGATAGAGGGTGAGCAGATGACTGGAAAAAAGGAGCCTGACGAGATCCTGCGCGTGATGCGTGAACGATATCCGTCGGCGAAGATCGTGCTGACGCTTGGAAAGGATGGCTCCCTTTATTCAGACGTAAATGGCACGCTGAGGCAGAAAGCTTATCCAGTGAAGGCGGTGGATACGACTGCTGCAGGAGATACGTTTACCGGGTATTTTCTGTATTCCGTGGCCACAGGCATGACCCCGGCAGAGGGAATGAAGCTGGCCTCTATGGCCTCTGCCTTGACCGTAACGAGCCCAGGCGCCATGGATTCCATACCGACGCTAAAAGAGGTATTAGAGCACCGATGGGAGGAGGAAAAAGAATGCTGATCAAACACGCTTCATGGATCCGGATGAGGAATGCCGCATCGACGGTCGTACCTGTTTTCCGAAAGACTTTTTCGCTTCCTAAGTCCGTGAAGTCGGCGACTTTGGAAGTGACCTGCGCGGGAGTATACGAGGCTACGTTAAATGGCAGGCGGGTGGGTGAATTTATCCTGGCGCCGGGCTGGACGGAGTACTCAAAAAGATTACAGGTTCAAAGCTATGACGTAACGGATCAGCTTTTGGAAGATAACGTACTTGACGTATGCGTTGGCAACGGGTGGTTTCGCAGAACGAATGCACCTTGGACTGGAACCAACAATCCGGATGAATTCCTGCCCGCCATGCTGATCGCGGCATTGCACGTCATCTACTCTGACGGCAGTGAGGAACTGCTCGTGACGGATGAAAACTGGCAGGCATCGGAAAGCAGGATCATGTTGAGTGGTATTTTTGTCGGTGAGGACGTGGACGCAACAAAAGAGCTGGTTTTTGAAGCTGCGGAGGTGACGGACTATCCGAAAGACGTCTTGATTCCCCAGGAGGGACCGCAGGTTCGTGAACAGGAAGTGATCTGGCCCTGCAAGTCCTTCCGGACGCCGAAAAATGAGTGGGTCATCGACTTTGGACAGAACCTTACGGGATATATGTCCTTTGAAATGAACGCCCATGCAGGCGAGAGACTCAGCCTTTCAACGGCAGAGGTTCTGGATAAGGATGGCAATTTCTATACGGCGAATTACCGGTCGGCGAGGAGTCGGCTCCATTACGTTTGCCGTGAAGGTCATCAAAGCTATAAACCCAAGCTGACCTTCTTTGGGTTTAGATATCTTCGGATAGACGAGGCTCCGGAAGGATTCTCGGCAGACCAGATCCATGCGATCGTTTTGCATTCAGAGATGACAAGGACGGGATGGCTGTCGAGCAGTGACCCGATGCTGAATCAGCTGTTTAGCAACATTTTATGGAGTCAGAAGGGAAATTACCTGGACATCCCGACGGATTGCCCCCAGAGGGATGAAAGATACGGCTGGACGGGAGACGGCCAGATCTTTTGCCGCGCCGGATCCTACCAGTATGACGTACGGCAGTTTTTCAAAAAGTGGCTGGCCGACTTAAGGGCCGCACAGTGGGATAACGGCTGGGTTCCGGACGTGATCCCGAGCCTGACCGCTTATAAGCCGGGCGGGGCAGGATGGTCAGATGCCGTAACCATCATTCCCTGGCAGCTGTATGAGACCTACGGCGACGTTTCCTTTATCGCCGATACGTACGACGCCATGAAAAAGTGGCTGGCCTATATTCCGACGGTGTCAACGACGCCGGATCTCTTTACGGGATGCTGGACGTATGGAGACTGGCTGGCGTTAGACTGGCCAGAGGGGTACGTCCCTGAAAACATCGAGGTCTCAAAGCGCGGATATAGCAATGATGATTTGGTATGCAGCGCATTCTATGCGAATTCCGTGAATATCGTCATAAAGGCCGGCAGGATCTTAGGTCAGGACGTGACGGAATATGAAGCGCTTCATGAACGGATCCGGGAAGCCTATTGGAAAGCCTTTGGAGATAAGCTGAACACCCAGACGGAGAAGGTGCTCACGCTTCATTTTGGACTGGCGAAGGATCCAAAACTCCTGGCAGACGCGCTTGCCAAGCAGGTGAGAGACTGCGGGATGATGCTTCAGACCGGCCTTGTCGGAACGCCGTACCTGCTTCATGAGCTTAGCCGTTTTGGACATTACGACGTGGCCTGGTCCTTACTGCTCCGAAAGGAATATCCCGGGTGGCTTTATTCCGTATCCAAGGGAGCGACCACGGTCTGGGAGCATTGGGATGGCATTAAGCCCGACGGCACGTTCTGGGATGATGACATGAATTCGTACAATCATTATGCATATGCATCCGTGGCGGATTGGGTCTATGGCGTTGCCTGTGGCATAAAGCCCGTAACGCCAGGCTTTGCAAAGGTTCGCATTGAGCCGCACCCGGATGAAAGACTGAACAGTCTCTGCGCTACCCTCGATACCGTGCATGGAAGAATTTGCTCTGGTTGGAGATACGTAGAGGACGGCATCCGCTATGAGATCGAAGTACCCGTGGATGCGGAAATCGTGATTGACGGAGTCTGCAAAACGGTGGGAAGAGGGAAATACCTGCTAATGTCTTGTAAATAGAGAAAAAAGAAAGGATGAAATATGGCTACAATTGACGAACTAACAGTATTAACAGATGAGCATCCTATCCCTTATGAAAGCAAAATGATCGTATATTTTGTGTTTAATAATACAGAGACACCTATTATTTTAACTACAAGATACGTTGCGGGAAAAAATGAATTGATCGAGTGGTTGATTAAGGCAAACAAAGACCCTGAAATACGAATTGTAGCCGTATGGCCAGGACAATATAGAAGTGAGGCATTTGTTTGTGATCCCAAGATAGCACTGAAAGCATTTGGTAAGGAATAACAGGCCGGATGTATGATTTACACCGTTTGAAGGTGGATGCCCGACAGGGGGTGTAGAGTCCCCATAATTATGAAGAAATGACAAAATATCAAAAACAAAATATTGAACAAATGACATTTGGTGGTTAAACGGAGAAATTTGCAAAAGATAACTACAGATCATATATTAAAATTGATTTTGCAAATATCAAGGCTGAAGTGTTAGAGGTTTTTGATGACATTTTATGCTGGAAGAACTATCGTGATTATGTTGCTAATCTTATGGAGTAAGGAACGCAGTATAATAGGGTTGTACTGCGTTCGCCAGCGACTGTGAACTCATTAACGAGGACAGCCTGAAATACCATATGGCGCTGGGTTTTGAAGAAGCAAATCGGATCATATGCTTCAGAAAGGATATATAGATACATATGGTGGGATTCAGAAAATTCACGGAGAAAGGAAGTAAGAATATGAAATATCAATACAAAGATATGCCTGAAAGCTTGAAGGGAACATACGGAGATTATTCCAAGAATTTTGGCTTCTCATGGAAGGAATTCGTGGCGACTGTTCCGTCTCCGCTTTTTCTTGTTACCACATACAAATCCAATGGTATGTCGAATGCCTGCATGCAGTCTTGGGCAACCTTTACAAGTGCCGATCGCGGTAATGGATTCTATGTTATTCTTGCCAGCGTGAATAAAAACGGACATCTGTATCAGAGCATAAATGAGACAAA
>JAFZNO010000084.1 GCA_017552985.1 Lachnospiraceae bacterium
AGTGATGAACCACGGCCGCATCGCTTTTGACGGGGCGCCCAAGGAAGTATTTGCCCATTATAAGGAACTGGAAGAGATGGGACTTGCCTGCCCCCAGGTGACCTACGTCATGCACGACTTAAAGGAAAAGGGCTTTGACGTCGACGTAAACGCGACTACCGTGGAGGAAGCCAGAAAATCCATTTTGCATGCCTTGGGGATATCATAAAAATCAGGAAGAAAGAATTTCATCTTAACAAGAGTGCCAATAGGCAAACGGTAAGAGCAAACGGTAAGAGCAATCAGTAAAACAATCAGTAAGAACAATCAGTAAGGTAGAAGCATGTTAAAAGACATTACGATCGGACAATATTATCAGGCGCAGTCGCTGATGCACAGGCTTGACCCCCGCGTAAAGATCGGGGGCACGCTCATTTACGTGATCACGCTGTTCTTTTACAAAAATTTTGTTGGGTACGCCATGGCCATCCTTTTTCTGGCACTGGTGATCCGGCTTTCCAAAGTGCCGTTTAAATTCATGGTAAGGGGTATGAGATCCATTCTGTTCCTGCTCATGCTGACGGTACTTTTCAACCTGTTCCTAACGCCGGGAACACCTGTTATTTCATTTTGGAAGTTGCATATCACCCAAGAGGGCACGACTTTGGCCGTGTCCATGGTACTCCGACTTACGCTCCTGGTGATCGGTTCCTCCCTCATGACGCTGACGACGACGCCCAACAACCTGACGGACGGCATGGAGAAGATGTTGGGTTTCTTAAAAATTTTCAGGGTACCCGTGCATGACGTGGCCATGATGATGTCGATCGCCTTGCGGTTTATTCCGATCCTCATGGAGGAGACCGACAAGATCATGAAGGCACAGATGGCCCGGGGCGCCGATTTCGAGAGCGGAAATCTTTTCGCCAGGGCCAAGGCTTTAGTGCCGCTTTTGGTGCCGCTCTTTGTTTCCGCCTTCCGCCGTGCCAATGATCTTGCCATGGCAATGGAGGCCCGCTGTTATCGCGGCGGCGAGGGACGCACAAAAATGAAACCATTGAAATATCAGACACGTGATTATTTGGCATATCTTCTGTTATTTATTTTTGCGGCGGGAAGTATCTGGGCTGGAAGGCTTCACTTGCCCATGTTGATGGTTGGATTAAATAACTAATGATATAATAACGATAGATATCATTATGAAAAGCCCGTATTTATTGACAAAACGTGAAAAGGCATTAAGGTATGTTGCCTAATGCGCCAAAGAGAGGGAGGAGCTCCGGATGAAGGTTTACGTATACGTGATGCCGGTGGAACAGGAGAGTTATCCTGCGGGGCTGGCACGCGCCATTCACTTTGCCTGTGAGACGCAGGACGGCACAAGGATCGGGTTGAACCGTGATTACGGTATTTTATTTGCCCAGGGAGTGATCCGTGAGGATAACGTCATCGTACCCATGGGCGTACAAGAACCTGGAATATTCCGGATGAGTGATGGATGGATTGGCATTTGCGGAAAGAGAGTTCTCGAAAATGGTGATGCGGATCCCCAAAGCGCGGGAAAGATTCTTTTTTGGATGACAAGGGATCTGATCCACTTTGAGGAAAAGGGATTGGCACCTTGGGAAGAGATTATGAAATACTGTCCGGCGGATCATTTGGACGTACCCGAGGCGGTCGCGCAGGAAGCCATCACTTATTGGGGGCGCATTCACGCAACAATGGTAATGCTTGACGTCAAGGGAGTGCTGAAGAACCAGGGAACGTCGCAGGTCGAGGGAGTGCTGAAGAGCCAGAGAACGTCGCAGGCCGAGGGAGCGTCGGAGTCAAACGGCGAAGCACCGGCTGACGACGTGATCGAAATTGCGTCCATGGAAGAGCTGGATGACGTTCGCGCGGCAGTTTTTTACAGTGACGGCTCCAAGACGTATAAAAACATTGCGTGGGACAAGTCGGGAATGGATATTGAAAAGCCTGGCGTCCATGAGGTCAGCGGGCGGATTGAACGCCCGTTCTTCCCTTTTCCCCTGGCGAAGGGCTATGGGGATCCCGTGATCTTCCCCTGGGAGGGGAAATGGTACTACGTATCAACGAATGATAATTTAAATGACATTGGCATTTACGTAAGAGAAGCATCGGATGTCAACGGTTTGTTTGACGAGAGCATACAGGAACGTCTGATCCTGCCCTATGATCCTGCGCGGGGCCTTGAGCAAACGTTTTGGGCACCGGAATTTCACGTGATCGGCGGGGAATTATATCTTTTGTTTGCCGTCAGCGGGCATTCCTGGGGACCGCAGTGTCATATGATGAAGTTAAAAAAAGGCGGCCACATTATCGATGCGGATGCCTGGGAGGATCCCGTTCGCGTCATGAGAAAGGACGGGAGTCCGCTTGCGCAGGGTCCCATCACGCTTGACATGACATACTTAAAAACAAGGACCGGATCCTACGTCCTTTGGTCCTATCGGGAGGGCATCGGCACGTCGCTCGATTCCGGCTCCATGATTTTTATCGCAACTACGGACGAAGGAAGGCCGTGGATGCTGACAAGTGATCCCGTTCTCCTTACAAGGCCCCTGTACGGTTGGGAAAACGTGGCCGGTACCATCAATAACGAAGGTCCATATGCATTTCAGAAGGATGGCAGAGTCTACGTGACCTATTCTGGCGGTTCGGCGAATGGTTATACCTATGCACTTGGACTTCTGATGGCCGACGAGGATGCAGACCTTTTGCAACCTTCGTCCTGGAACAAGTCCGGCACGCCGGTTCTTACGTTCCGCTCCGTGGATCATGAATACGGTCCCGGTCACAATTCTTTCTTCACTCTTGGTGAAGACCTGATGATCGCGTACCACGCGGAGACGGGATTGCATGAGAGTCTGCGCTGCGACGGCATTCGCCGCGTACATTTCAGAAAGGACGGGACGCCTTATTTCCAAATGTCTGCGCAGGAGGATCTGCCGGATGAGAAAATGCAGATTACCGTAAAAATCAAAAAACGGCCTAAGCGGCGGATCCGCCTTTGGGTTTCTTATGACGGAACGAATTATCACGGCTGGCAGATCCAAAGCAATGGCATTACCATTGAAAGTGAGTTAAACCGTGCACTTACGGAACTACACGGTCAGGAGATTCACGTGATCGGCGCGAGCCGTACGGATGCAGGCGTGCATGCACTCGGAAACGTTGCCGTCTATGACGTGGACAGCCCGATCCCCGCACAAAAGGTACGGTATGCCATAAACGCCAGGCTTCCTGAGGACATACGAGTGATGCAGTCAGAGGAAGTTCCCGCGGACTGGCATCCCCGAAAGTGCGCAAGCCGCAAAACCTATGAATATCGGATTTATCTGGGGGAGATTCTGCCTCCCGTAAAGCGCCTGTATTGTCATCACGTCTATCGTCCGTTAGACGTTGAAGCCATGCGACGCGCAGCTGCTTTTCTTGTCGGCGAGCATGACTTCAAGAGCTTCTGTCAGGAAAACGCCCAAGTCGAATCCACCGTCCGCACCATTCACGCCCTCCAGATTTTGTGTCACGGGGACGTGTCTGCTGACACGGGCGGGGAATTGGTGATCCGGGTGACGGGCAATGGTTTCCTTTACAACATGGTGCGCATCATCGCGGGGACTCTGTTGGAGGTCGGTTATGGCAGGCTTAAGCCGGAGAAAGTGGCGGAAATCCTTGAGAAGAAGGACAGAAGCGCGGCAGGTCCGACGGCGCCGGCAAAGGGACTTACGCTGGTGAAATACGAATTCTTAGAATAAAACATTATAAAATTGACATGTGAATAAAACCGGAAGAGATTTTTGACGGGTATAGAGTAAAGGAGGACGTGCGAAACTTAAAACTTGGAGGTGGAACGTGAAGGACGCGGAAATCGTGGAATTATATTGGAAAAGAAGTGAAAACGCGATCGAGGAGACGAAGACGCAGTTTCATGCGTATCTTATGAAGATTGCCATGCAAATTCTTGGAAATGAAGAGGATGCAAAGGAGTGCGCAAATGACACGTACCTTGCAGCCTGGAATTCCATGCCGCCCAATCGTCCGGAGAGACTGTCCGCCTATCTTGGCAAGATCATGCGTCAAACGGCCATTGACCTGTGGCGCAGACAAAACAGGGAAAAGCGGAAGGGGTCGGAATATGCTCTGTCGCTGGAGGAATTGGACGAAGTCCTATCAGATCACCATACCCCTGAGCAGGAACTGGACGGTGCCTTGTTGGAACAGGCCATCGGCAGGTTCTTAAAAGACTTGCCCGCAAAGGAACGGAACCTATTCCTCGGCAGATATTATTACTGCGATCCCCTGAAGGAGGTTGCCGCTTACTGCGGCATGAGGGAAGCCAAAGCCAAGAGCACGCTGTTTCGCACGCGAAAGAAACTGAAGGGTTTTTTGGAAAAGGAGGGCTTTACTCTATGAAGCAGGAGAAGAATCAAAAACAGATTGCCAAGGACCGCCTTACGGATGCCATCGGCAACGTAAATGAAGAAATGCTGTCGGAAGTGGATGAATTGAGAAATAAAACGGCATCAAAACCAATCGTAACCTGGAGAAAGTGGGCATTGCCCCTTGCCGCATGTGCCTTGCTTATGATCGGCGGACTTACGACCTATGCCGTGCTGAGCTCCGGCGGAACGCTGGAGACGGGAAAGGATAAGCCCACGGACAAGACAAATTCCGCATACAAGTTTTCCGTTTCGGAAGACGTCCGGATTCCCATGTCGGAGATCAAAGGCGACGTGGTGAAGCTAACGGAGGAAATGAAAGAAAGGTTTAAAAAGCACGACGCAATCTATAGCAGTACGTATGCGGGGTGGAGGCAGCTTCCATTTGCTACGGTGGAAGATGCCAAGGCATATATCGGATATGACAAAATGAATTTCCCTCAACTTTCCACCGTGCCTGATCAGGTTTACGTGGAAGCCATGGGGAATCCGGTTTGGGAAATGGAACTTAAGGATGGCGTGGCCATGGAAGGGACTTTGCCAAGCGGGGAGCACTACGTCGTTGTCGGTGAAGGGGAGTCAGATCCGGAAGTAAATCTGGTTTCCATCCGTCTGGAAGCTGAGTACCATACGGAGAGCACTTTAAACTATACGTCCACTGCATCGCTCTCCACGGAATATGACACGGCTGATTCCGGGATCAGGGGCATCGCATGGGACGGCGTGGATTTCACGAGCCGCATGCAGATGGAAAACGGCAGGGAATTTTACGTTTTGAACGCGACGGGCTTTGAGAGTGGTTGGCTTTCGCAACAAGTTTTTTGGCAGGAAAACAACGTGATCTATCAATTGTTTTTGCACTATAAGGAACAAGATCAGAAACAGGCAGACAAAGTCATGCTGGAATGGATGAACGCATTCTGACGGCTTAGGAGAGGGATATGGAGCCATACGAGGATCACAGGGAAAAATCTACCGAGGAACTCCGCATGGAAGAAGAGGAGCTTCGGGAATTACAGGAAAAAAGCCGCAAAAAGGAGAGAGAGCTTCTTTTTGCCGAAGCGAGAAGGCGCTTAAAATCCAAGCTGAAATACCGCTTTGTGCTGTCAAACGACGGCATGCTGTTTTTGCTTGTGGCAGGCGGCGCGATCGCATTCACGCTGCTTCGTCTGGGGCTTGTCGAAAAGCTCTTCCGTAAGCAGGAGGCGGCATCACGCTCTTTCGGGATCATGACCGGCATTGTGTTCATCGTGCTCCTCTGGCTCATCTATTCCCTGATCATGAGGATCTTCCTAAAAAAGGAAGCGGAGGCTCTTGTGGATTCCGGCACCCTCACGCTCGATAATCTGATCTTTGCGGACGAGGATGATAAGCTGCTAAAGCCGCAGATGAAAAAGGCCAGCGAGGTGAAGATCGAGTTCCCGGTTGAAACCCTGGAATCTCTTTCGGAGATGGATTTTGACCTTGCGGAGGAAGAATGGGACCGGTTGGATCACGTCGTGACGGACAAGTTTTTCCGCATGCCCTCCTTTCTCCAATCCTTTAACGGCCGCGACGTCTATAGGGTTTACGTAGAATTGCGCTATGAGGACGCATATCCCAATTACGGACTCTTGAAAAAGACCCTGGACGAGATTGAAACGGCTTTGAAAGAGTCTCACCTTGCACCGGACGTTCAGCTTGCAGACTTTAAGCGCAAAGCGAAGAACGTCGTGCGCAAAGAGATGGCGAAAAGCTTTCCGTACCTTATCCTTCAGGAAATATGCATCGCCGTGAAGCAGATCGCATAAAGAAACTGATCCCCAATGCGCGTAAAACTGGATGAAACCGCAGAATTTTGACCAACTTGGTAAATATTCGAACTTTTCGTTGACGTTATGCCTACTTCCCACTACAATAAACATACGCAGATTGTTACGAAATTGTTACAAATTTATTTAACAATTGCAATAATTTAGAATACTTGGGGAATAGCATGAAAAAATACAACGGATATCACGGAATGCGCATATTGTTGGGAAGCATGGCCGCGGCTGCCGTATTGTTTGCGGTGCCGGCGAGGGCGCAGGCATCCATTCAGGTTGGCCTTAACCTGGACCCCATGCAGGGAGACCTTACGGGTGCACACTTTACGAGAGAGGATCTTTTGGCGGAGGCCAAGATCGCCTTGGAAAAGATGGCCCAGGAGCAGGAAAGCGAGTATGCGGATCTCGCCATTGCCAACGTGGACAAGTACGTCAACGTCCGGGACCTGCCCAGTACGGATGGCAAGATTCTTGGAAAAATCTATAATGGTGCCGTGGCTCACGTCATTGAGACGGCCGGCGAGGAAAATGACTGGTTTCACGTGACCAGCGGCAGCGTGGAAGGATACATTAAGGCAGAGTATTTCATCTACGGGAATGAGGCGGCAGAGGTCATCGAGGATTACGTGACCAGATATGCCGTGATCAAGGCGACGAGGCTGAACGTGCGAAAGGACGCCACGACGGAGGCCAAGCGGATCGGTTACCTGAATCAGGGCGAGAAGGCGAAGATCGTTGAAAACCTTGGCGATTGGCTGAAGGTGGAATATTCCGAGGGGCAGACGGGTTACGTGTCCGCGTAATTTGCCGACGTAACGGAAGAGTTTACCTATGCGATCTCCATTGAGGAAGAAAGAGCTGAGATTGCCCGCCAGAAAGCTCTGGAAGAGCGTAAGCGCCAGGAGGAGGCCAAGGCGGCGGAGATCAAGGCCATGCAGGAAAGAGCGGCGGCGGAAGCGGCCCAGGCAGCTGCAGGCGGTGACGTCGGACAGGCAGGCGCGGGAGAAGGTCAGGGCAACGCGGAAGCAACACAGGCTGTAACAAACGAAATCACTCCCGCGGCTGATTATTCCACGAATCAGGAACTTCGCGATTCCCTTGTGGAATATGCGCTGCAGTTTGTTGGCAACCCATACGTGAACGGCGGAAACAGCCTGACGGACGGAACGGATTGCTCCGGCTTTACCAAGCTGATCTATGCGGAATACGGTTATTCCCTTGGAAGAACGCCTGCAAGCCAGTTGTCCTCTGCGGGAAGAAGCATTGATTACAGCGAGATCCAAAAGGGTGACGTGATCTGCTACAGCTCCAACGGCGGAAAGAGCTGTACGCACGTGGCCATCTACATAGGGGACGGCATGATCGTCCACGCGGCCAACAGCCGCAAGGGCATCTGCACCCAGAAGGCGCTCTACAGCACCATCATGGGCGTAAAAAACATCATTGATTAACGTAATAAAAAACATTTAGGGGGCATATCGTGCATGATATGCCCCTTTATGCACGTCAAAAGTGCGGCATTCTTCCTTCCTTTTGTGAAAAATAAACACTATAATCAATACGTATATGGAAAGTTTTCATAAGAAATTAGCATTTTTATGGAAACTTTCCATGTAAAAAGTCACTTTTCAAAGGCTCTGGTTTGTATTATAATGCCGTTGTGCCTTGAAATACGGCATATTTATGAACTTGTGCCAAATAACACAAGGGAGAAAGGATGAAAAAGAAATGAAGAAAATGAGTTTTGTAACTAAGGGACTTGCCCTGCTTCTGATGGGCGCAATGCTTGCAGGATGCGGAGACAAGGCTACCGAGTCTTCGTCTGACGATAAGCAACAGGAGAGCTCCGTAGAAGACAAGAGCAGCGAGTCTTCCGAGGTTAAGGAGAGCACCGAGGACGCAAGTACCGAAGAGAGTACTGAGGAAAGCTCCGTTGCAAGCACGGACGAGAGCACCCAGGAGTCTTCCCAGGCGGCTGACAAGGAATCTTCCGGCAGCGCAACCGGATATGAGGAGTACTTCAAGAACTTCTCCATGGAAGGAAAGAAGCTTACCATTGACATGGAAGAAGAGTTAAACGGTCAGAAGGTTTCCATCAACATGACGGTTGGAAATGAAAACGGAAACAATTACGTTTACATGTCCGTTCCCAGCCAGGAAGCCGGCAAGAATAATGAGATGATCGCATATTTCATGAATGATCAGACTGCATACGCAGAGTTCAGCATTGTTGGCGAAGATCCCGTAGCCCAGAAAACCACCGGCATGGATCCTGCCACGGCTGAACAGTTAAACCTTGCAGGCAACATCGTAAACTTAAGCGAGGATGGAAACATTTCCCTGAAGAAACTTGGACAGGAGACCATCGACGGCGTTACTTATGACGTACTTCAGCTTGCAGATTCCGAGGAGGCAACTCTCTACGTGAACCTTGAGACCAAGGAGTGGGAGATCCTCAAGGCTGCTGAGGGAGAGCAGGAAGTTGTTGCATACATTCTTCCCTGTGAAAAGATTGAGCTTCCCGCTGCTTATGCTTCTGCAGAAGAAGTAGGTTCTGATGACTTCCTTATGACCGTATACTTTGGCATGATGGGCATCATTTCCGGAGTTTCCGGTCAGTAATCTGATCACCGGTCACAACAAGGGGCGTGCAAATGCACGCCCTTTTTTCTTTAGAAAATTTTTTCTTTTTTCTGTGTGGAATCTTAGGATTTTGAGTTATAATGGGAAAAGGAAAGGTGGGGAAGATTGCCATGGATAAAAAATTTAGCATTTTGATCGTAGAGGATGACAAGGAAATACGCGACGGAATAGAGATCTTTTTGAGAAATCAGGGCTATGAGGTCTACAAGGCGGCAAACGGCCTGGAAGGTTTGAAGATCGTGGAAAACCATGAGATCCATCTGGCCGTGTTGGACATCATGATGCCCGTGATGGACGGCGTCACCATGCTGATCAAGCTTCGGTCAAAGGGCTATGAATTTCCCGTGCTGATGCTCTCCGCCAAGTCGGAAGAGGTGGACAAGGTCGTGGGATTGAACATGGGGGCGGACGATTACGTGACAAAGCCCTTTACGCCCTTGGAGCTCATGGCCAGGATCAATTCGCATTTGCGCCGTTATGAAAAATATCTCCAGGTGACGAACGAGGAGGAGACGAAAGAGGACGAGAAGGTCTTTCGCCTCGGCGGCCTGGAACTCAACGAAGAGACGGTACAGCTGTCCGTGGACGGCGAGCCCGTGAAGCTGACTCCCATGGAATTCCGCATCGTGCAGCTCCTGATGAAGAATCCCGGCAGGGTATTCTCCGCTGATGAAATCTACGAGCGCGTGTGGAATGAAAAGGCAGTCAACACGGATACCATCATGGTGCACGTGCGAAACATCCGCGAGAAAATTGAAGTGGATCCCAAGAATCCCCGCTATTTGAAAGTGGTTTGGGGAGTAGGCTATAAGATGGAGAAGCAATAAGGCATGAAACGATTCTGGAACTGGAAAACTGCATTAGTCGGCATTCTGACGGCCCTGATCCTGACGGGAGTCGCGACGGGAGCCTATCACGCCTACGTAAGATACCTGGAGAAAAACTACGGCGCCGTCAGCAGCGTGCACGTGACAAGTAATTCCCAGGGCGGAGAAGCAGAATACGTGGTCGTTACCAGCACCGATGGCGAGAGCATAGAGACGGAAGGCGCAGCCACGCCGAGCGTCGAAAAGCTGAGGGAGCTCTTCGCCTATCACTACGTCTTCTTCAAAGAACTTTGTGACAATAAGCTTGCGAGGGAAGGAAGAGAGCCCACGCTTCGCTATCAGGACCTGCTCTTTGGCGACGTGCCGCCCCTGAATCTGCCCAGTGACCTGTCGGAGGTTGAAAAACAGGAATGGCAACAGCAGTATGAATCCGTGGTGCGAACCGTTAGGGATACCGTGGAGAATTATCTCTTTACGCTCCAGACGGTACGTTTCGCAGAGTTCAACAAGAACTGTGATTATTGGATCATAGACAAGGCCAATCCGTCACAGTGTTTGACGAATACCCAGATCCGCGAGCCCGGAAGGATCGATCTTTCGAAATATGCGTACATGTTCCAGGTGGATTATGACGAACACGGCGTTCCGTCGATCGCTGACCGGAATCTTTACGCCAGCGACGTGGAGACCATGCGGAAGAACGTTAACAGCGTCCTTCACGAAAATGCATATTCCGTCCTTGGGGCATCTTTGAATCCCCTGGATATGGAAGATACGCTCCTTAGGGAGGCGATCGATAAGGCCTGCAAGGTAAAAAACCCCATCAATTGCAGCATCATTATTGGCATTACCTGGTCAAAATACAAGATTTCCAACGAGATCGAATATGGAAACAATGAATGGTCCATGGCATACAACCTGTTCGACAGTCTGTCCGTGAGAGTATGGGCCATCGCGATCCTGGCAGTTGCCTTTTTCTGTGGCGTATTTTATCTGAATCCAAGACAGGATGAAAAGCGGGCAAAGAGAGAGCTTGCGCGAGCTCCCGTAGAGCTTGTTGTCGCGCTGGGCATGCTCTTGTACAGTGGCTACGTGATCCTGCACATGTGGATGACGAATCTGTACCTGCGGTATGATCGCGACTACGTCTCCCTTATCATGTACGTGTTCTTTTACCTCCTGGTGGCTTGGTACGTGGGAGGATGCATCGGCGAGATCCGCGCCGTGGGATTCCGGAAGTACTTCGGCGAAAGATTTTTGCTAGTCATTGCCTGTCGCGCACTCCACAAACATGTCAAGAAGCTTTTTGAGGAGTACCGGAAGCTAAATCTTGGCATGAACCTCCGCGGGAAGATCTTGCGTCTGGTCATCATCAATGCCATTGTCGTTTCCGTATTCTGTGCGGTTTGGTTTTTCGGCATCATTGGCGTGTTGCTGTATTCCATCTGCCTGTATTTTCTGGTGATGCAGTATATTGTCGCCGTACAAAAGGATTATCGGGAATTACAGCGCATGACAAAGGAGATGGCGGACGGCAACCTGAAGTACGAGCCGGAGAGGAGTCTGGGGTTGTTTGAGCCCGTAAAGGAAGATTTGGTTCTGATCAGAAATGGTTTTGACAAGGCGGTGCAGGAAGAAGTCAAGAGCCATAAGCTGAAAAACGAACTGATCACCAACGTCTCCCATGACTTAAAGACGCCGCTGACGGCGATCATCACCTACGTAAACCTTTTGAAGGATAAGAATCTGACGGAAGAACAGATCCAGAGCTACGTGAATACCTTGGACCAAAAGTCCCTGCGCCTAAAGCGCCTGATCGAGGATTTGTTTGAGGTCAGCAAGGCGAACTCCGGCAACGTGCAGTTAAACCTCCAAAACTGTGATCTGGCAAACCTGATCAAGCAATGCTTTTACGAGGTGGAGGATAAGCTGGAGGAGAAGAACCTGACCACGAGGCTGTCCATGCCGGAAGAAAGAGTTGTCCTGCGGCTTGACAGTGAGAAGACCTATCGCATTTATGAGAATCTTTTTCATAACATCGCGAAGTACGCCATGGCCGGGACCAGAGTTTACGTGACGATGTCGGAGGAAGAAGATCTCGTGACCGTGACGATCAAAAACATCACGGAGGCAGAGCTCTACGTGCCGGCAGAGGAACTGACGGAACGATTTGTCCGGGGCGACGCGTCCCGCGGAAGCGTTGAGGGAAGCGGTCTTGGCCTTGCCATTGCGAGAAGCTTTACCGAGATCCAGGGCGGAAAATTTGCACTCGAATTGGACGGAGACCTGTTTAAGGTGACGACCACGTGGAGAAAACCTGCCAGACCGGCTGAAGAATAGAACTTGTATCTGCTTTGAGGACTGTGCTATACTTTCCTCAAAGCAGATTTTTTATGGGAGGACGCGCATGGAAAACTTTATCTATGACACTCCGACGAGAGTGTATTTTGGAAAGGACCAGGAATTAAAGGTTGGCGAGATCATCAAGGAATACGGCGCAAAGAAGGTGCTGATCCATTATGGCGGCGGAAGTGCGGTCAGGAGCGGCCTGATCGGACGCGTTGAGGAGAAACTAAAGGAGCAGGGGATCGATTACGTTCTGCTTGGCGGCGTACAGCCCAATCCTGAGATCAAAATGGTGCGAAAGGGCATCGAGCTTTGTCGGAAAGAGGGCGTGGACTTCATTCTTGCCGTGGGCGGAGGTTCCGTTCTGGATTCGGCAAAGGACATTGCGAACGGCGTGGCAAATCCGGACGTGGACGTCTGGGATTTCTCCATGGGCAAGGCACAGCCCAAGAAAACGCTCCCTAAGGGATGCATTCTCACCCTTGCGGCAGCAGGCTCCGAGATGTCAAATTCCTGTGTCATCACGGACGAGGAGACAGGAACGAAGCGCGGCTACGGAAGCCCCATGAACCGCATGAACTTTGCCATTGAGAATCCGGAGCTGACCTACACCGTTGATGCTTATCAGACGGCCTGCGGCGCCGTTGACATTGCCATGCACACCATGGAGCGGTATTTCTGTCCTGGGGAGGACACTTATCTTACGGACGCCATTGCCGAGGCTGTCATGAAATGTACCATAAAGGCGGGCATGGACTGCATTAAGGAGCCGGAAAACTATGCGGCAAGGGCAAACATGACGTGGGCATCTTCCCTTGCACACAATGGCTTGACGCAGTGCGGCCGCCAGTTCCAGCTTGTGGTGCACCAGCTGGAGCACGAGGTTTCCGGCATGTACCCGAAGGTTGCGCACGGCGCGGGACTTGCGGCGCTCTGGTGCAGCTGGGCGAGATACGTTTATCAGGCAAACGTGCCGAGATTCCTGCAGTGGGCCCAGAACGTATGGGATCAGCCCATTGATTTTGAACATCCCGAGAAGACCGTACTGAAGGCGATCGACCTGCAGGAAGAGTATTACCGCAAGATCGGCATGCCCACGTGTCTTAGCGAGCTTGGCGTGAAGGAAGCAGACCTGGAGACTCTGGCACTCCGCTGTAGCCGCGAAAAGACGAGAACCTTGATCGGCTATAAGCCCCTTGCCTATGAGGACGTGCTGGCAATCTTCCGCATGGCGCTGTAACCAATTTTTTAGAAAGATTTTATGCTTTCCCTATTGACGAATCCTGCTGGTGGTGTTATAACACAGATAGAACAAGAGAAACGAAACGCCTGGCACGCGACGTTCCGCAAACGTCCCTGTTCTCAGAATAATGCATTCGTAGGAGGAAAAGTCAAATGAATACTTTAACAGTGCAAAAAAGAGACATGGCAAAGAAGGCAAAGGAACTCAGAAGGGAAGGCTACGTAACGGGTACCCTCTTTGGCAAGGAGCTGAACGGTTCCATTCCCGTCATCATCGAGAAGAAGGAAGCCGAGAGGATTCACCGGGAGTGCTTCAAGGGCAGCCAGCTGTTTGTTGAACTGGACGGCAAGAAGTACGACGTACTTTTGAAGGAAGTGGACTATGACGCCATGAAGCGTCAGCTTTTGGAGATGGATTTCCAGGCACTCGTCAAGGGCGAGAAGGTTCATTCCGTGGCAGAGATCGTTCTTCACAACAAGGAAAAGGTCATGGGCGGCATCTTGGAGCAGATGCTGGAAGAGCTTGCCTATAAGGCAACGCCCGAGAACCTGGTGGAGAGGATTGACCTGGATTGCACCGGATGGAAGGTTGGCGACGTCATCAAGGTTTCCGATCTTGAGATCGCAAAGAATGACAAGATCGAGATCACGACCCACATGGACAGCGTTGTAGCAAACGTACTTGCGCCGAAGAACGCTGAACCTGAGGCAGAGGCCGCTGAGGATACCGAAGCGAAGGCGTGAGAAACGTTAGAAGATACAAGGCTTAAGCAGGCATAAGCGATTGTTTAAGCATAAAGAGGCGAGTCAGAAAGAGCTTGTTGCCGCGAACAGCGTGCGATGAGCTCTTTTCAAATCGGTTGCCGCGGGAGGACGTGGCGAATGGACGCGCGGTGATGCGTTGCGGCTATGATCGCAAATTATGGCGGTGGGAAAAAGAAATGGAGAAAGGAGTGAAATTTCATGGCAAAAAGAGATTATTATGACGTGCTTGGCATCCGTAAAGACGCGAAGGATCAGGAGATCAAGAGTGCCTACAGAAAGCTTGCGAAGAAATGGCATCCTGACTCCAACCCCAATGACAAAAAGGCGGAAGCGCTGTTCAAGGAAATCACGGAGGCTTATAACGTTCTGTCAGATGCGGAAAAGAAAAGGCTTTATGACAAGTATGGGCATGCCGCGTTTGACGGGAGCATGGGGAATGATCCCGAGGCCTTTGCAAAGGAGCAGGAGCGATACCGTCAATATTATGGCGGCAGACAAGGCGGAAGGAAGAATCCGGCGCAAGGCGGGGGAGGCTGGCAGTCAAATGACGGTGGGGCTACCTGGAGTTTCAGCAGCAATGGATTCGGTGACGACGAGGATATCTTTGGTTCCTTCTTCCGTCACGGCGGTTTTGGCTTTGGCGCGGGAAGCGAAGAGGATTACGTCTATGAAGCGCCTGGAAGTAATGACCTTCTAGGCGAGATCGCCATCACCCTGCGCGAGGCTGCGTTTGGATGTGAGAAAGTGATTTCCCTTGGCGCTGACGGCGTTCCCGCGCTTGCGGTAAAGATTCCTGCCGGCATAGAGGAGGGCCAGTCCATCCGTCTTGCGGGAAAGGGAAACTTGGGCCGAAATGGCAGAAGGGGAGACCTTCTCATCAAGATCCACGTGCTGGCGGACCAAGTCTTTACCAGACAGGGAAAAGACGTGTACGTCACGGAGAAGGTGCCTTATACGACGGCCATTCTGGGCGGCGAGGCGGAGTTCCGTACCCTGTACGGTAAGGTGAAGTGCAAGGTGCCTGCCGGAAGTCAGTCCGGCACGAGGATGCGCCTTCGCGGCAAGGGGATTCCCTCGGCGAAAGGGAAGGGCGAAACCGGCGATGAGTACGTGACGCTGGAGATCAGCGTGCCCAAGACGGTTTCGGAAAAGGAAAAAGAGCTTCTCAGACAGCTCCGGGACATCTCGGGGAAAACGGCATGACGACATTGAAGTGACGCGAAGATTATAGTAAAATAAGAGTAAGCATCAGACTTGACCATCAGGCGTAAGGAGGTTATGGCATGGCAAAAAACGAGATTCAGGTTCATAAGTCACAAGATCCCAAGAAGGTTAAGATCAAGCCCTATGAGCATCAGACACAATATCACGAGACGGATCCGCAAGGGATCATTCATCACGCCAATTACGTAAAGTGGATGGAAGAGGCGCGCATGAATCTGTTGGATCAGCTCGGTCTTGGCTATAAGCAGATGGAAGAGCTGGAGATCATTTCTCCCGTGCTCTCACTTTCCATTGAGTACCGCAGCGCGGTGAAATTTGACGAGACCGTACTCATTGAGACGAAGCTCTTGTCCTATGACAGCCTCGGAATGGAGATTGCCTACCGCATCTGCGACAAGGAGACCGGCGAAGAAAAGGCAGTTGCAAGGAGTAAGCATGGGTTCCTGAACAAGGCAGGCATTCCCATTTCCCTCAAGCGCATCTATCCTGAACTAGACACAAGATTCTTTGAGATGAAATAATACAAAAAACCTTCGGGTCATGTGATCCGAAGGTTTTTTTGTGTCGCAGGGCCGCGTCTGTCCACGTGTTTTGAGTTACGGACGCGCCCTGCATCACGGTATGCACGCACTTGTCATGACGGCCGTTGTTTTGTATAATGGGTATAGGAATTCCTTAAGGAGGAGTCGTAAGTGATGAATCTTATAAATTCGATTCTTATTAATATTCTAAAGGTATGTACTAACTTAAGTATAATGATTTACATGTTGATCATTCTTATGGTTTCCGCATGTTTTTTCGGACGACGTGTTGAGATTACCCGAAAAATAGTGTTTGCCACCGGCGGCGTTTGGATCTTGAACGTCATAGTTTCCCTAGCCATGATTTTCCGGCTGATTCCCGATGGGATTGACGCAGACGTAATGCTTATAGGTATTACGTATCTCTATATGTTTGTTTTTTATTTTTGTGCGTTTCAGGACAAAAAGCTGTTTAACGTGATCTGGGCGGTCGTTTTTCTGCATGCATTTCAGCTCTATTCTGGATTTATGTTATTGTTTACGTTTATTTATTTCACGGGTGGGAAGTGGGAAGCTTACGAAGCGTTACTCAACCGAACCGGCCCGGCTTATTATCAGGCAAAGCTTTGCGAAAGTGTTGGCATGGTGATTTTGGGAACTCTGCTTGCGCTCTATTTATATTTTGCGTTCTATCGAAAGAAAATATGTTACGTCATCCGCTTAAGGGATCGCTTGCTTTGTTTAGTTTGGGTACTCACGTTTGCCTCCATTTTTATCATCCCGTTTACAACGGATGGGGACCAGCCAGCGGAGAGATACCAATCCTTATGTACTATTTTTGGTTTTTTGGCGCCCCTGTTTGGATTGATTGCTCCCGTTGTACTGATCATGAGTGCTTCCAGGAGAGTGCTTAAGGAAAAAAATGAATATCAGGAACGTTACCTGGAAGCGGAGCTGGAATACGTCAAACATTATAAGGAAACGCAGACGCAGACCAAGGCTTTTCGGCACGACGTGATCAATCAATTGTCGCTTGCCAGCATGCTTTTGGAAAAAGGGAAAACGCAAGAGGCAGCAAAGCAACTGCAGGACATGCTTGGCAGCGTTCAGGCGTTGTCACCGAAGTACGTGACGGGAGACGAGATGTTAGATTGCATTGTCTCCATGAAAGCAGAAAAAATGAAAGAACTGGGAATTGAGTTTCGCGAGGAGGGCGTGATTGACGGCAACTTGAACATGAAGCCCATGGATGTCTGCGCCATCTTTGCAAATACACTGGATAATGCGATCGAAGCCGCAGGTTCTTCAGAGGTGGCCAATCCTCAGATATCCATGATTATAAAGAGAACGCCTCAGTTTTATGTGATCAATGTTCTGAATTCCGTGAAAGGAAAGGTAAACATTGAAAGGATTTTTAGCGTGGAGGGTTACACTTCAAAAAAGAACGGTGAGGAACATGGTTTTGGACTTCGTAACATCCAAAGACACGTTGAAAAATATGATGGCTTGATCAAGGCGCAGTCAATGGAGGGTGAGTTTTCCCTGTCCATCATGATCCCGAAATCAGAAGCTAAAACCGCAGCTGCAAAAGCATAAAGAAAAGGAGAAAGACGCCAATGAAACTGATCTCATGGAACGTAAATGGCCTTCGGGCATGTCTTCAAAAAGGATTTCTGGAGTATTTCAAGGAGGCGGATGCCGACGTGTTCTGCCTGCAGGAGACGAAGCTCCAGGCAGGGCAGCATGACTTAGAGCTCCCCGGTTATCATCAGTACTGGAACTATGCGGAGAAGAAGGGTTACTCCGGCACGGCACTGTTTACGAAAAAGGAGCCCGTCAGCGTGACCTATGGCATTGGCGTTCCAGAGCATGACCAGGAGGGACGCGTTATCACGGCAGAATTTGATAAGTATTACGTCATCGTGGTTTACGTGCCCAATTCCCAAAGAGAATTGACGCGTCTTGCTTACCGCATGCAGTGGGAGGAGGCATTCCTGAATTACGTAAAGGGCTTGGATGCCAAAAAGCCCGTGATCTATTGCGGTGACCTGAACGTGGCGCATCAGGAGATCGACTTAAAGAACCCCAAGACCAATCACAAGAACGCAGGCTTCACCGATGAGGAGAGAAACTGCTTTACGAAGGTTTTGGCGAATGGATTTGTGGATTCCTTCCGTTATCTCTATCCGGAGGCAAAGGATGCCTATTCCTGGTGGTCCTACATGGGCAACGCCCGCGCGAAGAACGTCGGATGGCGCATTGACTATTTTGTCGTTTCGGAAAAAATGAAAGATCAAATTAAAGAGGCGAAGATCCATCCCCAGGTGATGGGATCGGATCATTGTCCCGTAGAGCTAGATCTTGCCTGATGCCATGGAAAAGAAAGCCGGCGGAACTTTCATGCGGAGCTGGCCTTGAGGGAGTTATTACGGACGTGATCCGTGCTATCTTCTAGATGACGGACGACGACGGAGGTAGAGACGTTGGCACTTCGGTTTTATTTTGGTCCTTTAGATGGAAAATTAAGCAAATTTGCATATCAGGACGTCATCGAGCGTTCCCTGAGTGAGCCGGAGCAGAGATTCCTTGTGATCGTGCCGGATCAGTTTACCATGCAGACGCAGAAGGAATTGGCTTCCATGCATCCCCGCGGCGGCATCTTAAACATAGACGTTTTAAGCTTTGGACGCCTTAGCCACAGGGTGCTGGAGGAAGTGGACTGCAGGGAGATCCCCGTGTTGGATGACACGGGAAAGAGTCTGGTGCTGCAAAAGGTCCAGGCGCAGATCGCAGACAGGCTTCCCGTCCTTGGCGGGTATCTGCACAAGCAGGGCTACGTGCACGAGGTGAAGAGCGCCATATCGGAATTCATGCAATATGGCTTGTCGCCCAAGGACGTCGGCGACCTGATCGAGTATTCCAGGGACAAGTCTGCCCTGGCGGGGAAGCTTCGGGATTTGCAGCTGATCTATGAGAGCTTTCAGGATTACGTGAAGGATCATTTTGTGACGGCGGAGGAGACGCTGGACGTGCTGTGCCGCCACCTGAAAGAATCCAAGATCGTGAGGGACAGCGTGATCCTTTTGGATGGCTATACCGGCTTTACGCCAATCCAGTATCGCCTGGTGCAGGAGCTGGCGCTCATCGGTCGGGAGGTGGCAGTGACGCTTACGTGCGGCGAAGAAGCGGATCCCTACCGGCTTAGTGGCGAGCAGGCGCTTTTCTACCTGACGCAAAAGACCGTGGCGGATCTCGAGCGCGCCGCGAAAGAAGCAGGCATCGCAAGAAACCGCGGCGAAGACGTATTTTTGGACGCGGCAGGAAACCGCCGTTGCGCGGGTGACGCGGCGCACCTCGCGGCCAACGGAAATCCCGCGGAGCAGGTGCACGCGAAGGATGCGGTGAAGTCTTTTGCCGATGAACGTGCAGGGCAATTACATGCCAGTGAGCAAGCGGGACAACCGCACGATGGCGATCATGAGCTGGCCTTCCTGGCCAAGCACGTATTCCGGTATGACGCAAGAACCTATACAGGGGAAAACACGGGAGAAATTCGTCTGTTAGAGACCACGAATCCCGCGGCGGAGGTGCATCAGGCAGCGCTTGAGATCCAGCGTTTGATCCGGAAGGAGCAGCTTGCCTACCGCGATTTTGTGATGATCACGGGAGACCTTGAGGGCTATGCGCCCTTTGTGGAATCAGAGTTTGAGCGCCTTGGCATCCCTTGCTTTATCGACAGAACGAGAAGCATTACCTTAAACCCGCTGACGGAGTTTTTGTTAAGCGCACTGAATCTTTCTCTCAAGAATTATTCTTATGAGGCCGTGTTCCATTATCTGAGAAGCGGCATGTCGGGGATTCCGGTTCCGGAGATCGACCGGCTGGAGAATTACGTGATAGAGCTCGGCATTCGCGGGAAGAAGGCATACTTTGAGCGCTTTGCGCGCAAGACGAAGGCCATGAGAAAGCACTCCGAGGACGAAGGTCCGCTGGAGGCGCTGAACCAGACGCGGGAAGCGTTTGCGGCGCAGGTGGAGATCTTGTCCGGAAGGGCAAGGGACAAGGCCTGCAACTATGTGGACAGACTCTATGATTTCCTGGTGAATGCCCATGCGGAGCAGGAACTAAAGAAGCGTGCGAAGGCCTTCGAAGAGGCGGGAGACGCCGTGCGTGCAAAGGAATATTCCCAAATCTACCGTTTGGTCATGGAACTGTTAAACCAGATATATCAGCTCCTTGGCGAGGAGGAAGTATCCCTTCAGGAGTTTACTGACATTGTGTCCGCGGGCCTTGGGGAAATCCAGGTGGGAACCATTCCGCAGGGCGTGGACAGAATCCTGGTGGGGGACATGGAGCGTACCCGTTTTAAGCCCGTGAAGGTGCTGTTTTTCCTTGGCGTCAATGACGGCAACATTCCGAGAAACACTTCCAAGGGCGGCATTATCTCCGACGTGGAGCGGGAATTTCTCAAGGATTCCCAGCATGCCCTGGCACCCACGCCAAGGCAGCAGGCGTTCATCCAAAGGTTTTATCTATACTTAAATTTGACGAAGCCGACAAAGGCTTTGTATCTGATGTATTCCAGGCAGGGAAGTGACGGAAAGGCATTACGTCCTGCCTATTTGATCGACTCCGTAAAGCGGACGTTCCCGAAGCTGAAAGTGGAATTTCCGCAGATGCTTCCTGTGTTGGAGCAGATCCTTACGCCTGCGGAGGGGCGGGATCTTCTCGCGGGAGCCCTTCGCGACTATGCGGGAGGGATCCTTGCCAAGGAGCGGGAGAAAGAGTTTTATACCCTGTTCGCGGCATATGGCGAGCCGTCGCAGCGAAAGACGAGGGACCGCTATCTTGGCGCCGCGTTCCAGCGCTATCGCGAAAAGCATCTGCTTCGTGAGATCGCCCGCATGACGTACGGGCAGATCCTTCAAAACAGCGTGAGCCGCCTGGAGACTTATTCAGCTTGCGCGTACCGGCATTTTTTGCAGTACGGCCTTTCGTTAAAAGAGCGGGAGGAATTTGGGCTGGAAGCCGTGGATCTCGGTTCCCTGTATCATAACGTTTTGGAGAAGTTTTCCAAGGGTCTTGCGACCGCAAATGAGACCTGGTTTAGCTTTGACGAGGCATACGCCGGCCACGTGATCGCGGAGCTTATGGAAGAGCAGGCCGCGCAGTATGGCGGCAGCATTCTCAAGGCCAACTACCGGAATGAATATCAGATGAAGCGCATGGAGCGCATTTTGCTGCGCACGGTCATGACGCTCCAGAAGCAATTAAAGAAAGGCATCTTCGCGCCGGCGGCCTATGAGATCGACTTCCACAAGATGATGGAGCTTTCGAAGAAGGCTGATGAAAGTGCTTTGCGCGAAATGAATGGCGAAGACGCGGCGCCGCAAGAAAATGGCGAATGCTCAGCGCCGCAGGAGATGATGCGGCTTGAGGGAAGAATTGACCGCCTTGACGTGGCGGAGGATGACCAGAACGTTTACGTCAAGGTCATGGATTATAAATCCGGTGACAAGAAATTTGATCTCGTGGCATTGTATCACGGCCTGCAGATGCAGTTAGTCGTGTACGTAAACGCCGCGCTGGAGCGTGAACAAAAAAAGCATCCGGACAAGAACGTGATTCCGGCGGCACTGCTATATTATCACGTGGAGGATCCCGTGATCGAAGGCACGCAGGAACTGTCGGAGGATGAATTGGATCAGGAACTGACGAGGGCGCTGCGGGCAAAGGGCATTGTCAATGAGAATCCTGACGTGGTTAAGCTTCTGGACGGAGACTTCGAGGGCAAATCAGATGCCATTCCCGTGGAGCGGAGGAAGGACGGCACCTTTACGGCAAAATCTAGCGTCATGAGCAGGGAAGGCATGGAAAAGCTGTCAAGCTTTGTGGATCATAAACTGTGCGCCATTGGCCGCGAGATCCTGGACGGCAACGTCGCGTTGAATCCGTATGAGCGCGGTGACGAGAAGGCCTGCACCTATTGCCCGTATGCGAAGGTCTGCGGTTTTGATCCCTGCATCCCCGGCTGCAAAACCCGCAAGATAGAGGATCTTCCGAAGGAAACAATCCTAAAACTCATGGAAGACGAGATGCAAAGCCCGTAAAAGGTGCGACGCAAAGTCTCTAGAAGACGAGATGCAAAGCCCGTAAAAGGTGCGACGCAAAGTCTCTAGAAGACGAGATGCAAAGCCCGTAGAAGGCAAGATGCAAAGTCCGTAGAAGGCAAGATACAAAGCCAGCAGAAGGCGAGTTCCCTGGGCACCGCGCCAACCTTGAGTTTGGAAATCCTATCCCTGAAAGGCAGAAAATGACAAATCCAGCCGTAGCCTCAGGGAAATCTACATTGCCCAAAAGGCAATAATGGAGCGCGAGCAAGTAAGAGAGCCGGAGAATACTTGCCTGAGAGACAAAAAAACGGCGTGGGATGCTGCGATGGGATTGGGAAAGGCAAATAAGACAGTAAGGCATAAGGGAAAAGGGGGGCGAGAAATGGATGAAGAATACTATTTGACAGAGGAACAGAGAATTCGTCTGGAAATAGAAAAGGAAGAGAAGAAAAAGCTGAAAAAGGAAGCGGGGCGTCGTTGGAGATGGCTCCGCGGAGCGGCGATTGCGGGACTCATTCTTCTGGTTGTGATTTTTCTCTTGATCCGCCAATGGGAGAAATCACAAGACGTGCATAGAAAGCCTGTGATTTATCTATATCCCGAGGAGACTGCGGAAGTTTTCGTCCGTTTGGAACTCGATGGAGAATTAACAACGACGTATCCTAAGTATCAGAACGGGTGGCACGTTACCGCCGAGCCCGACGGAACCTTGACGGATGCGGATGGAATGACTTACAACTACCTGTATTGGGAAGGAAAATCCGCCGTGGAATATGATATGTCTGCAGGGTTTTGCGTGAAGGGATGCGACACGGCTGAATTCTTAGAAAAAGCGCTTTCCGAACTGGGCTTAACAAGACGGGAAGCGAATGAATTTATTGTATATTGGTTACCGCTGATGGAGAATAACAACTATAACGTGATCAGTTTTCAGACGGAGGCATATGCGGAAAGCGCGAAATTGATCGTAAGTCCGATGCCGGATGCGGTGATCAGAGTATATATGGCGTGGTATGGAAGCGACAAACCCGTGAAGCTTCAAAACCAGGATCTCTCATCCATGGAGAGAAAAGGGTTTACCGTGGTTGAGTGGGGCGGAAGCGAGATCCATCCCAGGTAGAAAGTTGTGGCATAAATTACGAGGAGGTTTGAGATGGACAGTTTCATGGATGCATTATTATCTCAGAAGACAGACAAAATTCCAGATGAGTATGACTGGTTCGCACCGCTTCTTGGTGATTGGGATTGTGATTATTATGATGAATTGAATGGTCAGAAGAGGCACGTGAAAGGGGAATGGATATTCCGAAGGGTGCTTGAGGGAGCTGGAATACAGGATATTTTCATCTTCCCCTCCCGGGCGACTAAGGAGGAACAGCCCCAGCCGGACGGCGAGTATGGATCCTCCCTGCGAATGTTTAATCACTTTGAGAATCATTATGACGTGGTCTATACCTGTGATCATTGCATGAAGAGACTGTGCTTCACGAAGGAAGATGACAGATTAGTGGGAAAGGTTCTGGATGAGGAAAACTCTTACTGGATCTTTTCAGAGATAACCGAAAACAGTTTCAAGTGGGAAAACGTTATGATTACCGAAGAGGGTACCAGAATTCTGGATTGCGTAATCTACGGAAAACGGGTCTAGGCCAAAGACAAAAGTTGCAGAGTGATAAGGAGAACAGGCGCATGAGCGTGGAATTTACTCCCCAGCAAAAAGAAGCGATCGATCTGAGGGATTGCAACATATTGGTCTCCGCGGCGGCAGGAAGCGGAAAGACGGCAGTGCTCACGGAGCGCATCGTGAACTTGATCTGCGATGAGGCGCATCCCGTGGACGCAGACCGTCTTTTGGTCGTGACCTTCACCAGCGCGGCGGCGGCAGAGATGCGCGAACGCATTGCAAATAAGCTTGGAGACAGGGTACTTGAGAATCCCGGGTCTGAAAGGTTGCAGCGCCAGATGACTCTCCTTCACAATGCGCAGATCACGACCATTGACAGCTTCTGCCTCTTTTTGATCAAGAATCATTTTAATGAAATTGGCTTGGATCCGGCCTTTCGCGTGGCGGACGAGCGGGAGATCAAGCTTCTGCAGCAGGAAACCCTTGCAGAGCTCTTGGAGGATGCCTTTGCGGAAGGAAAACCGGAATTCCATGACTGCGTGGAGATCCTTTGCCCCAAAGGGCGGGAGAAGGTTCTCGAGGAGCAGATCGTCAATCTGTCACGCTATGCAGCCAGCTTTCCCTGGCCTGAGGAATGGCTCGAAGAACGGAAGAAGGACTACCAGGCGGGGGGCAAGGAAGCTTTACTTACCGGGCAATTAAGGAAGTACTTTCTTCATTACGCGGAAGGCGTTTTGGACGGCTGCGTCCATAAGCTGGATCAAGCCATCCGTCTGGCGCAGATGCCTGACGGGCCATATGTTTACGGAGAACTGTTGGATGGTGAGAAAGAGCAGTTCGAGGACGCCTTGGTAGCGCTGCGGGAGATGCAGGAGGCTGATGTTTTAGAGAAAATCGGCACGCTCCTGGAAGGCATAACGTTTGGCCGTCTCCCAAGCAAGAAGGATGATTCCGTGGATGCGGACAAGCGTGACTTGGCGAAGGATCTTCGTGATGAGGTCAAGAAAATCTTAGGGGATCTTAGAGAACAATTCTTTGTGCTTCCTGGTTCCGTGCAGTTGGCGAGAAGCGAGGGTTGCAGCGCGGCGGCTGCCACGCTCATCGACCTGGTCCTGGAATTTGACCGCCGCATGCGCGAGAAGAAACAGGAAAAGAAGCTGATCGATTTCAATGACATGGAGCATTTTGCCCTTGACGTGCTGCTTCGCAGGGAAAACGGCAAGATTCTTCCCACGCAGGTCGCAAGGCAGTACCGCGAGTATTTTCATGAGATTTTAATTGACGAGTATCAGGACAGCAACTTGGTTCAGGAGTACCTGCTTCGCGCCGTTTCCGGCGAGGAGGACGGGCATTACAATCGCTTCATGGTGGGCGACGTAAAGCAGAGCATCTATCATTTCAGACTGGCGCGCCCTGAACTTTTTATGGAGAAATACCTGCAGTATCAAAAGAGCGGGCGTAAGCGGCGGATCGACCTTTCGAAAAATTTCCGAAGCAGAAAAGAGGTTATTGACAGCGTGAATAATACCTTCCGGCTTGCCATGAGCAGGGAGGTTGGCGGCATTGATTATGACGAGGACGCGGCGCTGTATCTCGGCGCATCATACCCGGTAATTGATGCGGCGCAGGAAGACGGGAAGAACAAGGCAGATTCTAACGTCTGGACGGAAGAGGCTGGCAACGCGTGCCGGGGCGTGGCGCGTTCGGACGCAATGCAGAGCGAACTGCTTCTCGTGGAAAAGCCGGGAAAGGACCTTGGATTCCAGGCGCGTCAGGCGGAAGCGCTTGCCATTGCCGAAAGGATCCGGGATCTCCTTGCGAATGGAAAAGTGACGGACGCAAAGACGAAGGAGCTTCGCCCCGTGCGCTACAGGGACGTTGTCATTTTGCTCCGCACCTTGACCGGTTGGGGCGACGCGTTCAAAGCAATTCTGGAGGAGCGAGGCATTCCCGCCTACGTAACCTCCAAGAGCGGATATTTTACCGCGACGGAAGTGCAGACGGTATTAAATTTTCTTCGCGTGATCGACAATCCCTTACAGGACGTGCCGCTCTTCGGCGTTCTGCACTCTGATTTTGGCGGATTCTCCGAGGAGGAGATCGCGATGATCCGCGGGGGCGAAAAGGAGCGAAGCCTGTACGAATGCCTTTGCGCGTCAGAGGAACCCAAGGCGGTTGCCTTTTTGGAAAAGCTCCACGGCTTCCGCGAGAGGTCAAGTTATCTGACCATCCGCACGCTGTTGGAGACGCTTTTTAGCGAATATGATTATTTGAATTACGTGACGGCCTTGCCGGGAGGAAGTAAGCGCCGCGCAAATCTGGAAATGCTTCTGGTGAAGGCGTCTGACTTTGAAAAAACGTCCTATTTTGGCCTGTTCCATTTCCTCCGGTATATCGAGATGCTTGAGAAATATGAGGAGGATTACGGCGAGGCGGAAACGCTTGACGAGAATGCGGACGTGGTGCGCATCATGAGCATCCACAAGAGCAAGGGTCTGGAATTCCCGGTGACGATCGTCGCAGGGCTTGCCAAGAAATTTAACCTGCAGGACGCGAGCAAGACCGTGATCCTGGATGCGGACCTCGGACTTGGCATGGATTTCGTGGATCCCGTGCGGCGCTTCCGCAGCAAGACCTTGCGCAAAATCATTGTGGCGAAAAAACTGCGTGAGGATACGCTTTCGGAAGAGTTACGTCTTTTGTACGTGGCCATGACCCGTGCGAAGGAGAAATTGATCCTGACGGCGGAAGTGGAGGAGCCCGGCAAGGTGCTTCAGACCTCGTCATGGCTTTCAGGGAAAGGCATTGGCCTGTCCTATCTGGAATTTATGAAAGCCAATTCCTATCTTGATTTTTTGGAGCCGATCCTAAACCAGACGGGCATTGCCGTTCGGGAGATCCCGGCGCGCGAGCTCATTGGCCGGGGAGACGCGGAGCAGTTATCCATGGCGCTTTCCCGCGAGAGCCTGGCGAGAGCGGCGGAAATAGCGGATCCGAATGAGCTTGCTGCGTTAAGGGAACGCTTTGCCTTTCAGTATCCCCGCGCAGCGCTTGCCGGACTTTATACGAAGACCACGGTTTCAGAACTTAAGATCGCGGCCATGTCGGAAAAGGATGAGGCTGCCTTCCATGAATTTGAGGAGCGGGAAGAAGAATCCTACGTGCCGGAGTTTCGAAGGGGCGCGGAGGAAATCACGGGAACCGTTCGCGGTAATGCCTACCACCGCGTTATGGAACTTCTGGATCTTGCGGGAATCCTTCGCGGACAATTTCCGGATTACGAAACATTTGCGGGCGCCATGCGGGAAGCTGATTTAAAAACGGCGGTAGATGAGTTCCTAAAGGAACAGACAAAGCAGCTCCGGCTTTCAGAGGAATACCGGGGAGCCGTGCGGACGGAGAAGATCTGCAAGTTTTTGAGATCCCGTCTGGGATACCGGATGCTCCGCGCGCAGGCGGATGGGAAGCTGTATCGCGAGCAACCCTTTGTCCTTGCCATTCCGGCAACCAGATTGAAGGAAACGTTCCCGGAGGAAGAAACGGTACTGATCCAGGGAATCATCGATGCTTATTTTATCGAGGAGGACGGCATTGTGCTCCTGGATTACAAAACGGATTCCATAGCCAGCCTGGATGCACTCTGGCAACGCTATGAGACCCAGATGGATCATTATCAGGAAGCGCTTGAGCGCCTCACCGGAAAGCGCGTAAAGGAACGGGTCCTGTATTCCTTCCACTTTGACGAGGCAAGTTCCAAGTAGCGCATGGAATCAATGTTCCAAGGTTAGGAACGTGCATGAAAGCGAAAAAGACTGGAAAAGTTAAAAGGGCTGTACAAAATGCTGCACAAAATGCTGTAAAAAGTGCTGTAAAAAATGCTGTAAAAAATGCTGCACGGAATGCCGTAGAAATTCGATTAAGGCTGGAAAATGATCAAAAATAGAAAGGAAATGGCATGTCTCCGAGCTTGGAAACATGCCATTTCTTTATAGTATGGTTAAAAAATTAAAGAGGAACCAGAACGTAAATGGATAGGTTATACGAGCGACTTACCATTCTCGGTAAGCAGAAGGCGCTCGGTCTGGGGAACCTTGAGGAGAGTATATGCCCCGATCAGCGTAAAGATCAGCTCGGGCAACATGTACGCTCCGTTATACAGAATGCTGTAAACGTAATAATTCTCCGTGGTGAAATCGCCCCAAAGGGAGCCTACGCTCTTCCAGATGATAACGCCACTTAGGAAATGAACGAAAAAGCGAAGCAAGATTGCAAGCGTGATGCCGCTGATCCAGCCTGCCAAGCCTTTTTTTCTGAAAATACCGGAGATGCCAAGAATGCTAAAGGCTAAAATATAATCCAAAAGAATGCAGGCAACCAACATGCCCGGAGTCAAGCCCCAACCAAAGAGACCGTCCAGGACGCCTTGGCCAAATTCAATCATGGAATAGAGAATGGATACCGTGAAACCAGCTTTCAGCCCCCTGCGAATGGAAAAGAGCGCGAGGGGAAGCATGGAAAGGAGCGTTACGGAACCGCCCCAAGGCAGATGAATGATGCGGATGCAACTAAGAACGGTGGCAAGGGCGATAATGATTGCGCCCTCTACTAAAACATTGGTGTTTTTCATAAAAAAATCCTCCTAACGTTGCAGGAGGAATCACGTCTGGCCGATGCATTGTTTGCGCTTATTCACGTCCCACGCTTTGGCATATACCTCGCCTTGGACTATTTCACGCTTTGGCACGTACCTCGTCTTGGCATGTACCCTTGCCTTGGCATACTCCATGTCTTGGCATATTCTGCGTCGCGGTGAAATCAACTTGCGCTTTTTGCTGGCTCTGCTTCCTTCCGCCGGTATTATCCGGTTCAAGTAATGAGGGTCTTCAAGGGCTATCCCCTTAAATCTCAGCGACGTGCTCCCCTAGCTTTTATTTTTTTCTGACGCCCGTGCGTCACTTTTATGAATATAAATCAGCCGCACGGAATTGTCAAGCATCTTTTTTCCTTTACCGCTAGTATTCTTCATCATTGATAAGGAGTCCTGTTCAAATGTTTCTGGATAAGAGACCAAAGGAAAATACGAAAACTACGGGTGGAAAGATAAAAGAAGAAAATGCACCCGTAGGAAAACGGAGAAGACTACGGGCGGAAAGGCAAAAGAAGAAAATGCACCCGTAGGCAAACGGAGAAAACTACGGGCGGAAAGGCAAAGAAGAAAATGCACCCGTAGGAAAACGGAGAAGACTACGGGCGGAAAGGCAAAAGAAGAAAA
>JAFZNO010000085.1 GCA_017552985.1 Lachnospiraceae bacterium
GGCCAAACTACGTCTTTCGTCATTCCACCCGTAGTTCTTTCCCATTTCTTACGGGCCAAACTACGTCTTTCGTCATTCCACCCGTAGTTCTTTCCCATTTCTTACGGGCCAAACTACGTCTTTCGTCATTCCACCCGTAGTCTCCTGTCTAATTATGCCGCTAATACAGGTATTTTGTTTCTTTTGAATTTTATGCGTAAAAGAAACATATCCTATAAACGGCTTAAGCTTAAAAGGAGATTTTGTTAAGAAATCTTCCTGACTGCAATGCAGATCTCGTCGATGCGGAAATACGGGAAGCGTTCCGCCAGCACTTTGCGAATGAGGTCTTTCACGTCCTCCTTGAACTCCCGTGCCTGTGCCATGGGGTCATGTTCCTGCAATTCCGCCAGCCGGTCCTCGATCAGTTCCTCTACACTATCCATTTCATTGACTTTCAAGTCGCCTAATTCCTGGTAGCGAAGTTCTGCATAGATCTGATAGAGCTCCCCTGCGCGAATGTGCACCATGGTACCCATTCGGTAAAAACGATCCGTCGCAATGAGAAGAAATTCATCCCATTCTTCATCAGCCAAAGTCATCTCATCCTCACTCAGCCTCTCAAAAGTCTCGATGGGATAGCGAATCGTCACGTCCTCAGCCTTCTTTATCTCCACCATCACGTTCATGTCATTATCGAAGTCAATCTTAGCCTGTCCGGAAGAAACGTAATTCTCAAGATCTGCCTTATATTGTTTTTGCAAAACAACGGATCGAACGATCCAAACAATGACAACCACGGCAAGGACTGCCGCGAAGCCCCAATCAAAATACGCTGCCCTGTCATTCATGAGCTTCATGTTATGAAAACCACTCGCTATCAGGCACCCAACTGCGAACGTCCCTATCAAGAACACGATGATCATGGTTTGCCAGGAAAGCATCAGAGCATATTTCCTGCTAGAGGAGAGCTTTCCCTCCGCAGTCATTTGCACCAATTTCCGTTCCTGCGCTTCCACGGTTTTCTTCATGTCTTCCCGGATCACTTCATCTAAAGGTTTCTTCTCCCCCATATGCCTCTACCCTCCCATTTTCGATGCATCTGACGGTTTCCGTTACTGACTTGCCATTGTTAACGCCACAAAAGCGCTTTTCTCAAAAAAGCTTAACGAGCTCACAGTTTTTACACAGCGTGTCCCAAAAATTCTGAAGCGGTATGTTTCGATAGCGGTTAATGATCGACGTGTTCATGGCGCCGTGCCCTACGATCAGAACGTTTTTTCCCTCTTTCACAAGCGGTTCTGCCACTTCCTTCAGAAATTCGCCCGTTCTTGCAAATAGCTCCTCAAAGCTTTCCGCGCCGCCCTGCGCCACGTAATTTATGGGATCCTTAAACATGGTATACATCGGGCAGTCTGGTTTTTCATACACGTGATCCGTTCCTTCATAGATTCCAAAACTCATCTCCCTGAGTCTGTCATCCACGATCATGGGCACGTTCCTGCCCTCTAAAAAGAGTTCTGCCGTTTCTTTTGCCCTCTGTAATGGAGAAACGTAGCAAACGTCTATTGGTATGTCTTTATATCTTTTGGCAGCTTCCCGGGCCATCTCCCGCCCTTCTTCATTCAACGGAATGTCCGTTCCGCCCTGCAGACGGTATTGCGCGTTCCAGTCCGTCTTGCCATGTCGCATAACGTATAACACGGTTTTCTTTCCTTTCCAAATTCACAGATATTATATTATACCACTTTTTCCCACAAAACGAAATAAGAAATTACTAACGCTAACATACCCTCGGTTTGCGTCAGCCGCATGCGAATTGGCATCGATATGCCCAACGAATGCATGGAATTCGCCAGACCACCCTGAATACGAAAAAGGAGCATGGCATCTGCCATGCTCCTTAATAATTATTTTGACCGAGATTAGATCAGCTCAAGAATTACTTCCATAGCTGCGTCACCCTTACGGGGACCCTTCTTGATGATTCTGGTGTAACCACCGTTGCGGTTAGCATACTTTACGCCATACTCATCAAACATCTTTGCAACAAGATCGATCTCCTTGGTGCCTCTCTTCTTACCCTTGTTCTCGGTAGGAACCTCAACACAAGAATAAAGAACCTTGAGCATCTGACGTCTTGCATGCAGTCTGGAAGGAAGGTCTTTCTTGATCTCCTTCTCAACGGTATCGAACTTGGTCACCTTCTTGCCGTCAACAACTTCCTTAACGCGCTTGCCGTCCTTGTCCTTCATGGGAACCTTAGCGGTTACCTTAACCATCTCGAAGTTATCCTTCTCCTTAACGGCGAGTGCGATCAGGCCCTCAGCGATCTTTCTAACTTCCTTGGCTCTTGCCTCGGTGGTCACGATCTTGCCGTGCCAAAGCAGCTGGGTTACCTGGTTTCTAAGAAGTGCTTTTCTCTGGGAAGAAGTCTTTCCCAACTTTCTGTACATTGCCATGATACAAATCCTTTCTCCATTTCTGGTACGTCCGGCCACGCTCTTTGGACTTACTTACCGAACGCGAAACTTATAATATTTAGGTTTCCATAGAGATAAATTCCGCGGCGCCATTCGGTCTTACCCAGGCGGAACAAATCACAAATTAGTTCTCCTCGCTGGGACTCAGCTGGAGATTTAACTCCTTAAGCTTAGCCAATACTTCCTCAAGGGACTTACGGCCAAGGTTACGAACCTTCATCATGTCCTCAGGAGTTCTGTTGGTGAGCTCCTCAACGGTATTGATGCCGGCACGCTTCAGGCAGTTGTAGGAACGAACGGAAAGCTCCAGTTCGTCGATGCTCATCTCAAGCACCTTCTCCTTCTCATCGTCTTCCTTCACGGTCATAACCTCTGCGGTCTTTGCGTTCTCGGAAAGGTCGATGAAGAGGCTTAAATGCTCGCTGAGCACTTTTGCTGCAAGGCTGACTGCCTCGTCGGGTGCTAAAGTTCCGTTAGTGAATACGTCAAGGGTCAGCTTGTCGAAATCAGTGATCTGGCCAACACGGGTATTCTCCACCGTTACGTTTACTCTCTCAACGGGAGTGTAAATGGAATCGATGGCGATCACGCCGATGGGAAGATCATCGTTCTTGTTCTTGTCAGCGCTTACGTAGCCGCGGCCCTTGGTAATGGTCAGCTCCATGTAGAGCTTGGTGTTCTTACCGCTCAGGGTAGCGATCGTAAGACCGGGATTCAGGATTTCAACGTCTTGGTCAACCTGGATGTCAGATGCCTTAACAACTCCCTCGCCCTCAAACTCAATATAAGCAGTCTTTGCTTCATTGGTCTCACTGTGATTCTTGATTGCAAGGCTCTTGATGTTCATGATAATCTCAGAAACGTCCTCTTTTACGCCGGGGATGGAGCTGAACTCATGCAGAACGCCGTCAATCTTAACCTGGCTCACTGCTGCGCCGGGAAGGGAAGAGAGCATGATTCTTCTCAGGGAATTTCCAAGGGTGATGCCATAGCCTCTCTCCAAGGGCTCCACAACGAATCTGCCATACTTCTTATCTTCAGAAATCTCAGCAACCTCAATATTGGGTCTTTCAAAATCAAACACTGCAACGCCCTCCTTATGGGATAGAAACTCTTAGGCAGCCAGGCCTTGGCTGCCCAAAAATTGTCTGTTTCGGTATTACTTGGAGTACAACTCGACGATAAGCATCTCGTTTACGGGAACGTCAATCATCTCTCTGGTAGGAAGATTCTTGATTGTACCCTTCAGTCCTTCTACGTCTACGTCCATCCATTCAGGAGTAAGTCTTCCGCCAGTTACCTCAAGGATATCCTTGTATCTCTGCATGGACTTTGCCTTCTCGCGGATCTCGATCACGTCTCCAGCCTTCACAAGATAGGAAGGAATCTGTACGGGCTTGCCGTTTACCTGAACGTGCTGATGTCCAACGATCTGTCTAGCCTCTCTTCTGGTTCTTGCGAAGCCCATTCTGAACACTACGCTGTCCAGTCTGCTCTCCAGCATTACCATAAGGTTTTCACCGGTCATGCCCTTCATTCTGTCGGCCTTCTCATAGTAGTTACGGAAAGGCTTCTCAAGCACGCCATAGATGAACTTAGCCTTCTGCTTCTCACGAAGCTGAAGTCCATATTCACTGACCTTCTTGCCTGCTCTGGGGTTCTTTCTCTTGGAGGTCTTGCTGTAGCCCAGGTAAGCGGGCTCAAGATCCAAGGATCTGCATCTCTTTAATACGGGTGTGCGATTTACTGCCATTTTCTTTTTATCCTTTCTTTGTCTGTTTACAACGCGATCGCGCCTTCTTCCAGATTGATTACGTAATACACTCGAGAATCACGCTGCTACGCAACGCACGCACTTTGTGCGTTCAGATTCTCTCGTGGCTTCGTCGGGCGAAAACAAATATCTGCTACGCAGCTGCTTGTTTTCGTTCCTCCTTGACTAGACGCGACGTCTCTTAGGAGGACGGCATCCATTATGAGGAACAGGAGTTACGTCAGCGATGCTGACAACCTCCAGACCACTTGCGGAGAGTGCTCTGATTGCAGCCTCACGACCTGAACCAGGTCCCTTTACAAATACGTCTACGTACTTCAAGCCATGTACCAGAGCAGCCTTGGTAGCAGTCTCTGCTGCCATCTGAGCCGCATATGGAGTAGATTTCCTTGAACCTCTAAATCCCAGACCACCGGCACTTGCCCAGCTAAGAGCATTACCTTCAGCATCCGTCAGGGTAACAATGGTATTGTTAAAGGAAGACTGAATGTGTGCCTGTCCGCGTTCAACGTTTTTCTTTACGCGCTTCTTTGCTACCGTCTTCTTGGCAGCTGCGCCTGCAACTTTCTTTGCCATAATAAACTAACCTACTTTCTCATAATTGTTTACGGTTTCTAATTGGTTACTGAATGGAACCAGATTACTTCTTCTTGTTAGCAACGGTTCTCTTGGGTCCCTTACGGGTTCTGGCATTGTTCTTGGTATTCTGACCGCGAACGGGCAGACCCTTACGATGACGGATACCGCGATAGCAACCGATCTCCTGAAGTCTCTTGATGTTCAGCGCTACTTCTCTTCTGAGGTCACCCTCTACCATAACGCCAAGCTTCTCGATAGCTTCCGTGATCTTCTTTACTTCGTCGTCGGTAATGTCTCTTACTCTGGTATCAGGATTAACGCCAGCCTCTGCAAGAAGCTTGTCAGCGGTGGTTCTTCCGATTCCATAGATGTAAGTGAGTCCGATCTCAATTCGTTTCTCTCTAGGTAAGTCAACACCTGCGATACGAGCCATTTTGTTTCCTCCATCTTTCTGCGCCTAATGGCGCGTCCTATTACTCTCTCATCCAAAGATGAGGTTTGCACCTTGCGGCGCGTTTCACGCTTGGTCTGTTAAGCGTGTTCTTACTAATTGATTGGGGCTTTCACCCAATCGGAACAAATCTCCGATCTTTCTTAAGCCTATGCCTAAGTATCAACAAGTAATCTCCTGTAAGCTCGTGCTCGCACGTTATGTTAATCGACGTAATATCGCCGGTTCAGCCGCACAAAACGTGATAAGACAAGAACTCACGTACCGATCCTTCTTAATAAAGAAACGGTTGGTGATTATCCCTGTCTCTGCTTATGCTTCGGATTCTCGCAGATAATTCTGATCTGTCCCTTTCTCTTGATGACTTTGCATTTCTCGCAAATCGGTTTTACGGATGATCTAACCTTCATCTCAAACCCTCCTTTCAAAAAAGACCATTTTCGATTATAACATAGGTCTTTTGGGTTTGCAAGCTCTTTTTTCTATATTTTTCCGCGCTTTTTACTTGTCTCTCCAAATGATCCTTCCCTTGGTCAGATCATAGGGGGACAGCTCCAAGGTCACCTTGTCACCGGGCAGAATGCGAATAAAATTCTGGCGAAGCTTGCCGCTAATGTGCGCCAACACACGATGTCCGTTCTCCAATTCCACTTGAAACATGGTATTGGGCAACTTTTCCACTACAGTTCCTTCAATTTCAATTACGTCGCTTTTTGACATACATATCCTCCATAAGAGAAACTACTAATAAAGAGTTAATATTTCCGGTTCTCCGTCCGTGATAAGAACGGTGTTCTCATAATGAGCCGAGAGGGATCCGTCTGCAGTAACGACCGTCCAATCGTCGTCAAGCCATTCTACTTCCCATCCGCCCATGTTTACCATGGGTTCAATGGCGAAGGTCATGCCTGCTTCCAGCTTGAAGCCTCTTCTCTTCTGTGCGAAGTTCGGGATCTGGGGATCCTCATGAAGCTTTGTGCCAATGCCGTGACCAACCATGTCCTTTACGATGCCGTAGCCATAGGGCTTGATATACGCGTCAATGGCATTTGAGATGTCATAGAGCCTGTTGCCTGCCTTTGCCATCTTAACGCCTGCAAAAAAGCTTTCACGCGTTACGTCGATGAGCTTCTGCGCTTCGGGAGAAATCTGACCAACGCCGTAGGTTCTCGCCGCGTCGGAATGATATCCCTTGTAGATCAGGCCTGCGTCAAGGCTAACGATGTCGCCCTCCTGAAGGATGCGCTTCTTTGTAGGAATGCCGTGTACCACTTCATCATTGACGGATACGCAGATGCTCGCGGGATAGCCGTTGTAATTCTTGAAGTTGGGAATGCCTCCCAGCTTGCGGATCAGGCTTTCTCCCAGATCATCAATGTCTTTCGTCGTCATGCCGGGGCGAATGGCTTCTCCCAACTCCTTGTGCACGATGCCAAGAAGCCTGCAGGACTCCCGCATCAGTTCGATCTCACGCTCAGACTTAATTGTAACTGCCATTTGAATTACTTCCTTTCGTAGCTAATAATCACGTAATTAAAAAGCTACCTTTGAAAACTCTTTTGTGCTTAACCCAGAATTGCGGTGATCGCAGCGAATACGTCCTTCATGTCCACGGTACCGTCTACGGACTTCAGCACGCCCTTTGCGGTATAGAAATCGATCAAGGGCTGGGTCTGATCATGATAAACCTTCAAACGGTTCAGCACGGTCTCGGGCTTGTCGTCGTCACGAAGTACCAGGGGCTGTCCACATACGTCGCAAATGCCTTCCTTCTTGGGCGGAACGTGCTCAATATGATAGGTTGCGCCACAGGAAAGGCATGCGCGTCTGCCGGACATTCTGCGTACAATGTTCTCGTCCGGAACGTCAACGTTGATCGCATAATCGATCTTGTCGCCGAGCTCCGTGAGCGCCTTGTCAAGTACCTCTGCCTGGGGAATGGTGCGAGGGAAGCCGTCCAAAA
>JAFZNO010000086.1 GCA_017552985.1 Lachnospiraceae bacterium
CTACCGCCCAGAGTCCATTTTCGGCCTTTAGGCGGTATGATTTCCATTACTCACTACCGCCCAGAGTCCATTTTCGGCCTTTAGGCGGTATGATTTCCATTACTCACTACCGCCCAGAGTCCATTTTCGGCCTTTAGGCGGTATGATTTCCATTACTCACTACCGCCCAGAGTCTTATTTCCCTCCCCCGGCGGTATGATAGCGGTATAATGCATAACTCAAATACATTGATAGACTACAAACTACAGAAAAAGATTGATTTATGGCAAATCCAGATGCCCTTGCCACTGGGCTGAAAGCTTTAGATATTCTTGGCAGTACTCAAAAGTACCGCCAAGAACAACAGATCTATTGAAATAGCGAAAAATGTCTTGCGTTATAACGCCGCATAGTATTCTTCCAGTCTGGGCCTTGCCTTCTCGTAAACGGTCTTCAGGCCCAGGTCGAACTGGGTGCCCATGCCCTCCATAATGATGGCGTCCGCCTTCGCAAAATCAAAGGCTTCCTTGTACACGCGCTTGCTCACCAAGGCATCGTACACGTCCGCGATGGCCATGATCCTTGCCTCGATAGGGATTTCTTCCCCCGCGAGACCCTTCGGATATCCGGAACCGTCCCAGCGTTCGTGATGATAATGCGCAACGTTCTCCGCAATGATCTTAAAGGACTCATCCTCCGTGTGCGCAAGGATCTCATGGATGACCCGGGCCCCTTCCGCAGCATGATTCTTCATCTTCTCATACTCCTCAGGCGTAAATCTTCCAGGTTTCCTGAGCACCTCGTCATCGACCGCGATCTTCCCCAAGTCATGCATCGGCGCAGCCTTCACCACGTCCTTGCAAAACTCCTGCGAGAGCGACAGCGTTCCTTCCTTCTTGATCTCATCGATCAAAATCCGGACGCACTCACTGGTACGCTTGATGTGCCCGCCGGTGGAATTGTCGCGACTTTCCACCATCATTGCGAGACTCATGATCAGATTGTCATGCATCTCCACAATGTGCTGCGTCTTATTTTCTACCTCTCTCTTTAGGTTCTCGTTATAGGAGTCCAGAAGATTGATGTACTTTCTGTTCTGCGTGTCATCCGTGAACGTGACAAGATAGCCGCGCCTTCGGATGCCATCGTTGAGGAAGCTTACGTTCACGTTATAGAACTTCTCCTCTTCCTCTTTTCCTTCTTCCCCATTCACCACATAAACAAACAGCGAGTTGTCCGGGTTCTTGCTAAATCCGTCAATAAAGTGACGCAACTTTCGTTCCGCCGGCTTATATCCCAACGGCTGATCCACGGCCAAAAGAGACAATTCCGGCACGATCGTCCTCGCCGTCTCATTGCTTCCCAAATACTTGTACTTAAAATCAAAGGACACGTATCCAATGGACCGCTCCCGGACCATGGAATCGATCACCGTGTCGCTCACGTTATAAAGGTTCAGCCGGTACGCGATCAGCAGATACAGGAACTGCGCAATGACGTAACCAAGCGGGATCAGATCCACCTTATTCGTGATATGTTTTCCGCCAAAAAAGATAAATACGACAATGATGATCGGGAAAATGAGAAGATGAATGATCGTTCTCGGGATCTGGCGCTTCTTCAGCCAGGAATAACCGATCACAATGAGCTCCGCCCCAAAGATCACGCACACGACCACGTAAAAGAAGGTGTGCATCCAACCGTATTCCTTATGCAAAATCTTTGCCGTGCCCACCAATTCAAAGGACAGATTCTTATAAAACAGATCCAGATAACCAATTGTCAATGCGGATGCATACAACAGGCAGCTCAGCACAAACAAAAGGATCCTGCTCCACCTTCCAAGCTCGACGCCGCACAGGTGCAGTATGGTGAACAGCATGAAGAACTGGAGAAAACAACCACCGAGATACGTGATCTTTACCGCCACGATCACCTCATTGATCGTGCCCGCGATTCCGAGCAACAAGTAACCAAGGCAAGCGATCGGTATCAGCGTGAACACCATCGTTATGCTCGCGTCGAAATGCTTATGCCACATATAGACGTATATTGCGGAAAACAGAAGTGATAATAAAAATACACTCCCATAAAATAATACCGTCAATTCCTTGTCCCTCTTTCCTACTTGATCTCTAGCTTGACGTCACCCGTGTTCGTCTTGACGCGGCAAGTTCCTCCCTCCGAAGAATCCGGCACCTCTGCGTCACCCGTGTTCGTCTCGACTTCAAAGCGCTTCCCGGAAAGAAAACTTCCCGTCACGTCACCCGTCACCGTCTCCACGTAAATCGCTTTTCCGTCACATTCCTTAAAATTCACGTCGCCCGTATTCAGGTCTATTTTGATCTCTTCTCCTGCGATCACGCCCGTTAGTTCCACGTCCCCGGTATTTCCCTTTATATACAGGTTTTGACTTTTGACGTCCGTGATCTGGACGTCACCCACGTTATTTTCAATCTTGATCGTGCCATATTCCGCCTTTGGAAGCGCTATCGTGACCATGGGATTCTCTGCCCAAAAACCGATCTTCTCGTACCAGGGTCTGTCATCCGCCACGGTGATGATGAGCGTATCGTTTTCCACGTTCACCTGGTGCCGCGCCTTTTCCTCCTCCCGGAAGGTCAGATGACACTTTTCATCTTCAGACGTTACAAGGATGACGTCCTCCATGTCTCCCTTGACCGACAGACTGACAAATGCCTCCTCCACGTCGCATGTGTTCGTCACGTACTGGGCGGTACTGAAGTTTTCCATGTTAAATCCTGCCTGGAAGAGTGTCTTTACAATGATCACGGCGCCGATCACGCAAAAAATCACGCCGATCAGATTCCAGATAAGCCATTTACGCATGCTTCTTTTCCTCCTTTCCGATAAAGAAGGATTTTAGCCACAGAAGGAACCTGCCGCCGAGCTTAAGGGCGGCTTTCGCGGCCAACAGGCTGACCGAAAGGAACAGCATAAACAGACCCAGACACAAGAATCCGCCGCCAACCGCCAATCCGATCAAAGCCACGTTCTTGGCCATGGCTAGCGGGATAATGCTGAGGAACAAAAAGACCGCCGCGCAAAACAGAGCCAGATCCACCGCAAACAAGGCGATCACAATGGCCCAAAGCACGACGTAAAGCGCAAAAATCAATGATATTGCAGTGACCACGAGCGGGAACCATAGGGGGAACGTAAGGATAACCAAAGCGATCTTCCCGCCGTTCACCGTCTTTTGGGGCTTCATCTTTTTCACGACAAGCTTTGCCAGAGGGATTTCCGACATGATCTGCGCTACGATCTCATCGATCGTTCCAAGCTTCGCCACGGCTTCCTCCTCAGGAACGCCGTCCTCCACGTAGTCCTCTATGATCTCGTCATAAAACGCTAGCCTCTCCGCGACTTCCGTCTGGTCAAGGCCGGCGAGACGATCCTTTAATTCCGTTAGGAACTCATTCTTTTTCATAAGTTATGGTAACTCCCGTCAACCTTCGATCTTCAGTGAGAAATCACTCTTGTCCAGAGAGAAATTCGGGTTATAGTACGGATCTCCTGCCTCCAGCACGGCCTTCCACTTCGTGCGGAACTGCTCGGATTCCTGATTGTATCTCTGGGCCTTTTCGCCCTGATCGTCCAGACCGCGGGAGATGGACTCAAAGTGATAGAGCTCCGCAAAAGGCGTAAAGACGTTGAGAAGTCCCTTCTCCCGAAGCTTTAAGCAAAAATCCACGTCATTTAACGAAATGGCAAAGCCTTCATCCAAGCCGCCCACTTCGTCATATAAGGACTTTTTCACCATCAGGCAGGCCCCGGTAACGGCACTGAAATTCTGCGCATAGCACAGTCTCCCCATGTATCCGAGGTTTTGCCTGGCCTGCTTGTAATGACAATGCCCGGCAGTTCTGTGCGCGCCAAGCCCAAGGATCACGCCTGCATGCTGGATCGTGTGATCCCCATAGTATAGCTTAGCCCCCACGGCCCCCACGTCCTCACGCTGCGCGTACATGAGAAGCTCCTCCATCCAGTTTGCCGTGATCACCTGCGTGTCGTTATTGAGCAATAAAACATACTCGCCGTCCGCAAAAGAAACGCCAAGGTTATTCACCGCCGAATAATTAAACTTTCCTTGATACGTAACGATCTTGACCTTACCCGGCGCATGACCTTTTTCGTCCGCTGCTAGCACGCCGCCGGGAACGGCATTCTTTTCATACTCGTATCCCAGGAGCTTTGAATAATATGCCTTGATCTCAGCCGTTTCGCTGTTATTCTCCACGATGACGATCTCAAAATGATCGTAAGTGGATTTCTCAAGAATGCTGGAAACGCAGCGCTCCAAGTCCTCCAAATGATCCTTATTCGGGATCACGATGCTGATCTTGGGATGTCCTAAGATCTGATACTGAATGCGGAAAATCGTGGCAAACGCCCTGGTGCTCGTGATCTGGAAATGGTCAAAGCCATGCTTCCTGAGATGCTCCGCAACGGCGCCCTTGGCAGCCGCGATCGCATAAGGTTTCGCCTCAATTCCTGAGGCAACGCTGCCCGCGTGGGAGCGCCAATAATACATGACGCGGGGAACGTGCACGATCTTCTTTGCATTGTCCGTAAGGCGAAGGATCATGTCATGATCCTGGCTTCCGTCAAACTGCGTGCGGAAAAGCTCCGTGCCGTCCAGAAGCTCTCTGGAGAACACGCTGAAATGGCAGATATAATTGTTTGCGCGCAGGTTGTCCGGCGCGTAATCCGGCTTAAAATGGAGCGTCAGCATCTTATTCAGATCGCCGCTCTTGAAGGTGATCTCATCGCAGTAGAGATAATCCGCCCCCTGCTCATTAATGGCCTTCACGTACTCATAAAGCACGGAAGGATGCAATACGTCGTCGTGGTCAAAAAGACCGATGTATTCCCCGGTCGCCAAGGTGAGGCAGGCATTGGTGTTTCCGGAGATGCCCATGTTCTTCTCAAGCTTCTTGTAGACGATCCTGCCGTCCGCCTTCGCCGCGTATTCCCTGCAAATCTCACCCACAAAAGCATGCTCGTCGTCCGATCCGTCTGCCAGGCAAAGCTCCCAGTTCGCATAGGTCTGCCCCGTCACGGACTCGATCATCTCCGCCAGGAACTCCTTCGGCGTATTATAAAGCGGCACGAGAATACTGATCTTTACCATCCTTGGGAAGGTTGCGGCGCGCTCTGCCGCTGCCTGCTCCGGCGTGGGAAAACTCCCGGTGCCTAACGCGTGCATGGCCTTCCTCTCCAGCTTCTTTTGATCGAGCTTCCGGAACACGCCCTTGATGCTTCCGCAATTCCTTAAGCGGTCTCTCTGCCGGATTCCCCAGTGCATGCACTTTCTGAGAGGTCCCGTCATTCTCCAAAGCACGTTGCCCTTGATCCTGCCGAGATTCCACTCCAGCTCTTCGTTTTTCATCTCGAGCTCCGAAAGCTTGCCCGCGAGTTCCGAACACTTTATTGCCTCTTTTTCATATAGCTCTTTGTAATCCAAATCCGCCATCGTTACGTCCTTTTCCGTTTTACTTACTGTCCGTAAGGATTTATTCTTTTACTTTCATTTCATAACCGCTCCAATAAAAGAGCTTGAGATTGCCCACCATGCGTTTTGCCAGGCAGCCGACGCGGTACCTTCCCGGAGGAAGCGTTCCCTTCGTCAGACAGATCCAAAAACCGCTCAGCGCCACTCTCAGCTGATCCGTCATTTTCTCTTCCAGATCCGGCCGGTATTGTGCGTGAAGCTTGATCTTATAGCGTTCTCCCGACTCTCTCTCCAGGATCAGGTATCGCTGGTAGCAGGCATTGTCATCCCCCAGGACAACGGCATATCCCAGCATCTCCCCATTCCGGTCCTCTTCCACGCAAACCTTCAGGCAGGGGTCCATGCGAATCCCTTCAATCTCGCCAATGGGCATGGGCGTTACGATCTGAAGCACGTTATTCATGGTTTCGTACGCAGGCCGGATGCGGGTGTCCGTGGATTGTCTGCTCAGATAATCCGAGAAATATGGGTCACGGTTTTTTAAGTCCGGGAACCGCGCGTACAGTCGGTTCTGCTCCGCAAACAGACGCGCACGCTTTTTTTCATCCGCGTCGCTTCCCCGCGTTAAAGATTCATGATGATAGGCATGGGCATCGCAAACCACGACGTTGCGGTATCCCAGTTCAAACAGCCTAAAACCCAGGGCGACGTCATTATAGGCCACCGCCAGTTCCTCGTAAAAACCGCCGGCCTCCTGAAAGACCTCCGCTCGCAGCATGACGCAGGCGGCAGAGACTGCCAGTACGTTCCACCATCCGCGGTTTCTTCCGAAATAGTGCTCCTCCCCGTCATCTTGGAAAAGAAGCTTGTGTACCGGACCCGTGGGCAGGTTCGTGATGCCTGCGTGCTGGATCATCGTGGAATCCGGGTAATATAGCTTAAGCCCAACGCTTCCAACGCCGGGCCGGGCCGCAAGCATCATCATCTGATCCAGACGGCTCTCCGGCAATAGTTCCACGTCGTCATTTAGGAACAGCAGGAATTTCCCCTTCGCATGCCTTGCTCCCAAATTACACATTCTCGAAAAATTGAATTCCATGGGCTCGTAGAGATAGGTCACGTCAGGGATCTTTTCCAACCGTTCACGGTTCTCCCTGCTGCTTCCGTTATCCACGATGATCACTTCCAGCCCCGGATGCTCCGTATCCTCGGGTTTGATCCCCATGGCATTCTTTAATGCCTTAAAGCAGTTCTCCATGAGCTCCGGATGATCCTTGGTCAGAACGATCACGGAGAGCAGCTCCCTTGGTGTCTCTTCCACGTTTCTTTTTCCCGTCGCGGGATCCGCAAATTTCAGCAGCCGTCCGACGCTGCCGCAGTGATACAGAATGCCGGGAAGATGCGAAATGGAATCGCACCCTCTCTCCCATCCCCCTGCCCTTCTGCAAAGGGTTCTCACCATCTGCTGATAGGTCTCGTCAGGCGTTTCGTTCGCGAAGATCAGCGCATACTCTTCATTTTCCTGAGATCCGCCTTCCGCCTCGCTCTCTTCCCCCGCCACCTGGAAGGGACCCAAAACGTCCTTCCAGTCAGAATACTTAGCCAAAAAGGTTTTCCGGAAAGCGATCAGACTCCCCAGATAAAAACAATTCTCTAAGCGTTCCGGCGACCAATCCGGCCGGAACCAGGGATGGCTAAGGGACCCGTCCTTTTCCTTCGCGTCCTCATCCCCGTAAAGGATCAGCGTCTTGGGATGGCGCGCAAAATAAGACTGCATGGCATACAAAGGCCGGTTGCCAAAATACCCTTCCGGCGCCGCAAGCAGGCATTCCTCATGCTCAAGATCCTCACGGACGTCCTGGGCATGCTCCTGCCAGAAGAGCCATTTTTCATATTGCCCCCGCATGGATTGCAGCTCTGCATCGTAGTTTATGACCCTGGGAAGCTCTCCCAGCTTTTTGATCATCCCTTTTACGCCCAATCGCTCACCCTCTTAACCCCAAAACAATACCATCCCTCACAACGAAACTAACTCTTAACGCAATACCTCATTTTCGTAGACTTTGCCCGGGGATTCCGGAAGATCTCCTCCGCGCCCGGGCGGATCACGTCCTTGGAAACCTCCGAATATACGCCTTCCCTCTCCAATTCCTTGAAGGATTTTTTCACCAGCCTGTCTTCCCCGGAATGAAACGTCAGGATGGCAACGCGCCCGCCTGGATTCAAGATTCCGGGGAGCTTTTCCAAAAAAGCATATAATGCCTCAAATTCACTGTTCACGTCAATGCGAAGCGCCTGAAAGCACCTTTGACAGGCTTTCTTTTGCTCCTCCTCGCGCTCCTTTGCAGGCAAAAACGCAAGAGCGTCACGGATCGCGTCCCGAAGGTCAAAGGTGGTCTCCACGGGCTTGCCGGACGCGCGCCTCCGGAAGATCTGATTGGTGATCTTCTCCGCATAAGGTTCATCGGAATTCTCCACCAAAAGTCCGGTCAGTTCTTCCTTTGTCAGTTCCTTCAGTCTCTCCGCCGCGCTGACTCCCTCCCTTGGGTTCATCCTAAGGTCCAGCGGCGCGTTGATCTTGTAGGAAAAGCCTCTCGTAGGATCGTCGATCTGCATGGAGGACACGCCAAGGTCCGCCAAAACAAAATCAAATTTTCCCTGTTCCTTTGCCACTTCGTCAATATTCGCAAAGTTCACAAGCTTTACCGTAAGAAGTTCCTCGCCGTAACCCGCCGCGCGAAGGCGTTCCAAGGTCTTGGCGGACTCGATCGGATCCACGTCCAGCGCCGTCAGGTGCCCTTTCCCCTGCAGCTGGTCCAGCATGGCCCTCGTGTGGCCGCCGTAGCCCAGCGTGGCATCAAGCCCCCGCTGCCCTGGCTGGATCTGTAGAAAATCAAGGATCTCCTGCACCATGATGGAGATATGCATGCCCGCAGGCGTGCTGCCCTTCCCCATCACCTTCCGGATGGTGTCTCCGTACTTTTCCGGCTGATGCTCTTTATATTTTTCTTCAAACCGTTTCGGGTGCGTCCCGGAATAATGAGGACGCCTCTTGTGTTCCTGTTCCATCTTTTCCTCTCACGGAGTGCCTTTTCTCAAGTTACGTTTTCAAGCGGCATTCTTTCCGATCTGCCGTTTTCTTAGAATCGAAGATGCTTTGCCAGAGCGCCGCAGAGATCCTCCGCCGCATTCTGGGGTATTCTCGTGACCTCAAGGGAGGCATAGAGAATGTTTTCCGCCTGAGGCGAGAGCATCTCAAGATTGATCCCAAGATTGGGATCCGCCGTCGGGAAGACAATGCTCGGCAGTTCTCCTCCGCTGCTTCTGCCGTTTACGAGAAGAATCTTCTTTTTCTCAAGCGGCACGCGCTCGCCGTTAAAGGTCATTTCCAGTACCTTGACCACGCAGGAATCCATGATGGGATCGATCCTGAGGGTTTTCACGTCGCCGCCTACCTTCAGCTCCAGCTCGATCTGTCTGTCGCTGACAAAGGCCTCTGGAACGAAATAGGACTGATCCTCATTATATCCGTTGCCCCGGTCCTCATAGATCTGCACCCGGAAGATCTGTTCCGCGTCCTGATAGCTCTCGATCAGCTTCCAGGGTTTGATGATCTTCTTGCCGATCCTCTCGCGCATCTTTGCCATGGAGAGCTTTAGCCCCTCCACATATTTCTGGAATTCCTGCTCCTGCTCGCGATAGGCATCCGCTTCTTCCGGCGTGACCTTCAGTTCCTCCAGCACCCAGTCCATGGGCAGCCGCTCGCGTTTCTCATCTTCCAAAAGATAACAATAAATCGCGCGGAATGCCAATTCCCGCGTCTCCATCGCCTTGCCAAAGGTCCACTCGTAATCGATGAGCGTCCAATGATCCCCGTCCACCAAAATATTTGAGAATACAAGGTCAAAGTCCGTAACGGGGGCGTCGCTGTGGTAATCGATCCTGCGGAGATATTCCTTGAAGAGCCTTTTGAATTCCTCCTCGTCCCCACGGTCCAAAGCCTTGTCCAAAAGCGAGGCCAGCGTCACGCCCTTTGCAAATTCAAACTCCGCGCAGGGAAGGTCGTCCGCCTCCGCCAGCTTGCACTGGTTTACGGTCAGCTCGCCGCCCTCAAATCGTTCCTTCAGGCTCTCACAGGCTCCCGCCATGGCGCTCACGTGCTCCGCAGCATCCTCGCAAAGAGGGCGTTTTCTGACGATCCGCTCCGTTCCCCCCAGGATCTCAGTGCAGATCTGGAACTGGGGTGCCCTGTCGTTCGAATATCTTACGTATTCCGTATCATAATCCGGTCCGAGAACCACCAAAAAGGAATTGGAAAAGATTGGGAACAGCCCGTCCTCCGAAATGCCGTCGAAGGCATTTTTCTCGTCAAACAAAAGGATCCTGTCCCTGTCAAAGTTCCGCAGGTTGTTTGAAAGCTCGCCCTTTCCCGGAAGCCTCTTGTCGCTGTAGAGCGTCGTCATGAACTTGTAATCCGGATAGGGATAGTAGAAATGGCACTCCGACGTGCCCGCGTCCTGGAAAATTTTCTCCAAACCCTTTTTGCTAAAGGTCCGCGCATGTCCTCCGTCCACGTAGTTCGTGATCCCGGAGAAATACGTGCCGAGGTGGTCTTCCTTACATCCCGCAAAATACTTCAGTCCCAGCTTATTCTCTATGGCAATGATGATCCGGCCGCCCGGCTTTAAATGGGACTTTATGATCTTTAAGAAATCAACAAAGGGTGTCTCCCCGCCAACGTAGCTGATGCCGTACTCGAACACGCCGATCAGGCAGATCAGGTCGAAATCCCGGTCCAGCTCCGGCTCCACGTCCGTGAAATTCCCCACCTTGATGGTAAGGTTTTCACAATCTGAATGACGATAGGCATTGATCCTGCTGCGCATTCTGGACAGATCCACGCAGGTAACGCTCGCCGCCTTCTTCACAAGTGCTCCCGCGATGGCGCCGCAACCGCTGCCGAGGTCCAGAACCTTGTCCGTCTTCTTCACGGGGACCCACTCTAAAATATTCTCTCTTTGCTTTGAGAAGTGATACAGAATGGGCCAGCTGCCCCTCTCATCGATCACCTTGCCATATTCCACGGGCGAAAGATCCCTTGCGATCTTTAAGAGTTCCTCCTCCACGGCGCCGTCGCTGTAAAGATCCTTTCCGGGATACTTACTTAAATCCAGCACGACCTTTCCTATGGTCTCATTCGTAAACGTTTTCTTTTCTTCTTCGCTCATCCTTTAAGCGTCCTTCACTACAATTTTGGAATTCATGTCATAGAAACCTACGGTATTCTTATCTGACACAACTGTCATGTTTATAATGTCATACAGGCGGTGATACACCTGGAATACGTCGCCGTCATAGCCCGTCACGCCCAGGGATAGAAGATATTCCCCGCCCTGCAGGTCTGCCTTCTGCGTGAACGTAACCTCCTTCACCTGGCCCGCTTCCACGCCGTCCAGGAATGCCTTCTCCAGCATGGTGTTCGTCCCGGTGATCTCCGTCCCGCGCACGTTCTTGACCGTAAACGCGAAGATGGGTGCGGTCAGTTTTTCCTGAAATTTCACCTTTAGGTGCAGCGTAAACTCAGAACCCTTTAGAAGCGTGGTGGTGCGGGTGCCGTGCTCGTCCGTCAGGTAATACTCCTCGATCCTTGCCTTGCCGTCACCGTACTCCAGCGCATTGGGGTTCGTCCCGCTGGCATCCGCAAACGCTTCGTCCAGTGCTTCCGCCGTCGTTCCCTTGGATCCCCCTGCCTTATATTGTCCGACCAGCACTTGTTTATACGCGTCGATCATCTCTTTCGGGCTGCCAACGCCCAGGAGCGTGCCCTTGTTCAGCAGGAACACTCTGTCACAATACTTTGCAATGCTGCTAAGGTCATGGCTGACGAAAACGATCGTCTTCCCCATTTCCTTGAATTCTTCAAACTTATGATAGCACTTCGACTGGAAGAAAACGTCTCCCACGGACAGTGCCTCATCCACGATCAAGATCTCCGGCTCAATGTTGATGGCCACGGCAAAAGCCAGGCGCACGAACATGCCACTGGAATAAGTCTTCACGGGCTGATACACGTAATCCCCGATGTCCGCAAACTCCAAAATGGCGGGGAGCTTTTCGTCGATCTCCTTTTCGGAAAAACCCATCATGGTACCGTTCAGATACACGTTCTCCACGCCGCTGTACTCCGGGTTAAAGCCTGCTCCAAGCTCAAGCAATGCGGAAATCCTTCCGTTAACCGTCACCTCACCGGAGGTCGGATGTAACACGCCCGTAATGATCTTCAGGATCGTCGACTTTCCGGAACCGTTCGTTCCAATGATGCCGACGGTCTCTCCCTTGTGCACGTCCATGTTGACGCCATTTAGGGCATAGTGAAGCTTATACGTCCCGCGTCCCAGTCCAAAAGCGTCCTTCACGCGGTCACGCATCTTGTCGTACAGTTTATAAACTTTCACGACGTCCTTAACCTGGATCGCCGTCTCTTCTTCCATTTTCAAGTTCTTCTCATCATCCATGCCAAACTAAATCCTCATTTCCGAGTGATTACAATACGTCTGCGAAATGCACCTTCAAACGCTTAAAGACCAGCGTTCCAATTCCAAAAACCACGACCGTGAACATCCAGAAGTAAACCGTGGAAAAGAAATCCTGGAAAAACCATTCCTGACCGTATACGGCGCTCCGGTATCCATTTACGATATAGACCAGGGGATTAATCTTGATGAAGGTCTGCCATCGTTCCGGAAGCATATTTATATCCCAAAGGATGGGCGTTGCCCACATGCCAATTTGAAGAAGGATGCTGATGATCTGGGAAAGATCCTTGAAAAATACCAGAATCGAGCAGGTGGTGTAACAGATGGCCAGCACAAGAAGAAACAAGCAGGCGCTGTAATAGAAGATCTGAATGGTATAGATCGTCGGAAAATGCCCATATGCAACCGCGATCACAAGAAGCACAATGATAAAGAAACCATGGATAAAGGTGGCTGCAATGATCTTGATGATGGGAAGAATGCTGATCTTAAAAACCACCTTCTTCACAAGATAATCATACTCTCTGAGGGCATTGGTACCTGCGTTCAGCGCCTCACTGAAGAAAAACCAGGGCACTAAACCTGCAGTCAAAAATAACACGTATGGCGCCTCCTCCGTACGGGACGCGCCATGCATGATGATTTCGAATACAACGTAATACAGGGCCACCGTGACAACGGGTTGGACCATTGCCCATACGGCGCCCAGATAAGATCCGGCATATCGTTTCTTAAAATCGTTCTTTGCCAGCTTCCAGATCAGATGCCTGCTCTGAAAGAGCTCTCCGGCAAGGCCCGTCACCTTGTCATAAAAGACTGCAAAGCCAATGCAACATCCTGCAATGATCATGCAGGTGCAAACCTTTTTTATGAATTCCTCCCTGGGATTAGCGGCAGGTCCTAGGTTCTGATGCAGGATGACCACCGTAGCCAGGATGATGCCAAGAAGAAAGAAAATGGCGATTCCGCCTTTCTTGCCAATTTTCATGTTACGCCCTTATCCTTCCCGCGACGCCGTACGCCATGATCCGTTATCCTTCAATTCCGCGCTCTTTCATATACTCACGGATGCCGCCCCATTTCGTGTCACGGTCCGAAAAGATTAATTCCATGTCATCCGCAATGGGCCATTCCACGCCGATGTCCGGATCATTGTATGCAAGTCCGCCTTCGTCTCCGGGATGATAAAAGTCCGTACACTTATAGCAGAACTCCGCGTAGTCCGACAACACGAGAAAACCGTGAGCAAAATTCTTGGGAACAAAAAACTGCTTCTTGTTCTCCTCGGAAAGTACGACGCCAAACCACTTGCCAAAGGTCTTGGAACCCTTTCTCAGGTCCACGGCCACGTCGAACACCTCTCCCTTGATCACGCGTACCAGCTTATCCTGCGGGTGCTCGATCTGGAAATGCAGACCTCTCAAAACTCCTCTTTTGGATGCCGACTGATTATCCTGAACAAATACCTCCGGTATGCCGGCCGCCTTAAAATCATTATACTGATAAGTCTCCATAAAATAGCCCCTGGCATCTTGACGAACCTCAGGCGTAATAATCTTAAGACCTTCAATCTCACAGGTTTCTACCGTAAGCTTACCCATGTTTCAAACCCTCTCTCAACTCTAGAATTATCGTCGCGTGCGCATCGGCGCACGTCAATTACAGTCCGTTTGCCACTTCCACCAAATACTTTCCGTAATTGGTCTTCATCAAGGGCTCAGCCAACTTTAACAGCTGATCCTTATCGATAAATCCGCGCTTGTAAGCAATCTCCTCGATGCAGGAAATGTAAAGGCCCTGACGCTTCTGGAATGCCGCCACAAAATCCGATGCGTCCAGCAACGCGTCATGATTACCGGTGTCAAGCCAGGCAAAACCGCGTCCCAAGGTCTCCACGCGAAGGGTACCTCTCTGGAGATACTCATTGTTTACGCTGGTGATCTCGATCTCACCGCGGGCAGAGGGCTTTACGTTCTTTGCGATCTCCACCACGTCATTGTCATAGAAATACAATCCGGGAACGGCATAATTGCTCTTCGGGTTGGCCGGTTTTTCCTCGATGGAAAGGGCCTTTCCGTTCTCATCAAACTCCACCACGCCGTATTCCCTGGGATCTCTTACGTAATATCCAAAGATCGTCGCGCCGCTATCTCTGGAAGCAACCTCGCGAAGCACTTTGGAAAAGCTCTGGCCGTAGAAAATGTTGTCACCGAGTACCAAGGCCACCCTGTCATTCCCGATGAACTTTTCTCCGATGATAAACGCATCGGCCAAGCCTCTCGGATATTCCTGTACGGCGTAAGTGAATTGCATGCCAAGCTGGCTTCCGTCACCCAAAAGCTCTTCGAATACCGGAAGGTCTCTGGGCGTTGAGATGATCAGGATCTCCTTGATCCCTGCCAACATAAGCGTTGACAGGGGGTAATAGATCATCGGCTTGTCATATACGGGCATGATCTGCTTTGAGATCGCCTTGGTTAACGGATACAGTCTGGTGCCGGATCCTCCGGCCAGAATAATACCTTTCATGTTATTTTGCTCCTTTAGTTTAATAACCCATATAACTTAAATTCATGTCAACGTTGCCGCTGATGCCGCCGACGGTTCCGGTGGACTTGTACTGCCACATGTCGTATTTGCCCGTGTAGGTCGGGTTTGCCGCATACTGAGCCAGCCAGATCTTGTAAGCACTCAGCTGGCTTGCGTCCATCTTCTCGGTCAGCCAGGTTTTGTTTGCATAGATGCCTGCGGTATATCCAGCGTTCTGGATGGTCTGGCAGAATGCCTTGCAGACCTTCGTTCTGGTGTCATTACTGATCTTGTCAGCACGTCCGCCGCTGGCCTCAACGTCCAGGAATACGGGATAGCTAATCTTATAATTCTTGATCTTGTCGATCACGTAGGATGCCTCGTAAACTGCCTCAACTTCATCCACGGCCTGCGTGAAGAAGTATACGCCAACCTTTAGGCCGGCATTGGTCGCACCCTTAATGTTCGTAGTGAACTTCGAATCCTCGATCAGGGTACCCTGCGTGGATCCGCGGTAACCGCAACGGATGATGACGAAGGATACGCCGGAATTCTTTACTGCCTTCCAGTCGATGGAACCATTCCATCTGGAGACGTCAATTCCCAGGACTGCGTTTCCGGTCATCAGCGCGCCGTCCGAGCCAAACGTGTACTTAGCTCCCTGGATGACCTGCTCGCCCGTCACGAACTTGCCTTCCGCATTGAAGAAGTAAACCTTACCGTTCAGGGTCTGCCAGCCGGTGTACTTCACGCCGCTCTGTACGAAGAACTTCGTGCCTTCCACGTAATAATCGGCATAAACTGCCTGGCGATAATTGCCGTTTGCTTCCACAAACAGTTGCTTTCCGTCCTTGTCCATCAGAAGCGTCGTCTTGTCATATCTGGGATGAGGCTTTACGGTAAGGGTACACTTCGCGGAAGCGGTCTCCTTGCCTTCCTCGTATTTTGCAGTCAGGATACAGCTCTTCTTCTCCGTCAGAACCTGCGCCGTCATGGTCAGCTTGATCTTCACGGTGCCGTCCGTCGTCGTGGGAAGGAATTCCTTCTTGGAGATGACTGCCACCGTCGTGTCGGAGCTCTCTGCGGTAAACTTCATCTTGGACTCAATCAGGTCTGCCGCCTTGAATTCACTGTTCTTAATGGTTACTTCCAGAACCAGCGCGGGATCGTTCACTTCGCTGTAGCAAAGAAGCTCTGCCTTATCAACGGTAACGGTGAGCGCTTCCTTCTCCGTTACAACAACCTCGATCGTCTTCGTAACCTTGCTCGTAACGGTCGGATCCTTGTCCGCGTCATTCTTGTAATCTACGGATACGGTGATCTTCGTGGTACCCTTTCCTACGGCGATCACGGTGATCTTACCGGTTGCATCGATTGCAGCCGTTGCGATCGCGTTATCCGCGGAGGATGCCTCGTACTTCAGCTCCTTGCCTTCCGCAAATCCCTTTGCGGTTGCCTTTACCGTGCCATTCTCAGCAGTGGCGGTTCCGTCCGCAGCCTTTCTCATCTTCAGCTCAACCTTGGTCAAGTCAAGGTCCATGCTGGTTGCGGCAGTTGCTGCCTTCCACTGTGC